>CAZWEM010000055.1:0-25883 GCA_964632315.1 uncultured archaeon
AGTTAAATGTGAAAATTTTTCTTTAATTGGTTCAGAGTTCGGTGCTATTGGTCTATTACGTTCCAGAAATTGTCTGGTTGAGGATTGTCAACTTACCAATGCTATTGAAATCTTTAAATCAATCAATATAATTGTCCAAAATTGTAAGATTGGAACATTGAAGTTGAATAAAGCTCATAATAATAAGATCACAAATAATGAAATTCAAACCTTAATTATTAAGAAATCGTCTGGTAATGTGCTGAAATCTAATGAAGTAAGTGAATAATCCAGCCTAAATTTAGAGATGAACTCAATGTTTATATTTATTTTAACTTAAACAATCCTGAGTATCATAATTATAAAAACCTATACTTTGTATTTTGGGTATTTATCATAGAAAATTTTGGGATAAACTTTCTAGGCGGACTATTTGATATATTCATCTTTTTCTTTAAGGAATTCTTAGCAATATCATCTCTAGAAATTAGAAATGTGAACATTTCTGGTATTGGTTTTATCAAAATAGATGATTGTTCTATTATAACTCTAAGAAAGGAATTAAATAACAATAACTTAATGATTACAAATGAGAGAGATAAGTAAATTTTTACATCCCTCGAATCTTAATAGATTTAAGAAGTATCCTGTTCATTTTTATTTTTGCTATTATAGGAAGCGGTATCAAGAGAATAACGATCTAAAAAAAATTTATGGTGTACAGTTCCGATTTGAATTTTTACCCGAAGAGAGTAATAAAGAGGATGAAGGAGACTTTGAGACTGTAAGAATAAAAAAATATAGAGAGTTGATTTCTTCAATCTTGAGAATCTCCAATTTAGAGCTCACAATTGAAAAAAAGAAGGTGGTATTGGTTTAATGTTTTTTGCGTATCTTTTTTTCACAAATCGGTATTCTAATTGTATCATATCGCTATATAAAAAAATTTTTTCTTGAGAGAGATTGGATTGATAAAGTTAAAGAACTCGCAAGCAAAAATAATGATGATTAATTATAATAAGGAAGATGACATCAGTTATCTTGGGTTTAGAAAAAAGTTTACTAAAAGTGAGATTTGATGAGATTTGTTGAAAAAAAAGTTAATGAAGCTATAAACAATTATTTTAGAAATCAGCAAATTATATTTCAAGTAAAAAGTAGAGTATCACGGTTTTACTCGTTGTTTATTGTATTTTATATCGGTGTTTTGATTTTCTCTTATGTCTTTATTATAGTTAGATCGATTATGATGATTTTGTCATTTGATGATTTTCTATGGACTATCTCCCTCACTATATTTTTCGTACCATCATTTTATTTTTTTCATATTGATTACAACAATTTTTATTTTACCGAGGATCGAATTGTCAGAGTAAGGAGGGTTAACATATTGATCAAAAGAACAGCCCATTTTGAGCAGATTGAATATAAAAGTATTAACTTTATTAAGCTTAAGAAAAATCAACATAGTTTAAAACGTCTAACAATTTACCAGCAAGCTGAAAGTTTTTCAAATCTAAATGACGATAATAAAAAACTCAAATGGGAATTGCAGTTGCGTGAAGGAAATTTAAATGCTTTTTCTATAAAGTTTAAGCCCAAAAAAGATGCAGAAATTACTAATAAAATTTTTGTGTATTTAATCCACAGGGCTTCTCTTACAATGCATCCGATATTGAAAGATGTGTACTATTCAAAAACATATGGCTTAATTTCATAGTATAATATTTAGGATAGCATGTTTAAACTTTCATTTACCGCGTTTATTTTATAATAAGTTAATGGAGTTGAATGCATTTTAAGACCTAAATGAAAGGATATATTTTTATATGAATGAGGACAGAAAATGATCACAACAAAAATAAATAGAAGGTGAGAGATATGAAAGTGCTTATTGTCTATGAAACGAAATATGGCAACACCCAAAAATGTGCTGAAGCAATTGGAGAGGTTCTTGAAGGTGCGGGTAATGAAGTTACTGTGAACAAGGTTGATACTGTCCAGATGGATAGCATAAAAGATTATGGGGCTATCGTGGTAGGTTCTCCCACGTATGCGAGCAGTCCGGCTAGAAGTATTAAGAAATTTATTTCTTCCTTGAAAGTGGAACCAGGTACAAAAGTAGTTGTTTTTGACACGCATTCCGGAGATGGTGTCTCTACTGGAGGAGCCATGAGGAAATCGATGGAAAAGATGGAAAAGCAAATTGCGAAGAATGCCAACTTAACCAAAATTATGACTGGATTGAAGATTGCCGTCAATGGTATAAAGGGGCCTTTAGTAGAAGGGGAACTTGAAAAATGTAAGGCTTTTGCGAAGGAAATCGCGGAAAAATTATAGGGCTGGCTAATACATTTCCTGCCACTTTAATGGACGCGATGGTTCACTTTATGATGATATCAATCTAAAAAGTTAGAATGGTTAGGATTTACTGATGAATGATGAACATCACAATAAAAATGATGAAAAAGAAGATAAAAACTAGGGTGCTGAATAAACTCCCCTTTGCAGTTCCTTCTTCTTCCATCATCCTCCTATCATGATAATATTCATCCCATTCATCCCAATCATTCCATTCTTCCCAATCTTGTAATTCCTCGTTAAACTCAACTTGATTATCATCAATATAATCTATTTGATCTTCGTCATTTGGTTTGTCCCTAACTGGTTCTTCCATAACCATATTATCTACCCTCCATAGATTTCTATGGAATAAATATTTCAATTAAACATTTATACTTTTGCCTAATAAAAAAAGATTGCAATGGTGTGGGCAAATATATTGAATGGCTTTAAAAGCCTATTAACTTTTGTTTCCGCGTCTATAATAGACATATTGAACGGCTATAGGATAATTTATCAAAAAGCAATGTAAAATGATACAAGGTTAACTGAAAAGAGAGTTAATTTCAAATCTAGTCATAAAATAGATAAAATTAAGAGCTTTATCAAAGAAGCAGATAAAATGCAAAAAAAAATTAATGAGAAATACAAATATAAAATCGATAATATTATTTTAATATTTTAAAAAGTGGAGAGGAATTAATAATAGTAAAAGAAACTTTATCAGAAAAAGAAAAATTAAACTTGGAAGTTTTTGAGACTTGGGTCAAGTGTTGGAATATTCCTGGTTTAGGAGCAGAAAATATAGTTGATGAACTTTATGCAGAAAATGTGTAAGATAGATATAGTGTGGAAAATTGTGAAAGGCAATACAATTATTCTGGAAGCTAAAACTTACTTCATCATAATTAATGGTGAGGAGAGACATCGAGGATTTGTAGCAATTCTTACATTTGAAAATGGCAAGATAATAAGAGACCATACATACTTGAGAGATGTATATCCACTTACCTCAAAGACCAAAAGTCAATAAAATTAAGAGATTATATAAATCAGTCTAATTCTTAATAATTGAATAAAAAATAGATTAAAGCTAATTTGAAAGTGATAAGTAATAATGAATGAAGATAAGAATGTTAAAAAACTGAAGAAGGTTGGATTACTCAACCAAAAAAAGCCAATTTTTAGCAGTCCAATTGAGCACGTCCATACAGCTAGTCTCATAATTGCTGGTTGTGCTTGGATAGAAACTACTGAGGGAGTTGTTTTGATTGATACATTACTTAATGAGGCCGCTGGGAAGGAAGTTTTCAAGAAAATTCAAGGTAAAATTAAATACATCATATATACTCATGGTCATGGGGATCATGTGGGAGGGGCAAGAGCGTTCATATCTGATAACCCCAAAATAATAGCAAATAAATACCTTATCGATCGATTTGAAAAATATAATATGCTTGCACCATATAGAGGACATATTACTGCTGTTCAATTTAACATACCAGAATCTCCTCGAGAAGCTAATTATGTTCGCCCTACTGAAACTTTTTTGGGCGAAATGAAGATAAATTTAGGGGATAAAACCTTCGAATTATATACTGAACGAGCGGAAACTGATGATGTTACATGGGTATATGTCCCCGAATTAAACGCAGCTTTTATTGGTGATTTGCTGATTGGGAGTTTTCCAAATATTGGTAATCCTTGGAAACCTACTAGATTTGCATTAGATTGGGCAAAAGCTTTGGAAAAAGTAAGAGCAAAAGAACCCTATCATGTGTTTTATAATGGAGCAGGTAACCATTATAAAGGTAAAAGAGCATTAGCTGCGTTAGATACAAATATCGAATTAATAAGATCATTGCATGATCAAGTTGTGAAATATATTAACGAGGGAATGCATATCTCAGAGATGATTCATGCTGTCAAGGTTCCGGAGCACCTTGATAAAAATCCTTATTTAAAAAAATTATATTCTAGACCAGAATTCTTTGTTTACAATGTATATCGATGGTATCATGGATATTTTGATGACAATCCTGCACACCTCATTCCACAACCAGAAAAAGAAGTGATGAATGAAATTTTTAACCTAATAGGAAGTGAAGAAAAGGTAATTGATAAATCAAAAGAACTGTATGATGATAAAAAATTTCAACTTTCATTACAAATACTAGATATTCTCCTCCAAGTTAATCCCGAGCATATTCAAGCGAGGAAATTAAGAATAAAGCTACTTCAAAAACTAAGCGCGATGGACTACTGTTACATGTCAAGAAATGCGTGGATATATTATGCTGATAGAGATAGAGATTTTTTAAAAAATAAAGGGATCCATTTTCCATAATAAAAAAGAATCTATTGTTTACTTTTTTCAATTTTCCCGTAATTTGGAGAATTTTTCCATTATCAATTAATCCGAATAATCTTACCTTGTTAATCGATTAATTCTTTCATCAATAAAGAGAATTTAAACTTGAAAGAATTTGAAAGAAGGTTTAATTTAGATTTTATTTCCACATGAATGGCAGGTAATTTCTCCTTTTGAAAGTGGGCTTCCACAATATTTGCAATAGGGAAATTTCTCTTCATAACTATTAACGATGTGTTCTATCCTAGCTGTGATCCCAACACCTCCGGCATCTCCATCTGGAGGTTTAAAATCAAAAGGAAAGGGAAGTCCTCCTTCCTTAAAATCCTGCATTGAGTCAAGCCGGACTTCTGAAGTGGTGGAAACCATTAATACGGTCCTTTTTCCAGTATCCTTTGCTAAGATATAGCCATTCTTTCCTTTAAGATATAATTGTTCAAAGGTTCCCTTAGCCATTTCATCAGCGGCAAGTTTTGAAATGGCAACTAATGACGCGATCATTGGTGCGGCTTTAATATCATCAAGATCATATCGAAATTTAGAGGCAACAGGAAATCCTGTAGCAGAAATAAACGCTGCTCCATTGATTTCTGGATAAGTTTCAAAAATTTCATTAAGAATGTTTTCAAAATCGTCTAATTTAACCATCTTATTGTCACTTAACCAAATTTATCATTTAATTTTTTCAATTGGGATAAATTGACTAATTACCTATCTAATATAAACGCTGAATATTTCTCAATATTTACTATCAATAGGGATCTGTCCCAGATAGTTCGGTTAGAATTGCTGGAAATAATGTAAAATTTTCGTTTCTACTGATAAATATGTCAAGCTTTTTTATCAACTTATCTATCAATTTAGGTATATTCTTAGAAATAAACTGAGATTTTATGAATAAAAAAAAGAAAAAAAGTTAATCTCGTCCTAATGGATCCACCAATTTTCCAGTAATTCCGAATTTTTCAGCCCACTTTTTCACGAACTTATTACGCCTCTCATAAGTATAGTCTTGAAGTATTACCATTGGTACCATAAATAAAGCGACGATAAAGGGCATTATTGGCCATAGAAGAAGGTTAACAAGATATATCATAGCCCCAAAGTCTTGAATTGAGCCGAGATAATTAGAGATTAGCAGAATAATGCTAATGATGATCGAAATCCCTGCGTATCCTTTAAGGAAGTACAAATAGTATCCTCCCATAGATCTAAGTTCAATTGGAAAAGCTCCCCTCTTGACTTTTTTTTGTTCTTTATTAGTATACTCAATCCCAGAATCGATTATGAAGAAGGTCGCTGAAAAGACACCAATACCAATTGCGGAGGTTACGGGAAGAAGAATAAAAAGAGTAAGGATTTGTTTCACCACTCCAGTTGTACCACTTATAAAAGCCTCAGAAAATATGAAATCATGAACCATCGGTTCATCACTTAAAAGAATTGCAACATTCATAGCCATGAGAGCTGGAAAAAGAGAATATAGGAACGCCCCTTTAAACTCATTAGGCCTCGTCCTCTCAGTGATGCCGTATATAAAACTCCTTCCAACTGTTTTTTTATGAAGATAAATTAAAAAGGGAGTTAGGAGATATCCTCCCAAAAAATAGGCCACAATGGAGAAAATTGGAATTAACAAGAAGATCAAAATGGTATCAGCGAAATGATTGTGTGTTAAAATAGTATATATGCTAAAAGAGCCAATAGTTTGTGAACTTATTACAAACAAAGATCCCAGAGCAACTAGAAAAATTATCCAGATTATTATCCAAGTTCTATATCTTTTTAAAGAATTCAATTTGGTATCAAATTTTCATATATCATTTTAATGATACATTTTTAGTTCCCAATGAATTTAAAAGTTCAATATTGGCTGGACTAAATTGTAAAAAAGAGAAATTAAGAAAAATTACTTCATATATTCTTGCTTTTCTAGAGGGACAAATATCCCTTTCTTGATTAATTGAAGAGTGACTTGGTAATCTCTTGGTTTGCACGCATTTTCGGGGATAAGATAGAGAAAATAGAAATAGGGAAAGTTATTTTCATTCATGAATTTCTTTGCTTTTTTAACCATATCTTTCTCGTCTTGAGTGAGTTTCATGTCCTTTTTGAGTGAAATAGTAAGTGGATAGAGTAAACTAATGTTTAGATCACTTTCGACTAACTTTCCCATACCTCTGAACGGTTTCAAATTTCCCTTAAAATTATCAATGAGCTTTCCATAATACTTGTATATGTGATATGCTAATGATTCAATTGCATAAAAGAAGTTTTCAGAAGGATGTTGATTCATAATTATGATTAAACGTAAATTGATAAACTCTGTCATTATGATAATGGAATCTTTATATTCAACTTTAACAGTCTTAGAATTTTTTGCTCCAGCAATGACTTCTACTCCAAAATTGTGAATTGCATGAAGAAACCCAGAAATAAGGGTTGGTTCCAGTTCCTTTTTCTCAAAAGATTTTGAATAGAGATCAATTCCCGTCTTTATATCCAGAACTATAATGTGTCTTACATTCATTATATCATTGCATTGTTCTAAAATTCTTTGGAGTTTATCTTTACGTTTAGATTCAACCTTTCTAATTGTCACATAACTTGAACCTCCAATAATTACAGCTCCAGCAATAATAAATCCTAGGATGTAGAAGAAAGAAAAATCTTGTCCCGGATTAGTTGTAGCACTTTTGGATATGAAAAAGCTTTGAGAAACCATTCCTGCGTCGGTTTCATTATTCCAGAGTATATAAGCTTTATAAACGCCTTCAAGTGAATGTGATGGAATTTCATAGGTGAATAATTTGGAATCTGAAGGAATCTGTCTGACAGTCCTATATTTCTCGAGACCAATTGGATCTAGTAAAACCCACGTGTAGTTACCGGGCAATACTTTAGATACTGAAAATCTTAACTCTTGACCAACGTCAAAATCTGTCTTAGGAACGGTAAGGTTAAAATTCACTGTAGGTGAATTTGCTAATATCTCCCATTGTGCTCCATTTTCAATTAAAGTGCTTGGAATTGTAATAGAATGATTCAATGAATAAAAAATTACATTTGTACTAACATCTTGTTGATTTTTATAAACTTTTAGGTTAGACCAGCTACTTGGATATGTAAAGTGTATTTGTTGGTCATCTGAAAGCTTGATAAAATTTGGAGTGATACTCCATTCATTAGATTCATTTATCTTTGATCGTAATAAACCTGGAGCAGCAAAATGATTAAAAATTGTAAATTTATAATTAAAATCGAATTTTAGTTGATTGGTACTATTATTTTTAACTTCAATTAAAACCTTATTTTTATTTGCTTTAAAATTAATATTCTGTCGTTTTAAATATCCTTTCCCATGTGTATTGCCATTTAAGACATGATATGATTTACCATCAAGTTCAGCAGTCATATTTATTTCTTCAGGATATATCGAAGTATTGAATTTTTGAATCAATTTATGGAGAAATGGCGCTCCCGATGAACCAACAATCCATTCTGATGAATTGTATTCAGAAACATATAATTGACTATTAATCGGATCAATTGAGTTATACGCCCAATAAAACCCTGCTTCATTAATTATTGCATAGGTAGGAAGAGAAGTCCCATCAATTACTAAGGAATAGTTTCCAGGATATAAGAAAATTGGAGAACTAAAATTTTGTAATTGCCAACCTGGTGTAGAGTTAAAACTTAAATCAGTTGACAGATAGAGGTCTGCATTAGGTTTATTTTCCAAAGCATCAAATCCTCTAATTTGTAATTGTGGAATTCCAGGATGTGATAAATTATATCCATAAAGATATAGACCATATAAAAGCGTTGGAGTGTTAAATACCATTTGTACTGCTAATCCAAAAAGATGATGAGCGGGATTTTTATTATAAACTCTTTTATAAGTGTCGTGAGAAGAATCTCCTTCAATGTTTTTAATTTCGTGTTCGAATTCAATCTTTGAAAAATTTAATTCAATATCTTTTACTTCCCATCCTGCTGAGGGTAAATTTACATCTACATAATTAGAATTATTATAAAAACCTTCGGTTGTTGAATCTTCGCTAAATTGGAACCTTACAGGTGTAATTAAGGATAGATCATCCTCATTTGATTTCGTTATTTTGATTGGTATCAAAATTAAAAAAAGGCTTAAGATGCATAGAATCAATGATATTTTTCGTATTAGGGACTTCATTTCAACTTTTTAGATTTCTTGTTTGGATCATTAAAATATGGACATGGCTAAAATATATAATTATTGGTTTTAGTCCAACAAAGAATTATCTAAAATTCGAGAATATGATAAGCAGTTTTAATATTGAGCAGTATTTGACAAAAAAAGATTAATATTCTTAAACCAATACATAAAAAAAAAGAAATTATTTATTATTCTCAGAAATCATACCCTTGATTGAACCTTTGGTTAATGACAGTCTGGAATTGGGCATTATAACGTGGTGAATTTTGCTGATGGGTACCCCCTCTCTTTGAAACTAGGTAAAACTGTGCTATTTTATTTTCATAGATAAGTGTAATGCCCCTCCACTTAGATTCTGTTGAATTAAATTCTACAACTTTTCCTAATCCTACCCCATCTCTAGAAGTATATCTTAAATTTAATTTTCTCAACAATTCCAAAATCATTTTATGGTGATCCATTAGTTCATATTGATTATATTTTATATCTCTAAATCTTAATGCTTCAATGGCGAATGCCTTAAAGATATCTTCGCTCATTGATAACCAAGCATCTGAATTAGCATAAAATTCCATTCCGATAAATTCATTATTAATAAATACCGCTATTCCGCATTGATTTCTTACTTTTCTAAAATTATTAACAATCTTTTCTGCTTCTTTTTGAGTGTTAACTGTCATATCTAAATAGCTTTGGGTAGGGGCAATGTGTGAAGCATATTTCATTTCATTACGATAAGATTGTATCTCATTCCATACTGCACCTTGCCCAGCTGGTGATATAGCTTCAAAAGCTACATTTGGATGGATTCTCATATTTGAAGCTTTAAATCCCTTACTTTTGGTATAAGACCAACGAGATTGTTCAATACATTTTGCAGGGATGATAAAATCTCGTTTAATAGTTGATAGCGATTTCATAATAGTTTTACCATCACGAGCAGGTAGAAGAATTGGTTCCCAAATAGTTCTATCTTGTTTTCCACCATGAACTGTCATTCCAAAAGGAATCAAGACTTGTTTATCGCTCTTGCTAATTACTTTAAGTTGATTAACTGAATTAGATTCAACAATTTCTATTAGATCTTCCTCCTCTGCTTCCTTGATCGTTATAAAATCCATGGATTTAGAATCTTGCATAATAATGGGAATAATAGTCATATTTTCATAAGTTTGAGAATTCCCTAATTGACAAACACCTAATGGATTATTGAAAATTGATTTCACATACTCTATATATTCATTTTTCATTTTCTTCATCATTTTTTTCATTAATTGAATTTTTGATTTCATTATTATCGATATTTTTTTCGAAAAGTGGTTCAATGAATTGATTGGCTATGTTTTTTCCATTTTTAGTGAGTTCAACCCCAAAAGACACTTTAAGTTTACCATTTTTCGTTAATCCATTGATTCGAGTTCCTTTTTTGGAGGGAAAATTCACTTCGGATACTTCCTCAGAATGTGTTTTGATTAGTCCTCCTTTTTTCAATGCATTTAGATGATAATTTAAGTTTTGTTTTTGTATTCCGATTTCTTGAGCAATATCTGAGGGTCTTTGAGGTTTTTCTGAAAGTTGGTGCATAATATCAGCTCTTAAAGGATTTCGAAACACAATACCGACTTTTTCAAAAATTGGCTTTTTTTTTTCTTTTTTTGCCATAAATTTCACATAGTGATTTTTTTAAAGTAAAAAATATTTTTACTGTAAAAACATAAATTGATATTACTATTTAAATATTTAGATCTGCTTGTTTTTCAGATATAGGAATTCTGAATCCTTAAAAGAATGAGAATACTATGAAAAACAAAACACAAAATAAGAAAAGATTTGAACTAAATATGAAAGTTTTAATAGTATATCTCTCAATGGGGGGACGAACTAAAAAAGTTGCAGAAAGGATTGCCAATAATCTTAATTCTGATGATGTTGATATTGAAGAGTTAAAATATCACGAAAAAGCGACAAAAATGCTATCAGTTCAAGAAAATATTATGAAAGGTGATTTATCAGATTTTAGTTATGACAAGAAGATTGAAGATCTCGAGTCTTACGACTTGATTTTCTTTGGCACCCCAACATGGGGATCGCAACCTGTACCGGTATTTTATGGATATATAGAAAAGGTTCACAATATAAGTGGAAAAAAATTTATTATTTTTAACACCTGCAGAATGATAGCTATAAAAACTCTTGAAAAAATGGAAGAGAAAATTGAAAGTAAAAAGGGAAATGTCGCTATAAAACGAACATTCAAGGGATTATTTCGGATTAAAATATCTAAAGTCGATAGTTTCATAAAAGAAATTAACCAATGGCTTTAAACAAATAACTTGGAATACGATACTATAAATCACTCAAATTAAAATAAATCTCTAATTTGTTGTTTAAATCGTAAAAAAAGGATACATCTCCATTCCAATTACGAATGTCATCAGAAGAATAAAGATTCTCAACAATTTCACCTATTACTTTAAAAAGCTTATTTATTCTTTTTTCTTTTATAGAAGGAGAGTTTCTGGAGATCAAAATCAAAAGATCATTACAGCAAGAAACACAAGTATACTTATCACTTCCCAGTTTAAAGGACTGCAGTTTATGATCTGAGAATTCCTTCATAATATTTTTTAACACAAGATAAAAATTACTCAATGGTTTGTCATTAGTTTGATTTTTTCCATTGTATTTAGCGATTACTTGAGCATCTTGAGTCAAAATCCATAATTCTTCAATTAGTGGAGAAATTATAATCACTTTATTTTTGCATTATAATTTTACTTATGAATGATATTAAAATCAATTTATAAGTCAATTAATTGGGTTAAAATTACTATATTCGAGGTAAAAAAAGATTTACTTAAATATATCTAATAGCATATTAAGATTTTATTCAGACAAAAATTTAAAGAATTTTTTAGTATCTATTCCTTCTTTCTCAAAAGCATAAACCATTAATTTTTTTTCCTCAATTGATAATACATCTTCAAGGAATTGCTGAATACCCTTTTTTTCATAAGTTAATGAACATATTGGGCAGTATATCTTATCATCGAGTTCCCAAATATTAGCACTTTTACATCTGGGGCAGAAATAAAAAGATATTTTATTCTCTTTCATTATCAATGATTTTATTAAAAATTATTTAAACTCATTTCTTATTCTGCAGCTATTGATCCCCGTGCTTATATACAAAGCTTTTTTAGGTGACTCACAATAAAATATGTAAGAATAGATATTAGATTTAGAATAATGTGATTGAAACATGAATTTTTCAAAATACAATGTTTTGAGCCATAATCACTTACTTCTTAACAGATTAAATTTCATTTTTGAAGATTTTAAAAAGCAAAATGCTAGTATGAGCCTATCTGATAAATTTTACTTGCATCATTGCCAACATCATTATTAATTCCAGGATTTTATTTTGAATAGATGCTGGAATTAAATAAAACTGAATTCTAGTTCAGTTTTGGGGGATGTAATCATGATATTATTAAAAATAGAAAATAAAGATATGGAAAAATTTGGAGGTTTGGAGAGATTGATTAATGAGGTTGTCTATCCGAGAAATTGGGATCTCTTCATAACTTTAATCCTCGAAATAAATAAGAATTGTATAATGAAAATGATTGAAGATGGAATTTTAAAAAGTGCGTGTGAGAAAGTTGACATCTGGATTCAATCTGATGATCGATCAGTGAGAAAGTTATTACTAAAAAACAGGGTAAAAGGAGTTAATTTCAATCTAAAAGAAGACGACATTATTCTGGAACTTAACACAACTATGAGTTTTCTGAGAATTGATAAAATCCTGATCGATATTCTTGATTTCAAGAAAATGAATGGTTTGATTCCCACTATAGTCCAAGATGAGTATGGAAATGTATTGATGCTTGCTTATTCTTCTGAAAAGTCACTTGAAGTTGCGATTTCGACTAGAAGAGGTACTTTTTTTAGTAGAACTCGAAATGAAATCTGGATAAAGGGAAAAGAATCGGGAAATTATCAAACTCTTGAAAAAATTTATTATGATTGTGACAAAGATAGCTTGCTTTTTAGAGTGAAACAAAAAAATGTTGCATGTCATACAGGTTCTTATTCTTGTTTTCAAAATACTAACTTCTCGTTAAGATCATTGAATAAGATCTTGGTTGAGCGCAAAAATGATTCCTCAAATACAACATCCTATACTAAAAAACTATTAGAAAATAATGAGCTCTTGATTTCGAAAATTAAGGAAGAATGTAATGAAGTTGTTAATTTCACTGATCAAGAAAACCTAATATGGGAGATCGCAGATTTGACTTACTTTTTGCTTGTTTTAATGGTTCAAGAAGAAATATCCCTCAGTGATATAATAAATGAGTTAAGGAGTCGAAACGAATGAATAGTGAGAAAATGCCCATAGATTCTTATAAATCACGCCCTATAAGGCTTGGCATACCGTCTAAAGGAAGAATGGAAGTTGAGACTCAAAATTTTTTGAAAAATTGTGGATTTAGCCTTATTAGGAAGAATAGGCAGTATATAGGATATATTCAAGGACCAACCTCGATTCAACTAGTATTTGAACATCAAGAGGATATCATCAGGAGTGTTAGAAATGGGACAATAGAACTAGGTATAGTTGGTTTTGATTTATTTAGAGAAAATATTCCTTCAGATGATGAGAAAGTGCTGTTAATTCACGATTCACTGAGCTTTGGGAAATGTAAACTTGAAATTGCTGTTCCAGAAATTTGGTCGGAAAAATGTATAAAAGAAATAAAAAAAAGAAAAAATTGTGTTTTAAAGGTTGCCACAAAGTTTCCAAAACTTACCACAGAATTTCTTACCGCTCAAAATATCTGTTTTGAAATCATAGAAGGAAGGGGATCTCTTGAAGTATATCCCGAATTAGGACGGAGTGATTTGATTGTTGATTTAGTGTCTACTGGACAAACTTTAAAAGATAACCGCTTAAAAATGGTTGAAGGAGGGACAATATTAAGTTCTCAAGCGGTTTTGATAGGAAATAGGAACGCATTAACGAATCCTTCCGTTTTAAAAATTACGCGAGAATTGATTGAATATATTGAAGCAACTTTGAGGGCTCAAAATTATGTCTCAGTATTCGTCAACATGCGGGGAGAAAATGAAGATGAGATAAGCCAATCAATTTTCGCAAAAGAAGGTCTTAGTGGCCTACAAGGTCCAACGATATCTCCTGTTTATAGTAAAAATGGAGAAAAAATGTTTGCTGTTCATGTTATAGTCGAAAAGGACAAATTACAACTAGCTATAAGAAATTTACGTGAAATAGGAGGTAGTGGGGTTGTTGTAGCTCAAACTTTGTACATATTTGAGGAAGAACCCTTGAGATATAAAAAATTAAAAGAAAAATTGGAGTTAGAAGATGATTAAGATATATAGTAAAGAAGAGGCAAGTAAATCTATTCTATTAAGAAATTATTTTTCGAAGGAGAGACTACCACAGCGAGTTAAGGATTCAATTAAAAAAAATTTTGGTAAAGAATTCTCTCCACAAGAAGTCGTGAAGATAATAATTGAAGATGTTAAAAAGAGAAAGGATCGCGCACTCACAGACTGGACTCTTAAATTGGATAATGTTTCAATCACTCAATTTGAATTAAAGGAGGATTTTACCAAATACCTTCCAATTATAAGTCCAAAATTAAGAAAAGCTCTTGAAGTTGCTTATTCGAGAATATTATCATTTCATAAATCACAACCTACGAGCTCATGGGTCAATAATGATTTAGGGGGAGTTTTAGGTCAAATTATTACTCCAATTCAAAAGGTTGGAATTTATATCCCTGGAGGTAGTTTTCCTTTAATCTCCTCAGTTTTAATGACTGCTATACCTGCTATCGTGGCGGGTACAAAAGAAATTATTTTTACTTCACCTCCTGATAAGAATGGAGAGATATCCCCTAAAATTTTAGCTTCTTGCGGCATGATTCAAAAAGCAGGAATTAAAATACGTATCTTTAAACTCGGAGGGGCTCAAGCGATTGCAGCATTAGCATTTGGAACTACTCAAGTTCCAAGAGTGGATAAGATTTTTGGTCCTGGAAATGTATTTGTGAATCTCGCCAAAAAGCAGGTTTTTGGGAACGTAGGGATTGATGGAATTTATGGTCCCACTGAGGCAATCATAATTGCTGATGAAAGTGCCAAACCTGAATTAATAGCTGCAGATCTCTTGGCTCAAGCAGAGCATGATCCCTTAGCTATTCCCATATTTCTTACTCATGTTAAAGAACTAATATCTCGTGTGCAAGAAGAAATAAATAAACAATTAACTCAAGTAGATCGGAAAGATATAGCCGAAAAATCTCTGGAAAGCAATGGTGGAATTATTCAAACTAATTCACTCGAAGATTCAATTCAAATATCAAACGATTTTGCACCAGAACATTTATCATTATTGATAAAAAATCCATTTGAAGTCATCCCTCAGATTAAAAATGCAGGGGCACTTTTTTTGGGTGAAGAATCATTTGAAGTACTCGGAGACTATATTGCAGGACCAAGCCATGTAATGCCCACTAATGGTTCTGCTCGATATTCTTCTCCATTATCTGTGATTGATTTTGTAAAAGCTATAAATCTTATCTACTTGACTAAGAATGAGTCAAAAAATCTTTCAGATTATGCCGAGATATTAGCTTTAAATGAAGGGTTAACCGGTCACGCCAATACAATCAGTCAGCGTAGAAAATTTGATGGAGGACTCTAAGATGAAAAGTGGCAACACGTCGATTATTACCTCTAAAAGAGTTCAAAAGTATCTGAAACTTAAAAATACAATAAGTGAACGATCCAATGAGTCGCAAAGTGATGATATAGTTTATTTAGATAAAAATGAAAATCCATATTTTCCATCTTTCGATAGACTCCTTCCATCTAAGTTTCAGAAATTAATAACAAAGTATCCGGATCCGATGTCTCGGGTATTTTTAAGTCAAGTATCTAAAGAGATCGGATATCCCATCTCATTTATTATGGCAGGCGCGGGATCTGATGAATTATTAGATTTAATTTGTAGAACGTTTTTAGATTGCAAAGATCGTATTCTTAGTGTAAAACCAACTTTTTCAATGTATAGAAAGTATGCTGAAATTAATGGAGCAAGCTATTTGTCATATCCTCTAAATTTAAAAATCAATAGATCAACCGGAATTGCAACCTATAGTTTAAATGAAACAGACTTTTTTGAACAGGCCAAGTCTTCAAGGATTTTAATTTTAGCACGTCCAAACAATCCTGATGGTAATGTAGTTTCAAAAAACTTCATAGAAAAATTGCTTAATCTAAATATATTGACAATCATAGATGAGGCATACATTGAATTTAGTGAAGTGTCAAGCACTCTTGACTTGATAAGCAAATATGATAATCTCATAATATTAAGAACGCTCAGCAAGTCTCATGCTCTTGCAGGAATAAGATTAGGTTATGCAGTGGCAAATCCCTCCATTATAGAGGTATTAAAAAAAGTAAAAAGTCCATATAACGTAAATGTACTCGCTGCTCAATTAGGAAGTTTGGTAATAGGCTCAGCTGAAATCTTAGAAAATATTATGAAAATCAAATATAGTAGAGATTTAATGGTTCAAAAATTATTGAAATTAAGAATGAGCACTAAGCAGTTCTACATCCACCTAAGTCAAGGAAATTTTATCTTGATTAGATTTTTAAATTCTCAAATTACGAATTCAATCTACCAATTTCTTTTAAATTCTCAAATTAAAGTAAGAAAATTTGGCAATGAGCTTCCAAATTGTATCAGAATCTCTATTGGCACGAAAAACCAAATGGAAAAGTTATTAAAAAGTTTTAAAACATACTTCGAGGGGAATTAAAATTGGAAAGAGAATCAGAATTACAAAGAAAGACTAATGAAACGCAGATCAATATTAAAATTAACATAGATGGATCCGGCAATTCTAAGATTAACACTGAAATTCCTTTTTTAGACCACCTCCTCACGCAAATAGCAATTCATGGATCTTTTGATTTAACAATAGAAGCTAAAGGAGATCTTGAAATAGATATACATCATCTAGTTGAAGATACCGGAATTCTCTTAGGGAAAGCATTTAAAAACGCATTGGGAGAAAAAAGAGGAATCAATCGTGTAGGACATTGCATTTTTCCTATGGATGAAGTATTAGTTTTAGTGGCAGTTGATTTATCTTCTAGACCGTTTTTTAACCCAGATATTAGATGGATTAATCCTTTCTTAGGTTCGAAAGAAGACTTCTTAATTCCTGTAGATTTAATAGAACATTTTCTTTACTCCTTTGCTATTAATGCTCAAATTACCCTTCATGTAAAATTATTAAATGGGAAGAATAATCATCACATTGCTGAAGGAATTTTTAAAGCGTTAGGAAAAGCATTAGACAAAGCTTCAAGATTCAACTCAAAAAGATTAAATGTTATTCCATCGAGTAAAGGAGAATTGTGAAAAAAATGATCGTTATTATTGATTACGGTTCTGGTAACTTACGTTCAATCCAGAAGAGCATTCGTAAATTCTATAGGGATGTTCGTATTACAGATGATTTGAATGTTATTGAAAAAGCTGATGCTCTTATCCTTCCTGGTGTAGGCGCATTTGGAGATGCAGTTAACAAATTAATTGAAGACGGATTATTCGACTATCTAAAGCTTAAGATATTAAAAATGCCAACATTGGGAATATGTTTAGGAATGCAACTCTTATTTTCCTATTCTGAAGAAACTAATGGAGTTAACGGTTTAAATATAATTCCTGGTAAGGTTGTTAAATTAAAAAAACAATCCTCAATAAGGATACCGCACACTGGTTGGAATAGAATAATCCCAGTAACTCAACCCTACTTTTTCGGTTATGCATACTTCAATCATTCATTTTATTGCATTCCTGAAGATCCTAAGATCATTGTTTCTTATGTTCACCATGGTTCATCCATTCCCGTAATAATCGTGAGGAATAACATTATTGGAACACAATTTCATCCAGAAAAGAGCAAGAATACTGGAAATGCTATATTGAAATATTTTGTTTCCCAAATTAGGAGGAATTTAATTTGAAAAAGATTATTCCAGCAATTGATCTTTATAATAATAGAGTAGTAAGACTTATTCAAGGAGATTTTGAGCATTTAACTACTTATTCAATCGAACCCTTAAAAGTAATTAAAAATTTTCTACATAAAGGTGTTTCAAATGTTCACATCGTAGATCTGAATGGGGCAAAGGAGGGTAATATTAAGAATAGCATAAATTTTGAAACAATTATCTCTTTAATTAAAGAATGCGATAAATGGGGGGTTGAATCACAGTTAGGAGGGGGAATTCGATCTAAAGAAATCATTGAAGGATTATTAAATATCGGTCTTGGCAAGATCATTTTAGGGTCCTTACCATTTGAAGAGAAGAAAATATTTGCCAAGATTATTCAAAATTTCGGAGAAAACATAATCGTAGCATTAGATGTGCTCAATAATAAAGTAAGGATTAAAGCTTGGGCTCAGAATACTGAGATTGATTTAAAAACCCAATTACGAGCGTTCGAAAATGAAGGAATTTCGAATTTTATAATAACTGATATCTCTCGTGATGGAACTTTAAATGGTCCAAACATCGAACTCTATGAGAAAATGAAGATTCTCAAAAAAGCTGAATCAGAAATAATTGCTTCTGGAGGTATTAGAAGCTTGAATGATGTTAAACACGTACTTAAATATGCGGATGGTGTAGTTATTGGCAAAGCATTATATGACAACAGGATAAGTGGTAATAATCTCGAATCTATCGTTCTTAATTATAATCCGACTAATTTAATAAAGAGAATTATTCCATGTCTCGATGTTAAAGATGGAAGAGTGGTAAAAGGTGTAAATTTCAAAAATTTAAAAGATAGTGGAGATCCTGTAGAGCTTGCAAAATATTATAATTCTCAAGGAGCTGATGAATTAGTTTTCTTAGATATCTCTGCAACTTTAGAGGAGCGGGAGAGTATTTTAAAAGTGATACGAGAAGTTTCCGAAGAGGTATATATACCTTTCACTGTTGGAGGAGGAATAAAAAATGTAGAAGATATAACTAAAATAATCAATGCAGGAGCTGAAAAAGTTTGCATAAACACTGCAGCAGTTATAAATCCCAAAATAATACAACTGGGTTCTCAGAAGTTCGGTTCTCAAAGTATCATGGTAGCTATCGATGTAAAGAAAGTAAATAACAGCTGGGAAGTTTATATAAAATCAGGAACTGAAGCAACTGGCATCGATGCTTTATTTTGGGTACAAGATGTAGTAAAAAGAGGAGCAGGAGAAATTCTCATCACGAGCATGGACAGAGATGGAACACAAACCGGATACGACTTAGATCTTATCCGGAGCATATCAAAAGCAGTTCCTGTACCTATCATAGCTTCTGGTGGTGCTGGAAATTACAATCATTTCTATCAAGCGATCAATAATGGGGCTGAAGCAGTTTTGGCAGCATCATTATTTCATAAAAGAATGATAACAATTCGTGATTTAAAGTACTTTCTTCGAAATAAAAACATAAGGGTTAGGATCTAGCAATTGTTATAATTGGTATTGAAAATCTAAATTCAAGTCTGTAATGATCAAAATTAATATATGACTTTTTATTTTAATGATCAAATTATAACAATAATACGTAAACTTTTTTATTTAAACAAAGCAATATTATCAATAGAATCAAGTGAAAAAATCAATTTTACATTAAAAAATCAATAAAATGATTAAAAATGGATGTTATTGATCTTAAAATTCTCGAAGAATTGAAAGCGGACGGCAGAATGTCCTACAATAAGATAAGCAAACGCATAGGTAAAACGGAAGCAACTGTTAGAAGGCGCGTTCAAAGTTTAATTGAAGATGGAGTGATCAAGCGTTTTACTATCGATTATGAAATGGATTCAAAGCCAAAAGTCAGTGCAACTATTAAAATAGAGCCCGATTTTAAGGATATTAAAAGAATATTAACTGAATTAAAAGCAATTGGAGAAATTAGCGTTATTTGGCGTTTATCCGGAGATTGTGGCTTGTTAATGAAAGTTGATATTCCTTCAATTGAAGAATTTAACCCCTTGATTGAAGATAAAATTTCACAAATTCAGGGAATTAAAATTGTAGAAACTTGTTTTATAACGGATGTAATTAAATAATAAACTCCAGAAGTAATAATATTCTAAGACAAGAGAAGAGTGGAATAAGTCATAATTAACCGAATAATGGTTTTAAATGCTTCCTCAACATTCTCCCCATTTTTTGCAGAAACTTCCACATATCCATTTAATTTATTGGCTTTTGCGATACTAATGGCTTGTTGAGAGGAAACTTGACGTTGTTCTTCTAAATCTGTTTTATTACCAATTAATAGGACAGGAAACTGATTTGGATTTGAAATCATAGTTCTCAAGGAACTAAACCATTTTTCGTAATTTTGTAGGGAGTGAATTTTTGTAATATCGAACATAAATATCGCAGCTACTGCTCCCTTCCCATAAGTTGAGAAAAACATTTGAAATCGTTCAAAATCTTTGAATCGCCATATTTGGAGTTGATACAACTTATCTTCTAAAACAATTAATTTAGAATGAAATCCTATTCCAAGCTCTTCGTTTAACGTGGGTTTTGAAATAACTTCTTTTGCATGATTTTTTAATATTGTTTGTTTACCTACTTCAGAATTCCCAATTACAATTATCTTAAATGTTTTATCAAAAGTGGTTTTAACTGATCTTTTTGGGGTAGTTTTTGGGATCATTTTCTCTTTATCACTGACTAAAATCGAAAATGGAGGACTTTTCACATTTTCAGGAATGCTCCGGAGATGCCTTTTTTTTTTCCAATCTTTATAATAGCGCATGATAATTCTGATGAAACATTCTCGATAATTGCTAATTATTTCTGAATTTAAGCGTTTTTCCTTTAAACTTATGAATTTCGCTAGTTAGGTATCATTATTATAATGCAAATAATTACTATTAAATCTTACTCTCGGTAAAGTATCAAAGTAGGTAATGAAATATTCGATCTTTGAACCAATGAGTTTTTTATCAATTCTTTTAGATTTGAAAATTAATAATCTTTCATTGCCTTTTATTTTTATAATTTTCTTACCTTATGTTACAACTAATAAAAATTAGCTTTAAAGTATTAATACGATAAAAAATTGAGTAGAATAATGATCACAGATAATAAATTGGACTTGCTCGCGTGTCCTTTTTCTCACGTGTGCAATTTGCCTAAAAATCACAATACGTGTGGTTTTCCAGAATATAAAATGTGTCCAGAACATGACCAAAAATTATTTAAATTAAAGGCTTCTGCGAAGATCCTGCATTAATTTTAAAATTAATCTTTTTAAAAAGGATAAAATGATTTTAGGCAGAAAGAGTTTAATTTACCATGTAAAATAGAAACTTTGAAAAATTTGAATAGGACCATCTATTCATAAGACTTTTATAAAATAAGAAATGTCATGAAAACTTTTTAAATATCTTTTTCAATACTTTCGACTAAACAATCATCGAGTGTAATATCTACTTCGACTTCCGAGGTCTGAATCTTCTTGGCGACTTTTCTCAGGCCGTAATCATTTACCAATAATTCAAGTAAGTTCTTATAGAGTCCTTCAAGATTTTCCAAGCCAGCATTGTGGTATAGCTCCTCGGAAACTCCTAAATTTAGCACATCATACAATCCTTTTATAGATTCCTTTATATTTTCAAAATTCTTCAGTGCCTTTTCTTCGACCTTATCTGAGAAGCTCATTTTTTTCTTCACCTCTAAGTAACTCATAGTAACCAAAGTATTTAAATTGATCGTTTTCCTACATTTATGTGATCCCAAAACATATATAGGAGTATGCATATCGAAAAAAATAATAGTTACATTTCCGACATTCACGAGAATCATATTATTGGATTGTTGAATTTGAGCATATTTCGGTGATCATTTTTCTACATTTCAACGAAATCACGTGATAAAGTTTTAATTTTGATCATAAACGAAAAGACCTAAACTTAGGATTGAGGAATACTGACATTTTTACCCCTATCTTTAGGCAGTTAGAAAAGGATCTTAAGGATAATTTGTCAATATGGATAATAATGTAAGATTTGATGCAGAATCTCTGAGTTTTTTATGCTTATTGATAAAAATTGGTAGATTCATTTACCTTATTCATATATTATTAATATATTCCTCTTTAATTCTTTACATAAATATATAAAAGAATAATCTATCACATATCAGACGATCAGTTTCAGAAAACGCTTTTATAATGGACACCATTTTTTAAAGTAAATTGTAAAACATTTATTAAATAAAATCACTATATCAACATTAATTTGAAATTATTCAAGTGAAATTACATGGCAAGAAGTAAAAGTTATATCGCAGCATATTTTGCAGGTTTGATAGGAATTGTAGTTCTTCTTACACCAGTTGCTTATCATAATAGTTCATTAATTGAATCTTACATATGGATGTGGGGATTATATACATGGAAACCTTTACTGGGGGATACTAGCTTTAATTTTACCGATGATTCGGGATATCTTACTTGGGGATTAATATCAACTCTCTTAATCTTGGTTGCAACTCTAATTATAATTTCTACTGCACGAAAAGCAAGCAAAAAAGGCAGCAAATACGGATTTTTATGGTTTGTATGTGCAGTTTTATTCATTGCTGCTCCTCTTGTATTTTATTTCGGACTGAGTTCAGAACTACCTTCGTGGCTTAGCGATCTATTTTGGGATTTTTACAGCTTTCAGTTTGCTTTTTTTGGTTCATTCGCAGCAGGTCTGTTTTCATTAATTGCTGCTTTTGTAAAATAAATCTTAAAATACCATATCATTTCTTTTTTTTAATTATCATTTTTGATCCATAATTTGAATGCGATGTTTCATAGTAAGAGAAGCAATTAATTGCCATGATCATACATAAATCTATGCATTCCTGCTTTTTGTGTCAAGCTTGAACGTTTCATTGATTTTAAATCTTGTTTAAATTGATTAATGAAAAAGCTTCATCAATGGATAAGTATCGAGTTTCGAAATGCATACCCCTTAAGATAAATTGGTATGAATTTTTTCTTTTGTTAACATTATCTAAATCGATTTTAACATCTAATAAACAACAACATTTAAATCTTCATAAAAAATATGTAAAAAATAATTCCTAATTAGAAGCTCTGAAAGATCAACAAGCTATCGCAGTAGCTTCAACGGGCTTACTCGTACATTCAATTAAAAATTTCTTAAATGTAACGGGATCTCTTCCAAGCACTTTTCTTACATCATCTGTAATTTTTGCATTAAGACCTTTTCTAACAGGATAATACAATCCAAGAGTCATGTTTATAACTTCTTCGGGAATGCCTCCTGATTTGAGAGAATCTCTCATATCTTCTTCTGAAATTGGCTTATACGTGATTTCTTTTTCCCAAATTTCAGACATTATTGAAGCGATTTCATGATGATCAAGAGCTTCTGGACCCGTTAGAATATAGACTTGATTGATGTATATCTTATTGATAAGGATTTCTGCGATTACTGCCGCTATATCTCTGGTATCTATAAAACTAGTTTGTCCATCTCCAGCTGGGATAATTATTTCCCCATCGTTCTTGATCGAATCTGAGAGAAAGCCAGTAGTGAAGTTTTCCATGAAGAAATTTGGTCTTATTATTGTGTATGGTATTCCAGAGTTTTTTACATGTAATTCTACTTTCCTTAAGGGTATCTCATCACTTTGCTCTACCCCATAAGCTGATAGTACTACGATATGCTTTACTTCTTTCTCTATTGCATAATCTATTGCTGGTTTTAAAAGTTCAAACGCTTTAGGATCAAGTGGGGGCGCGATAAATAACACCTTCTCGATATCCTCAAAAGTTTCTTCAAATGTCTCCGGTTTTGTGTAATCAAAATACGTTAAATCATCGATGTTTAATTCTAGGTCTTTTGCTTTATCAAAGTTTCTCACGGCTCCTCTGACATTCACGCTCTCATCTTCTAATATGTTAAATACCTTACTTCCGACGTGCCCCGTTGCTCCTGTTATCAATATTTTACCTGAATGATCTCCTAAACCTATGTATCTTAAAATTCTGTTTTTCATTAAATCACCAACTTAATAATATCTAATACGTTACTGATAAATGAATATAATAAATCTGGGGATTAACTCGGAAAGTAAGATATTAGGCTTAAATGATGATTTATAAGAGAAATATGAATTTAGGTTATCAAATATTTATGAATTCCAGCATGAATATCCCATTTAAAGCCCATTTTGGATGATCTTATCTTAAAATGAATTGAAAGTATAAATTCTCGCTTGGAAATTAATCTTAGAAAATTTTTCTTTCTAATAGTTAGGAAAAGTTATAAGTTGGATCGAAAAATCTTGATATTTTGATCTCAAAGAATTCATATATTTATTCTGTCGTTCAATGATATACAAATAATTTAAGATCGCCGCATTTTAGAATTTCATCTCATTGGAAAGCACAACTATTTAATCATGAATTTCTATATTTAACATAAAGGCTTAATCGAAAAGGAGGGCTTTAACTTGGAGACTGATAAATTTACAATTCAATGTGATGATTTAGAAAGTATAATCGCAGACATTAATCCTGAAGTTGATAATCTGTCAAGATATACAGAAAACAGCGGAAAAGTCATTGTACTCATCGGTGAGAGGTATTATTTTAGAATCGAATCCAATCTCGCAGCGACAATTATTATCGATCGCATTAATGCTAATGAATACCAGATCGTGATTGTTTCTGCAGGTGGTAAGAAAGGCTTGATGGGAGTCACTTAGGGTGCAGAAAAGTCAATGTTAAAGAGAATAAAGGATGTATTTTTAAATCATATAGAAGTTTATTAAAGGGAAAAGAAAGATATAGTATTATTCTTAGGTCGATCCTAATATTAATCACCAAAATTGCTTTGAGTTTTTCTGGTATTATCCAGAATTAATCAACTCTAAAGGATTTAATGAATGTCAAAATTGTAATTATATAAAAGAGGTAAAATCGTGCCTGCAATTCCTACCACTGAAGTGAATGGAAGTAAGTTATTGTCGCATATTAAGGGAGAAGTTCAAGGCAATGGAACTGAGGCTGATCCGTATCAAATTAGTAGTGAAAATGAATTTCCTGAAGATGTAAAATTAGAAAAATGTGAAATGCATTTAATCTTTAAAGGGTTATATTTTCAAGGATTTGGTGTGATAGATTCAAAAAACATCTCATTTATTGATTGTTCCTTTATTGGCATTACTCTCCAACGTAGTGTAAATTTAAAGCTGATAAATTGCAAAACAATGAACCTTAGTTTAATGAACGGGAGGGAGTCTTATTTCAAAGGCTGTCAGATTAACATAATTCACAACTTTGGTAGTTCAGGAAACATTTTTGAGAATTGTGAAATTGGAAACCCGCAAGCCCTCAAGAAGGATATACTTGGAGCGATTGAGTTTCATAAAATCATTCTATATTTAATGTTGTTCCTCATCGCGACCCTATTTCCCGATGTTTACTTTTCAATCGTGTATTGGAATAATTACTTTTCTATCATTGGCATTTCCATAGTATTCGAACGTGAAGAATCCTTAGCTAGAAGAAGCGACACCATTCTTACGCTTTCGGATGTTGGTGCTGAATTGCTCTATAGATACCAGACCATGATCTAAATGCCTATACTTAAGTTATAGCTATTATTTATTCAAAGGTTTCCTCATGTGGCATTTGTGATAATAATTCATCACAAAAAAGTATCCAAATCATATATTTTAATAATTTTAAGTCGGATCATAAATGTTTTTCGTTCTTCCCGACGAATTGAATATGTGTAAATCACGATTTATACCTATAACACTCCCAATATGATCAATTTTGTCTATTTTGCGATCCTTGATCACACTTTTCTAGCTAGTT
>CAZWEM010000056.1:0-25403 GCA_964632315.1 uncultured archaeon
TAACCGCTAAAGGTGGAAGTGTACCTTTAATCAGTGAAAAAGTTAAGAAGGGGGAACTTGGTACAAAAACTGGTAAGGGACATTATGATTATGGTGGAAGAAGTGAGATTGAGATATTAAGACAAAGAGATGTTCTGTATTTAAAACAATTAGAGTTCTTAGAAAAGGAAACCCAATTCAAAACAGTTTGATTAGGTAAAATTTTTCACTAAATTTTCATTGGAATCGGACTCTGAATTGACCTTTTTGATAATCTTCTTACTTTAATGAATTTTTACAAAGATAATTATAGACAAATTTTAATAACTTTTTTTCCACTGCCCATCTTATTATTCTATAGGCTGTTTCGAAACTACACCACTTCCAATCTGTATGTTCAGTAGGATTTAGTACTGGATCCTGTGGTTGACTTATAAGAGCTATGAAATTATAAAATTTAATCTCCCTTAATTTCTCCTGAAGATGAGGAGGAGATATATCACCTTCATCTTCTTCATCTTCTGTGTATAAATCTCGTGGAATTTTTAATGGGAATATTTTAGATGGAATGTATCCTGTTTCTTCAAAGAGCTCTCTTGTTGCACAGTCAAGAGGCTTTTCTATTTCTGGGTGATCTAATGCTCCCATACTTCGTCCTACTGAGCCAGATACACATTGCCAATTATAACTCGGAGTAGCCCTTTTTATCATTAGGAACTCTAAATTATTGCGTATATATCTTATAGGATAAACATTGACCATAGCTTTCTGAACCATATTAGTCACTTTAAATCATATATACATAAAGAGTGCAAAACCACATTAATCACAAAATCCTTAGAATTCGATCTCTTGAAATTAAGAAAGGTTTCGTTTTAAAGTATTCTAGATTTAATGAGTAAGTTTGAAATTTGACTTCAAATGAATTTTCATTGAACTCAGGCTCTAAAATTACATTTCCATTCAAAAAGAAAAAATGAAAAAAATTACATTTTATGAGATTCTCTGGCAATGATCTCATCTTGGAGTTCCTTACCAATTGCATTGAAATACGCGTTATATCCCGTCACTCGCACGAGCAGATTTTTATAATTTTCAGGATGTTTTTGGGCATCTTTCAGCATCTCTGAGTCGAGCATATTTACTTGTAGACACGTACCTCCATTTTCAACATATCCTTTAAGATACGACTTGAATTTCTCTCGGTGTTCGGGGCTCTTAAGAATAGAGGGATTAAAAGTGATTGTATGACTAGCCCCATTCGGTAAGTAGTTTATATATTCTCCTTCTCCGTTTTTACCACCTAAAGCAATGCCCACTGAGTTTGTTACAGCGGTAGGTCCCTTTTCATCGGCACCATTGGTCGGACAAATCGCATTAGAGAGGAAGGTACCTTTGTTTCTTCCGTTTGGTGTGGCTACTGTAAATTGGG
Source organism: uncultured archaeon (assembly GCA_964632315.1). Lineage (GTDB taxonomy): Archaea > Asgardarchaeota > Lokiarchaeia > Sigyniarchaeales > SOKP01 > SOKP01. The sequence continues at coordinate 1,412 of CAZWEM010000056.1, forward strand.
CATCTGCTCCAGCCCAGTAATTCCATGAGAGCATACCTGGTCTATATTGAAAATTGGTTGGTGTTTTATATTTCCACGTTTCATCAGCCCATATTTCCATCACTTTACGAGCCATTTCATCAGCTTCATCATCATCATTACCATACTTCTTAGCTTTATTTTTCAAAACACTTTGCATTACAGAATATTCCTTTCCTTTGAAATCATTAATCAAAGCATCCTTTATTTGTGAAATTGTATACTTTTTCTCATCAAAAACAAATTGTTTTATTGCTAAAAGCGAGTCTACTGTTGTTGCAAATCCCACTCCTTCGATTGTAATGAATCTTAACTCAGGACCACCACGTCTAACATCAAGCCCCTTATCAATACATCCATTTACAAATGTAGAAAGATATGGTGTTGGCATGAATTCACCACGCAATTCTTCAGTCATGTTATAAACTTCTACAGTTTTATGGATTATAAATTCTATTTGTTTCTTCCAAGCATTCCAAAATTCTTCCCATGAAGAAAATGTTTCTGGATCGCCCGATTTAGGTCCAATTTGTTCACCCTTTTTGGTTACTACTTCATTTCCAGGCATATTCTTTCCGTTCCATAGAGTTAATTCAATGCTCTTTGTTAAATTGGGATTACAATTTACAGTCCCTGAACGATCATTCCCTTGCATCGTGTTTTCAAGACAACCAACGCAAGCATAATTCCATGCATCTTCTTTAGGGATTCCTTCTTTTATCATTCCAGCTATACTTCTCTCATCAAAATTAATCAAGAATGGAGCGCCTTGAGAACGTGATACTATATCAATAATAATATCAAGCAATTTCTCGGGGGAATTACGATGCAATCTAATATTAGGTTTTGGTTCAAGAATTGGACTCCATTCGTCTATAACTTCCAAGATTGTATAGGTTAATTCATTAGTGAGATCTTCACCATTAGCACCACAACCACTAAGTGTCATTAGCTGGCCAAATGCAGATGTAATACCCTGCTTACCAACCATAATTTGAGCATCATATGCAGTATTACAATGAAACCAAAAACTACCTAAAATATCTTTGGCAAAATCTTTAGAAATTCTTTTTTTCTGTATAACATCCTTTTTGTATAATTCCCAAAGATGTTGATCCGTTCTTCCGAAAGAAATTCCGGGACCGGGGTAAGACTCTTCTGCCATAATGAGCATATGTGCTATCCAAATAGCTTGCAATCCTTGCCAGAATGTCTCGGCAGGCTCCCATGGTACTTTTTCAAGATTTAATGCCATTTGTTCGAGTTCGTCTTTTCTAATGGGATCAGAAGTTGACTCCTTTAGTCTTCTGCATTCTTCAGCATATTTTAGCGCTAATTTTCGGGGGATCTCGGTAGCACGTATCATGGCTCTCATTTCTGCTCCTTTATCGCTGTTCTTTTCCTTTTTAGATAAGGACTCATATCTTCGCTTTGCTTTTTCATTGAAGAATTTAAATCCTTTTTTCACGATGTCCTCGTAATCAGGAATGATATGACCTGCTGTTGCTCCAGCATTACCAAAACCAGTTTTATGATATTGAAAGAATGATTTTCGAGATTGAATGTTTTTTTTCCAATATAAATTCGCTTCTTTTTTTGTAAAACATTTGCTTAATTGAGTATTGAATCTTCCTCCTGCGATTAAATCATTTTCGGAAATAATCTCCTGTGGGACATAATTAAGAATTACTTCTTCAAAGAAAGTAATTCTTCTTTCTGGTAAGGATAATTTCCAGAAATCTACCGGAAGATTTATAGGTACTGCCATGGATCTCAATGAACTTTCAAAAACCCCCTTGCCTTTATTTCCTATATAAAAATGAACTTCGGGAGCTACATAGTAATCAGTTTCATTCCAAATGATATCCCAGTCAGTGCCGGTTGTAAAAGGCATGTATTGGTTGTTCCATTCCCTCTTTGCACCCTTGAAATAATAATCTCGCATCCATTTTGATCGGGGAGATAAATCATGAGGTTCAGCAATCTTATATTTTTTACTTTCAGAATCACTCATTATTAACAAGTCTGTTTATTATATTATTATTTAATCTATAGGAATATCAGATTTTAAAATTTCAACTTATCTAAAATAAAAGTTTATTTAATAATACTTTAAATTACCTCGTGTAAATAAAATAAAACACCCAAATTAAGTTGTTGATTTAAAAAAAAATGAATTAGTGGAATATCTATGAAAATTCTTGAAACTTATGTTTTACAAAAATAAAACGAAATAAAAAAAAAGAAATTAGATATTTATTATGAAACCGATACGTATACAGACGAGAAGAATGTAGTAAACATCATCAAGAATAATACTAATCCTGCTATTATGAGCGAAATTTTCCTTGTATGTTCATCAATTTTTTCATTGACTGCAAAGGAAAGGAACCCGATTAATACAAAGATGAGTCCAATGTTAATTCCAACTCTTGCTATATTCATAAAAATTACGTCTTGGAAAGCCATCCAATATCTAATTCTATAAATTTCAGCTTGATTATGAACGTAATCGTTATATCCATACGCACCATTCCAGTAAGCAATGTTATTTTCTTGGTTTGCTAAGTCGTACCATGCTGAAGCGTTTGACGCTATAGATCTACTGACCATCATCATTATTCCAAATATAACAGCTATCAATAAACCGTAAATTATGAATTTTGTAGCTCTGTTCTTATCAATCAATGGTAGCTTATCAAATAAAGATGCTTTAACTTGTTGCTTTTCCATTATAACAGTCCCCTCCTTGTCTTTTTTAAATAGCTAAGAGTTAATAAGAACATAATTGCTAATAAAGCAACTATTCCTATCAATATTAATATTAATTCTAATATGGGTCCAGGTCCGTTGGTTTTAATCGTAATATCGAACTTAACATCAGTCCAGGTACCTCCACCATTATTTAATCCATACACAATTAGCACATAATCTCCCGGAATTGATATCAATGAAATTCCTGAAGTGTCTCCTGCAAATTCAATATACCAGTATCCATCATATTGGATACTCCTTACATTTGTTGAACTGACCAAATTATTCCCAAAAGCAAATCGCGTATAGACGAAATCTTCTCCAGTGATTCCACTGGAGGCTGATTCTGCTAAATATGCAGAATCATAAGCTCCCTTTCCTAATATCTTTAGATACGCTGTCACATTCAAATAATTCAAAGAGAATTCAACTATCAATTTTTGATCTTTTTCAAGGTGAAAAGGGACGCTATACGCTTGTGTTATGTTTGAGTAGCTTTCCTCAGGTATTGTAACACCTGTTCGATCGACTAAAGTTATCTTATCAAAAGTAAGACCTAATATGGGGCCTGCTACGATTAAAACGATACTTATTATTAAAAACGCCTTATATTTATTTTCCATATAATCACGTCTAAATTGTTTTTAAAAGTTTTTTGATAGATTTCTTATACCTCAAATCGTGCAATAGTATAAAAAATTGTGTACTAACGACAAAAATCATAATCTTAGAAAATGATGAATAGAATCATTTTATGTGAAGAAATTTATATTGGGCAATTAATATGTCTATACTTCTGTAATTAATCTAATGGAGAAGTTATATGGATAAATGTATGTTTAAACTAAATTATCAATTAAATCTAATTTATTTTTGAATGATCAGTATTTTTTTCTTTTTAACCCTTCTTTTATAAGGAAGTTCTATTTTTCGAATATAATTAATTGTTATGAATAAACCATAACATATAAGAACTATAAGACCTGATGTTATTAATAAAATTTGAATGAAATTCCCCGGACCATCTAAGGTAACTAATAAGTTAAAAAATAATAAAGAATCTTCGGATTGCTCTTCTTGAGAACCATAAACCAAGATCACATAATTACCCGGACGATACACTAATTCAGAGCCATAAATTCCTCCACTAAACCTTATATGTCTTGATCCTTCTTCATGAATTGTTGTATAATTTGAGGGAGAATACCCAGCGTGACGATATCCCTCTTGTACATAAAGAAAGTCTTCTCCGTTAATATCTATTGGGGAACTGTTTAGTAAATAATTAGATTCATAGGTTTCTTTTTCAAGGATCTTCAAGGTAGCGGATGAGTTTGGTAATGACATTGAAAATTCAATATCTGCTTTTTGGTAATCCTTAAGAGTAAGTGGATAGGCAAAAGCTTCTTGTATCGCATTATCGTTAGAATCAGGGATAATAATCGGATCTTGTGATCTATCCAATATGATGATGCGATTTGTATAAAATCCTATTAGGGGGGCTAGTGCAATCATTAAAAATACGCTACAAAAGATTAGTAGCACGTTTCTAACTTTTCTCATCCAAGGTCATTTTAATAAATCATTTAGCAAAAATGTCTATTATGATCTTTTTTTCACAAGCTTATAAACTTTATATTTATTTTTGTACTGTTTTTTTCATATCATAAACTATGAGATTATGAGTCAAAGCTTAAAAAAGATAAAATTTAAACCAGAATTTAATTTATTAAATAGTATAGTAAAGCATATGGGTTTATTTAATGGAAGAATATAAATGTGAAGTGCTAATAATTGGATCTGGTCCCGCTGGATTGGCTGCTGGAGTACACTGTGGTAGATCTAATCGAAATACGATTATATTGAGCGGAAAAGAACCTTCTTCACTTGCAAAAGCAAAAGAAATAAGTAATTGGCCAGGTGAGAAGGAAATTACGGGTGAACATCTACTAGAAAAATTTAGAAGTCATGCAGCTAATCATGAGACCGTAAGAATTCTGGAGGGTGATGTTATCTCACTCATGATTGGAATGGGAATGAACATGATCTCAACAAGAACAGCGAATATTTCATCCGACGTGGTGATTATTGCTACAGGTACTGGTAAAAGAAAAGAAATAATAAAAAATGAAAGTAATCTGATTGGTTATGGTGTATCATATTGTGCTCTATGCGATGGTCCTCTTTACAAAGACAGAGATGTTTACTTATATGGAAATGATGAGGAATTACTTGAAGATGCGCTTGCGTTGGATCAAATGGGATGCATTGTCCATGTTATTACTCCTGAAAGTAAAGAAAATCTTCCAGATAAAGTAAATGAATTAATTGAAAGAAAAATTGATGTAATTGACAAGATGGAAATAATTGAAGCTATTTCTGACTCAGATGGTATAATCCAAAAAATATTATGTAAACCTATTGATAAGGAAATAACAGAAGAAGAACCCGCAAAAGAATTTGAGTTAAGTTGTTTATTTATTTTTACTCATGTTCCATCTAACTCGATCTTTAAGAAAGCTGGAATAGAACTGGATGATTATGGAAATGTAAAAGTGGACGAAAATCAAAAGACGAATATTGAAGGCGTTTATGCTGCGGGAGATGTAACAGGAGGCTTATTTCAGGTTGTTTTCGCCACTGCTGAGGGATCACGAGCAGGAATAAATGCTTGTAAGTATCTTCGCCATCTTAAAAAAGAATAAAATTAATCTTTTAAGTAGCTTATTTTGACGTTTTGAGGATGATACATGGATATTACATTCTATTATGTATTATCACGATGACATTTGTGATATCATGGTTGATGGGTACAAGTTTTCTGATTTTTTAGATGATTTCTTAATTGCAAAAGAAGTAGAAGAAGGAGCAGCCAATTCCACTGTGAAAGCATACCGATACGATCTAAGAAAATTCATAAAAATGGTCGGAGATATTGAATTAGAATCTCCAGTTATTCGACAAAGAATTAGATTGTTTCTCAAAAAGTTAAAGGATAAAGGATATTCAAAAAAAGGTATTAGTCGTAAAATCGCTTCTCTCCGTTCTTATTTTAAATTCCTAAGTCTCAATGAATTTATTACAAAAAACCCGATGTCAACAATTAAAAGTCCAAAAATCAAATTAGAAGAAAATCTTCCGAAATTTCTAGATATCAAGGATGTTGAGTTAATTTTCAATAAACTAAAAGATAAGAGATTATTTCACTCTCGCAAGAGCGAAAGATATTATTTAATGATTAGACTACTCTATTCAACAATGGCGCGAGTCAGTGAAATATGTAACATACAAGTAAAAGACGTGGATTTTAATAGAGGCTATGTAAGGTTGCGTGGAAAAGGAAATAAGGAGAGAATTGTCCCGGTGGACCATAAAACAATTGAATTTTTTGAAGAAAACTTACGAGATAGAATTGAATATACTCCCGAGGATTATTTATTAGTAAATACTAGAAACGAAAAATTGACACCTCGAGTGGTTCAACAAGACATAAAGACAATCAAAGAAAAATGTGGATTCAGGGATTCTAAAGTTATAACGCCTCATGTCTTCAGACACACCGGAGCCACTCATCTTAGACGTTCGGGGATGGATATTAGTGAATTGCAAGACATTTTAGGACACAGTTCTCCAAATACTACAAGGATTTATGCAAAAAATGATATCGGTAAATTAAAAGAAGCATATTCAATGATGCATCCGCTTAATAAATCCGAAAACTTTTGATCAACTAAATAAAATTATTCCTCCACTTTTTTTTAGTATTTAAAAGTTGATAAGAAAATTTATACTTAAAATATCCTATATTTAATTATTAAAAAAAAAAGCATGATAGCGGTTATTTATGGACGAGGATGAATTTAGGAAACAATTCATGAAAAAGTCAGTGTTCAAGCAAGCAAGTTCTCTTGATTTTAGTTATGTTCCAGAGAAATTATACTGCCGCGACGAGACGATTAAAAGTTTAATATTTAACTATCGACACATTTTAGAGGAAGTAGAACAACCTTCAATTAATTGTGTTTTATTAGGAAGGGGCGGAATAGGAAAAACGGTCACGGCAAGATATTTCGGAAAGATGTTTAAAAACGTGGCTTTAGAAAAGGATGTGAATTTATTTGTCGAGTATTATAATTGTATTAATTTCCGTTCAAAAAGCAAGATAATTCGAGAACTTTTAGCTAAATATACTCATGGATCGGGTCGCGGATTTTCGGATGATGAGGCATTAAAATTGATTTTAACGAAGCTAATCAATGATAAAGCTTACATGTTACTTATTGTTGATGAAGTACACTTGTTAAAACCAGATGAAATATTGGCACTTTTAGATATCGCGGAGACTTTTGGACATCAAAACGCTAAACTCTCTATTTTACTAATTTGCAGAAACCGGGATTGGATGAGAATTGAAAGTGAAAGAATTTTAAGCAGATTGAATCAAAAAATTAAGTTAAAACCATATAATTATGAAGAGGCATTTAAAATCCTGCAATACAGAGCAGAAATTGCTTTTAAAGAGAATGTTTTCAATGAATCTTTGCTTGAAATGGTTAGTCAAATTGTTACCGAACATAAGAATCTCCGTCATGGGATCGAAATATTTAGAAAAAGTGGATTAATGGCAGATAAAAAAGGGATCGAAAGAGTGTTGGCAGATATGATTCGAGATGCGTCTAATGAAGTATATCCCACATTTAGAGCAGATATCATCGATCGGGTCAATGATCAAGAATTATTAGCATTATATGGAATCACGGCATCCTTATTGCATAATGATGAGGCATTCACGGTAGTAGATGAGGCTTATGATGAATATGAAACCATCTGTGAAACATATGGGATAGAACCACATGTAAAGATGTCTTTCAGGAAGTACGTGAGGACATTAAACCAACTGAAGATAATTGCGTCAAAAACCGTAAGAATTGAAGATGCAGAAAGAGGGAGACATTTAGAAATCACTTTATTAGATATTTCTGCTGAGAAATTAGAAGAAGTATTGATTGATATTTTCGATAAAAAATTTGGATAAAATAACACTTATTTGAAGTTAATTTCCCATTTTTAACGGGACAAAAGTTTTAACTCTTTGTATATTTCTAATTTTAGGGGATAATTACATTTTCTATTGAACATGATAAAACTTAACGTGATGCTGACTGGAGCATCTGGGATGGTCGGTAAGAAAATCCTTGAAGAATTAATACATAGAGGATTATTTTCTATACGTGTTTTTTTGCGAAATTCAAAAAAGAATAGGAAACTAATGAGTTCTTTCGAAAATAATGAGGTCGAAGTTGCATGGGGCAATTTAGAAAATCCTGAAGAGGTTATTAAAGCCGTGGAAAATCAAGAAGTAATCATTCACGCCGCAGCACTACAACCTTCTAATAAAAATTATGATGAAAATAAAGTGCATTTAGTTAATGTTGTAGGAACTGAAAACATTCTGAATGCTATGAAAAAGCAAAAAAGTTCTCGAATAATTTATACCTCATCGATTTCGGTATATGGAGATCGATTGGAAAACCCAAATATTAAAATTACGGATCCTCTCATAAAATCTGATCACGATCCCTACGCAAATTCAAAAATAGAAGCTGAAAATTTAATTAAGGAATCGGGTATGGATTATCTCATATTTCGATTATCTTATTGCACGTCCACAGAAATGCTGAGATTTCAGTCGTTAATGTTTGATATGCCTCTTGACACGCCAGTTGAAATAATTGATACAAGAGATGTTGCAAAAGCAATAGTAAATTCAATTCCACTTAAGGAAATCTGGAATAGGGCTTTCAATTTAGGAGGAGGTCCGAAATGTCAAATAATATTTAGAGAACATTTTAATGATATTATAGAGATTATGGGATTTGGGAGAAATCTTTTACCTGAAGAAGCCTTTGCTAAGGGAGGATTTCACTGTGGGTTTTATGACACAACAGAAGTACAATCTCTGCTTAAATTTCAAGATCATACCCTTCAAGACTTCTATGATGATATCCGAAATTGGATGGGGATAAAAAGGTATTTTGTGCCATTAATGAAACCAGTCATAAGATGGTATTTATTAAGAAAATCAAAATACTATAAAGAGTTCAAGAAGAACAATAACTAGTTTTACCGTCCTTTTTTCTTAAACCAAGGTATGAGTCGGGATATTTCAGCTTTATATTCTTTATACGAGGGTTTTTTCATCATGTTCTTTTTCTCCATTAATGGAATGCTAACCGTCAAAAATAATAATGTAATTGATAAAGGTCCTATAATGAACCACCAAAACTCAAGTGAAGTTGATAAATTGAAAACGTACAACCCCCACCAGAACAGTATCTCCCCAAAATAATTGGGATGCCTTGAGATCTTCCACAATCCGGATTTAATGATTTCTAATTGAGAGCTTCGATGTTTTATGAAGTTCCTTAGTTGTTGATCAGCTATGGTTTCAAAAAGAATAGCCGATAAGGTGATAATGAAAGCTATTATATCTAATATAGTTAAATGTTGATGATTCATGTAAAATACAGTATATATTGAGAGAGTTCCTAAATATACTAGTATTGTTGGCATCAATTGAATACCAATTAAATTTACAATCCAAAATTTATTTCCATTCTTGGTTCTAAGATCTTTGTATCTCCAATCTTCATGAGAAAGGCCCTTCCATTGTCGAACCCAATTAAAAGTCAATCTAATAGACCAAACTAAAATTAAGATTGTTACCACAATACTTCTTAACGATAGATTAGCAGAGTCGAACGCATAGAAGATATTAATTATCAGTGGAATTATACTCCAATACGGATCATACAAACTTGCGTTCTTGAAAATCGTGCTAAAGATAAAAATTATAAATGTGCCGATTATATCAGCTAAAAATACAAATAGAAGGATAGGAAGGCTTGAACTAATGATCCAAAAAAGAATTATGATAATAAATGCCGACAAATAACTAAAAAGACAAACTAAGTAGGATTTAATTAATGTTTTCTCAATTTTCATCATAAAACTCGTAAAATGCAATTTAGTATATGAAAGGTATTAACGCCTTTCGATTTTTAGGATAATTTGGAAACTTTTGTTGATACCATTGATGAGTGGAACGTGCTCGAGGTGCTAGATTAGCAAAAGTCCAAGCCACGAATAAAAGTCCTGCAAAGGACCATGTCATTGTTGCCCAACCCGCCCACTCGGTTATTTCACCCAAATAACTCGGACAACTTACGAACCTAAACATCCCACCATAAGGAATTTTATGCTCATTTTCTCCAGGAACACGTAAATTACGGATTATGTTATCAGAATGCATATTGATGATGAATCCAATAATGAAAATAATTATACCAATTATAAACATTGGAGATAAGAACCAACTTATAGGATAAGGATTAGAAAGGGTATTAATCCATCTCGCTTGAAGATATGTATTTATTCCATTAAATATTAAACCAAAGGAAATGATTGCAACTGGCATTTGTGATGCTCCCCGAATTAAGAATGGAAATACGAAAGTTCTCTGACCATAATGTAGCATCCATACTGCTAAAAATATTATAGCAATGATGTTTGTTTGCCGATTTCCTATTAAAAATAGCAATAGATAAATTATTACTGTGGGAGCCTCCATTATAAACCATCCTAATTTATTACTTATACTTGGACCCCAACTTTTCCTAAAATGTTGTCCATATGGAGCAGTAACGAAAAAAAGTACAATAAACACCCCTACCGCCGTGATTCCAAAAATTAACATTAGGAAATCAAATATAACTAATTCATCCATAAATATCCACCGAATCTATCTAAAAATTCATGAGAATTTGTTAGATTTAATTATTAATTAGCTTCTAAATATATAAATCTTTATTATTAGAAGTAAAGGGACTAATAGTGTTGTTAATAATAGCTTATTTCAGAAGAAACTGAACTCAATTGCGTGGTTTGTATTTTTAATTCACGACGGATTATTTATTTAGTAATTTTGTTTTTCTGATTTACTTTTCGAATACCAATCTAACCATTCTTTCCGACGATTTTTTGCTTTTTGCATGTCATCGTCACCAGGGGATTGCTCAGAGCGAACAGTTTCCCAATAATGATCCAAGTCATATCGTGTTAATGAAAGACCGCAAGAGTTACAAACCATTTGCCTATTCATGGGATTGAATGTCATCTTGCCAGCACATTCAGGACATCTTGCCATATTATAGACACTCTTCTTTTCGTTATTTTTTAATTATCTCAATAAATGGAAATTAATTACTTGTAAAAAGATTATTGGTTTATTCAATAATTTCAATCTTTTCAGCAAAATCTGAAATTAGAATAAAGGAAAATCAGATAAATAGCATAATTAACCGAAAAATTATACTCTAAAAGAAGTTCAATTTCCAATAGGTAACGAAATAAAAGGTTAGGTGGGTCTCTTTTAAGGTTTGAAAATAATTTGTTCCTAATGTCTCTAACGAACTTTTATATAGGTTATTTTTTTTCTTAACTTAACAAAATCCATAAATTCATTTTATGACAAAAATGAAAGAATATTTCAAAAATTTGCTAATTACTGTTTTAATCTTTCCGATATTATTATTCATTGCGTTAGTTTTCTCATTCATGATGTCGAGGTTCTTTCCAGGAGATCCCGTTTTGGCGTACCTTCCTGAGGGAACCTTTGATATGACACAGTATCTACAAATGAAAGAAAACTTGGGACTTAATGATCCACTCATATTACAATTTATTAGGTATTCACTTAACATGCTTTCGGGTAACTGGGGAATATCAGAATCAATCTTAAAATCCGCACCTGTAATAGAATTAGTTTCCAAAACCTTACCTCGAACTTTTGACCTATTATTGATCCCTTTATTAGTGAGCTTAGTGATAGGGTTTTATATTGGTAAGATTTCATTAAAAAGAACAAATCTAACAAGTAGGGTGACTCAAATTGTTTCACTGGTGATTCTGGCTATACCAATTATGATAATTGGGATTGGATTTCAATTCTCTTTAGGTGGTATTTTTCCAATTCAGGGTTATAAATCTGTAGGACATAAAGATCCTCCTTTTGTAACTGGATTCCTTATAATCGATTCGATGTTGTCAGGTCAGTGGTTCTTTATTTCTGATTATTTATATCACTTAATTTTACCTTGGATTACATTAACGATTGTATTGGTTCCTTTTATAATTTTTCTCACTAGATCATTTTATCTAAACATATGGTCTGAACAAACTTTACATCTAAGATATCCTGTTTCCTCACTCTTAGCTACTGTCGCACTGGGTTATGGAATGGTAATGTCATTCTCATTTTTGGTTGATCTGATTTTTGGATTAAATGGTTTTGGTCAACTATTTATCAACTCAATTTATAACTCTGATTATTGGGTTCTAAATATGTGTGGATTCATTTTTCCTCTAATTTTCACTTTCTTAATGTCTGGAAGCATGCTCATTCTCACAATTTACAGTTATATCAAGGGCGATCGTTCAAATAATTTTAAATCAGAAGAAATGGAAAGGAAAGAAAAAGATTTAACAGTTAAAGACAATATGCCTCGAAGTTTATTGTTCCAGAACTTTAAAAGTGATATACATGGCCTTGGAAAAGATTTACTCATAAAACTAAAATCACCGTATTCAATTATTGGGTTAGGAATTACACTTTTCGCAATTATTGTTATCATTTTTCCAAATCTTTTGACACCATATTCATACGCGGAAGTAATTGGAGTCTCTTCTAATCCATTACATATCCTTGCAAGGATTGTATATGCATTACCCGTCTCACTTATTCCAGTTTTTATCAGTGCAGGTTTTAGTTTAATTGGAGGATTAATCATTGGCATTATATTTAATTTAGTAAGAACTCGATATAAACGATCATTAGATGGCATAATGATTCCGTTTTTTATGTTTCCCATAATATTTAGCGGATTTTTTAGTTCTCTAATGTTAATATCATTTTATATGGGCATGCAATTACTCTATTTAGGATCAATCTATGGGGTAATATTAATACCCATCTTCACGCTAATCATTACAAAAGCTAAATATAATTTCGTAGCGGTTTTGAAACAAGTGATACCTTATATTCCATTAATGATGGGATTCGTTTTAACGATTGATACATTTTTAGGATTTTTACTATATTCTACTACTGATCTTGGGGGTGTTATTTCTACAGCAAGAATGTATCTACCAATAGCACCATGGGCTACTTTCCTTCCAGGATTGGCGCTTTTCGTTTTACTATTAGGTTTTTATCTTCTTTATGCTGGATTAAGACAGATTCCAGGAGAAGTTCAAGATGTTCAAGAAATTAAGAGAGATATTTAAATTATATTTTTTTTACTATTTTGATAATGAAATAATATTTTCTTATACAAAGTAATCTCTATCTTTATTTTTAAAAGATAATTTATTATACTCATAATGAAGTCTGACGTATTCTATTTTACTGCAAGATCTGAGTCACATCAACAAAGTATGAGTAAAATTAAAGGTCCTTTAGCGCTAAAAAAGTTAAATTTTGAAGAAAATGTAAATAAAGGAGATAAAGTCGTCATTAAAACTCACTTTGGAGCGTTAGAAAATACGCGGTATCTACGACCGTCCTATTTACGGTTTTTATGTGATTTTGTTAAAGATTTGGGAGGAAAACCATTCTTAGCAGAATCTTGTGGATGGGGACTCCCTGAAAGCATTTCTGGAATGCATACTGAATATAGTGGGAGAGCTAACGAAAAAGAGTATTTAGAAGTGGCATTAATGCATGGCTTTACAGAAGAAACAATGGGAGCGCCTATATTGATGTTAGATGGTCCAAACGGAATTGATTATGAAATTCAAAAAATAAATGGAAATCGATTCGAGGAAGTATTAGTCGCAGGTCGCCTTCGAGAATTCGATAAACTCGTGCTTGCTACTCATTTTAAGGGTCATTCAGGGGCTGGTTTTGGAGGATCCATAAAAAATCTTGGAATTGGGTGCGTGAGTAAGGGTGGGAAGGTTCAAGCTCATATGGGAAAAAAGTTTGATTTCGATTTTAGTAAATGTTCTGAAGATTGTCATAAGTGCGTGGATGTGTGTCCTACAGGGGCTTTGTCTAAAGATGGCAATAAAATCTTAAAAATGGATTGGGATAAATGTCGGTATTGTTACATGTGTAAATCTGTTTGTGATAAAAAAGTGATAGACATTGGGAATTCGACGGGGGAACAATTTATCACGCAGTTGGTGGATAATGCTAAAGGAGTTGTGGATTTTTTTGGAAAAGATCGCATATTTTATGTGAATTATGCAATTGATGTCACGTGGCAATGTGATTGTGGATCATCGGATGTTCCTTTTGTTCCTGACATTGGAGTGTTATCTTCAAAGGATCCTGTAGCATTAGATCAAGCTTGCATCGATCTAACTCACAGATCATATTACAGTCCTAATTCGATTCTTTCTGAAGTTAAAAATCTGTCAAGAGATCAACCTCAAGAGTGGTTCTCCTACATTCCTAGATTTGATGAGGGAAATTTAGATTTAAACCCTAATGGCAAGATTTCTAAACATTGGGAAATTCAGCTGAAAGCTGCTGAAAAAGTTGGATTAGGGACAAGAAATTATAACTTAATTAAAGTAAAAATAGATTCGAATAAAAAATAGAAATTTTTTATAAAATAAAACTCATTTTTCTTATTCATACACAGGTTAATTTTACTCGATTTATTTTTATGGGGATAGAGAGAATTATGAAACTAAATCAAATTGAAGTACTTACGAAAGATGAGATTGAATTTATTCACTCATCCACTTTAGAGTTATTGGAAACAATTGGAATCAAAATTGATGATAAAAACACCCGAAATTTGTTTAAAGAATACGGAGCAGAAGTAGATAATGATAGTAGTTTTGTTAAAGTTCCTGAATCGTTAGTAGAAGAAAAACTAAAACAAGTTCCAGATTCTTTTAAGCTATTCGGTCCAGACGGGACATATAATGTTAAAATTAATACTAATAGTATTCATTTTGCGCCAATTGGAGCAGCTGTAAAAATTTATGATCCATCTCACAAAAATCAGGTAAGAAAATCGAAGTTAAGTGATACAATTAAGCAATTAAGAATTGTGGATCAATTAGAACATCTCTCATGTTCACAGATAGATTTTTGGCCAGGAGATGTGAAATATACTACAATTCATGCGGTGTGTATCTATAATTGGGCTAAAAATAGTCATAAACCATATGGTCATGGCTGCTTCGGAAGAATTGTTAGTGAAGACTCGATAAAAATGAGTGCCATAGTAGCAGGGGGGGAAGAAGAGATTATTGAACGCCCAAGATTATTTGGAATTTTTAATCCGACAAGTCCTCTCCATTTGCCTAAAATTATGACTAATGGCTTGGAGGTATTTGCAAAATATAAACAACCTACTGTAATAGCTCCAGAAGCATTAGCGGGAACTTCAGCACCAGTAACCTTAGCAGGATTGTTGACTCAAACTAACGCTGAGATCATAAGTGGTATTATCCTCTCACAATTATATAATCCAAAAACTCCAGTATTTTATGGCACGGTATCACACGTAACCGATATGAGAACAGGAAATTCTGCGATAGGTTCGATTGAAACTGGATTGATTACTGCTGGTATAGCTCAATTAGCAAAATATTATAATATACCATCAAGAGGCTTAGGAAGCGTGACAGATTCAAAATGCTTGGATTTACAAAATGGAATTGAACGATTTAATACATTGATGTTTGCAGCATTATCGGGAATCAACTTTATTACTTGTGCTGGAACGTATGAAGCAACTTTATCAGGAGCATTAGAACTAACAATTATAGATAATGAGGTAATAGGAATGGTTAAGAGGGCTTTAAAAGGAATTGATGTAAGTAAAGATACTATTGATCTAAGGACCATCGAGAGTGTGAGTAAAAAAGAAACTAAGGGAACAACTTTTCTGAGTGAAAAACAAACCAGAGATTTCATGAAAAAGGAATTATTTATTCCCCAGTTAATGGATAGAAACAGAAGAGCAACATGGAAAAAAAAAGGTAGTAAAGATCTCATAATTCTAGCTAGAGAAAAAGCAGATGACCTATTAAACAATTTCACGGAATATGACCTTCCCAAAAACATAGAAAATGAGTTGAAGGAATATATAGAAAGCGTAAATAAAAGAACTTATGACGATTATGCTAAACTAGAAGGCATTTCTTCCACAGAAGTATCACTCCCAGACAGTGAAAAATAAAAAAGAAAAAATAATAATTTTATGAAGAAACCGTCAAATCTTTAAACGCGATATAAGGAAAATAAGAATCCTGACAATAGTCTCGTTCTTTCGATATATATAAACATTGTTTAACCATCTCTAAGACATTTCCACTGACATTTCCAAGTTTAATTGGATACTTAAATTCACCGTTTTCTATATAATATCCATTCCGAATTTCTGCTCCGAAAAATCCTTGTACCGGATTAGGATTAAGCCAAGAGAATTTTTGGATATAATATCCTTTCTTAATCTCTGAAATCATTTCTTTTTTGGAGATCTCCCCAGCATCAATTACAAAATTACTAATTCCGTTGGATACAGTACCACCAGAAGAACGTGTTGCATTCCCTGTTGATTTCATATCTTCTAATAACGCATACTTATAATCATATAAACGATTTTTAAATATTCCATTATCGATTACTACTGTTTTTTGATGAGGAATTCCTTCAGCATCCCAGGGATTTGAATCTAAACCCCCTTCAAGTAATCCATCATCCATAAGGG
This sequence comes from uncultured archaeon, assembly GCA_964632315.1. Lineage (GTDB taxonomy): Archaea > Asgardarchaeota > Lokiarchaeia > Sigyniarchaeales > SOKP01 > SOKP01. The sequence continues at coordinate 17,977 of CAZWEM010000056.1, forward strand.
TGAATGGATTACTCGCTACTTGTTCATCAACATTAAATTGTGAAATATTCTCGAAATGTGTTTTTGCTAGTGAATGGTTGCCAATAACGGGATTAATCGCTTCTCTTAAGACACTCGGTGGAAATATAACAATGGCTTCCTTTTCTGGGTCGGGCACTTTTGCCTTCAAGGTATCACGAGCCATATTCGCCCATTCTTTAATTCTTTCCTTAAATTTTAAGTGTTCAATATTTTTATAATACGAAGCATCCCAGAACTCCGATAGGGCTCCATTTTTTTCAGCTTTTAATGACAGTTCAATGAAATATAATGTTTTTAAAGAATCGAGATCGATATTATTGCTGTTTCTCAGGTAATTATGATGGATGTGAGCTCGAAATCTGCCGAATGGTGCTTCAATATTTTTTTGATCTGCACAAATTGAAATTAATTCTTCAACCAAATCATTCTTAACTGCAACAGGATTTTTAATAAGCTTATCTTCTGCAGTAATAATCTTAGGAGGATTGCTTGTTTCTGGAAAATGGTATTCTGGCCCCGAATTTACATTTGATAGCTCTAGACAACGAGAGATGTTTCGCTCTATTTGTTTTGAATCAAGAGAATTTCCTCTTATGACTCCAATACCTGTACCATTCTCACGTTGAGAAAGAATTCGGATAAAGTATTCAAAGTCCGTTATCTCTCTTTCTACATCGCGCGTATTCTTTAGGAGTATAGTTTCAAAAAGATTTTTCTCAACAAGATAAATTTCATATTCTTCAATCTTTTGGGATTTCAGAATATTCTCAATTTGATTTAATTTTTCATTTGTCACTTTTTATCACCCCGGACTAATTAATGCATTTTTTGCTCGAATATAAGCCCCTCCATCAGTCACTGGGACCATATCTTCAGAACCCTTTCCACATGTTCCTGCATGAAGATCTGTTGAATCGTTACTTATAGCATCTATATTCTGCAATAAATCAAGTACGGCCCCACTTAGAGCAATGCCCTTTAATATCTTACCCTTTTTACCGTTTTCAATCAAATAACCTTTTCTTGATGTGCATTGCATTCCTCCACCAAGTGGATCTTCCATCCCAAAGCTTCCATGGACTAACATGACCCCAAATTGAATTTCAGAGATCATTTCTTCAAGATCATAATCTCCAGACCCAAAGTAAGTGTTTGACATTCGGGGATGAACTGGATGAGCAAAACTCTGTCTTCTTCCATTTCCTTGAGGTTTTGCATTGAAAACAGAAGCAGAACGTCGGTCATAGATAAAATTTTTAAGAATTCCATTTTCGACTAATAAATTCGTGCCTGATTTTATACCCTCATCATCAAAATAGTATGAACCGAATTTTTCTTCAAATGAAGGTTTATCGTAGATGCTGCAGATATTTGACGCAACTTTTTTGTTTAGAAGTTTCTTCAAATAACTACGATCTCGTAAGACTTGATCTGCTTCCAATCCATGACCAAAACTTTCATGGGCAATCATTCCAGCCATTGAAGGATCCAAGATGACAGTATGTTTTCCTGATGGTGGTAATTCTGCTTGTAGCATTTCAAGTGAGTCCTCAACCGCTTTATCAATAGCCTCGTTAGTGATCAAATCAGTTATTTCAAATCCCATTTCTCCAGACTTAATAAATACATCATAATCAATTACGTTTCCTTCTTTAGCTAAAGGCATAATCGCAAATCTAGTCCTGGGAATTAATTGCCGTAATTCACATCCCTCGTTATTGGCGAATATTCGCTCTATTAAAGTTTCTAAATACATGATTCGTGCGTTAAAGATTCGTTCATCATATTTCATCACGTAATCAAAAACTTCTCGAACCTTATCCACTTTATCTTCAATTGAAACATCGTTTGGATTAATTTTTGGTTTAAGTTCTTTATTTAGCTTCCATCCTTCGAACTCTGCGATTGTATCTCCCTTTTTTTTAACTTTTGGGAGTCTTTGCTTGATGATTCCAATATCACTACTTATATCAATAGCACATTCCTCCCACTTTCCGGTAAATGTACGTGCTACGACCCCAGATGTTTTGGTATTAACAGTAATATCCTCAGAAGAAGGAGTTTTCATTATAGTAGTGGAAGAAATAGAATCATATAAGATATCGAAATATTGATCATTACGAGAATAATCATTAGTTATTTCTTCAAAAGTAGAAAATATCTCATCATTTGACATCTTACGCATGATAATTATCTATTTTTATGGTAATTAAACTAATAGATGAGATAATATGGCGAGAAATAAATAGATTTAGAACTAGAAGTTAAAATGAATTGAGTCTATAACCTTATTTATATTTAATTTTCTCCTTGGATCTCTGAATCAACTTCAGAGTTGTTTGGTTTCGATATAGAAACGTTTAATTTTTGTTCTAAATAAGATATTCTTTTCTCTAGAATTGTCATTGTTTCGATAATATTATTAATCGCATTATTGATTTCTTTTACTTCGCTTTGTAAATCACCTACTTGATTTAATGTAAATTTCATTACATTTGGTTCTTTTACCTCTAATAAAAGCCAGTCAATAGCATTTTGTAAAAATTGTTGATTATCAAAAGCATTGATACCAATTTTAGAATCATTTGTAAATATATCAATATCTCCAAAAGCTAATACCTTACCTTGTCCATATTCGGTAAATGCAGCTAAAGTTTGTTTTTGTTCTTTTTCTTTTACCCATTCATCTTTAGAGTTATTAAAGACTTCGGACCATATATTTTTTTCACTAGTTTGAATTAAAGCCCGGGAATCATTATTTAAGAAAAGTGAACAAGTTCCTCCAAAAACTATTTCTCTTAAATTATTTATGATTTTTATTTGATTAAAGTCTTTAACGTGAATTATGCTTGATTCTTTTCCATCGTTAAGTTCTTTTATGAGATTTCTCTCAAAAAAGATTCCAAAATTTTTTCCTGATAAGTCATTTAAATTAGTTTTTTGAAGAAAATCAGCGCCATATTCGCTAATCAACATTAAAGCTCCTCCAGTACGTACAAAATCGCAAAGTAATTTTATTTCTTGGACAGAGAAGTAATCATCTATTGGATTACCAATTACTATAATATCTATATTTTGAATTCCAAGCTTGGTTAAGCTTTCTGATTTGTTTATTTTATATCTTAAATTTAAATTCTTTAGAAGGTTTTTAAAATCAGAAAATTCTTCTTCTTCAATATTAAGCATTTCGTTATGACAGAGGTCGAATAAAATCGTTTTTTCAAGCATTGTTTCTATTACAAATCATAAAAACACTACTATAAAAATCAATCTTTTTCTTACCGATTTTTCCACAAGAAATCCCAAAAAGCAGTGATCTTAATAAAAGGAGACTCCTGCCACGTGGACCAAATAAGGTCCTGAAAAATTGTAGGGGGATTCCCCAGTTCCATGAATCTCATGGATCTTGGAGGGCGAAATAAGAGTGCGTAACCGCACTACCAAAAGACAAAAATCCAGGGTATGGCAGGAGTCTTATCTTATATATTGAATTTTTTTCTTTGTTTTTAGAATATATTATTCCAATCTCATTTAAATATTATTATGAGTTATTGAGTCAGACTTATATTATTGCATTCTATTTAGTCATTTTTGTAAGCAAAAATGAATTACTGGCGTCATTCAACACGGATTTTTCCGTGAATAACCCTTAAATAGCTTAATGTAAAGTTTTTAAATCTTAAAATATAATCTTTTTTGGAACTATTTTATCATTTATTTAGTAATGTTCTCTAAATAGGAGTAAATTTATGTCAAAAACAGTAAACACGATTTCTATAATGGGTTTGAGTTTTGGTGATGAAGGTAAGGGTAAAATTACTGATTTCTTAGCTCAAGAGTCTGATATTGTTGTAAGATACAATGGAGGAAATAATGCTGGGCACACTATAAACGCAAATGGTGTAAAGTATAAATTCAAGTTAATGCCTTCAGGTGCTCCTCTAGAAAAAGAAGTAATCATTGCTAATGGAGTAGTAGTTGACCCCAAGATTCTTTTGGAAGAGATTGATAATCTCAGAGGATTGAAAAAGCGAGTAAATTTGAAGTTGAGTAGTACTGCTCATGTAATTTTTCCTTTTCATATTAAACTAGATGGTTTACAAGAAGCTAGAAAAGGAAAGTATAAAGCGGGTACTACTCACAGGGGAATTGGGCCTACATATTCAGATAAAGCCGCTAGATGGGGTTTACGGATATTCGATTTAATCCATCCCGATGTGATGAAAGAAAAACTGAAAAATCTTTTTGAATTAAAGAAGAAGTTAATTAACATTTATGACCCTGATTGGAACACTGATTTTGAACAGATTTTTCAAGAATATAAAGTATATGGTGAAAAATTAAAAGAATATGTGGTTGATTCCGCATTTTATTTGAATCAAGCAATTAATTCTGGAAAGAAAGTTCTTTTCGAAGGAGCCCAGGGAAATTTACTTTGCATTGATCATGGATTATATCCATTTGGTACATCTTCTAATGCAAATGCTTTGGGAATTTCTGCGGGTGCAGGAGTCCCTCCGTCTAAAATTGGAAAAGTCATTGGCATTGTCAAGGCTTATACCTCAAGAGTTGGAGAAGGTAAAGTACCTACTGAACTCTTTGATTCGACGGCAGAAAAAATAAGAGAACAAGGACATGAATATGGTACTGTAACTGGTAGGCCTCGTAGAGTTGGGTGGATCGATCTATTTAATATTAAATATGGAATTATGATTAATGGGGTAGATTCAATTGTAATTACATTATTAGATGCTTTGGCAGGAATCAATCCCATTAAAATGTGCATAGGATATAATTTAAATGGAGAAGCTCTACAAAGCTGGCCTATTCATCCCGAAATTATAGAGAATTGCACACCAGTTTATAAAGAATATGAGGGATGGGAGAAAAAAGCACCAGAAGAATGGAAAAATATTGCCAAACAAGGCTATGATGCGTTGCCAAAAACAATGAAAATCTATATTAACGCAATCAAGCATTATTTGGAAACTGAAATTTCGATAATATCTATTGGTCCTGATAGAGAGGATACCATTATTCTTAATCAAAATGCATTTTTTGACTAAAAACAATAATTTGCTTTTTTAATAAAATTCCTAAATATTATTTAACACATGCTAAACTAAATCTGTAAGCATGGTTTTTAGGGGGCCATTCTATATCAAGGTTTAGATTTTTTACTGTTTCTGTAACATCTATTCCCACAGCTTCCATTGAATAGTGGATATCATTTGGATATCTACATTCTAAACCCTCATCATGAGTGCACATTTTTTGCTCTTTTTCACAAACTCTACAATGTCCATCCCATAGTATGAAGATTTCTTTAAACTTACCCTCAAATTTTTTGATGAATCTTCTGATATCTTCTTCGATCCAATCTCGCATGAAATTCTCGCGATAAAATGAATTTATAATCTTTTCCTCATTATGAGTGGGAAATTTTGATTTTTTCTCCTTAATATAACCTTTAAGATCGAATTTTTCATAAATCAGGTAAAATCGAGTATAATTAGTTAAAATATTATCAAGATAAGGGGCTTCTGGAGGGCAGGCCCAATTATGGCCATAATTGGGGCATCTAAATCTCGGATTATTACAATATGTTTGAACTTTGGGGTCAAAAATTATTTTTTCCCGCTTAATCTCGATCCTAGTCAAATTGAAACAGAAGTTTATTAGTACATTTTAAAACTAGAGATTCAAGTTAAAGATTTTCATTATATTTGTTCATCTTAACTAAAAGGGTAAGAAAATCTTTTAAATGTTAAAAAAATAAAATAGATTATAATCTATTTCAAGGAAGAAATTCATAAAAATTACACGTGAGAAATTTGAAATTTGGTAAAGATAAAGAAAATGAATTAGAAGGAATTAATCGAGAATTTCTATCTGAAACGTTAAATGGTTCAGTAATACTGCATAAAGCAGTTTCAGAATTTATCAATGGAAAATTAGATCATCAAGATTTAGATAAGATAATTGAAATCGAACACAAATGTGATGAAATAAAAGATCAATATGTTAAAATTTTGTATAGAGATAAAAGAGCTCTTCCCTTTTTAGTCGAAGATCGATATAAAATTTTAATGATGATAGATCAAGTCAATGATAAGATGGAATTTTTTGCGAGGTTTCTAAAAACATTTCCTTTTAAATTATATACCGGGATAAAGGATGAATTCAGAGATTTATGTACTGCATGCTCTCAAGCAGTAGAAGAATTAATTAACTGTGCCACTCTCATAGAAACAGATTTTGAAGGAGCATATAATACTACCTTTAAAATTGAAGAACAAAAAAGAAAGGCACGAACAGCTAAATTTGATCTTTTGGAAAAGTTATTCAAGATGGAAGATAATCCGTTGAAAGTGTATCTAACCTCTAAAATTGTCACATATTTATACGATATTACATCTTGGGTTGAAGAGACCTCAGATTATTTAAGGGGGTTAATAATAAAGTATCCAAGCAGATGAAACAAGGGTAGAATGGAAAATGGCTTTGTTATACATTATCATTATATTTTTAGTAATTTCAATCATCATTAGCTTTGGCATTGGAGCCAATGACGAGACAATGGCAACCCTATATGGTTCTAAAACCTTAACAATGAAAGAGTTACTTATCCTTGCTTCCATATTTGCAATTTTAGGTGCATTATTATTAGGAAACGCAGTTAGTGAAACTGTTGGTAAAGATCTATTATCTTTTTCTGTTACAAATGCTATTGTATTAACTATCTTAATATCTACGGCTATTTGGTTGATCTTATCTTCAGCACTTGGATTACCAATCTCAACGACACATGCCACCATGGGAGCAATCATCGGAGTTGGTTTATTGTTAGGAGGTGGATTGGGAGTCAATTGGTTAACGATTTTAGAAATGAGTTTATGGTGGTTATTATCTCCAGTGATCGGTTATATCGTCACGTATATCACTTATAAAATAATACATAAATTCATCATCAATAAATTATCTGGCTTCAGAAGTTTTGTTCGAACAGAGAAGAACTTTTCTTACATACTACTTGGAGTTATATGTTGGACAGCATTTTCACGGGCAGGAAATGATTGCTCTAACGCAGTTGGAATTGTAGTGGGTGTTGGTATTGGAATTGACATTAATTTGTTGCTCCTATTTACTGGTTTGAGTTTCGCTTCTGGTATTGTAGTTTTAGGACGTGGCGTTATCAAAAACGTTGGAACAATCACTGAATTGCATCCAAGCACCGCTTTTGCTAGCGAAATCCCAGCTGCGATTATCTTATTTTTCGGAACGTTATTAGGAATTCCCCTTTCTGGATCACACATGTTAGTAGCCTCCCTTATAGGATTAGCTAAGGCTCGGAGAGCCCCTACCAAAAAAGGTATAAGGAAAATAGTGTTGATCTGGTTATTAAC
>CAZWEM010000057.1:0-18273 GCA_964632315.1 uncultured archaeon
CCATTGAAATTTCTCATATAACTTAACCATAAAACTCCATCTATCACTCATTTTCTTGAATTTCCCATCATTCTTCCTTAAATTAACCCCGGCAATTAGGAATAACAAGAAATTTAAGGTCAATGAATAAGGAATGTATACCATAAACGGAAAATGATAAATGGGTGGATCATCAGGTATGGGAACAATTAACATAACAATAAGCATGAAGAGTAAAGCAGCATTTACAAAGAATATGTAAATCGCAATTCGGCTTGACCTTATCTTAACAAAATTGGAAAAAGCCATGTTTTATAGTAATCAAGATCTCTTAAAAAAGATTATACTTTAGAAGCCAGATTGAAGTATATAGTAAGGAATAAAATTTGGTTCTCAAGTCCAATTTATTACAAATATAATAATCTTGTTTTAATTTCTGTCTTAAATTATAATTACAAAGGATTAAATCTAAGTATTTAGATTGATTTTGTAAGGAAGTACTAATTAATGATGAAAAATGTTAACGGCTACAATTGAGCAAAATGGAAAGAAAAGAACTGAACACATGATAGTCATTGATGCACATTCCCATTTAGGTCAAGATGTGGATGGAGCAACAATGATGAATCCTTTAGCACCGGGAACGGGAACTTTTGATTTTTGGGGAAATGTTCAAGGACGTATTAAGTCAGACTGGGAGACTCATGGGGAGAAATCTTTTATGACTAGAATGAATGGGATTCCAACAAAGATTACATGGTCATTTAATCCATTTCCGTTCACAGATAAATTTTATTCGGTATTAGAAAAACTAGGGAAGCGATATTCCGATTTAAAAGAAAAAGCGAAGTTTTACTCCTTTATAGATCAAGGAGTAGTTTTTCCTTTTCAAGATGTCTTTCGTGACAAGTATCCAGAAGCACTCTATCGAGCTAGTAATATTAATGTATCGAGATTCACTACTAGATTTCCGTATTCACTAAAGTTAATTGGGTATGCTAGATGTGATCCCATGGAAGGGGAAAAAGCGGTAAATGAAGTAAGACATGCTAGGGAAGTTCTTGGACTGAGAGGCCTTAAACTTCATCCACGTTCTGAAAGGTGGATAGATGATATAAAATCAGGAATGCCTTTAAATGTTTTAGTGGAAGCTGCCAAACATTCGATGCCAGTTATTTTTGATACAAGAGGGAGGGGCTCAATTTTAGATATCAGTGAATTAGTTAAATCAACGAGAAATTTTCTTTCTCAAAAGCATCCAAAATTATTACCGCATCTAAAAGTGATAATTGCTCACTTTGCTCAAGGTAACATTGGTGATTATGAAGTCTACAATGCAATCGTACAACCAAACACATATGGAGATCTATCTATGCTACATGGAGAGGGTGCTGGTAATTTCTTTGAAGATTTCAGATCATGGTTTAAAAATAATAATAAGTTTAGTGTTGATAAGCGAGATTGGTCAGAATATATATTCTATGCTTCAGATTATCCCTATTTTGGAGATATTCATGCCCATAAATTAATGAAATATATAATAAATAAACGATTCTTTGATTCAGGTGGAACACTAAAAGATACACGAAATATTTTGGGAATGAACCAATTGAAAGTTCTTCCAGAATACAATCTTCCCCTTGTTCAGCCTCAAACTAACAACAAAGCAAGCACGATTATATCTCAAGCATCATCTGAAGTTTCATCTTATGAAATAGGTTTAAGAGTCTTAGCAAAACTTATTGTGGAAAATAAAATCGACATCAAAAAGTTTTGCGTTAGATATGATGACGCTTGGGATAATTTTAACAATATTGCATTAGATATTATTAATGCTACTACAAAAAAAGAAATGTTAATGTCTTTGGTAGAATTAGTACGAGATAAAATTCTACTAATAGCGCCTCTTTCTGATCAAATAGATTGGAATTCAACATCATTGAAATATTTCGATCCTAAAAACCGAGCATTTTTAGCGGGTGCATTTAAGCAAGCATATTTAGCCATAACCGAAGAACAAGCTATGAATAGTATGGTACAAATTTTAAGTTAATTTAATTCATGACAACTATCTTAACCTTTTTATCTAGGTTTTTTAAACATAGATCGGTTATGTATAAATATTGAACAAAAAATTAGCAGAAAGAAAATTAATTATAATATTTTATCCATTGTAACTTGATCATTAATAAAACAACCATCTAAAACGAAATTAAATTGAAAGGAATTATTATTGTAGCTTTTAATGAAGAATTAGAAGCATCGATTGATAAACAATATCCAAGTAATTTGGCTGAGTTTCTTAAAATTAGTCCTGAAATGTTAAGTGATTTATCAGAATATCACGTTAACAGAAAAGTGGAACCTAATTTTATTCAAGCAAAATTAAAAGATGGAATTAATGTTGCGAGTTTTTATTCAGGATTTACATTCAGACATTATGTTGGATCACCAAATTTTGCGGTTACCGTGTTTCTCTCGGATGATGATCAATTATCTGCTCAGTTTGAGGGCATGTTGCGAAGAATTACTCATGAACTGTTACCAAAAAGAGATGCTCTGAATTTTGATGACATCTTGGGTAAATATTATGACATGCTTAAGGAAAGCGAACTTACTCCCTATTGGGAAGAGATTGTCGAAGGAGAAAGCAATCTTTTACAAGGAAAAGAACAAGAGACTCAAATTGGTAATGAGAAAGAAGGGAGTTTAGAAGATAAAGAAAAAGAAGAAAATGAGCGAAATGAATTTAGTTCTCTAGAAATGGAAGAATTAAGAGTCAAAAATGAAGAGCTTGAGCTTTTATTAGAAGAAAAGTCTAATAAGATTAGGGATTTAACTAAAAAATTTACGGAACTGACGTCAGAAAAAAACCAAAATGTTGAAGAATTAGATACATTAAAAGATGAACTTAGCGAGCAATACATAAAACTCGAAAAATGGAATGAACAAATTACTGTATTAAATGAAAATAATGCTAAGTTAATAGAGGAAGTGAAAGATCTAAATGAACTAATTGCTCAAAAAGATAATGAAATCGCCATAAAAGATGAACAGATTGAAGATTTAACGCAAGAAAGTGAAGATGCTAAAAGCATTGAAAAAGAAGCAGAGAATTTGCTACAAGAAGTTCAAGATTTAAAGACGATTATAAAAGATTTAAATTCTGAAATAGAGGTTCTTGAAAACCAGGTAAAAGACAAATCAACTCAAATTGAGAAATCTAAGCATTCTAGTTCACAGAATTTAGATACTATAACTAATCTTAAAATGGAAGTCAAGAACCTAAAACAGGATGTTAATAACGTTTCAGAAGAAAAGGAGGCCCTTACCTCCCAGATCTTCGATCTTAAAAAGGAAATAAAAGTATTGAGAAGAGAAAGAGATCATTACATGAAATTGGTTAAAGATAATGATCTTCTCTAGCTAATCTTTTCCAAAATCTTTTAATCTAATTGTAGAGTATCTTGTTCCTGTAGCATACGTGTTATTAAGTTGGGTAGGATCAATCCATATCCCTCTAATAATTAACGAAATATAAATAATAATGAAAACAAAGGACATAATCAGAAAAGATAAAAATAATGTTTTCTCAAGATTCGAATTTCTTCTGTAAGGATTTAGTTTTTCGAGTATGAGCCTCCTTAATTTCAATAAACTAGTTTTGAATAATTTTTCCAACATTTTAATCACATTTTTAATCCTATTTTATATTTTTGACAAACCTTCGTAATAATTTTTAATTTTTGAGAAAATTGTATCAACTTTACTTGTTAATGGAAATTTAGTCAAAAAATGCTCGTTTTCTATTGCCCGTAAACAATAAGGATATTCAAATTCATTAACAGCTAATGCAGTACCTAAACAACCGCCCATGCAGGACTCGAGAACATCACATTTTTGACAATATCCTCTTGGTTCAAGTGTCTTCATTCTAAGCCTTTTTAAAATTATCGATAATTTCTCTTCTCTTATATTACCTTCAATAAAACTATCTGGAAGGGTTAAACATCCTTTGATATTTCCATTGCATTGAATTCCCAAAATAGTCTTACCCGCTTGACATCCTATCCAGGGACTCAAGCCTAAGTTCGGAATAAATCGTGAATAATGGCCTAAACAATGAGCACCTATTAAAGGCACTCTTTTATACCCATATTTTTTCACAGTATTTGCAATATATGACGCTAAATTATAGAATTCGGTTCGATCAATCATCAATTTCTTAGGGAATCTCCCAATTGGTGTTGAAACCTGAATTTGCCATGCGATATTTCGATCAATGATCATTTTCTTTATCTTATCTATTTCCTTTAAATTAATTTTGCTTACAGATGTTATGATGCTGGTTGGTATTGCCGTGCGTTCCAAAATGTTAAGAGCTTCAATAACCTTGCTAAATGAACCAGATACACCACGTAAGTAATCGTGTACTTTTTCTGTTCCCGCATCTAAGCTTATTGAAACACAATCTGTACCCAATGATTTTATCTTGTGTATATTTTCTTTTAAAGTCAAACCATTTGTAACGATTGATAATTCAAGATTATTCTTTTTTACTTCATTTGCAATTTCAAACCAATCACTTCGTAATAACGGTTCTCCACCCATAAGCGCAACTCCTTTGAACCCACAGCTCTTTAACTCTCTAACCAGATTTAATGCTTCTTCATTATTTAACTCACCAGGGCGTTTTTCTCCTGCATTGGATCCACAATGAATGCATTTACTGTTGCATTTCAGCGTGAGTTCCCATACAGCACAAATTGGTTTAAGTTTTGTGGATACTCGAGAGGCGAATTTAAACATCAATTATCGAATCTGGATTCTATATTACTAAAATTATATAGGAAACTTATAAATATTTTTAAGTTCCAAGGTAAATGCAAGTAATTTAATATAGAAAAATAATTATGGAAATGAATTAGTTTGATGATTATTCTCCTATAAAAAGTTAAAACATTAAGGGTGAGGATTAAATTATATACGATTTTTCATTTAATTTATTAATAACACGTCAAAATAAATCCCAATTATCTATAATTTTATCAGAATGCAGAAAGAAGATAAGGAAGAGACACAAAAGTTCTTAATTAAAGTAAGAAAAGAAAAAATAAAAAAAGAAATTAAATCTGCAAAAAAGATTGTAAAGAGTGAGATTGAGCCATTAACGATAGCAGATAGATTTTTTCATTCTATGGTATTGCTTTTAAAGAATGGAATTCTTACCAGATTTCCAGACTTGGATAATGAAGCTTTGAAGAAAATGATAAAGAAAAATCTTAATATATCATTGCAAATCAAAACATTTAAACTGAAGTGAAGGTCTATTGGCTGAAATTCAAGATATATTAACTAGATTGGAAGCTATTTTTAATGTTACAAAACTGAAATATGTTATAGTAGGAGGACTTGCAATAATTCATTACGGGCATTTGAGAACAACTCAAGATATCGATATTCTAATTGACAATGATCCAGATAGAATTGAACAACTACTAGAACTATTACATTCTCATGATTTCGATGTTATGGAGGATCAGTTTAAACTTGCACATCAAGAAGGTACCAATGCTTCCATTTTCGATAATAGAAGTTTTATGAGATTAGACCTTAAAGTTGTTAATGGAAAAAGAGAGCTTGATGTTTTGAATAACGCCATAACTAAAGAAGTCTTTGGATTAAAAATAAGAATGGCCCCTTTAGAATATGTATTGCTTGGGAAACTCCAATATATTGGTGATCTCGAGGAAATCGATGATTTTGAATTGCTGGAATACCAAGATGTACTAGACTTTTTAACATTATTTTATGCTAATAAAGAGAGAATTGATTTCTCCCTATTAGAAAAAAAAATTTCAGAATATGGGTTAATAGAACAATATACTCGATTAATAACTTTAAATATTAATGAAAATGGAGATTTATAAAGTCCTTTAATTGAATATTAATAATTTTCGCAATAATGACGCATTGATTAAATAATATCTTCTTGAATCTCTATTGGTCTTTTTTTATAGGTTAAGCTATTTTATAGTCATATCATTCCATATTAAGCAGGATTTGCCTTAATATTCCTTTTAATCCCGCGTCTAAATTGCGAAAGGTTATCAAAAAACATATTTTTATATAGAGAATCTTTTTTAATAATAATAATAGTTTTAAACATGAACTTCTAATAATATTATATATAAAAATTCAAGTTTAGGTGTATCATCATCTCATTAGATACTAAATCATTTGACAATATTTTATCGAAAATTATCAAATCTGAAAGTGGTATTAAAAAAGTCATTTTAGTTGACCGTACGGGGCTTACAATTGCCAGTGTTTCAAAATTCTCTTATTTCCCCGCAGATGTGGATGGTATTGGAGCTATAGCTAGCGCAGTTTTCTGTGCATCAGAGGAGCAGGGAAAAAATTTGGAACTTGGCGACCTCGAAATTGTTACGAGCGAATTCAGCGGAGGGAAAATCTTTGCTTCGAGTTGTGGACCAAAAGGTGTGCTCACGCTCATATCTGACCCAGAGATTAACATTGGGCTGATTCGACTTATTCTTAAACGTTCTGGAGATGAATTAAAGGAAATTCTTGATGAGTTTCTTTCAGATATCCCAGACACTCTTGATAGTGGTTTAGATCTTTCTGATTTAGACTCTTTAACACCTGATTGAACGTCTTTTCTCTTCCTTTTTCTACATTAAAATAATTATTAATTTTAAGAAAGATAATTATTAAAAAATGTATTAAGTTTCTTTAGTGCTTTCCGTTCAGCGCCATAGCTTAACCGAAAAATTCCCGTACCTCCACCCGAAACTATAACGTGTATTTTTACATTATATTCAGGTAATCGTTCAAACACAACTGTTATTGTTAGATTTGAGAATGGTAACGTATGAAACTCCTCTACAATAAACACGTATATTGTATTTTTAGATGTAGAAATGCGGAATATTGGATTAAATAATCCTTGAAAATCGGATAAAAGTTTTTCAAAATCAACATTTTCAAGAAAAATGGAAGTTTGCTCCATATTCATCCCTCTATTTATTACATAAAAATTTAAGATATATAAAAATACTGATTCAAATGGAAGATTAATTATTTTAGCGATAGAGTCTTTTATTTATCTGAAGATTAATGTTTGAATATAATGAAGACACAAAGCAAGATATCAGTGTGGCTGCATATCTACTTGCGCAAAAAAAACTCCCTTTTGATGAATTATGTTGGATGTTAGCAGATAGACAATTATACCTCCAAAATAATTTTCAAAAGGCAAATGAAAACGCAATTAAGGGTCAAGCAATCCATATTTTCAATTCACATCCTTCATACGACGTGCTATGCTGGCTGATATCAGAAATAGATTACATCTTAAAGATTCAAAAATATCAAGGTAAGAAGAAACCCCATTTTATTCTTGATTAATTGGGTCAATGGTGGTAATTATTCGAAAGCAAATCGAAAGAAGATTGCATCGAGTTAAAATTCTTAATGAATCTAAAAATGCAATATGTCCTAAGGCAAATAATTGTCTAAAAGTTGAGAATAGCCCCAGATGTAATTTTTATTTCGAAAAATGTCGACGATTCGATTTAAAAATGATGTAAGGATGATCTAATTATGGATTTAGGATTAAATGGTAAAGTCGCAGTAATATTAGCTTCCAGCAAGGGATTGGGACTCGCATGTGCCAAAGGATTTTATGAAGAAGGTGCAAGTGTAGCTATTTGTAGCAGGTCTAAAGAAAACTTGCTAAAAGCAAAAGAGATCATTAAAGATGTCAAAATTGGTGATTCTCAACAGAAAATTCTTAATCTTGTCGTCAATTTAACGGATGAGGATCAAATAAAAGCTATGATTGATATCGTGATCAAGGAATTTGGAACGATCGATATATTGGTTCATAACGCGGGAGGACCTCCCTCAGCACCAATAAGTCAAATTTCAATGGAGCAATGGGAAGAGTCCATAAGTTTGAATTTAAAGTCGATTATCATAGTGTGCAAAGCTGTGATTCCAATAATGCAAAGCCAACAATTTGGAAGGATTATAGCCATTACTTCAGTTTCCATTAAACAACCGTTAAATAACTTAGTATTATCAAATACAACTCGTCTTGGAGTATTAGGTTTTGCCAAAACCTTAGCAAATGAATATGCTAAAGACAATATTTTAGTTAACGTGGTATGCCCAGGACCTACACTCACTGATAGGATGAAGGAACTGATAAAAACTGAAATGCTTGACACCGGGAGATCTGAGCAAGAAATCATGAAAAAGTGGATTGATGATATCCCCTTGGGACGGTTAGGAGATCCAGAGGAACTGGCTAATCTTGTAGTGTTTTTGGGATCTCAAAAAGCAAGTTATATCACGGGTACTGCCATTCAAGTTGATGGGGGATTTGTAAAAAGCCCATTATGAATCCTTGTTAATAGCATATAGTTTTGGGGAAAATTGTCATATAATTAGTTTCCTCACTAATTTATTTATGTTCAAGGCACGATATCTCATGTAAAAAATAGACATAAATATCATGAATTTCATATTAATGTTATATTTTTGAAGCAAGTATTGAATATTGTTTCTTAAATTAGATAAGCAACAGGGTTAAGGCTTAATAAATATAGATTCAGTAGAATGTTGGGCATAAAAAATCATTTAGATTCAATAAACATCGTCAAAATATTAAGCATTTCATCGATAATCCTAAATCTATTTTGCTTAATTTCGGGTGCCTTGTACATCATCGATCCTTTTGAGTCTAAGTTATGGCAAATTTTTGGTATAATCTTAGCAATCACCATTTTTCATAATTTGGGACTTAGTTTTTTAAATTCTTTAAAAATATGTAGGCCTAACAAGCATGGCCATTTACTAAACATCTTAACCTATTGTTTTCTGATTTTTACCATGATGGGTGTTATGGGAATATTGGGAGGAAATTTATTGATTTCAACGACGATTTCAAGTAATAGCGCTGGATTTTTGGCAGGAGAAGCATTGACTTATTTCTTTTACTTCGGAATGCTTTTATTTGGCTTTAGCAAGTCAGTGTTAATTTTAAAATATATAAGAATTGATCGAGAAAAACCATGTGAATCCCCTCCGTTTCGAATCATGAAATTAGGTTATAAATTGAAAAGATTGATTGGAATTTTTTCCCAGTTGTTATTCATTTTAGGAATAATATTTGCAATTACAACTGTATTTGGATCTTTCGAAGTTGTTACAACTTTTATTGCCATTATTTCGGGACAGTTTGGGGTATTTTTTTCATTCATTTTCTTTGCCAATACATTATTATTGATAAAGTTAAAGAGAAACACGTGGAGTAAGAAAAAGGTTCGTAGAAGAGCCATTAGTGGTACTGTTATATCCTTAATTTTGTTATTACCTTTTATGATTGCGGGGATTACTGCATTTAGAGCAGAAATAAATTTTTCTCAAACTGTAGGGTCAAATTGGCAGAACAAAATACCCATAGAAATAGATCGCCAGTTTTTGCAGTCTCCTTTTACCTCGACGAGCTACTTTCTTGGAGAATCGCCTAAAGAATGCCTAATTCAACAGGACGTATTATATTATCAAAATAATAGTTTATCTCTTTACTTCGATGCATATCTTCCAATAAATAGTGATCATACTCCTGGACAAAATTCAACGCTTATTAGAATCCATGGTGGAGCTTGGACTTCTGGAGATAAAGGAGCTTTCAATAACGTGCAAATGAATAAGTATTTCGCTGCTCAAGGATATTTTGTGTTTGACATACAATACGGTCTTAAGGGAATCCCTCTATCGAGTTCTGATACTCAAATAGGTGATTACAATATTGATGATATGTTATATCATATCGGAAAATTTACAGCTTATCTTGTAAATCACTCGAAAGAATACGGTACAAACATTAATTCAGTATTCATTAGTGGAGGATCCTCCGGCGGGCATTTGACATGTGCTACTGCATTAGCAATATCAAGTGGAAATTATTCAGAAATCTTCAATCAAGAGATCAAAGTCAAGGGATATATCCCTTTTTATCCTGCCAATGGAGCAATGAGCTTTTTTGGAATCGATGGTAGACCAGAATTTAAGAATCCTCAAATGCTTATTACTAAAAATAGTCCACCTTGCTTAATCTTTCAAGGTACCCATGACATTTTGAATTATTTTGGCATCTCACTTGGCTTTAGAGATGTTTATATGAAAAATTCAAATAATAATTGCACGATTTTATGGATGCCATTTGGAGGACATGGTTCTGATTTTTATTTTTCGGGTTATTATAATCAGATCTTTCTCTATTACATGGAAAGGTTCATGTACATTTATAAGTAATAATCTAACATTCCCAATTTTCTAGGTAAGTAGTATAATTCATCTTGACAAAAGGTAAGAAAGTTATACCTAATATCTACATATTTTAATTAGATACAAGTTTAGGATTAGCATCAGAAATGATAGCATTAAGTATTTCTTTTTCAAAAGATTATTTAAAGAAGATTTAACACATATGAACATAAATAGTGAAAAATATTGTTAAGAATTACCTCTCAAGAAAATAAATTTGATCTGTATTATAAAAACCATCTCTTTTTTTCTCATTCTTCGGAAACACCCTGTTTTGAAATTGGAATGGGAATTGGTAAGTACAAGCAGTTTCATACCCGCTTCCGAATAAGAGATCATCTCAAAAGAAGGATTCCTCTTAAAGATTTTAAAATTCTATCTAAATTGGATACTCAGATTATTTTAGAGTTTAGTAGTGGAGAAGAAAGTTTAGTTGTAGAATTCATAGAAATAGAAGGAAGGCTTATAATATCACTAAAAACTGAAAATAGAGCTCTCAATCGATTATGGATAAAATTGAATTCAGATAAGGAAGAAGCTATTTTTGGATGTGGAGAACAGTTTTCAAAATTGAATTTGAGAGGGTATAAAGTCCCTATATGGGTCGAAGATGCTTCTCCAGGATTTCGAAAAGATCATAGTTATTATCCTCAACCAAATTTCATATCATCAAATAAATACTATTGTCATGTAGAAACGCCATTTTACTCAGAATTTAATTTTGAAAATGAAGCATATCATAAGCTATATATTTGGGACATTCCCAGAGAAATATATATTGGAAAACATGAATCAATGCTGCAAGTCGTAGAAAATCTTAATAAATTATTAGGCCTCCAGCCAAAGCTAGCTGAGTGGGCATATGAGGGTATTTGGTTGGGGATCCAAGGAGGCCCAGAAATAGTAAAAAAAAAAATTGAAAAAGCAAGACAACATGGAATAAAAGTAGGGGCAGTGTGGTGTCAAGATTGGCAAGGCATAAGATTCACCTCATTTGGAAAGCAATTGTTTTGGAATTGGAAGTATGATCAATCAATTTATCCAGATCTTCCAGAATACATTAAATCTTTAAATTCTGAAGGAATCCGATTTTTAGGATATATAAATACGATGCTTGCAGAGGAAGGAGATATCTATAAATTAGCCTCAGAGAAAGGATATTGTATTAAAAATGAAGAAGGAGAGGATTATTTTTCGATGATGACTGATTTTACCGCCCCACAATTAGATTTTACTAATCCTCAAACAGTTGAATGGCTGAAGAGCATTATTAAAGAACACATGATTGGAATTGGATTGAATGGTTGGATGGTTGATTATGGAGAATATGCACCAGTGGATGCAAAATATTATTCAGGGATTTCAGGAGAGGAATTTCACAACCAAAATCCCACGATTTTTACTAAATTAAATTATAAAGTTCTTGAAGAAGAAAATTTATTAGATGAGATTATATTTTTTGCACGATCCGGATTTACTGGAACATCTCAATATAGTTTAATGCAATTTTCAGGTGATCAAAGAGTAGATTGGGATGAAAAGGTCGGTCTTCCTTCTGTAATTCCTGCTGCTATTAACATTGGTTTATGTGGAATTGGTTATTTCCATTTCGATATTGGATGCTACACAACATATGCTGATTTCAAACGAGATAAGGAATTATTCATGAGATCGGCTGAAAATGCTGTTTTTTCAATGCTAATGCGGACTCATGAGGGAAATCGTCCAGATGTGAATTGGCAATTCGATTCTGATGATGCAACATTGGACCATTTGGCAAGGATGGTAAGAATTCACGTTCATTTAAAACCATATTTGAGAGATTTATCTGAAGAGTATCAAGAATCCGGAATTCCTCCGATTAGAGGTTGTTTTCTTCATTATGAAAACGATCCAGAACTGAAGAAGTTAAAATTTCAATATCTTTTCGGGCGAGATTTACTCGTAGCTCCTGTTATAAAGCCACATCAAAATAAATGGAAAGTCTATTTACCAAAAGATGAATGGATTCATGTTTGGAGCGGAAAAACTTACATGGGCGGATGGATAGTGGTTGATTCGCCTATTGGTAAGCCACCTGTTTTCTACAGGAAAGAAACAGAATACTCAGAATTATTTAAGTCAATAATTAACATGTGATTCTTTTAAAAACATCCCTTAACTAAATTTACATCAATTAGCTTAATATCGTGAAACATGCTGAGGAGGAATTACTTTGAATAATTTGAAGCGATAGATTTATAAAGGGTCTTCTGCTAGAGATTTTGAGTAAACCATATGAGTTGCTTGAATGTAGTTTAGCACTGTACATTCTTATACTCAATATCCTTACTCGAAGCGGTATGTTCTCTGATATAGCGCAAATTTTTCCTTTTACTTCTTTTGATTATGAATTTCTAAGAATAAAGTTAGTTATTTTAATTTTTAAGCATTTATAAATTCGTAATGATAAGAGCAGTAACTTTCGATTTATGGAATACCATCTTCGCTAATATTTCCTATTCAAATGAACGCTTAAACTATTTAATTGAAAAACTCAAAATAGAAGATATATTGTTTAAAAAAAAAGAATTAGAAAGAGAATTTTATAAAAATTTTGATTTTGGAAACTGGGATAGAAAAGATTTGTCGAGAAGACATATATATACTATTGTACGTCTTAAAGAGATGCTTAAAAACTTAAAAATCCTATTGAAACCAAAAATAATTAATGATATTATTGAAAATTTCGAATCTATAATGCTAAAAATTAAACCTCCTTTAAAAAATAGTGTAATAAAGACTCTTGAAACTCTTTCTCCAGATTATAAAATCGGTTTAATCTCAGACACAGGAATAACACCAGGAAAGGTAATAAGAAAGGTGATGGATGATTATAAACTTTCACAATACTTTGAAATAACTATTTTTTCTGATGAGACAGGGATTTACAAACCAGATCCTTCGGTTTTCCAAATCGCATTGAAAAAATTTAAAGTCAGACCAGAAAATGCTCTCCATGTAGGGGATTTACTTTTAACAGACATCAAAGGTGCAAGAGATTGTCAAATTACCTCCGTTTGGGTGAATGATAATAAACAAATTCCTCATCCAGAAATTATCCCTGACTTTGAAATCCAAGATTTGTATGAGGTTGTCAATATTATCAAAAAGCAGTTAACTTAAAAAGAATAAATTCTCTAAAGATAAAATAGTTTGAACTAAGGTCAAAAAGTTCATAGAGTTAACTTTAGAACAAGAATTAAGCTTCTACTTCTGCTTCTTTTTCTTTATAATCCTTATTTTTTGCAGAACGAATTGCATTCTGACTTCCACACTGCTCGCAATACTCTCTATCAGTGTGGGAAAATTCTCCACATTCTTCACATATGAATTTATAAGTTTGTTTAAATAATTTTTTATTCATTTTTTAATACCTCCAATCTAATTAAGTAGATAATTGATCACTTATTATTTTGTTATACAGATTTTATGTATTGTGAAAAAAAATACATAGTTTTGTTTAAATCATAATCGTTGTTTTCTCAAATGATTCTTGGCTTAGAAAAAGAAAAATTAAAAAACATATCAATGATACGATGAAAATTCATCAATTTTCCATCTTATATTAAATATGAATTTCTAAAAGTATCCAAGAAGATTTGGTCCAAATTATTAAAGAGTTGGAATTATTTAAATATTTGAAGATTTTTAAAAAATAATTAAAAAGGTCTAAATTATTGAAATAAAGCCATCATAAGGTAAAATTTCTCCTTTAACATTTGGAATCGAGAATTTTTTTACCAATTGATTAATATCTTGTGAGCAGTGAAAGTTTCCTGGTTTAAAGTTTTCCCAATGGACCCACCATATTTTTTTAATATTAGTATTCTTTATGAACTCAGGTAAAACGTTTAGCCATTTAGGATGAATCCAAGTTATTAGATGGGTCATACGAGTAAAATACGGGTTCCATTTTCCTAAATAATGGCAATCACCGGGAAAAAATAATCCAATATGCTTATCATCTATTAATTCTTCTATCAAATAACCTACCTTTTGATTACTTTGAAATCTATGAACTGGTAAAATGTTAATCTGGATCCTTTTTTCTTTATAACCAAAAATTGTGTAAGATTGATATTTTCTTGTTTCAATTAATTCAAAATCGAAGGAATAATTTTTTATTCTGCGAATTACAGTTTTTGGTCCGAATATCTTTACATTCTGACTTATTTCATTCATTGCACTTAAGAATTGAAGGTCAAAATGATCTTTATGTGCGTGGGTTATTAAAATAGAAGAAATCTGCTTTCCGTAGCTTTCTAAAAATTTTTCGGGTGATCCAATCCAAGGTGAATCGCCTTGATAAAAATTCATTATATTGTGCCACTTAAACCTTCCTTTAAGAAAAGGATCGATTGTTAGAAAATCTTTAGAGGATCGAATTAAAATTCCTGCATGACCAATCCAAAGCACATCCATTTTTTAAAAGAACAACCCAAACAGTCCAATAATGCCCATTATCGATAATATGATTAGGATCGCAAAAAAACTCCATTCAAAAATGCCTATGATACCCAATATAAACCCAACTTTTGCATAATTAGGGTTGTCATCCCTTTCTTTCCCCTTTATTCCATACACAATAGCCAAAATTGGACCTATAATTGGCATCAAAAACAATCCTAATATCCCAAAGACGAGTGATTCAACTCCATAGGTATTATTTTCTCGACTTTTATCAGTGATATTTACGATCGGTGGAGGCGATGTAAGAGAGACAGTGGTTTGTTTGAGTCTAAAACCACATTTAGGGCATGCAGACCAATCAAGTTCAACCTCGGTTCCACATTTTTGACAATAAGGCATACAAATATATTCTTATTATTTACTTAAATAATTTGCTTTAATTGTTCTTCTTTCGTTAAAATGTCGTAAATTAATAGTAATTTTAGTAAAGTATATCATAATTTAGTAGTATTTTAACTGAAACTTATCAAATGTTAACAAACGGAGAGATAATTATGAATATAATTATTTATAGAGTTGCTGGACTATATATACATTTATGTCATTGATGCAATCAATAAATTTATATGTGCTTTCAGTGAAAAGATCATTATGATTCATTATAAATATTTATTCAGATATCTATTCATAAAAAAATCTTCTGTAGCAATGATTTTCTCGATACTTACAATGCTTTTACTATCTGGGAGCGGTTTCATGTATTTTACAACACCTCTTCTTAATTCTGACAATCCAGTAAAGAGTATAGTACCAAAAAGTGCGGGGTATTGGAATTTGGTAGGGACCCCTATTTATATAAATGCAAATTGGGCGACGATTAATGCTTCAAATGATTGGTGTAATGGCGCAGGAACCATTGGAGATCCTTACATCATTGAAAATGTAACAATCGATGCTTTAAATAGTGGTTCTTGCATTAGTGTACTGAATAGCGTTGATTACTTCATAATTCGAAATTGTACCTTGATAGATGGCGGAAATACAGGTTTGAATTCAGGGATTTATTTAAGCAATGTACAAAACGGACTTATAGAAAACAATACTTGCTATGATTCACGATGCGGTATTGTACTTCAATCAAGTTCAAATGTTGTTGTTAAAGACAATACAGTGTATAGTTCATCATTCGTGGGGATATACATGTACTATGGAAGCTCCAATGATGCAATTAACAACAAGATAACGGGGTCAAATCGTGGGTTATCAATATATGGAGCATCAAATATGAATTTCTCTCAAAATGAGATGATAAACACGGGAATACACGTGGTTTATAATTCCGAAGCTGACTTGATCACGAATCATATTGACACGACCAATACAGTCTCAGGAAGGCCTATTTATTACATAGTAAATGTTGATGATCTTGATAACTCTGATTTCACTGATCCAGGACAGATCATACTCGTGAGTTGTGATAATGCCCAGATTTCGGGCTTTAATATTAATTATACCAATATTGGAATGCAAATACTTTACAATACTAATGCAGAAATCTTTGGAAACAGCTTTTTCAGCGATTCAGATGCTGCAATTTTGGTACGAAGTGGAAATTTTAACAATATTACTGCTAATTATATCGAAGCTTGTAGTACTGGTATCGAATTTCAGGAATCGGTCCTTAATAGCACGCTTGACGATAATACCTTTTTGGACTCCTACAATGCAATCTATATCTTTACAAATTCAGAAGACAATTTGATCGTCAATAATAATATCACACATTGCTCACTTGGAATGTATATATCCAATTGTGGAAATAATACTTATGAAAATAATGACATTATTGATTCAACTAGTCGCGGGATTGAATTTTCATCGGTAGCTAATAGCGAACTCGTAAAGAATAGAATCGATGGAAGTAGCTCATATGGACTGCAGCTTACTTACGACGCAGACGATATTGAGTTTCGAGAGAATACAATTAAGAATAGTGGAATAGCCGGAGTAAATATCATGAGTAACTGCGAAAATAACATGTTCATTCAGAATCAATTCCAAGCTAATGGAAAACACGTGATAGATGGAGGCACTGACAATTATTACAATAATTCCGTGATAGGAAATTATTGGGACAATTACACTGGCATTGATGTGAATGATGATGGGATCGGGGATACTCCTCATTTGGTTCAAATAGCAAATTCCATATATGATTATTTGCCAATATGGAATGATGGCTATGATAATCCAATCCCAATTCACGTGGATAACAATTGGACTGAAACTGTAAATGCTTTCGATTGGGTAACCGGTTCAGGAACTTGGGCTGATCCATACATCATCGAAGATATCACTATTGATGGTCAAGATAAAAAGTCAGGTATATACATTGAAAACACTGATGAATATTTTATCATTCGTAATTGCACCATACATAATACTCCTAGTGAATATAATTCAGAAGAAGGATTATATGATGCAGGAATTGCCATCAACCACGCTGACAATGGAATGATTTATAATAATACCATCTATGATAACGGGTATGGGGCTATGAATCTCCAGTATGCCGATAATCACACGATCTTCGAAAATCATCTGATTCAAGACACAATCGTGTGGAATAAATATCTTTGGGGGATTGATACCTTTTGGTGTAACTACATTAAGATCATCAATAACACAATATCCGCCAACGCTGCTGTAGTCGGTTTTACATATTGTACTAACATGACTCTTAGAGATAATATAATGGAAAGGGGAGGGTTCCATTTTCGAGGAGCTACCCTTCAGCACGTCAATTCCCATTACATACCAATATCAAACACTATAGATGGAAAACCGCTTTATTATTATAAAAACCGACAAAATCTCTCATCCATAGATTTCCAAAACGCTTGGCAAATAATTTTAGCTAATTGTCATAATTCCTTAATTGAGGATCTCGAATACAACAATCCTAAGGGATATCAGTTCATTGATTTGCATTATTCCTATGATATTGTCATTCAAGATTGCAATTTTACGGATGTTGGCGCCAGTTACGAATATATTCATCTAGATAGCTGTAATAATATCACTATTCAATATAACCGATTTTATAACGAAGAGTCTATATATATGGTGGGTTCCAGTCATAATACTATCAGATATAATGAATTCACGAGTACGAGTACAAGTATTATAGTTGGTGATCATTCAGATTCCAATAAAATTCATGATAACACATTTGATGGAGGAAGCTATGCTGTATTTTTCACTTATTATTGTGATGATAATGAGGTTTATAATAATGAAATTTCAAGCATGTCATATGATGGAGTACGCATTTGGCGTTATAGCAATTTGAATCAAGTTTATCAAAATAACATAACGAACTGTAATACTAATGGAATTCATATCCATACTGATTGTCAATCAAATATGATTCGAGAAAATCGAATTATTTCTAATACAGTCGGAATTTATATAGAACCTGGA
>CAZWEM010000057.1:18373-25286 GCA_964632315.1 uncultured archaeon
GATTCGAGAAAATCGAATTATTTCTAATACAGTCGGAATTTATATAGAACCTGGATGCACTCTTAATTCCATATTTGATAACAGTTTCGAGCTCAATGATCTACATGCTATGGATAATGGAAACAGTAATTTCTGGAATAATTCATTGATTGGAAACTATTGGGATAACTATACGGGAATAGATGCTAATGATGATGGAATTGGAGATACTCCTCATTCAATTGTAGGAAGTGCGATGGTATTCGATTATTTGCCTATTTGGGATGATGGAGATGATTTAGGTCCCAGTTTTTCAATTATTTCACCGAGCATTGATTCTTATCATAATGATCCTCCTACTATCCAGTTGGATATCCCCAATCCAAGTGATGTGGATTCTAGCTGGTATACAATTATAGGCTCTGGGGATCTTTATTTGTTCATAGGAGATAATTTTGAAGTCAACTTTACTTCGTGGACTAATCAACTAGATGGAAGTATTACGATTCGAGTCTATGCAAATGATAGTTTAGGTAATATCGCATTCAACGAGATTTCGCTTAATAAAGACACAATCGATCCTGTCATCGTGATAAACGATCCAACTGAAAGTGATTTATTTGGAGATGTTTCACCTTTCTTTAATTTTACAATAACAGAATTAAACGTTGATCAACTATGGTTCAGGATTAATGACTCATCTACTGATCATTTTATTCTTGTTGTTTCGGGTAATAATGAATTTTCTCTTGATTCTTCAATCTGGGATGCACTTCCCGATGGTTACGTTCAAGTTAGTTTCCACGTGAACGATACTGCGGGAAACTTAGGAACGGTTAGCATAGATATAATCAAAGACACAACCAATCCTCAGATTATTATATTAAGCCCATTAGGAGGAGCAGAATTTGGTGATACGGCGCCAACATTTAATTTAACCATAACAGAACTACACTTGTCTCAGTTATGGTTCAAGATCAATGATTCTTCCGAAAATTATTTTGTTTCCGCTGTAACGGGTAATAGCGTGTTTTCAATAGATTCCTCAATCTGGGATGCGCTTCCCGATGGAAGCTTGGTGATCTCCTTCTATGTTAATGATACCTTGGGGCACATGGGAGCAATAAGCGTGACCATAATTAAAGACACATCAATTAGTCCTCCAAATGGACCTCCTGCTATCCCTGGTTATGATTTGACATTGATGGTTATTACGATTTGCATTATCTCAATCGTTTTCTATATCAGCAGAAAGAAATTTTTAAATAAATAATTCTTTTTTTTATTTTTATCAATTAAAAAAGAGATAAGAGAGAGTTAAGTTTTATTCGCCTTTTGAAACTACGTGAGGTTTATCGGTTTTTTTATCTTTTAAATAGAACGAGCTCGAATAGAAACAAATTCCCAAAAGATCTAAGATTAATCCAAAAAATAATACTAATTGTAAAATGGCTACTTCATCAGATGGAACTGTTACAAGAGAGGAGAAAATTTGGATATTACCCAATAATACCCCTCCAAAAATCGTAAGCACCCCACCAATAAACATCATGACGACTCCAGGAGCCCTGCCTTGTTCTTTTTCTGTCATTTATTCAGTTCGCACCTCTTTATGAAATTAGTAGCTTAACGATATATATATAGGTTTCTAAATTGGAAATTAAGTAAAATAGGAAGATCGTGAAAATATCGAAAAAGGAATAACAAGAAATTCAGTCATCAAACTTTCTAAATCACTCTAAAGGAGTTCTCAATAGTTTTTCCTATCAATTAAAATTGATTTATCTACAGAGTTAATTGATTATAATCCATTGATTTTTTAAGGTGGTATAACAAAGCATAGTGTCTTAACTATAGACTATAATAACTTTCTGGCAGACTTTATCAAAATTAGGTGGTTTTAATAAATGAATAAAATGAATCCAAAAGTTAATGAATATTTAAGCACGGTCCAAAAGTGGCGAGAAGAAATGAAAAAATTGAGAACGATCATTCTTGACTGTCAGCTAACCGAAGAATTAAAGTGGGGAAAGCCTTGTTACACGTTCCAGAAAAGTAATATCGTCATAATTCAGGGATTTAAAGAATACTGTGCGATCATGTTTTTCAAAGGTGCCTTGCTCAAAGACGCGAAAAATATTCTGATAAAACCCAGCAAAAGCACGCAAGCGGGTCGCCAGATTCGGTTCACCAATGCTCGAGAAATTGTTGAGATGGAACCCATCTTGAAAGCCTATATTCATGAAGCCATCGAAGTGGAAAAAGCTGGCCTGAAAGTGAATTTCAAAAAGACCTCTGACTTCAAAATTCCCGAAGAGTTTCAGGTAAAATTAGATGAAATCCCAGCTTTGAAAACTGCTTTTGGAGCATTGACACCAGGACGACAAAGAGCATATATCTATTATTTTTCTTCTGCAAAACAATCTAAAACTCGTGAATCAAGGGTTGAAAAATATGTTCAGAAAATTCTCAATGGAAAGGGATTAAACGATTAATGTATTCGAAGGGAAGATATATTTTAGCATGGTTTATTAAAAATCTATTTTTTCCACTTTCAAGTTTTCAATTTCATCAAATCCAGTCTCAGTAGTATAAACCATAAGATTTCTTGTTAATGCCTCCGCAATTATGACAGAATCGACTATTGAGAGCATAGAATATTTACATTTGAGCTCCCCAGCTAATATGGAAACTTTTTCGGTTATCGATAAGAATTGAATGACATCCTCCCTTCGCAAGTTTTCCATAATTACTTGAGCATTTACCTTACCCTTCTTCTTACAAATATGACTAAACAATTCGATATAATTTAATTCTGAGGAGATAAAACAAAACTTTTTTTTTAGTTTACTTCGAATATCATCTTGAATCCTCTTATTTCCACTCAGATAAAGACTGATTACTCCAGTATCAAGAAATATCGTGTTTTTCATTGAGAAACACTCTTATATAATCTCTCTTTTTCCAATTCAATCTCGTGTTTTCGCTCTTTGGAAATTTCCTTGATGATTTCAATCCCTGTTTCTTCATCCAATACGGATCTCAGTGTTTCTTCGGGAAGATACGGTAAAATTTTAATACCTTCTAAGGGATGATCAATGATTATGATTTTATCCCCATCCTTCCACCCGTATTTTTTCCTTATATCTGAAGGAATCGTTATCCTCCCATGATTACTTATATTGACAATTTTCATGAGTATATTAATGCATTTTGGCATATAAACTTGCTTACCATTTTTTGGTTTTGCTAAGCATTTATTGTAAAAACAATTCACAAGGCGATTTTAAGGATTACTCCGTCTAAATATCACATTTAGCTAATATTTTTTATAGAGATCTGATTTCCATTAAAAGAATTACGAATTTGAAAGCTTAATTAAATATTTGCTTAACATTTTTTCTAGTTTCTTCGAAGGGAAAATAGATTTTAACCTGGTTTATTAATAATCTACTTTTTCCACTTTCAAGTTTCCATTAAAAATATTAGTCAAAATTCTCTTCGAGCCAGGTAATGAAATCCTTGCTTATTAAAATCTTCTCATTATCATTCCACTTTGGATCAATCCCGGCATTGAAATCGCGCATGATGATATGAATGAGATTAGGCTCTTGATAAAAAGCTGTAACTACTTTTTTTGCAATTTTTGTGGGCAATCCAGGGAGATCCCAAACAACCCCTGTCCAGGTTTCTGATTCAACCTCTTGGATTGGGATGTCTAAATTCCACTCGTCCTCATCTACACGTATAAATTGGATGAATTCCTTGTTTTTCTTGATGAATCCTATAAATCCTTCCCCATCTTCTTTTGCGGTAATTGTTTTATCAATGAAGATTAGGGCCTTTTTCAAATTCACCTGTTTATTATCAGTGTCCTTTATTTTATTATTGAAGACTATGGTTTTAATTGTCATTTTATATAACTCTAAACGAGATATAGAGACTAATACATATTATGCTTAAAAAAATATGTAATACATATTACAATATATTTTTAGTTTTTTTCAATAGAGTTGAGTTTCATTCGTCTTTTAAAACAGCGTTGGACTCCCTTCTTTGATCTCTTGAAGATATTGCACTGTAATATAAATAAATACCTATTATGTCAAAGAGTAATCCAAAAAATAAAATAGATAAGGGAAGAGCATATACAAAATCTTCTGGAGAAATTGTTAAAAGGTGAGAAAATAGAGAGAGAGTGCTTAATAGATCAATTCCAGTGATTGTTAAAATTCCTCCAATAAACATGCAAATGATACCAAGCCTTGTAATTTGTTCTTGTTCTGTCATTTATTCTTTCCGTACCTTTTTATGTAAATATTCAGCCTACTGATTATATATAACTTTCATAATAGGTTAGAATTAAAGTAAATTAACTCTCATTTTAATCTAACTATCTCGCGCTTTGCTTATTATAAAGATAAATCTATTAATTTGAAACTTGAAATGAAAAATAGATCATTATTGCTAATTTCATTATTGTTTTATCAAAAATTTCAAAATTAATCTTACTATGCACATGAAAGTTTATTTAACCTATATCTTATACTTTCCTCAATTTTTTGAATAGGTGTCGAAAGCCCATAATTGGATGCGTATATATCATCCTTGGTCCAGAATACCGCATAACTGTACGAATTTTATCTCTCATCTCTGGTTTATAACAATGAATCGGACATTTATCGCACGTGGGTTTTCTGTCTCCAAATTGGCAATATTTTAATCTTGTACTTGCGTACTCAAAAAGTTCTGAACACTCTTCACAAAATTCATTTTCGGGCTGGTGATTATTTTTACAGTACATCCGAATCATTTCTTTTATGGTTTTTCTTTCTTTGTCCAAAGGAGTATTGGAAGATTTCATGTGAATGTTATTATACTTAAGATTTTTATTTTGCTATGTTCCCCCAAAAATTGGTCCTATTTTAGTTTATCAGTTTTAATTGATAAAAAAAATTATAATTTTAGTATTAGACGCTTTTGAATCTACAATAAACAAAGATTTAAGATTAAATTTAAATAAGTTTGTATACAAATATACTTAGGTAAACTAGTATGTCAATTGTTAAAATATCAAATAAAAAAAGTTTAGAAGCACTCCAGGCAAAGTTAACACTTAGATTAGGTCGAAAACCCACGCAACAAGAAACTCTTGATTATTGTCTTATCTTGGCGAATCAAAAATTCGAAGAGATCATTCAAATAGCAATGCAACTTCCCATGTTAAATCCCAAGAGAGCTCAAAAAATAATCGAAGACAGAAATGATTTAAACGATATTCCATATAATGCGGATGTTCATTTTGATTCTGAAAACGATCAAGATATTTACAATTCGTGAGATGTTTTCACATGGGCGCATTTCTTGATACTGGTTTTTATTTAGGTCTTTGTCATCCCAAAGATAAATTTGCAGAACAAAGCGAGAAAATTTTAAAAGAGTTAGCCACTGGGAACTTTGGCGTCCTCTATACCTCACACTTCATAATAAATGAAGTCGCTACGTTAGTCGCCATTCGATCCAATAATAATAGAAAAGTATTAACCCATTTAGAAAAATTAGTATGGGGAGAAGAAAAGATCGCAAGTATTCTTCCCTTTGAGTTGAATAATGAACATGAAACTTGGGAATTATTTAAGAAAGTTAATACTATTGATTTAAAGGACAAAAAGCCCATGAGCTTTACAGATATAAGTTCTATTATTTTATGCACTCACCATCAAATTGAGTATATCGTGAGCTTGGATAAGCATTTTGATGGATTTCTTCAGAGAATATCTCAAATATAATCAGAAAGTTCAACATTAAATCAATACTCGAAAGCTCACGATAAAAAATAGCATAAATAAAATAAATAACTATCTCTTTTAGAAGAAGAGTTCAAACTCCCTCAGATCTATTTGTTAGATCGCTAAAAGTACAAAAAGTTGACTCAGAAAAAGGTTTTTTTTTAATAATATTGAGATTTAAATCTCAAAATGATTATAATAAGACTAGATCAAACTATGTTAAGAATGTCTCCAATGAGAAGATATGTATATATCGCAATTCGATTTGCTTCTAATTTGCTTGTGATAGTTTCATGTGTGCCGTTGTTCGATGCTTCATATATCCCTTTCAGACGATCTTCAATAAATCGCAAGTGGGAACCTACTATCTTGTTATAGACTTTAGATTCACACTTACTAGTTATAAATTCCTCTAAATGATTGATATAATGCGCTTTATCTAACTTAATTATTCTTTCTTGACCATCAATAATTTTTTTTATATTAAAGATTAAAAATGACAATATCACGCTTGGATTTAAATCTTAAATCTTAAGAAATTGAAAGCGTAAAAACTCAGAATAAAAAGTAGTATGAATAAAATAAATAATTAGTTCTTCTAGCGCATTACAAGCGCGTGATTATAGCTAACGTAGTCATGCTGGATGATTACTTGCTCATGACCTTCTAACTTTTTCTCTCTTCGCATTTTTATCACTCCTTTTTGTTATTTTTGATTTTTTATTTTTGGCTTTACTTTATTTTCTCTTTCTTTTTCGTGTTCCTTTTCCTGCTCCATCAATCGGAGGCCATCATACACGGCAAAAAGTATGGGGAGGCTAAAAAGCCCCAGCATGGTTGGGGGATTAAAGATGAATCCCCCGTACGCCACGCTCACCCATATTAACGCCAAGATTGCCACCAAAAGGATGATATTGACCACTACAGCATACGCTAATGTTGGACGCCATTCCAGATCGATGCGACGCTTGAAGTGCTCCCACTTGTTAAAGGCTGGTGCATGAGCCTTGAACTCAGGAAGCTCGACCTCGGGAAGCATCACTTGACCGGATTGGTATTCTTGTATGCTCATTTTTCCTCACTTCTCATTTTTTAGACAACCTATCTAACAAACATGGAAAAGGGTTTTTTCATCCTTTTTGTTG
>CAZWEM010000058.1:0-23294 GCA_964632315.1 uncultured archaeon
ATTATTCTTTTAGCTCCTGATAAGCGCACTCCATCAATAATTGAACCATGATTAAGCTCGTCTGATACGACTATGTCTTGTTTTCCAACTAACATGGGAATTAATCCCGAATTTACGGCGAAACCTGTTTGGCATAAAAGAGAAGCTTCTACTTCTTTAAACTTAGCAAATTTATCTTGAAATTCTTGAGTAAGATCGAAAGAGCCAGCTATAACTGGTACTGCACCTGCTCCGGCTCCATACTTTTTAGTAGCTTCAATGGATGCTTGAACTACTTTAGGATGTGTTGCAAGACCTAAGTAATTATTAGTATTTAACATCAATACCTTTTTTCCATCGACAACAGAATGAGGTTTGGAGCCATCATCAAGATATCGGATGATCCATTCCAAGTTATTATTACGTAAATCAGCCATTTCCTCACTTAAGAATGCAACGGGATCTCTATTCAATACATTTCACCTTGTAATATAAAATTTGATATAATTGTAAGGTATAGACATGTATATTAGTTTTTCTCATTACATTTGTAAGGGAAAGGAGTGGGAATGATAGTGGTAAACCTTTTTTAGGGGAGAGAATTATGAATTTACACTGAATTTTATAGTCTAAGCTGATATAAATGAGAAGAATATTAGTGATCGGAGCTGCTGGTCAAATTGGATCGGAACTCGTGCCGGCTTTACGAGAGATTTATGGATCACAAAACGTAATAGCTACGGGAAGACGAACCCCATTGCCTCCAATTATAACTGAGAATGGCCCTGTAATTTATCTAGATGCATTAAATAAAGACTCGTTAGCGAAAACTATATATGAAAGAGATATTGATACGATATTTCACATGGCATCAATTTTATCTGCGACAGGGGAAAAAATGCCTCAGTCCGCATGGAATATTAACATTAATGGGTTAATGAACGTTCTTGAAATTGGGCGTTCTTATAGCATTGACAGAATCATTTGGCCAAGCTCGATTGCGGCGTTTGGGCCCTCGACTCCAAGAGAAAGTACCCCAAATGAGACAATTCTCCAGCCTTCCACTATCTATGGAATAAGCAAGGTCGCGGGGGAATTGTTAATTGAATATTATTATAATAAATATGGGCTGGATACTCGTTCAATGCGACTTCCCGGCATCATAAGTAGTGAAACACTACCGGGTGGAGGCACCACGGATTACGCTGTTGAGATTTTCTATGAAGCGATTAAACACAAAACATACACTTGCTTTCTTAAAGAGGATACTCGGCTCCCCATGATGTACATGCCCGATTGTACAAAATGCATGGTAGATTTATTAGAAGCACATCCTTCTAAGTTAAAGAGGCATGTATACAATGTGACTGGAATGAGTTTCTCGGCTGGAGAGCTGGCTGTTGAGATTAAAAAGCACATTCCGCAATTTACCATTGAATATAAACCCGATTTCAGGCAAAAAATTGCAGATTCTTGGCCCATGTCTATTGATGATTCTCTTGCGAGGGAAGAATGGGGTTGGAATCCTCAGTATGACCTTCAAAAAATGACTAAAGATATGATTGATGTTTTGAGTAAAAGGTTATAATTATTTTCTCAAATTTCTTATTTTTTATTGATGAAAATGAAAGTTGTATTTCATGAAAAATACTTTGACTCGTCCTATGCCATGGATCCAGCTGCAGCATCTGGACGTTTAGAGGGAATTTTCGAGATTTTGTCTCAAAAGGTTGAGTATGAATTTATCGTTCCAGATTATGCAGAAAAAGAAGATATATTAAGAGCGCATACTAAACGGCATTATGATGCTATAAAAAGAGACCTACATTTATTTGATTTAGCCACATTAGCTGCGGGAGGAGCAATTAAGGCTGCAAAATTAGGATATAATGGAGATCCAGCATTTGCTTTAATTAGGCCTCCAGGGCATCATGCTTCGGCGGATTCATGCTGGGGCTTTTGTTATTTCAATAACATGAGTATCAGCTTGCTTAAACTGTTTTCTGAAGGAAAGATCAAATCTGCATTCGTGCTTGATTTCGACTTGCATACTGGAGATGGTAATCTTAATATCCTTAGCCATCGAAGTGATGGCTTCAAAGTCGATATTTTGAATCCGGACGGAAGAACAAATCAAGATTATATTGATAGAGTGGAGAGTTACATGGAAAATTTACACGATATTGATCTCATTACAGCAAGCGCTGGATTTGACCAAGGCGTTGAAGATTGGGGAGGCCTGTTAGAACCGGAGGATTATACTACTCTTGGTGATTTGATGAAGAAACATTCCAAAAGACTTTGCAATGGACGTCGATATGCACTCATGGAAGGAGGATATAATCATGAGATTTTACCCATCAATGTCAATTCTTTCTGTCAAGGATTTGAATAAGGAAATCATGAGTAAAACCTAAATTTTAATCCAAGAGATATAAATACAAAAGCCTTATATGATTTTCAATAAAAATAACTATCTTGCGTTTATATTACAGAAATATCAGTTCATAAAAATAGGCACTCAAGAAGGTCATTGTCAATATTAGTGTCAATAGAATAATTAAATATAATTTATATTTATGTTTCTTCTCCTTCATCTTCTGCTTTTCTATCTCCTTTTCCCTCTGTAGAGTAATTAATTCCTCGTTTGTATCACCTGAATTATTCGAAGAGAGAATATCTACATCATCATGCCAGAATTGATCTAACCGCTTTTTGCCATAAGCTTGGATAGCACCATATTTTACAGTGAATTTCTTTTTTGCCCATAAATCCATTCCTTGTGAGAAAACCTTAATTTTAACGATTAGATAAATAAAATAAATGATTAAAGGAAGGATCATAATTTGATAAACAGCAAAATAAAAAATTCCCACACCAATTGTGTCTACGCATATTATCAAACTACAAATGGTTGATCCATAATTGAAAATGATGAAATAAGGATTTTTCATTATCCAATAATAAAAACATAAGAAGTAGATAATTGATGACGAAGAGATTAGAACTAAAGAAAGAAGAAAATTAGAGTAATTACTAAAACTCCAAAAACTCCAAAAAAACATTATGATAAAATTGATACTTGCAAATACTAAATTAAAATAATCACTTCTACTATGACTTTTTTTGATTTCTGAACCTGGAGCACTAATCTGGATATTTTTAATTTTTTATTGCACCATTTTACAAGGTAAACTGGATTATTTAAAAATCTCTATAATAATATAATTTTCAATTCTTACACTTAGAGAATATTTATATAAGATTCTGTCTACTATTGTCATAAGCCAAAAAACAAGGAGGGAAAAAAATGCCCGAAAATAATGAACTAAATGAAAATGTCATTGATGAATTAAAAAAAATAAACAAACGATTGAATAGTATGCATTCGTGGCTAGCTGGGTTCATCATTGTGACTATACTATTCTACGTATATATCGTGTACTTCAGATTTATCCTGCCCTAAATTTTCAGAAATTAATCTAATGTCTAGGAAACTTAAACCTATAAGTTAGAATTTTGAAATTTCAGCTTAAATCATCAAGAAAATTAAAAAGGAAAAAACTAAGAGCTAATTTGATAAAAGCTTTCTTGAAACTCTGGTTTATTTTTGTATCGTTCCATGAATAATAAGGGAGCTTTTTCAAGATTTTTGAATAAATATGATGGTGCTTTAATACCAGCTTCTTTTAATGCATTTTGGATATTTTCGACAGTTGGTGGGCAACCCTTTATTGCGATCAGTTGATTTATGTTCGGATGATCTTTGTTCTTGTTGTATTGGCATTGTCCGAGTAAAATTGTTTTGTTCGCATCTGGAGAAGGTTCCATGATTTTTCCAGTCAATACTTCGATATTATCAAATGGTTCGCCCTTCCAGGCAGACTTAATTGCGGTCAATATAACCCCGTTATAAAAACTACAAAAAGTGCACATAGTTTCATCGTATCTTCTATATCTTATACCCTTAATCCCCGCTTTAGCATATGATAAGGGTAACGTATTGTTATTTTTGTAAATAAATTCCCATCCATGTGGACTTGCTAAACTTTCAATAGTTTCCCCCTTGATTTCTATGTCAGACAAATCAATTGGTCGATTGCGGTCCTTAGCAGCTTGGACTAAATGTGGTACGGCTTTAGGATCAATGTCTAAAAGACTAGACCCAACGAGATCAGCAGAAAGTATATCCTTTGATGCCACTAGGATGTTGCTTCGATGAGCTTTTCCATCGAAGGTTGGGCCTCTCTCTAGGGTATAAATGCCATCAATCAAAGTGAAAGTAGGAGGTACCTTATTAGCCAGTTGAGATACGTTATAATGCAAAGTATATTTAGGATCATCTCCATGGAATTTCTTTCGAGAGGCAATATTGATGAGCCCTTTAATGTTTTTCATGCCTAAACTTACTACGCATTGAGCATGTGTCTTTAGTACAGGAAGATCAATTAAGAAATCCGAATGCAGCATATCCGCATTCATCTTTGCAGTCAATCCTTCAGTTAACTCAACCTTCTCAAAAGGTCGAGCGAACGTATCGTATATTTCAACTCCGTATTTTTCCTTTAGTACATTGTATCCTAAATATTCAAATGCATCTTTTGGTGTTTCTCTATCTTTTGGATCATCAGTAATTATTCCTTCACCAATGATCATATTACGTGCACCAAGCTCATGGAGATATTTTACGACTTCTTCCACCACTCGGGTAGTTGTGAGCATTCCCCATTTAGGAAAGTCGCAATGTCGATTCCAATATACCAGATTTGGCTTGATAAAGATTTTTCCATCCATAGGAATATCTTCAAAACCGTTAACTAAATCTATAGCTTTTCTTACTGATTCTTTTGGTTGATCATACTTTACTATTGATACTAATCTCTTTTCCATATTTATCAACTAATCTTCACTTAAATTAAGTATCTGAATTTAAAATTGCTTAAAAATACCATTATTATTCATATAAATTTGAATGCAATTTTTTCTTAAAACAAGATTAATTTAACTTGAAAATAAAGATTTAAGATTTTTTCTCGTCATGAATTTTTTTCCATTCTTGCTGTAAAATAGCCATAATGAGAGTATCGTGATAATCCCCGTTAATAAAGACCGCTTGCCTTTTTGCGCCTTCTCTTGTAAATCCTAATTTCTCATAGCATCGTATTCCTCTCTGATTAAAATCATATACCAAGAGTTCAATTCTGTTTAGATTTAAGGTTTTAAAACTATAATCCAAGAGAAGTTCCAATGCTTCAGTTCCATAACCTTTTCCCCAATAATCTTTCTCACCGATCATTATTCCACACACACCAACCCGATCCTTCCAGTTAACTTGATGGATTCCACAATTTCCTATTAAAAGTTCTTTTTCATTCTCTTCTGAAATCACGATAGCAAAAAGAAAATCATTTTCCCTTTTAGGAAGATTTTCATACCACGCTTCCTCCATTTCTATGGTCATTGGGCGGAACATTACTAAATATTGAGTGATTTCAAGGTCATTTATCCACTTTATATAAGATTCTATGTACTCTTTCTTTGTTGGTACTAATTTGATTCTTTCTCCTATTAACATACGAACTTATATTCATTTTTTATTTAAAAGATTTAACTAAAATGTATAGTAAGGATAAAAAAGATGAAAAAGAATAAAGGATTTTTAAAAGAATATTTTCGACCTTCTAGCTAAATACTTGACAATCTCGAAAGATATGATGCAAATCAATGAAATAAGAAAGCAAACTAACCAATCTAGAGCAGTCAAGTACATGAACATAAAATTAATACCCCAAGAAGCAAGAGTTACTTGAAATCCAGGAATGTACATTATAGCTAAAAATACAAAAAACAATAATCCGATGAGGATATACATGAATTTAGTGGAAT
The DNA here is from genome assembly GCA_964632315.1 of uncultured archaeon. Classification (GTDB taxonomy): domain Archaea; phylum Asgardarchaeota; class Lokiarchaeia; order Sigyniarchaeales; family SOKP01; genus SOKP01. The sequence continues at coordinate 5,866 of CAZWEM010000058.1, forward strand.
CTTCCCTTATACTTCTTACAAGAGATTTATTAGGTCTTCTAATTTGAAAGACTAAAAATGATTCACAGAAATAGAGCGTAACCATCAACATTGTCAATGTTTTTGCAGTTGTGAGGTTTACACCAGGAGAATACAATCCAATTGTTTCGGGAGAATAAAGATAACCACCATTAAAAGCACCAAAATTATAATTTTGGGGGAATAATGGATATGCTCCCGTGATTGTGGTAAAATAAACGACCAGCATACTAATAGATAATAGTATGCCAAATATCGCTAATAATATAAACGTATTTTTACTCAAGATCTCTTCTTCATCTCGCGGTTTATGCTTCATCACATCCCTAGAGGTAGTGTCAAAAGTTAGTACCAGTCCAGGGAACATGTGAAGAGTAATTGATAAGAAGACCCACTGTAAGTAAAATGCCTGATCTAAAAAGTAAGGATGTTCCAAAATAACTGCTAAGATGAATTGGACTATGCCCTCGAATACATTTATGCATATATAAAAAAATACTACTGCCCTTATCCTGGCAAAAATACCTCTTCCTTGTTCTATACCTTTAACAATTGAGTTGAAAGAATCATCACTGATGACCATATCGGAAGCCTCCTTGGCAACGTCTGTACCTTGGATCCCCATCGCAATGCCTGCATCAGCCATATTTAAGGCTAAAGCGTCATTCACACCATCTCCGGTCATCGCAACAACCTTATCAGCATCTTGATATCTTTCTACGATGTCTTGCTTGTGTTCGGGAGATACCCGAGCGAAGACTTTAACTCGGCTAAAATCATAGAAGGAGTTTATGTCTTTAATATCCTTACCTTCCATGACGAGATCACTATTAGTATCATTTATAATAGAGATTTGTTTCGCTATTGCAGAAGCAGTTACTTTACTATCTCCAGTAATCATGACAACATTTACCCCTGCAGCATGGCACTCTTCTACGCTTTCCTTAACCCCTTCACGTGGCGGATCTAAAATCGTGACAAATCCGATATAAATCATTTCAGATTCCAACAATTCTCTTCCAGAATCCTCTTCATCTTCGGGAGGAATTGTATCCAATTTTTTATAGCAGAGGCAAAGAACTCTATACCCTTGGCTAGCATAATGCTGTTCTTCTTTAGATATCCTTTCTTTTAAATCAGTAGTAAATTCTACCTCTTTATTTTCGTATAAAACCTTGGTACATAATGGCATGAGAATTTCACTCGCTCCCTTAGTGAAAGAGTAATATTTTCCTTCCCGCTTGTAGATTTTAGTCATTCTTTTCAACTTGGAATCAAATGGATATTCTCTTATATACTCGAAATCCTCAAGCATGTAGTCTCCCATTCCTTTTTGGAAGAGTACCATGAGAGCACCCTCTGTTGGACTTCCTATTACAGTGTAATTATTTATTGTTTTACCAGAAATTTCTAATTCATTTTTTACTAAAGCAGAGTTATTATTTAGAAATCCGGAAATTAATAAGAGTTTTAATTGGGAGTGTTCATCAATATGTTTTACATATCGGGGATTCTTTTCATCCATTTTAATAATTTCCCCCTCAGGATTATATCCTACTCCAGTTACTTTGTATGTACTACCATTTGTCCAAATATTTTGAATGCACATTTGATTCTTCGTTAAAGTTCCTGTTTTATCGCTACATACAACACTAACCCTACCCAAACTATCTACTGAAGCTAAATTACGAATAATTACGCCTTTATGAGCCATTGCAACAACCCCAGTCAAAAGAATAATTGTTACTAATAATGGGATGTTAATCGGAAGCAGATCAAGAGCAGCATTTAGACTTCCTACGATCTCAATTCTTAAGAATCCACTCGCAATCCATTTTATGAATAAAATAAGCAACCAAAAAGCTATGACAATTATACCAAGCCACTTTCCAAAATTATTCATTTTTTCACGGATGGGAATTTCTGAGGTTCCTGCTTCCTCAAGACCTTGAGATATTTTTCCTATTTCAGTATTTTTCCCAACTTTTACAGTTAAAGCTGTACCATTACCAGTCGTAATATAGGTACCGTAAAAAACCATATTATTTCTCTCAGCTATGGGAATTTCCTTTTCTGATAAAAATTTGCCTTGATTCAACTTTCTAACTGGTTCTGCTTCACCTGTGAGAGAAGCTTCATTAACCTCTAAATTAGAAGCTTGTATGATACGTGCATCAGCGGGAATTCGGTCACCTTGCTTTAATACGAGTAGATCTCCAACAACTACCTCTTTTGTGGGAATTTCTAGCTTACTTCCGTTACGAATAACTGTTGTAGTTGGTGCTGTCATTTCTCTCAGAGCATTTAATTTTTTTGTTGCTCTATATTGTTGAACAACGGCTACTACAGCATTGAGGAGAACTATGCCCAAGGTTAACATAATAAAGGTCAAATTCCCTTCTCCACCAAAAATAGCTGCCAAAAATAAGATTAAAGCACCAATTAAATAAATTACAATCAACCAATTGAATAAGGGGGCTAAATAAATCTTAATGAACCCTTTTGAGGCTTTCGGGATTTCATTGTATCCATAAAGCTGAATTCTTTTTTGAGCCTCTTCCCGAGTCAAACCATTAGTAGGATTTGATTGGAATTTGTCATAAATTTGATCTAAATTTAGAGAATAATATCGTTCTTCTATCAAAAAAATCTCCCGCGACAATTATTATTGATAATAAATCAATTAATTCTAATATATAATAGCTAAAACAATACTTATTTTTATTTTATTACTTTTTTGATATGATTCTTAGGAAGATTGACAAGTATCATTCTTTCTTTACGTTAAATTGTGAAAAAATTATAATATTTAAAACAAAATGTAGAAATTTAAAAATCTATCATTTCTTTCTTGAATTAAAATTTTATTTTCTTCCTTCTTGCAGCATATTTGAATATTTCTATACCTACAATACCTATCGAAGATAAGGCTATACAAATTAACCAATCGGATCCACTTAGAAATAAAAAGTTGATTTGTAAGCCTAAACCCCAAACATCATTCACGTAAAAATTAACAGGTTGAGAAAAATTGATGTATAGGATATGAATTGTTAATGTGCCTATTGTAATTAAGAAGAGTGAAAGGTTGAATTCTCCCCTAATTGATTGTATAATTGATTTATTTGGTCTTCTAAAACCCCATATAAAAGTAGTCTCAGAGATATATATCGTAGTTACTAACATTGTTCTGGCTTTCTGGGCAATGAGGTCCGATCCTGAAGGAAGATAGCTCAACATTGGATTGAGGTTTGCAGCATTCAATGGAATTAACCCAGCTAGAGTTAATTGAAGTGCCAAAGCAACTCCGATTCCGATAAGAATTGCATTAATAACCAACATTATCCACATGGGTTTATTTAAAAGTTGCTGTTCATCACGAGGTCTTTCTAGCATGACATCCTTAGGATGCGAATCAATGACCAATGCTATTGAAGGAAGCGAATGTACAATGCCGTAGATATATATATGTTGCCATTCAGAAGAGAATAAAGTAAATGTAGGAACAAATTCATATCCGAAAAAAATAGCAGCTTCCATTATGTTTAAACAGATAAAAAAATAGATAATGTTTCTTATCTTAGCAAAAAGGCCTCTTCCGATTTTAACTCCTTTTTCTATCGATGTAAAATCGTCGTCAGAAATTACTAAATCTGCTACTTCCTTACTTACATCAGTTCCAGTTATTCCCATCGAAATTCCAGCGTCCGCTAATTTTAATGCAAGTGCATCGTTGACTCCATCTCCAGTCATAGCCACAACATGCTTCTTTGCGCCATCTTGTCCTTGATATCTTCTTACAATGATTTCTTTATCTTTAGGAGCCACTCTTGCGAAAACACTCACTTTATCGAAATCTTCATCAGATAGGGTTTGAATTTCTGATCCTTCAACTACTAAATCTCCTTTTTTATAAATTCTACTTTGAGCTGCAATGGTTTTAGCTGTTTTAGGATGATCTCCCGTAATCATTGCCACTTTTATTCCTCCAGATTCACATTCTAATACTGATTCTTGAACACCCGGCCTTATAGGGTCTAAAATTGATAGAAATCCTAAAAATAAAAATCCTGTTTCCGCAGATTCTCTGGTTAGACCCTCAAGGTCAGGAATCATTTTATAAGCTACAGCTAAGGTTCGATAACCCTGATTTGCCCTTTTATTTATTTTATCAAAAATTTCTTGTTTGAATTGGGATATCTCGCTAACACTACCATCAATCTCTATTTTAGAGGATTCAGATAAAATTTTTTCAGGAGCACCTTTAGAAAATACGAAGAATTTGTCATCTTGGCTAACTTCTTGACAAACTGTTGTCATTTGCTTAACTGACGAATCAAAAGAGTATTCTTCAATTAATTTATAATTCTTTTTAATATCATAAGGGAAATAACCTGCTTTCTCAGCCAACACCAATAATGAGGCTTCTGTAGGAGAACCAACAGCTTTCCTTATTGCCTTTTCCTTTTGATCGCGAAAATGAACCTTTACATCTTCATAAACTAATCTTGCGTTATTATTTACCACAGCGGAATTGATAAAATGAAGAAAGGTTGAATTGTCAGTTAAATTTACATTTTCAGAGTTTAAAGTAATTGATCCATCAGCTTCATAACCTGCACCTGAGACATCATATTCCACGTTATTTAACCAGAATTTATCCACTGACATTTCATTCTTAGTAATAGTACCCGTTTTGTCAGAACATATCACTGAAACACGTCCGAGAGATTCTATAGCCGCCAAGTTCTTAACGATTACACCACTCTGAGCCATATTTAGCACACCAGTTACAAGCACCAAAGTAGATAGTAGAGGTAAATTGATCGGCATAACATTCGTGGCACGCAACAAGGAATCAGTTAAAGCTACATTTACGAAATGCCCGTACAGTTTTCCCTCAAACGCGAGAATTGAGAGTTTATAGGTTATTAGTATTATTAGAATCACTATAAGTAAAGCAGCTAAAATATAACCAAGTCGATTTAATTTTTTGGTTAGTGGAATATCTTCTATAGTGCCCATTTCATTTAATTGGTCAGATATTTTACCTATTTCTGTATTGATTCCAGTTCCATAAACTACCACTTTCCCCCTTCCCGTACTAACATAAGTTCCCATAAAAACAATATTAGATTGCCGTTGTAAGGGAAGGTTAAGTTCATTTAAAGTATTGATTTCTTTTTGCACTGCTTGAGATTCCCCCGTGAGTGTCGCTTCATTAACAGTCAAGTTAAAAGCATCTATTATTCTACCATCAGCAGGAATCTTGTCACCTTGTTCGAGTATAATAATATCCCCTGGAAGAACGTCTCTATTAGGAATCTCTAATTGCCTACCATCTCTTAGCACCGTTGCTTTCAAAGCAGCAATCTCATATAATGCTTCAAGAGCTTTTTGAGCCCTAAATTGTTGAATAATCACAGTAATAGAATTTGCACCGACAATAATAAATGTAAAGGTCGCTGCACTATAATCTCCTAAAATTATTACAAATATTCCAATAAAGATAAGAATAATAATTAAAATGTTAAAAATTGGAGCAAGATAGATCTTCCACAGAGATTTTTTAACTTTAGGTAGTTCATTATATCCATAAAGAGAATATTTTCCCTCTAATTGTGATGATTTTAATCCAATATTTTCATCCACGTTAAACTCTTTTAGTATTTCTTTGACAGATCGTGAATAAAATCCGTTCTCTGATTTGATTGAGTTAGCCATCTTTCAATTAATATTTTTAATATGTAATAGTTTTATTTAGACTTCAAGCTTTATTAATAATCTAGCTAAATTTGCAGAATTTTTCAGACTTTTAATTCTGTGGGATCTCCCAACAAGTCTTTAAGGATGTGAAATTTCTTCCGTATTGTTGTACTTGAAAATCTGCTTGTTTTTTCAACCAGACTTTGGGTAAATATTTTAGGATTTTCCAATGTTTGTCCAATATAATAGATTAAACCTGCTGTAAATGCCTTATAATTTAAATTTTGTAAGTATCTATAGGGAATGCTTGTTAGTATTCGATCCGCAATTAACTGCATATCGATTTTTAACTTGTTAAATTCTTCTTGATCAGCGATATATTCTTTCAATTCTTCAAATGGGATATTATTCATATCTTTTTGAAAAAGGATTTTAATTTTCTTTTTAATTTCTCGTTCTAGTTGTGAAATTGATAGCGTTTGTTTATCATCGAGATTAGTTTCGGTTCTCGTTATTTTTTCCATTGCATTATTTAACATTTTTTTGTTTATTTTGTGCCCTAATTCTCGAGAAGTCTTAATAAATTCTTCAACCCGTATATTTGTGGTATCTTTAATTTCCATCCATACGATAGCTAAGAAAATAATAATCATATTCTGGTAAGTTTGGCGATGATATTTGTTATACCGAAGATATCTCTTCTTTATATGTTGATATTTAACGTTATCAATATTTAAACCAATTTCATACGATTTTAGTAAATCTATAGTTTTTTTCTGCTCAGAAAAATTAGTATGATAATCTCTAAACCACTTGTCCAAGGTTTTTAACTTTTCATACTTCTGTTTGATTTTTGGATTCTGAGTTGCTCTTGAATCGCCTACTCTTATCTTTCTTTCATACGCTTGTTGAGAATCTGAATAAAAAGAAGCACTTGAACTGGTCTCAAACTCTAATCCTTCATCAACAATTAGCCCACAATCCTTACACACAATATAAGGGCCATCTTGCATTAAGTTTTGATGCGTGCAAATGGGAGTTTCCGAATTATTCTTTTCATTCTCACTCAAGTGTGATTCATATCATTATTGTTTTTAATAACAACCAATTTATGTAGAAAGTTTATTTAAATTTTTATAAAATGCGAACAAATTAATAATTAACCACAAATATTTCGTTATAGATTTTTTAAGATGTGAATGGAACAATGGATCGCGAGGGTGTCTTAAAATGGCTTAAGATTTTTTCGATTGGATTTATAATTTTATATTTATTAGAAATATTGGACTTATTTTTCTTTGGTACTATGCAAATTACTGTTGAGAGTGAACAGAAATTTGTCGCTAATTTAATTTTTTCATCAGAATTCACAGATCTATCATCCTCAATATTATATATCTTTTTAATAATCTTATCCTTTGTATATTTAACATTTTCAGTCTTCCTTTTAAGGCTTGCATTGAAACAAAATGTAGAAAATATAAGACTTTCGAAAATGGTTCTCATGGTTGGACTTATTTTCCTAGCAGCAAATTTCATAAAATTATTTTATCTTTACATGATTGACAATAGCATTGTAAGTATTCCACCTTCCATCCATTCAAAATTCATAGAAATTATTTACAACTTTTCAATTACCCCATTATTTATAGCAATTATGTGGTTATATATCTCTATAGTTGCATCTACTATGATTATTTCCGGTTTAATTTTTGGTGGAGTAGGTTTACAGTGGTTTCTTAAGTTAAATACTGAATTTCGAAAAGCTAAGAAATAATATAATAAAAAGAAGATTAAGATAAAATATTTTTTATTTGTTTTGCCCTTGAGCGCAATGTGACCTCGGTGATTTTTGCTACGTCTGCAACATTAGACTGTGTCTTTCGCACACTTCCATCTTTTGCAGCGATATAAATGCAAGCAGCAGCTAATCCTTTAGGATCCTTTCCAGTTCTTTTTAACCCATGTTTTGAAGCCTTACGAAGCATGTCTATAGCAACTCTTTGAATTTTCATAGGTAACTCAAGTTCATTACCAAAACGGAAAACTAATGATTCGGCAGTTATTGGTTGATATCTTAACCCCAACTGAGGTAAAACTTCTCGAATGATCATTGCTAAACTTCTATGTACTGTTCTACGTGGAGTCATAGAAGCTTCGCACACTTCATCGAGTAAACGAGGAAAGTCATGAACCCTTATAGCAGCATATAAAGATCCTGCGATAAATCCATTAATGGATCGTCCCATTGTAAGTTTCTTTTTTGCTACAATGCTATAAATTTTCCAAGCTGTCTCACTTATGTATTCGGGAATATTTAATTTAGATGTGAGCATTTTTAACTTGGGTTTGGCTTCCCAAAAATTTCGCTCAATACTTGAAATTAATGAATTTTGTATTTTAGATAATCTTGAGAATAAAGCTTGTTCTTTTGGTCCAATACTCTTCCCTTTTGAATCCGTTTTTGTCGTTGGTAACATAGTACGCGGCCCAAAATCCCGCCATCTAGGTTCAGTTCGTCTCCTAGTTTGTATTTCTTCGATCGTATATGCCCGTCGCTCATTTCCAACGTAAGTTCTTTCAGATATTAGTCCACAATTCAAACATACTTTGTTACCGTCCCTTTCTTCAATGCAAGGGTTGTCACAGCACTCTGCGGCATAACGGGTGTTTTCTTGATCTATGTTCTTACTTTTAATGAGTTCTCTGTAAGGATTGTTCATAATATATCACGATAACCATATAATTCAGTTTGACGCATTCTATGATGATAAATTCTGTATTAAAAACAGTAGTTATTAAATTATTAATAACAAAACCATATGTAGATAAATATTATCCAAGTTGTAAATATAAATCTTTGTCTAACTATATGAAAATATTCATTATAAATCCCACAAATTTCCCTAAAAACTATGAAAATGTTCAACTATGAATTAAAATCAAAAACATATTATTTAATTCTATATTTGCCTTCTAAAAGGTGCATTAAATGGATTTTTATGATGTTATAAAATCAAGAAGAAGTTATCGAATGTATAAACCCAAAGTTCCTGAAAATGCAAAAATCAAGAGAATCATAAACGCTGCTCGTTTAGCTCCTACGTGGGCAAATATGCAGGGAATGGAATACATTATCGTGAAGGATCCAGATATGGTTAAAGCAGTATGGAAAGCTGTTAATCAGAAGCAAAAGTTTGTAGATGCTCCAATATTTATTGTAGGAGTAATAAAAGAAAGTGGATCAGGACAAAATGCCAATGGTGAGAAATATTACCCAGTAGATTTTGGTATATGCTTTGAACACCTCATTTTGGCGGCAACTGCTGAAGGATTAGGAACTTGTTGGATAGGCTGGTTTAATGAAAAGAAGTTAAAAGAGACTTTATCAATCCCAGATAAATTAAGAGTGTTAGGATTAACTCCTCTCGGTTATCCTCTTAAAGAGAAAGGAGAAGTTTCTGATCGGAAGAAACTTGAAGATATCATACATTATGATAGATTTTAATCTTATCTATTTCATTCTATTTTCTTTATTAATTATATAAGTAAATCTAATATAAATTCGAAAAATTACTTTATATATGAAGCTAATACGTATTAATTTAAAGACAAATTCAATTATTCAAGAAGAAATTGATATAAATTCAGAGTATTTTCTATTTGGTGCTCGAGGTTTAACCTCTAACATTATCAGTAATGAAGTAAATCCTCACGTTGAACCCTTAAGTTCAGAAAATAAACTCATCATCGCAAATGGATTACTTGCAGGAAGTCCTTTTCCCAATTCTGCAAGAACTTCAGTTGGTGCTAAAAGCCCACTAACCAATGGAATTAAAGAAGCAAATGTTGGTGGAAGAGGTGCGATGATGTTAGCAAGATATGGAATAAGAGGTATAATTCTTGAAAGTATCTCAGATTCCTTAAAAGTTATCATCATCAATGAAAAACAAGTCGAATTAAAAAATGCTCAAGAATATGAGGGTCTTGGAAATTACGAGCTTCATTCAAAACTAAAATCTAAGTATGGGGATAAGATAGGTATTTATTCCATAGGTCCCGCTGGAGAACATCTCATGAAATCTGCTACGGTTGCTGCAAACGATTTAGAAGGATATCCAAGTAGGCATGCCGCAAGAGGTGGATTAGGTGCAGTTATGGGTTCAAAAAAAGTGAAAGCTATAGTAATTCTTCCACCTAAAGTTTCAAACGTGCCAATGCATGACTTAAAAAAATTTAGAGAAACCTCAACTCCTTTTGCTAAAGTTTTAGCAGAAACTAAACAAGCCTTTTCAACATTTGGCACGCCAATGATGATGAAAGGGATGAGTGGGTATGGAGCACTTCCAACAAAAAATTTTCGAATGGCATCATTCGAAAAAATAGCTAAAATATCCGGAGAGGCTCTACATGATATGGTTATAAAGCGGGGTGGAAAAAAGCGTTTAGCTTGTAGCCCAACTTGTGTTATAAAATGCTCTAATCTCGTGGTTGATGAAAATGGAAAACATATCACGTCTAGTCTCGAATATGAAACGATGTGCTTGAATGGAAGTAACTTGATGATTGATGATTTAGAAAGCTTGGCTTGGATTGATCATTATTGCGATGATGTTGGAATTGATACCATAGAATATGGCGGGACTTGCGGAGTAGCAATGGATAGTGAAAAAATGAAATGGGGTGATTCGGAGAGAGTGATTGAGATATTAAATGAAGAAATTAGAAATAACACAAAAATTGGAAAAATCTATGGTAATGGAGTTAAGCATATCGGGCAGTTATTAAATGCAAAAAGAGTCCCCCAAGTTAAAGGACAAGGATTATCAGCGTATGATCCAAGAGTTATGAAAGCGATGGGTGTTACTTTCGCAACCAGCCCTATGGGCGCCGACCATACTAGTGGTGCTGCTATAGTAAGCCGGGTTCCACGTCAAGATAGGGAGTATGGGGAATATTTAGATGATGAACATAAATTAGACCTTTCATTTGAACTTCAAGTTTATACTGCTGTGATGGATTCGATGGGATGCTGCTATTTCATAGGACCAAGTTATGAGAACATGGAATTAATTGCTTCAGCTCTTAATGCCATGTATGACTTAGAACTAACTCGAAAGGATGTTATTGAAATTGGGATTAATATATTGAAAACCGAAATTGAATTTAATAGAAAAGCAGGAATCACTCAAGAAATGAATGATGTTCCCGATTTTTTCAAGAGAGAAGAATCAAATCCTCACCCCTTAAAATTTACTTTCGATAAATCCGAACTTCTAAATTTCTGGAAGCGATTAGAAGCCCATGAATATTAACTAATTTTTTTAATTCATAAATCCTTGAATTCTATTGGATTTATTTTTTAATGTAATTTAGATAACCTTTTCGATGAAGAAAATATTCAATTAAGAGGATTGTTGTTAAACCAAAACTCACCAAAATAATCTCTACGATTTTCTCAACATAATATAAAGATGGCATTCGTAATAGAAACAAAATGGAGATAGAAATATAGATTGCTCCACCTAAGACAAAATACACTTTTTTTTTTCTATAAATAGACAATGAGAAATGCCAACAGATTAATAATGCTAAAATTGAAATCGTAATAAATAAGAGATTTAAAAATCCTAATTGATACATTATTAAGATTAAAATTCCAATTCCTGCGGAATAAAAGCTGAGAATTATTAAAATTTTATATTTATTGTTTACAATCACACTAAATTCCAATTTTAGAAAAATGCTTAACAATAACCATGGAATAATTATTAAATTAGTTATGATTGAGCTAAAATTCAAGAAACAATTAAATATAATAGATAGAGCTAATCCTACTAAAATTAAAACGGCTCCAATTAAGCGAAAAATTGTTTTTCTTTTTGCTTTGATGCTCATTTCTTAAACATTGATTAATATAAAATATTTATTTATAACTTTATAACTTAAAAAAACTAATTATGAATTATTATTAATTATAATCTTGAAAATTGATTTTGATGCATAATGAGAGAATTCTAAATGAATTGCAAAATATTGTAGGAGAAAATTACGTAAGCAACCGAGAAGAAGACCTTTATATCTATTCCCAAGATCCTGGAGCATCTCTTCGGCGTAATGTGGATTATGTGATTTTACCTAAAAATACTGAAGAAGTCCGGAAAATTGTATTATTTGCCAATGCTGAAAAAATTCCAATTATCCCGATGGGAGGTGGCTTAACTTTAAGTGGCTTGATCATTCCTGTAAGGGGTGGTATTGTCATGGATATGAAACGAATGAATAGAATCATTGAGATTAACGAAACAAGTCGTTATGCTTTAATAGAAGCAGGAGTAACTACTGGACAATTACTTTCACATCTTAATCAAAATTTTCCTGAATTACAACCCCCAATCCCAGATGCACCACCTTCAGCAACAATTGCTGGAAACGTGTTAATTCACGGTTCAGGATATTTATCCCAAAAACATGGAGATCATGGGGCGATGATAAATGGTATCGAAGTAGTTTTACCAGACGGAGAGATCAGCAAATTTGGCTCCTGTGCCTTATCGGATTATTGGTTCTCAAGGGGACCTATCATTGATTTTATCGGTTTATTCATTAGCGCTTTTGGGACTTTAGGTGTAATAACTAAACTTTCGATTAAGTTATATCCTAAACCCAATTACCGTGATGTTGTTTTTGGATTATTAAAGGATACAAAAGATATACCTAAATTATTACTTGAAATAACAAAAACAGGATTAGCCGAGGATGTTTTATTAGGTAGTCAAGATAAACCAGAATGGATGAAAGGCTATATTTTTGTAATGACTTATGTCACTGGAGACGATCCAGAAGAAATTGAGCAAAATATCAAAACCTTTAAAAAAGTTTATAGAAAGAGTAATGCTCGATTCATGAAACCACCAGACCGGATGCGCGATACATATTTAGAGAAACCAATTTTCGCAGCAGGAGCTGCTGATTATCGGAAGGGAGGTGGATTTGAATATGTTGGAGCTTTTATGCCATTAGAGAAGGTTCCAGAAGCATATGACAGAGCAGCAGAGATTTCAAGAAAGTATAATATACCTCCTACAATAGGATCAAGATTAATGAGTGGAACACATACAATAGTTGTATTTTTCTCTTATTCGTTTAATCGAGCAGATCCTAAAGACATGGAGAATGCAAGAAATGCTCTTCATGAAACCAATGAACTAGCATTGCAATTAGGTGGAATCCCATGGAAGGTTGAACTTGATGGCCAGCAATTAGTGTTAGAAAAAATAGATCCTTCATATAAAAAAGTGTTGAAGTTGGTAAAAACCGCACTAGATCCAAACAATATTATGAATCCCGGAAATTGGGAGGTGAATGAAAAATGAATGCCAGCCATGAATTAGATTGGAAGGATATCGTCCATAGATGTTTTAGGTGTGGTTATTGTAAGTTCACCGAAGATTTTCTTGATTTTAACTGTCCTTCTTATAAAAATTTTCGATATGAAACCTATAGCACCGGAGGTAGGATGTGGTTGATTTACGGTCTTATTAGTGGTGAGATTGAATGGAGTGAAGGAGCAGCTAATGCTATTTATGCGTGTCCTACGTGCGGGAATTGCATAGAAAATTGTAGATTTGATAAATTCAAGGACTTTTTGGTTGATTTCATTGAACTAGCTAGAGTGGAAGCGTCCAAAGCCGGTTTTACTCCAAAAAAGCAGGTAAATTTACTTAAGAGAATAGAGAATCCCGAGATGAATAACCCCTATGGGGAACTAAATTCTGATAACGAAAACTTGAAAAAAAAGTATGATCTTCCTGACCAAGCAGAATGGGTGTACTTCATTGGATGCACTTCTAACTATCGACAGAAAGAATTAAGAGATGCTACGATTAAATTTCTTAAAAAAGCAAAAATAGATTTCACATTAATCGATGAGCATTGCTGTTGTTCACCAATTATTAGAACTGGACAAGTGGATCCAGTTAAAAATTTCATCAATTATAATTTGCTGAAGATAAAAAATACTGGTGCTTCTAAAATTATCACCAGTTGCGCTGGATGTTATAAAACTATCAAAAAGGACTGGTTGAAATTCCAAGAGGTTTTAGGAATTGAAGTCTTTCATACCGTAGAATTAATAAAAGATTTAATGGATAATAAGAAACTTAAATTTAATTCGGAATATAAGAAAAAAATTACGTATCATGATCCTTGCCATCTGGGAAGACACATGAAATTCTACGACGTACCTCGAGAAGTTATTAAGAATATTCCTGGTGTAGAATTAGTTGAGATGAAACGAAATCGAGAAAATGCATGGTGCTGTGGTGCAGGTGGAGGGGTTAAAATTGGATATCCCGAATGGGCCATCGAAACTTCTAGAGAGCGGTTAGAGGAAGCAAAATCAACTGGAGCATCAATAATCACCTCAATATGTCCTTTTTGTAGGACTAATTTGACTGACGCAAATGAACACTATGATATGAATTTACAAGTAATCGATTTATTGGAAATAATCAATAATATTGGTTACACGATAATAAATTAACATATCAACCACATCTTGTTGAGAAGAAGCAAAAAATAGCAATTATTCAAAAAAAGAAATATTATTCATATTGTTTTTTTTCTTTTAGTTTCTTTAAGAATTCTTTATCATCAGATTTTATTTTTTCGTTATACCATTTATTAAACCTTATTTCTTTGATGATTCTATATAATAACAAAGCTGGTATAACGGAAAGAGAAAGATATATCGTTTCTAACCATGTCGTTATATTACCCCACTCATAATTAATTGCATTACCATCTAAAGTTATGATAATTCCAAGATTTATTGGGATTCGATATGTTACATTATTATTATTAACTAAAAGGATGATATCTGCATATCCTTTAATTATTAAATTATCATTTTGATGTAAGCGGGTTATGGTATTAGGGTTAGAGGAATAAGATTTTCTTGGAGGTTCTAAATTCTGATCAATTACTTGTTTAACTGATGTCCCAGTTTTAACCGTGAAGGATACATTTGAAATCCCAACTGAATTTACATCCCCATTAGAAAACTCAGTCAAGCTATATCCATAATAATGTTCAAGTTGACTTCGGTGACGAGCCCATAATTCTACATGTAGCCCGCATGAACTACCATTAATGTCAACTGTAAAATTTTTTTCTCCTTGGTAATGCCCGATCCCAAGGACATCTCTTATATTAAAAATCATTATAAATCCTAAGAGATATGAAACAAGTAATATTGAAAAAATGACTACTTTTACTATATTTTTGTTTTGAGCTTTCAAAATTCTTTTAAAAGTCTGGAATTGAAATATAAAATGCAAATTTCTTTATAAGCTATCACAACATTTATGGAAAGCCAAAAACATTATTAAAAAAATTAAGTAAGAATTGAATAAGTCGTATGACGCTTTTTTGGATGAATTGACAAAGAGAGATCAATTGCAATTAGATTACGTTGTTATTCACCCTGGAACGTATAATTATGAGGATAATAATGAAACTAAGGAAAAAGTGATTATAATGATATGTGGGATGAGTTTGAAAGTATTATTGATTTACAAGTAATTGATTTATTGGAAATAATCGACAACCTTAGCTATGATATTTATGATTAATCGTTAAATTCAATTAAACTTAAAGAATTAGTAGAAAATTAAATTAAAAAAAAGGTAATCAAACTTGATTTTCATAGGTTTTCTTTCTGCTTAAAATCTCAAGGAAATGTTCATCATTGGATTCTAATTCTTTACTATACCAATTCTCAAACTTAATACTTTTGATACTTCTATATAATAATAGCGCAGGTATAACGGTAAGAGAGAGATATATCACATTTAACCAGATGTTTATATTGTCCCATTCATAATCAATTGAATTGCCATCCGAAGTTATGACAATACCAATATTGATTGGGATTTGGTGGATTTCATAAACATCATTAACTGAAAATCTGATATCTACATATCCATTAATTGTTAAATTATCATTTTGATGTAATCGGGTTATGGCGTTAGGATTAGAAGAATAAGACCTTCTTGGAGGATCTATATTCAGATCGATCAGTTGTTTAATTGAGGTGACGGTTCTTACTGTATAGGATACATTTGAGATCCCGACTAAATCTACACCCCCATTAGAAAATGCAGTCAAGGTATATCCATAATAGTGTTCAAGTTCCGTTCGATGATGAGCCCATAATTCTACATTGAGTCCACATGGACTTCCATTAATGTCAACTGTAAAATCTTTATCTCCTTGGTAAACTCCAATGCCAAGAACGCTTCTTATATTAAATACAACTATAAATCCTAAGAGATACGAAACAAGTAATAAGGAAAAAAGTACTACTTTTAATATATTTTTGTTTTGAGCTTTCAAAGTTCTTTAAGAGGTGTGGAATTGAAATATAAAATGTAAGTATCTTTATAAGCTATATCACATAATTTACGTATTTCAAAAAAAATTATTGCAAAAATTAAAAATCAAATACATCAACCAAATATTTATTAATCGGTCTATTTAATTAGATCAATCAAACTCAAGTGAAAATCTTATATTGAGAGTGTGATAATGCGATTAGGAGCTCATATGAGTATTAGTGGAGGAAACCCTTTAGCATTAAAAAGAGGAGAAGAGATTGGGCGTCAATCCATCCAAATGTTCATTAGAAACGTAAGAGGATGGTCTTCAAAGCCTTTTATTCAAAAAGAAATTGATGTTTTTTTAAAGAAATAAGAAGAATATGGAGTCTGATTTGTTAATAATTAAATACCCTAATGTTAAAAATACCCTAATGCAGAGTAGACTGAATAAAAACAGGCTTAAAAATTTCAAACAAATATTATATGAATTCAGATTATTTTCCGTTTTTTTATACTTAAATTTGTTACTATTAGAGATTGAATAATCAATATTACACTTAAAATTATAAACCAATCATAGCCAGGTATAAATAATTCTTCCGCTAAACAGGTATTGTGTTCAAAAATATTATTCATGCTATCAAATCTCTCATCAAAACATTCTCCATTTCCATCTAAGTAATTATAAGTTATATTATTATATGTGGATCCAAATATTTGCATTCCTACTTTGTCATAGTGTATTACATTTTTATGTATTATATTGTAATGAGAATCCGAAAGAATTACACAGCCATGTTGTTCAACCTCTATATGATTTTCAGTAATAAAACAATTTGTACATTGATATAAGCTTATACCATGCCATGTTCCATCTGTGAATGTATTATTATATATTGTAATTTTCTTACAATTGTCAATGTCAATAGCAAAATTATAACTCATTTTGAAGATATTGCTTGAAATATTTACATTACTACAATTCGCTAAAGCAATTGGCTTATCTACTCCATCAGCTTGGTTATAAGAAATAATTCCATTACTTACGTTCCAAAGAAAGAGACCAGTGTGGCTATCATGTCCTACATCACAATTTTTTATTATAAAAAAGGCGAGCGAGTTATGTATGTATATTCCATAATCATCTCCGTTAGATTCTCTTCTTATCATGATATTATCAATTACGTATGGATTATTCATAGTTCCATTTCCAGAACACCAGTCATTTTCAAGCTCTAATTTATTCCAAGATAAGTTAGCATCTAAATCATTGATTACCAATCCTCTAACAACTGGCGCATCAGCATTATTTGGAGTTTCAAT
>CAZWEM010000059.1:0-19298 GCA_964632315.1 uncultured archaeon
TATTAGCATTGCGCTTGTAGTATAGGGGTAATATGCCAGGTTCCCAACCTGGCGTCCCGGGTTCAATTCCCGGCAGGCGCATTCTTTATTTCTCTCTAAAGATTTAATATCACGTATTTACCTGAAAATATTTAACAGATTATTTAAATTCTCTTTAGTTTTACCATGATAAACCCTTACGGAATCGAATATCATTTATAATTTGGTTTGCTTCATTTGAAGGGACTTCCATGAAAGCATAAAATTCATTTTGCCAAAATGCTTTACCTGAGGTTGCTGAACGGATATCCTCTGCAAATTTAATCGAATGTCTAACTGGAAGTAAAATTTCAATAGTAGCTTGATATTCATTATCTTGATTTATTGTTTTGATCTTCGCGGCGAATTTTGAGAGCAAAGAGAGACTTATCTTGATATATTCAGGAGGTAATTGAATGATTGTATGATATATCGGTTCAAGTAGGATCAATCCAGCTTCACTCAAAGCCTTTTTCACACCCTCATATATTAAAGCAGATAATTCCGTAGATGCATTTTCCGCATTGAAACTTTTTATGCTTAATTCCTTGATTATAAATTTAATTTCAGTTAACCCCTCTCCGCATAAAGGGCCATTCATTTGTATTTTCTTAAATATATCAAGAATTGTAGACTTAATCATTTCTTCTTGTTCTTCTAGCTTATAGAAAATAAGAAGATTCTGATGTTCATCCCATGACCAAATATTTGCGATCTCTTCTTGATTCAATCTAGTATTTTTCCTTAATAGATCCCCTAATTTTTGATTTTTGACTAAAGAGTTTCCGCCAATTTCTTGAAAATATTCGATACTCTTCTGATCTAACCTCTCCAACTTCAACTTGATAGACATATTTCCATCAGGGGAATTCATTGAAATCATAGAAGATTTATTCAAACATGATTCTTTAAAAACAGCTCGGGGTTCGGAAATTGATATTTGAACTCCTCGATGTTCCACATCATTAGCAGTTACTTCGAGATGTAAAGGACCCATTCCAGAAAGTAAAAATTCTCCATTTTCCTCATTGATTTCAAATTTCAAATTAGGATCTTCAATCAAGAGATTTTCGATACAATCTTTCATTTTATCCAAGTCTCTAAGGTATTCTGGTTCAACTGAAACTGTGACCACCGGTGTCGAAACATACTTTACATTTTCAAATGGAATCATATCTTTAATAGCATTAGTTTCTACTATGGTTTCACCACTTCTTACTTGTTTTAAACCTTCAATTGCAACTATATTCCCCACAGGAACTCTTTCAACTTGCTCTTTTCGTTGTCCCATGAAAATAGCAGTTCTTTGAATTGTTTCAGCTTGGTTTTCTCTTTCAAGAAATATTTTTTGCTTCTTAAAACATGAACCGGAAAATATTCTTCCCGTTGCAACAAGTATATTTTTATCAACTTGAACCTTACTCAAACAAATAATTAAAGGTCCTTCTGGATCACAATTGATCATGGCTTTCCCTAAATCTGAATTTAGATCGCCATCCCAAATCTTTTTAATCCGATAATTTTGAGCTTGTATTGGATTTGGTAAATGATCGACAACCATCTCTAAAATAGCTGAATGAATTGGAAGATAAGTTGATAAATCAGCGTAGCTTTCCTTCGTGTAAGTTTCTTTCTTATATCGTTTTCTTATATCTGAAAACTTTAACTCACTTTCTTCTAATATTTTAGCAGTAAAGCCCCATTTATGTAATGCAGACCCGAACGCAACATTTTCATCTGCAGGTGAAACTTGCCATTCTTTATTAAAAGGCTTATCTGCATATCTTTCTATTAGAGTATTAAAATCATTTATAATTCTCGAATATTTTTTTCTTATTTCATCATCTGAGAGTTTTAGCTCACGTATTAATCTATCTACCTTATTAATGAAGAGTACTGGCTTAACTCCTTCTGCTAGAGCTTGACGAATGACAGTTTCACTCTGAGCTATTATTTCCTCAACTGCGTCTACTACAACTACGACCCCATCAATAAGTCTCAGGGCACGGGTAACCTTTCCACTAAAATCTAAATGTCCCGGAGTATCAACGAGGTTTATCACGAAGGGTTCGGTCTGATGTAATGATTTTTCATAATATAAAGATATATTTGTTGATTTCATTGTTATACCTCTTCGCTGTTCCTCTTCTAAATAGTCTAAAGCTCTTGCTTCTCCCGCTAAATCTGGAGAAAGTAATCCAGCTTCACTAAGTAGGGAATCACTTAAAGTAGTCTTACCATGATCAATATGTCCGACTAATCCTATGTTTCTTATTTTTTGAGGCTTTTCCATGATGCTTAAAATTTCTGAGATGGTTTTTCGACGTGGCATTATCTAAAGGGTCTTCTCTATAATTCAGTTAAAGATTAATTACTTCAATTAATCTTTTGATTAAAATTTTAGTATTGCTATATAAGAGAGAGAGCGGGAAATGAAAAATGTCAATACTCAAGATCTTCTTCATTAAATAATGGAATATTCCATAATTTTCAGTTGGGTCAGAACTTTCATGCGAATTCATTCCCCGCATGATAAAGTATAAGATATATATATGTTCTTCTTTAATGAATTCTTGCGCCATCATTCTAAATTTAGAGTGGGATTATGATGTTTGATAATGAAAATGTTTTTATTTCATAAACTTATATTTTAAAGTAGAAATTAATAGAATTTATTCTTTAAGTTAATCTCTTAATCTCACATAAAAGAGATTAAGAAGTTATTCTATTTATACAAATTCGCTAAGAAATAATTTCATATTAAGGAACAATAAAAATAATTGGAATATCGTTGAAAAATTACCAAGATATTAGATTAATCTAATCAAAATTAAAAACTAATTAATCTGATATATCAGAACGATAAAAATTTTAAATTAACAAATTAAAAATTGAATTGATATGAGTTTTGAAGGAGAATTACAAAGAATTAAAGATGAAATAATACATTACCTCCCAGGAGATATTTCAGTAAAGAAAATTGAATTCGAAGGTCCTGAAATCGCAGTTTATTCTGAAAATTCTAATTTAGAAATTGTAGAAGGATCGGATATTTTGAAAGAATTAGCGAAAACCATGCGAAAAAGAGTGGTTTTTAGGTGGAATGTTGAAAAAAGAAAGGATCCTGATGAGACTGAAGCATATATCCGAAATCTTGTTGGAGAAGATGCTGAAATTTCTCACATAGAATTTGATCACACTCGTGGTGAAGTAATCATTGAGTCTGGTAAACCTGGATTGGTAATCGGCAAAAAAGGAGTAAACTTAAAAGAAATTAGGGCTAATACCTTCTGGCAGCCAAAAACAATTAGAACTCCTCCTTTAGATTCAAAAACAATCCAGCTCATACGTGGCATGCTTCAGAAGGAGAGAAAGCAGCAAAAAGAAATCTTGCTAAACATAGGAAAACGTATCCACAGACCAATGCTTTTTAAAAATTTAGATATCCGAATGACAGCATTAGGGGGTTTTAGAGAAGTAGGGCGGTCATGCATTCTGATGCAAACAAGAGATAGCAACGTGTTACTTGATGTTGGATTAAATGTTGGAAATAACAATGATAAATTTCCTAATTTTGATTTACCAGAATTTTCTATAAGAGATTTAGATGCTGTTATCATTTCTCATGCTCATCTTGATCATTGTGGAATGGTGCCTTTTCTGTTTAAGTATGGCTATCGAGGACCAGTATATTCTACACTTCCTACAAGAAATTTATCAACAATGCTTCAATTAGATTTCGTGCAAATTTGTGAGAAAGAAGGAATTGCTCCCCCATATTCGAAGAGAGATGTTAAAACCACCGTCTTACATACAATTCCATTGTCTTGGGGAAAGGTTACTGATATTGCTCCAGATATCAAGCTCACTCTTCATAATTCGGGACACATTTTAGGTTCCTCATTAATTCATTTACATTTCGGAAAAGGTGGTTATAATTTTGTATATACAGGAGATATGAAATATCAAAAAACAAGGTTACTTGAAAAAGCAGCAGTTAAATTTCCAAGAGTTGAAAGCTTGCTTATAGAAGCTACATACGGAGGACCACAAGATAGAATTCCAAGCAGGCAAGATTCCGAAAAGGAGCTAAAACAGATTATTAACGCAACAATTAAACGTGGAGGAAAGGTTCTTATTCCTGTTCTCGCTGTTGGTCGCGCTCAAGAATTAATTATAGTTTTAGAAGAATATATCTCAAAAGGAATTATTGATCGTGTTCCTGTTTTTTTAGATGGTCTTATATCAGAGGCAACAGCAATTCATACTGCTCATCCTGATTTTCTAAGTTCTGATCTACGTGAAAAGATTCTGCATCAAGGGAAAAATCCATTTCTAAGTGACTTTTTCACAACCGTCTCCTCCTCAGAAGAACGCTTAGATGTGCAAGGCGGAGGACCCTGCATTATATTGGCTACAAGTGGGATGCTTATAGGTGGACCTTCAGTCCAGTATCTTAAAGCCTTAGCAGAAGATAAGAAGAATTCGCTAATTTTTGTATCTTATCAAGTTTCTGGCACTCTCGGAAATAGAATTCAGAGAGGATTCAGGGAATTTCAGTATATTGATGCTAAAGGAAGGACTCAACTGGTCAAGCTTAATTTAAACGTGTTCACTTTAGAAGGATTCAGCGGGCACTCCTCAAGAAGTCAAATCTCGCAATTTCTTCGCCGAATTCAGCCAAGGCCAAAGATGGTTATCACTAACCACGGAGAGGAAACGAAAGTAATCAGTCTTGCTACAATGATTCATAAGAAGCTTATGAAAGCTACTAAGGCGCCAAAGAATCGAGAAACGATCCTTTTGAAATAGATGGTGTAAGTTAAAAAAATTAAAAATTTAACTTTTCAGTTCTATTGTCTAATCTCCAGTGATGGTAAATCAAGTATTGCTTGAGGAATCGAGGTAAGATTGTTTTTCGAAATGTATAGATGCCTGAGATGCGTCAAATTTCCGATAGAATCGGGAAGTGATACTAAACCATTTCCCTCTAATGAAAGAACTTTAAGTGAGAGAAGATCACCAATGGACTTAGGTAAATCTGTTAGCTGATTCCCAGATAGACCTAACTCTTCTAAAGATTTAAGATTTCCGATGCTTTCAGGAATAGAACGAACACCACAAAAAATTATATTCAGTTTTCTAACTGATTGAAGATCACCAATGGTATTGGGTAAATGTGTTAAATTTCTATAGTTATTGACTTCAAAGACCCTGAGATTCTTTAATCCTCCGATACTGGAGGGAAGAGCCTCTAAAGGTGCTTTTTCACCATGAGGCATGGTCCAAATAATAAAAAGTTCTAGAAGATGGGTAAACTCTGATATGGTCTCTGGTAGGGTTTTAGAATTCTGACTATAAATGCTTAATGCGACAATATGGCCCTTATATGCAGTAAATAAGAGTGTAATGTCCGGCTCCTCAATCCATCGATGTTTCCGCAAGTGCTTGCTATGGTATATCTCGCAGTGGCAATGGGCCCCTAGTTCTTTTAAAGAATTTAGCTCGGACTCGAGCAAGGGAATTTTCCTATAACCACCCCCGCCCGGAGCCGTGAGGTCATAACACCGAAAAAGAACAGTTTTGTCTTCCACTTTTTCCCCCATAATTTTTTGCTTTAGTATAATTAAATATTAAAAATCTTGATTATTTAAATCTTTAGACAGTGAAAAATTACTTTTCTTCATCTTACGTATCGCTCATAGACTTTACTTCAGATATCTATCAAGAAATTCCTTAGAACCAATTATCAGACCCATTGAAAAAGTTGGTTCCTTCTGAGAGAGTAATATTCTCGAACTATTCACTTTATCACCAAGAATTAAAGATATACTGATTAATCATGGGACTGATAAATATTCAATTTTATTACCTATTACTATAAATTGCTATAAGCTATACTATTAGAAACAGTCAGAAAGAATTCTTAGATAATTTTTTTAAACACCTATTATTTTATTTTATAATTTAAAATTATTTTCAAGTGGTACTTTTGAGATTTAGGTTGAATTTGAAAGAACATTCGACTACTATAGTAAGGCGAGTAGTTCAAATCGTTACATTCTTACTAGTAAACTACGTAATCCTTGAAACGATATTTGGAATAAATCTTAATGCTTTTGAGGGATTAATAAAAGTATTACCTATTTTGAATAGCCCTCGAAATCCTCTCTCGACTGGAGCAGGAATTTTAGAATACATTTTTTATTCGATTGGTCAAGGGTTCTTTCCTATTATGCTAATTGGAATCTTTATCCTTGTAATATTGTTTACTAATAGATCTTTTTGTGGATGGGTTTGTCCGATTGGTACAATTCAAGACGCACTGACTGCCATCCCCGTAAAAAAGAGATCCCCTAAATTGAATACGCATAGATTTCTTCTTAAAATTAAGTATGTATTTATTATCATACTTATCTTATTCATCGTACCACTAGGAATATCAAAAACAGCAAATCAACTTTTCTATTTAGACTTCAAGGAACAATTAGGGGCTTTTGCAGACAAACCTATTGGATATTTTTCAATGTCAGAATTCATTTTCTATTATTTCATTCAATTTATTACTAATTGGACAAGCTTTATTGCTTTAGGTAATTGGGGAGCAATCATAATCTTCGTGTTCTATTTCTTAGTTTTAGCTCTTTCAATTTGGTATCCCCGAATATATTGTAGATATTTTTGTCCTTTTGCCGCCCTCTCATCAGTAGTTTCTGATTATTCCTTTCTAAAACTCTCTAGAAACCCTGTTAAATGCGTGGGAAGAGCTGAATGTGGGATTTGCGAAAAAGTATGTCCTAAACAGATACGAATACTTGATGAACCATTTGATTTTTATACTGGAAATGGAGAGTGCAATTTTTGCTTGAAGTGTAAAGAACAATGCCCCTATGATGCAATATTGATCAAATTTGGGAATGTATAACCTCTTAAACTCTAAAAAAACATTTCAAATTTATTAATATTACTTATATTCGTTATAAATCCATCTAAAGCAATAAGATTATATTTTTTAAACATTTCTAGGAATTGAAACTTTGGTTATATCAATCAAGATTATAAATTTATTTTCTATATTAAAGTGAATTTCATTGGATCATAACAGAGTACAGAAATTTAAGCAATTATTATCAAATGATAATTTAATTGGACCTAAGGGAATTCCCAATAGCCGTGCTTCAAGATATTACGATGAACATGATTCTTATGAGGATATTCGACCTCCTTTTTTTCGTGATGTTGATCGTATTGTGCATTCTCTTTGTTTTTCACGATATATAGATAGGTCTCAAGTATTTTTCGATCTTAAGCCATTTAATGCTAATATAACTCATAGAAGCTTACACGTTAAGCTAGTAGCTCGTATAGCAAGGCAAATTGGACGCATCCTAAAACTTAATAATGATTTAATAGAGGCAATAGCTCTTGGACATGATGTTGGCCATACTCCAGCTGGTCATTTGGGAGAAGAAATTCTACGTGAAATTTGTTACAACTACAATTTAGGAGGATTTCTTCATAATGCCCAAAGTATAAGGTGGCTCTTCTACTTAGAAAAACGATTCCCAAAAAAACCAGCGAAAGGATTAAATTTAACCTTACAAACTTTAGATGGGATTTTATGTCATGATGGCGAGGTTAATGAAAGAGAAGTAAAACCAATCGAAATAAATGGAAAATCTTGGAATGATTTTTTTAAAGAATATAAGGATGCATTTAATGACAATAAACTAAAGAGAATTCCGATGTCTTATGAGGGCGTTGTGGTTAGAATATGTGATACTATTGCCTATGTCGGGCGAGACATCGAAGATGCAATTTTACTAAAATTCATTAAAAGGTCAGATATACCCGTTAATTGTAAGAAAGTTCTAGGCGATACTAATCGTAAAATAATTCACAACTTGATAATGGATTTGCTAAATTATAGTATTGATAATGATATGATTGGATATAGTGAAGAGATTTATGAGGCTTTAAGAGAACTAAAACAATTTAATTATGAAAAAATATACAACCGGAGAGATCTGCATATTTTTAACGATTCGAACCTCTCTTACACTAAGTATTTAAAAAATAAATTTGAATTCATTTTCAAGCGATCTTTAGAAGATTTGGAACGCAATGATAAACAATCCCCAATTTTTACTGATCATATTGATTATATTGATGATGAAAACTATACAACCTATTATGAACCGATTAAGAGCAAAAATAAACTTGCGTTAATCGTTCGAGACTATATCGCAGGAATGAGTGATAATTATTTCAATGAAATATATAATAGATATAAAAAAATCTAATACTACTTAGAATTAATGTGTTCATTTTACAGCTAATTGCTTTGATTAGCAAAATTCCATATTTAATATTTGTGATAAAATAAATCAATCATTAATATTTTAAAGAATCAGATCCCTCTTTAAATGGAAAGGATTACACATGGAGGATATATAAAAATTTATACGGGGTTTTTTTCAGTCACGGGGTTGTACCCTTTATCAAAAAGGGTTGGTTTTAAATTAAATTTAAAACTATTTTATATCCTCCGAGAAATTAGTTTGTGTAATCCAATAAATTATAAGACCACATTAGAATAAAAATCTATCCCATAAGACAAATAAATTCTTTATGATCAAAACATATTATGAACAAAATTTTAATGTCATTCTTCTCTTTATTCCATGTATTGATTAGAATAATCATGCATTGGGAATTAAACTCAGCCCGGTAGTGTAGTGGCCAAGCATTTGGGACTCTGAAAAATCTCACATTGTTAGATTTAGGGAAATCCCGAGACCACGGTTCGAAAAATGAGCAAATTCTTAGCTTGTTCGAAATTCCGTGCCGGGCTATTACATTTCCTATTATGATTTTTATTATCCGGTTCTTTTTATTACATGATATCCATATTGAGACTTAACAGGTTTGGAAATCTCATTAATTCTAAGTTTGGTACAAGCAGTCCAAAATTCGGGGACCATGTCATTTTTAGTAAATTCTCCCAAATTTCCTCCTCTTTTTTTACTTGAACAAGTAGAATATTGGCGTGCCATATTTTCAAAATTCTCCCCGGCAATAATATCCTCATAAATTTCTTGAGCTTTACTGAACCTTTCAACCAAGATATGACTTGCTTTTATCTTCCCACTCTTTATTGCTGCCCCTCCTTGCTTATCAGATGTTGATGGTTTCTTTTGATACCCTTTTCCATATCTATTTTTTCCCATATTAATACCTTTAAGTTTTAATTTTTTTATTCAATTCCTTTTTCTTTTCTTCTTAATTCCGCTTTTTTATCCATAATCTTTAAATATAGTTGTGTTGTATCAAAGGGAGGTTTTTCCTCTGTTTTCTTCTTTTTTAACTTTATTGCTTGTTCAGGACATGTGTTTACGCAATTACCGCATCCAATACATAATCTTCTATTAATTTCTGCCAAATCTAAGTCAGTTAATGAAATCGCTTCCATTTGGCACCTTTCTAAACAACTCCCACATCCAACACATTTATTATCTTCAATTACAGCAAAATAATTAGAATGAATCATATCCAATGGGCGATCTAACTTTTTTATATTAGTTAGCATATCACAACAATCACCACAGCAACAACAAATAAAATTAGGATTTATAGCATTTCCTGGTTGGATAATGAATCCTGCTTGCTTGACTTTTTCAAATATTTCATATGCGTCCTGTTTTGTTATCTCCCGACCTTTTTCATTATCAATAATATGCTGAACAGAACTGTTAAGCACAAAACAAACTTCTCTTAAATCAGAGAACTTACATGGTTTTCCAAGGAGATCTTTACCTTGACGACAAACACAATCTTGAACAGCTATTCTATCTGCTTTATCAATTAAGTTTTTTAACTCATCATGAGAAGCTATATGGTGTTCTGGGGTAATACTCTCTTCAATGGGTATCGTACGTAATTGATTGATTTTTGTACTGGCTACCTCATCTCTAAAAACTTCATCCATATATTGTTCAAAGTCGTTATAAAATTCAGGAGTCATTCGATGGAGCTGATATTCAAACATTCCTACAGCCAAAAAGGCATTATGATAATGAAATACTTCACTATCATCCTCTTTTATTCTTTTCACATTTATAGATCCCTTTTTATACATTCTCTTGAGAACCTTTTCTAATTGTTCAAGCGAAATCCCATATTTTTTAATTCTTCTATATATTTTTTTAGGAGATTCAGGAACTAGTCTCATATTTCTTCCAATTAATGCTTCTTCAGGAGTGAATAAAAATTTTAATAGTTTCAAATCTACTCCTGATTCCGTTGCTGGAAATCCTATGGGTAAAGTGTCAAGATGCATTTGTAATTTTCTATAGACATCTAGTCCAACATTAGAAATATAAATTTCTTCTTCACTCATAATTGCTTTAACTAAATAATTATCAAATTAAAAATTAATTGAAATACCGCTAAATTTTCAAGAGAAATATTAGTTTATGATTAAATACCTGAAATTTTTAATCTCTTCTACCCCATTCACTTCAACCACGAAATTTTGAAGTTCTTCGACTTTTGCCTCAATAATTAAAAATATTATGACGTTCTCGCCTTGAAAATGTTGATTTTTACTAATAATTTGCTCTTTATAATTATTTTCAATTTTGTTAATTTTTCTTTGGATTAATGGATCATTTTGAATAACGATAATCACATTTCCAATAATCTTCTTATCTATGGGACTTAAATCTGCGAACGATTCAATGTTAGCTATATCCATTGTTGACATTAATCGTAAAAGTGCATCTCTTATAATTTTAGATTTGTTATCATATTGGTTCTTGGAGATCAACTTATCTATAAACTCAAGAAGGTTTTTATTAATAGAAAAAGATACAATTGGCAATATCTATCCCGAAGAATTTATTATTAATTATATTAATTCAATAGAATATTTATAAATGTTTTCTCTAACGAAATTAGAGTTTTATTGATCGAGCAATAACATTTTTGAATTTTTCTACATCTTCTACTAATTTATCAGCATCCTCTTCGCTTATTTTATCATCTTTGCCATATTTATTCAATTGAGTGAGCCAAAATTCAATACGCCCTAGTATCGCCTCGTTATCTCCCAATAATTTTCTTAGCCTAATAAATGTATCATGTAGCTTATTTCTAATATTCTGAGCTTTCCAACGAAGCATGCAATAATCACTTACTTCTGCTAAATTTTGTGTAATTGCCATTACATCAATAGTTTTCGCTCTTTCTTCCGATTTGATTTTTCGAATAATATTTATTTCTTCAAATAACAATTCAATAACACGAGCAAGAAATCCCGTAAGTTGTCCTTGATTTGCTGTCCATATTCTAATTTCAAGGGATTGGGAAGACTCCGATACATAAATTCTTATTATTATTCGTCCTCCTGTTACTTTTGCTTCACTACAGAACCAAGCTTCACTTTCGTACATTCCATTTGAATCAGTTCCCTCATGAGATGTAACGGCACTAGTATCAAAATTTTTCAAAGTACGTATTGCTGCCCGATATGCTAACCGTGGATCTAAATCGGCAACTAAAAATGCTCTGGCATCATTCGGAAGATCTTGAATTGCTATTTGAATATCTTCTATAGTTGCGAGGCAAGAAACAACTAAAGGACATTTGATCTGAACTTCCTTCTTTCTCACATTAATTGTATGCTTTTTTCCCGTAGCATCCTTGTAAATAACAGTCCCTCCTACAATCGACTGGCCACATGTTTTAGGTTCTAAATAGAAATCGACCCCTCGACTGGCATTGCTTTCGATAACAGGAACACTTATAAGAGGTTGCTTTACTTTGAAATTAGAGGGCGCATCTAAAATTACTTTGACATTATTGATTGCCATCTTGCTTTTATTGCGAACAGCAATTTTCATGTGGACTTGTCCACCCTCAAAATCATAATCTCTAACTACTTCTATCTTCCCTTCATCAATAGGTTCGAGATGTTCTGGTTTTGATATATTGCTACTAGTTGACGTACTTGCTCTGGGAACACTATAGGCAACAAATAATCTTTTTTGCATATCGATATATCCATCAATATCTCCTTTTCCTATTAGTTGTGCCAAGTTCTCCTCAATGCTCGCTTCAGTTACACCCAATCGATTTGATAATTCCCTTAAGGGCATTGTTCTATATGCTCGGGCAAGTTCTTTAATTTTCGATTCAAGATAACTACTTGTCATGAATTCTCTTCTTTGAGTAAATAGACCCTTGATTGAACCAGATTTGATTAACTCATGAAGACTTTTTCTCGCTAATTCTATGGCAATTTTTAATTTTTGTGCTAATTTTGTTAATTCAAATAATCCTATATCTTTGGCAAATGCTTTAATTTCATTATATATTTGTCCAGCAGTTATGATTTGATTACCCCTATCTGCAAAAAAAGCATTAATTGCCCCAGTTCTCATTAAATTAACACAGAAAGATTTTGTCAATTCTGAAGGGATTCCAAATATTTTAGCAAGTTCGTTAATAGAAATTCTTCCCTTCTCTTTTATTTCTTTTATGATATTGTCTAAAATGTATTGTTGCGTGTAATACAAATCTTTCTTTTGCGAAAAAGAACCCTTGATTTGATATTGATTAATTAATTTATAAATAACTCTAATCGCACTTTCAGTATTCATATCAAGCATAATAGATAAATCTTTAACATTAACCCTCCCTCCATCTTGAATCTTGGATAAAATATTTTCCCGAGTCTCCGAAGAGATGTAATAAAATAATTGGTTTTTCTGATCAATTATTCCATAAATTCGATCCTCTTCAATATATTCATTAATTAATTTAATCATCTGTTTGGCAGAAATATTAAATGAATTCATTATCGTTGAAAAGTTTGTTACATGGGATCTTTTTAATAATTCGAGAAAGCAGTTTGGACAGATTTCTTTTCCTTCGATCTTTTTCAGACTTTTTCTGCATATATCCATCCTATAACCTTTAATCAGATTATACTTAGTTGCCTCTCTTGCAAGTTGTTCTTTCGTTGGGAAGAATAAACCTGGAGTTTTTAAATAGGAATTCCATCCACAAGTCTCATCAGTACATTGTAGATAATATTGCCCTGAAGATAAACGTTCTAAGCGTAATAAGGCGTCACACTCTGGGCATTTACTATTTTCAACAATAGTGCAACGAAAAAATTTTTCAGCTGCACTAGCTTTGGAATATATTACATCATGCTTTTTACATTGCCATTCTTCTGTCGTCGCCATATGATTTATACAGAAACTGGATTTACATTTCTCACAAGTAAACACGATCCTTTGATTTTCACAGAATTTGCATGAATCTGCCATTATCTTAAAAACTCCCAAATAATTTCAAGTTAAAGTCTATAATATATAAAAAAATACGATATTAATAATATTTACATGGACCAATATTTAACTTCTTTAATGGTTACTAAATTTTTAATTTTTTTATTATCTAGAATCAAAGATTTCTGCTAACTCAAACACTTTGAATTGGAAATACGGAAATTCTTAGTGAGGATAATATCATAACAAAGATATTAAAAAAAATGATTATTGAAATCATAAAATAAAAAATCATTTTCTTCCTTCCTTCTTTTGGCTTTAATATATGGGATGTACCATATTTAGCTAAAGCTAAGGGAAATAATCCTATGAACGAACCTAGAGAAAAATAGAATACTACTAGAAATCCTTCTAGAAATCCATATCCAAGAGAATATTGTAAACATTGAGAATATATTATCAATTCAAAAATGCATGGCGCAAAACCCACTAAGATTCCAAACAAATAAGGTGTTTTTTTACTTTCCCAATTCAATTTTACTATTTCCTTCGAGTATTTGGAATGTGGCATGTAATCTCTTTTAGATATGAAAACTAGCAAAAAAAGACCTACAAATGTGGACGTAAAAGCTCCAAAAAAATTGATTAAATAAGGATCAGTTATTAAATATGGAAATATTAGCTGAGGAACTAAACTGATTCCTATCGCTGCCCCAGCAATCAGTAAATTTGAGGAAATTATCCCTATCCCATAAAGTGCTAGTATACCTATACTTTTTTGAGGATTTTTTGAGATCCCATAAGACCAGAAAAAGAATATTGCTTTATCCTCACATGGAATGGCGGTATGGAGAATGCCAAGTAAAAAAGCGGGTATGAAGATAATGAAATATTCTTGCATTTTGGATGAACTTTTATCTAAATTTCAAGTTAATTTTAGGATGCTAATTATTTAACTTTATTCATTCTAAATTGACACCTTTTTTGTTTTGAGAATCTCCATTATAACAGTATTTAAAGATTCCATATAAAATGATGAGTAGAAAGATTGTACCAACAAAATTAAAAGGAAAAAAATATTGTGTAATAATAAATAATACCGTAAAGAGAATATCGAAAAAGTTAAGAAAGAGAAAGCTGATCTTAACATACTTTTTAGTGATGATTGAAGTTCTTGATAAGTTAAATATTATAATAATTAAAAGAGGGAGAAGGATGAGCAGATGATGATTCCATGTATCAAAGTAAGAAAGAAACATTATTAAAATACCTAAAATGAAACCATAAATAAGATTTTCTCTAGTGATTCTTCTCGTTCTTAGAATAATATAAAAAATGACACTCGTTATAGTAAAGAATCCAGAAACTATAATAAATAAGGGTAATTGAATCATATTCAAACTATCTCCTCTAAATCCAAATACATAAAATAAATTTGAGACGATTTTCGTGATACTTATAGAATGATTTTGTAACTCTGTTTCTTTTCCAGTGAGATTTACGTTAATGAATCCCTCTAATAATGATGGAAAAGTCAAGAAAAAAATTAGATTAAGAGCTAAAGGTACGAGAGCTCCAGCTAACCTTATTATTGATTGCTTGAACTTCAATTCGATTTTCTTAGAATGTTTATTGTATCTTATTAAAACAAGAAACGGGAATAAAAACAAGGTGATGGGTTTGAAAATAACACTAACACCCAGAATAAAACTAGCAATTAACTGCCACTTGGTATCCTCATACTTAAGAAAGAGATATAACGAGATAAGGATACATGCAGTAACATATAAGTTTATTTGTCCTAAAATGAAGTTGAATAATTGTGGTGTGCCCATTAAATACAAACTAATATATAATATGACTCGCTTATTCGATTTTTCATGGTCTTCTCCTTTAATGATTTGAATTACTTTAAATAAAACGATAGAAATAACCCCATTCAACATTAAATTAAATAAATTAAATACGATAAAGCCCAAGTCAAATCCCAAATAATAAAATGGTACAAAGAAAAGTGCTGATATGGGAAAGTATCTAAAAGGCCATTTATATACAATTTGATATAAATTCGTTATATCTGTTACAAACACTTTCCCTACTTTATAATATACTAGAAAATCATTAGAATCCCGAAAAAATACAGGAGTCAAAATGCAAGAAAATATGAAATAAAAGACTTGTAATATTATCGCATATCTAAAAAACTTGTTTTTCCAGGCCGATTTAAAATAATTTATCAGAGTTTTTATCATATTTATCATTATCCTCTTTTTATCTACGTGGCCTTAAATAGAATATATAAAATAAAATTGCTCCAATTAAAAATCCAAAAATTAAAATAACAATTGGGATTGCGTAAATTGGAATATATTCCAGTGAAATATCCAACAAGACTACGTTTCCCTGAAGATAAATCTTAAAAATGCTTAAGAAACCATTCTCATTAAAGATTGCAATGACATTAATTGCCTGTGATGGATTATTATTGGAGATGTAATCACTTTCCACGTCAATATAAATAGTGAATAACACTCGATCGTCAATATTATAAATCTGATTGAGATTTAATTTGCTCACGTATTCACTCATCGGAAGAGGTAGCCATAGTTTAATGTAAGGGAAATTCTTGGAGAGATTGTAATTATTTGGATATTCGGATGGATTTGAATAATACCAATATGATTTCTGATTGGTAGTATTTGCCCAAGTATTTTCACTTTGCCACTTCCAATTATTTACGGTGAGATTTAACTTCCCCTCCTCTTTTTCAAGAGATATAATTTCCCATTTCATCTTTTTTCCTTGATCAATGTGCTCAAAAAAACCACTACTTGACCAGTTCATACCAAATATGGTATATAACTTCTCTGTATCGCAGATATTGCATCTCCAAACTAGTTCATTAGAAGGTTGGTGTCCAAAATTGTAAGAAAAAACAGATTTAATAGACATATTACAATATAATAAACTTAAGATTAGGATAGCAAAAAAAACACGTTTATATCTCATGAAAAGTCACCTCTCCCTGTAATTTCTCTAGGTTTTGCGTTAAAACTCTAAAAACTCCATATAAGCAGATAGCCAGTACTATTGTAGGTAAAAAGTTAAAGGGAAAAATTACATATATAAGAAACCATGCACCGATGAAGACAATGTCAAGAAAGTTGAAAAAGAATAATCCCCTTTTAAATAAGTTAACCATAATCTCTTTCCGGGGTAAGTTAAAAATAATAATGATGAGGAGTGGAATTAAATTTAATAAATGATGATCCCAAGTATCAAAATAAGTTAAGAACATGATTAAAATGCCAAGGGTATATCCATAGATGATGGAATGCTTCATTTTTTTTCTAATTACATAAAAACTGAAACCTAAGATGCCAGTTATTCCCACAATCGTTATTAATACCCAAAGTTGGCTATAAGGAAGGTTAAAATAGAAACAAAAATTTATAATTAATTTTGTAAGGCTGAAAGAAAAATTTAACGCTGAAGCATTACTTCCTGTAAAATTTGTAGCAAGAAAACCATTCCATAATCGTGGATATAAAAAGAAAAAGATGAAATTTAAAGAGACAGGAAGTAGTAGTCCTAAAATCCTAATGAATGATTTGATGAAATTAAACTCGAACTTTTTTGTTTTAAGATCAAATCTGATTAATAAGAGAAAAGGTACCAAGAACACGGTAGTTGGTTTAATTATAATACTAATACCTAAAATCAAGCTTGCTAAAAAGTTACTTGCATTTGAATTTCGACTTAAAAATATTAATAGAGAAGCTAAAATGAAAAAAGTTACATACAAATTTATCTGACCATGAATATAATTTAAAATGTGTGGTGCTGCCATGAGATAAAGGCTAATATAAAGAATTACACGCTTATTATCTCTCTCATGATCTTTCCCTTTCACTAGTATTATGATTTTATATAAAAGTAAAATGATGAGAATGTTAATGAAAAAATTTAAAATATTAAATATAACAAATGAGGCTTCGAAATCCAAGATCGAGAATGGAATGAAAAAGAACGCGGAAAGGGGAAAATACCTAAAATCCCATAAATACTTGGTTTGATCATAAAGACTTCCAATATCAGTAAAAATGAGTTTACTGGACTCATAAAAAATAATAAAATCATTTTGATTTGATAACAATAGGAAAAATAAGACGATTGATAAAGATAAGTAAACAATCTGGATGAAAATGGCGATTCTAAATATTTTTCTCTGCCAAAACAATACCAATGTGTTTTTAGTCTCTGTAAATAACTCGAGTACACTCATCTAAAATGGTCAAACTATAGATTATTAGATTTATGAATATATCTAATAAATTAAATTTTTTAATAAAAAAAAATGAGATCAAATATGTCATTCATTAATAAACGAGATGAAAGGGTAAAACCTACATTTGGAATCATTGTCGGGAACAGAGATGTCTTCCCAGATACGCTAGCTAGGGAAGGTAGAGTTGAGATTATTGAATTAATGAAACAAATGAGCTATAACTATATTATTTTATCTGAAGAAGATACAAAATACGGTGTAGTTGAAACTCGTGATGATGCGAAAAAATGTGCTAAGTTATTCAAAGATAATAGAGAAAAGATTTTGGGAGTGATTATTTGCCTTCCAAATTTTGGTGATGAAAAAGGTTTAGTGACAAGTCTTAAATTGGCAGATCTTAAGGTACCAGTGTTGATCCAGGCATCATCAGATGAAATCGATAAAATGGGAAGAGCCCATCGAAGGGATGCCTTCTGTGGAAAAATATCCGCATGTAGCGTGTTATATCAACATGGAATACCTTTTACCTTGACTAGTTCCCATACTTGTGCCATAAATTCTAAAGAATTCCAACAAGATATTCTCAAATTTGAAAGTACGTGCAAAATTGTTAAAGGATTGAAGAATGCTAGGTTTGGTCAAATAGGCACTCGTCCAGATGCTTTTGAAACTGTAAGATATAGCGAAAAGATATTACAATATAATGGAATCACCATTGAAGCAATTGATTTATCAGAAATTTTAGGTGCGATTAATAGATTAAACGATAATGATCCAAAAATCGATGATAAAATCCAATTTATCAAGAATTATACTCCTACTAAAGAATTTCCAGAAGAAGCACTACTCAAATTGGCAAAATTGGCTGTAGTTGTTGAAGATTGGGTAATAGAAAATGAGCTTGATGGCTTTGCTTTTCAATGTTGGCCATCTATCCAGGACAATTTCGGAATCGTCCCCTGTGCCATTATGAGCATATTTAGCGAAGGATTGGTACCAGCAGCTTGTGAGGTTGACATTTCTGGATTAATAGGTATGTATATATTACAATTAGCTTCTGATACTCCCTCAGCAATTTTAGATTGGAACAATAACTATGGAGATGACCCTGATAAAATGGTCCTTTTTCATTGCAGCAATCTACCTAAGTCATTCTTTAAAGACACTAGAATAACCGTCCATCCAATCATTTCGGATCAGAAGGGGGATGAGGTTACCTTCGGAGCAATTCAAGGTCGAATTAAAACTCGCCCTTGTACTCTCTTAAGAGTTGAGACAGATGATCTTTATGGAGAAATAAAAGCATTATTAGTTGAGGGGGATTATACTGATGATGAGCTCAATACTTATGGAGGATTTGGAGTTGTCCATATCCCTGGCCTGCAAGACATTCTTAGGACGTTATGTGAAGAAGGCTTCGCTCATCATGTGGCTGCAAGCTTGAGTCAAGTTGGAGATATCGTGTATGAAGCGCTAACGAAATACTTGGCGTGGACGTTAATTTATCATAATACGCCATAGATCCAAGCTCGAAGATTGATTGGATTACTCTCTCGAGTTCCTATATTATACATTTCGATATTAATAATAATATTATTATCCTAGTATTTTCGATGGACGTCAGGCAATTTAATTATGCAGAAAAATGAATTTATCATCACCTGACATTTGAAGCGATTTCTTTCTTCCGACGA
>CAZWEM010000059.1:19398-20733 GCA_964632315.1 uncultured archaeon
CGGTATCTCTCTGTAATGTATTCGTTATCATATCCATTAGGTTTCAGCAGTGAATTATAAGGTACGTTAAACCATTGAAAGAAAAATTGAATAAAAACCCCGAATTCTGATAATTCATTCCCACCCGTCGTTAGAGGGACCAGTTTACTTTTAGCTCCGGTAATATTAGCTTCACCGTCAAATAAGTCAGATGGATTTGAGAGGGGATTAACTGTGGATTTCCAAAGGTTGTCATCATAGTATATTACCTCATATACTTGGGATCCTGCTCGTAAAGATAATGAGTATGTAGACCCTGGGAAAGCAGAGGAAAAGGTTGGTAAAATGATAATAAACAAGATTATCAATAAGAGAGATAAATTCGTTGAGCTTTTTAGCATTTTAATCTTCATTTTTGGTTAAGTCTTTTTAAATTTAATTTAGTTTCTTTAGAATATTTACTTTTTATAATTGCCTCCTTCTAAACAATAAATAAGCCAAAAGGAAAAAACCAATACTATAGATTATTAACATCAGTGTAGCATCTTCTGCAGAAGGAAACAGCCAAGTACCAGAACTTTCTCGAAATCTCTCAATTGAAGAGAAATTAGGATAAAATGTGAATAATATAATATAAAATAAATATGATACGGAGTAAATTGGTTCGAGGTTTGTACCTAAGGTTCTTAGAACTGGATCAATCACGAAACCTCCAAATAATACTAAACTAGTAATCGTAGCAAATACTGGAAGGATAGAGGGCATGAAAGCGCTAAGAAAGGTTGTAATGCTAGCTAAAGCTAGGAGATACAAAACAAGAAAGCCAAAACTAATAAAAATTGTATAAAGAATTGGTCCGCCATAAAGGTAATAGCTAAAAATGGCCATTGATGAAAAATAAATCATGCCTATACCAATAACCAGAATAGAATTTGCTATATACTTACCTATTATTAGTTGTGATTTACTAACTAACGGAAGAATAGTTAATCCTGTGTTCTTCTGGTATTCAGAGCATATTATACCTGAAAAAAAGACACCTATCGATATAATGACCATAAATAAATAGAAGTTTGTACTTACAAAAAAATAGTCAGCTGGAGTTTGAGATATAATAAAGTATGGTGTCGAAAGGTAGGGAATCACGCCTGTTATTATAAATAGAATAATTGTAATTACTGAAAATATTATGAACTTTACTTTTTGGAGTTTTAATTCAATGTAGATCGTTGCGAATATAGGTTTAATTAATTTTTTTGATTTGTTAAGACCTTTCAATGATTATTCACTTCCATTAAAGTTGTTTTGATAGTTATGATCTAAAAGCTGAGAATATAGAGATTCAAATTGAAAATC
>CAZWEM010000060.1:0-20524 GCA_964632315.1 uncultured archaeon
TTGATGTTTCCAAGGTTGGAGTCAAACTAATCGCACTTGCATCATTTATGAGGATGTCAATCCCTCCAAATTCTTTAATAGTTGCATCAACGGCAGTTTTAACTTGCTCTTCGAAGCGTATATCCGCAATACAAGCAAGTCCCTTACCCCCCACTTTATTAATTTCTTCTACTGCTGTATACACCGTACCAGGGAGTTTTGGATGTGGTTCCTTAGTCTTTGCTACAACTGAAATATTAGCTCCATCCTTCGCAGCTCTAATTGCGATTGCTTTACCTATACCTCTACTCGCACCGGTAATGAAGAGAGTTTTTCCTTTTAAATTCAACTTAATTATCACTTTAATATAATTAAATAAAATTTCGAAAGCGTGATAATTATGTCTTATTCTTATTTTTTAAAAATCAAAAGACAACTCATTTTGTTAAAATGGAATTATTTAAGTTTTTAACCAAGAATTCAACCCTTTTTTTTTCCTTGAGTGAAAGTAATTTTCCATATCCAGTTTTAATGGTGGTTCCACAATAAGAATTTCCGCAAAAGGTACTAGCTTTCTTAATGATATTTAACAAGTATGATTTATCACCTAAATGAAGATAAATTGAGATATCATTTATGATCAAAAAATCAGTTGTCTTCTGATTGAATATCTCAAGAGCTTTTGACGTGATTTTGTAGTTATGGCATATATTTTCAAATAATTCTTTATTATTTCGTGCTTTTAAGCGAGCAGGTATGATTTCTCCTCTTAATCGAATCTCCCTACATTCAAAGCTTTTATTAGAAAAATCATTGATTTTACCCCCAATTTTCAAACCATTAATCAACATTAATTCGGGAGCAAAATCCAGAATAGAAATTTCTTTAGGATTAATATCTTGATAATCTATCAGGTAATCAATAAATTTTGCGGTATAATAGGTTTTCTTGGTATTGGTCTCGCCATAAAATAGCGTATAATTCCCTATAAAATCTTTATATTCAAAATCATCCATTCTCATATCTAAAGTATTAGTTCATAAATGTTTCTCTCGTATATCCCCCCTTTTTGAGGAGTTTCAGTATGATAAATCCTAAAATACATCCTACAGCAGAACTCCCAAAAAATAAAGACCAATAAAAAATTAGACCTGCGAGGGAAAATGAACCATAGAAAGGTAGAATGAGTTCTGCTATAGTACCACCAATAAATACCGTGCCAAGAGGTTCGGTGAAAGCAGCATACTCCACGTAGTTAGGTTTCTTTTTAGCGAGAATGTAAGCTACAATAGAAACGACTAGCGCACCAGAAATTCCACCATGAAACGCGTGAATTGTTCCGATACCAATTGAAAATCGGATGATTGCTATACCAGTAGCGGTAATTACTGAAAATAATAACCCGATTAAAACCCCACTTAAAGCGTTTATCAAATGAGCGAACGGATTTATTTTTGTTCCAAATAACAAAAAATATCCAAATGGATTAAGAGCACTTAAAACTACTCCGACTGCGATAAAGATTGCGGTAGTACCAATTAGTAAAGTAACTTTTTTTAAGGGAACCTTCCTACTTTCTTCCTTTTCTTCTTCTTCAGACATTATATCTTCAGACATTAAGAGAACCTATTTATCGTGAAGTTTAAAATTTAATTCTAACTTTAATATTCATAATAAACCTATTGTATTAAATGATATTGCTATTATCTTAATTATTATAATGGTTGTCTAGTCAGATGAGAATTGGAGATATCCTGATAAATCCTTCAAAAATTATCTGTGTAGGAACAAACTACATGGACCACATAGAGGAAACCA
Organism: uncultured archaeon; assembly: GCA_964632315.1. GTDB lineage: Archaea > Asgardarchaeota > Lokiarchaeia > Sigyniarchaeales > SOKP01 > SOKP01. The sequence continues at coordinate 1,798 of CAZWEM010000060.1, forward strand.
AAATGGACATTCCCAAAGAACCAGTTATCTTCCCAAAGACTTTAAATTGCTTGATTGGCCAAAATCAACCTATTATTTATCCTAAAATTCTCTATGAAAATAAAAAGTTAAATCGAGTAGATTACGAAGTTGAGTTGGCATTCATAATTAAAGATAGATGCAAGAATGTTATAAAATCCGAAGCTTATCAGCATATTCTCGGATATACAGTATTTAATGATATCACCGCTCGGAAAATGCAAGTAAAGGATATTGTTTCAAAATTACCATGGTTTCGTTCCAAATCTTTTGACACTTTTAGTCCGATTGGTCCTAAAATTGTCCAACATGGGGAGATCCTTGATCCACATGACCTAAAAATTGAGTTAAGGCAAAATGGGGAAACTAAACAGAAGTCAAATACTAAATTTCTTCTCTTCAAGATACCCCAACTCTTAGAATATATTTCTAAATTTTTTACTTTAGAACCGGGAGATATAATTGCGACGGGTACTCCCGCAGGAATTGGACCAATACAACCTGGCGACATTATTGAAGCAGAAATAGAAAAAATAGGTATTTTGAGAAATTATGTAAAATTGGAGGAGATTTAACTATAATGAAAATTGAGAATATTAGTATAAATCCCACGAAAATAATATGCCTTGGAAGAAATTACGTAGATCATATAAAGGAAATGAATGCTCCTTTTCCTAAAGAACCCGTATTTTTTGGCAAAACCATAAACACGCTAATAACAGATAATAAACCAATAATATATCCAAAGATATTATATAAAGATGAAGTGAATAAAAGGGTAGATTATGAAGTTGAATTAGCCTTTATAATTTCCAAGAATTGCAAAAATGTAAGTAAACAGAATGCTTACGACTTTATTTTTGGCTATTCTGTATTTTTAGATATGACTGCTAGAAATATGCAAGTAAATGATAGGAACATAAAACTTCCTTGGTATCGTTCTAAAAATTTTGATACATTTGGTCCAATAGGCCCTAAAATTGTTTCTCATGATGAGATATCAGATCCTCATAATTTAAATATTGAGTTAAAGGTTAACGGAGAAATTCGTCAATCTTCAAATACTAAATATTTGCTTTTCAAAATACCAGATATTATTGAATATATTAGTCAATTTTTAACTTTAGAGGAAGGAGACATTGTTGCTACAGGCACTCCAGGAGGAGTGGGAGCAATTCTTCCAGGGGATAAGATTGAGGCATCGATTGAGATGATTGGGACGATAACTCACTTGATAGTTATGGAAGGTGCTTAAAACTAAATTCTTCCCTCTTATTTTTTTCCATTAAAATATTTTGCTAGTGTGGCAAACTTAGAATAAATTTGCATTGAAGTTCTTTATAATATTTGATAAGTGAAATGTTTTTTATGGTAAATTATATATCTTTAATATGGATCAACAAATATCTGCTGAAATGAAAGCGGAAATCTATAATCTAATGTCCACTCCCGGTGTTGAAGTTAACGATGTTTTAACCACAATAAACAATAAGTTTGGATCAAAATTGGATTATGATACTCTCATGGAATTCTTATCGGATGAATATTACAGATGCAATTTTGATCATGGACGCAGGTTATGTTGCAGATAAATTTAGATGATTCTTATTGTATTACTAGCTAAATTTGGTGTACTTTTTCATTTAAATTTTAATTATTTAATCTTGAACACCAAATTTCGTAATTAAATCTATGATTTCCTATCCTATTACAAATCAAATAGAGAGATTTATCTGCTTCTGTTAAAAGAAAAAAATTTAAAATAGAAATAAAAAAAAGAAATTTTAGAAATTATTCATAAAGATTTTATACAGACAATTTATAAGACTGATCTTCAGATAGACATTTTTGAAATATATCATTGCTTTTTCATATTGTCCCTCAGAGACTTTTAACAATGCTTTGTCAAAATTTTTCACAGCTTTAATAACAAACCTGTTGTTTTCACCCACCAAGCCAATTGCTACTTTAATTGCTGCCTCAACCAGCTCCTGAACCATATTAATTGTATTTTTGATATTCGATTGAACATTTGCTCCATCATCTTGAGCATCCATTAGATGTATTATTGCTTTATGGATTTTCAGCAATCCGAGATAGAATCTGTCTTCATTGAATTGATCTAAAGCTTTTTGTAAAGCTATAAGCGCTTTATTTACATCTTTTTGAGCATGATGAGGAACATCAAGAGTCTGAAGATCTTGAATTATTTTTTCTGTAATTGCTGACGGAGATTTGTCAATTTCAAAAACAACGACTAATACCGGTTCGATATTTCCTGCGATATCGCTACTTCTAAAGTAAAATTCATAGTTTCCACTTTCAATAAGGAGTAGAGGATCAGTATAATCGTTCCAAGTGGACCCATCAATACTATATTCAATGTTATCCACTCCAGAATCAGCATCAAATGCATTTAATTCTAACATCACGTCAGAAATATACCAATCTCCCGTTCCTTGGGCACCTGTGATTACACATGTAGTTTCGGGATGGATTGTATCAATTTTTACTTCCGCAATTTGTGGATTATCATAATTCCCTGCATTATCTGCAGAACCATAACCAAATATTTTTGACTCTATTAATGTAAATGGTCCAGTATACGGAATAGTTGTTATAAGATCAAAACTATATCCTGAACCTGCCACACCAGAGTTATCATCGGTTGCTACTAAAGTCACGAGAACTTCTGAGGTAAACCAACCGTTCAATCCTTCTTCTCCAGAAATAATCGCTTGAGTAACTGGTGGAATCTTATCAATTAATATATCTACACTGTTTGGTATTTCATAGTTCCCATTATAATCTACTGATGCATAATAAAGTGTCTTTGATTCGGTTATTAAGATTTCCTCTGTATATAAAGTCCAATTAACGCCATCAAAACTGAATCCGATCATATATACACCAGAAAGATCATCATATGCATCCAATGTCACGAGAACATCTGATTGAAACCACCCATTCCAACCCCAAACACCATCGAGATTAGAAATGTAGGTCACTGGAGGAGTCGTGTCAACTTCTTCATGAGAAACTCCGGTAACTCCAAGGAAATTTAGCTTTCTCATTGAGTTCATTTGAAATCCCTGAATTTCACTATTGTACCATATATGATTCATAGGAACATATCCAAATGCATATGGAAAATCCTCTTCTACAAGTAATTGTTGAATTCGAGAATAATACTGTACTCGTAAACTATGATCTGTTTCTATTAGTGCGGCTTCCATTAGTAATTGGACATTATCTTCTAAAATGTAAGGATTTCTTCCTGCTTCTACGGCAGCGTTAAAACCATTATACCGTGCTAAAGTTGAGGTCCTATTTGTATAAAGATTATTTATGTAATCACTTGGATCGTTATAATCTGCAGCCCATCCGAGCCAATATAGCTGTAGCATATCTCGATTATAAGGTTCATAGTCTTGAAACTTAGATTCGAATTCCCAATACTCCACAGCAGCCTCTTGAACATCAATTCCAATTTTCCCTAAATTATCTACTAAGAGATAATAAATATCCTCTCGAATTTGACTACCAATATTATAAGTGTAGTTTAGACTCAGAAAAGTGGAAGCTTCCCAAACACTGTCATCATATAAATTTAATCCAGCTCCTAATCCCATGCTTTGCATTACTGTTCTTGCATGAATAATATCTGTTGTTGGTACATTGAAGCTATCATCAGAAAAGGCAATACCATTTGGAATAGGTGATTTTAATCGGGTACATTCTCCACCATAAATATCATTCATCAGATATTCATAATCAATGGCATAACTAATTGCTTCCCTAAGATCTCTATCAATAAAATGATTATTCATGACAATAAACATTGTCATGGTGCTTCCAATTGAATCTAATACATAAGCAGGGTCTCCCTCAAATTCTCCTCTTCTAAAGGTGGGAGGATCTAAAATCATATGTAGCTCTCCAGAAGCTAGAAGATCAGCTTGTTCATTCCCATCATAGATATATTTGAATAGTAAGTGGTCAATCTCAGGCCTTCCATTCCAATAATTATCGAATGCACTAAAACTTGTTACCATACCATCGTAGTATTCAAATACAAAAGGTCCTGTTCCTATTATTGGCCCTGAATATACATCAATTATGTCCTCTAGTGGAGTAGATGTTGGTGATAAAATAAACGATGATTCAAACGCTAATAATGTTTCAAATAAACCATATTGAATATTTAATTCAAATTCTACCAAATATTCACTTACAACATTAACAGCATTTATAATTGGTATCATTTCATCAGTCAAGTAGTCATAATATTTATATAAATTCTCAGTTAATAGCATTCCATTATCCATAAAATACTGGAGTCTGTCAAATGTAAATTTAACGGCATATGCATCAAAATGGGTCTCATCATGAAATTCAACATCTTGTCTTAATTCAACTGTGTAAAGATTTCCATTCCATGTACCATGGTCTACAGCAAGTTGTGGAACTATTGCTAAATTTGGATCAGAATAATCAAATCCAAATAACCCTTCAGCAATTTGATCAATTACATCGAAAGACCCTAATCTATACGTATAAAGTGGATCAAGGTCAGTAAATCCAGATGCGGTTCCAACGAATAGGACATTTTCATTTTGAGACAACTTAAGATTTTTTTCATTAATTTTAAGCTCTCTTGGTTGATAAACAAATGCCACTAAAACTGTCAAAGCTAAAATTGTTGATACAAGTTTTATTTTTCTATTTTTGATAATAATTTATCTCACCCTTTTTCAAGTATGTAGTACATTTTTGGTAAATTTTTCGTTAATGTAAATCTATTCTGAGACCATATTTAAAGATTAATTTACAATTTACCGGTAAAATCCAAATTTTAATGGTAGAACATGGAAAATTTTAGTAAAAACAGCCAATATAATCATCTACTTAAAGCTAAAATTAAATATTGTATAGAAACGAAAAAAAATTGGAAATATCGGTTGAATTCCACAAAGTTTATTTTTTCAAAATCATTTCTACCAATTACTAAGCCAAAATATTATTCTTAATGACTTAGGACGCAAATTGATGCGGTTTCGATATATAATAGATATCGAAAATGGTAAAAACAAATAAATTCGCGTTCTTAACTTTTAGAATATATTTTGAACATAATTCGAATTCAAAAAAACGAAATTCGGTGAAATTAAGTGAGTAAGAAAGGAACAGTGACTGTAAAAGCACTTGTGACAGGTGGAAGTGCTTCAGGAGGTCCTCCAATTGGTCCCGCCGTGGGACCCACAGGAATAAACATTAAAGATGTAGTTGATGCAGTTAATGAAAAGACTATGATATTTAAGGGTTTGACAGTTCCAGTTAGAATTGAATGTGATCCAGAAACAAAGCAATTTGAGATATTTGTCGAAACTCCATCTACAGCTTCCCTTCTTTTAAAAGAACTAAATGCTGAAAAAGGAACTGCTGCTTCGGGTGAACAAAAGACAGGTGATCTGAGCATTGAACAATTATTAAATGTAGTAGAAGCAAAGAAAGAAATTTTCTTAGATAAAACTTATAATGCAGCAGTTAAATCAGTACTGGGAACTGCATTATCAATCGGAGCGACTGTTGAAGGGGAAGATCCTCGAGTCATTCAAAAGCGCGTTGATGAGGGATTTTATGATGATAAAGTCAAGGGGGAGATGTAATGCATGAAAGTAGATGATAGATTACTTAAGAAGTCCTTAGATGCTACACTCAAACGCTCAGTAATTAAAAAAGAGGGTTTCAAGGATAAAACTCGAAATTTTGATGAAAGTATTGATTTCATTATCAATTTTAAGGATATCAATTTAAATGATCCAAAACAGAGGATTGATAAGGAAATCATTTTGCCTAATGAAGTAATCACCTCTAAGTTACCAAATGTTTGCGTTATTGCGTCTGATGAAATACTATTACAAGCTAAAAATATGGGATTAGAGACTATTGATGGTGATGAATTAGTAAAAATAAATAATGAAGAAAAAAAGTATAAGAAAAAATTAGCGAAGAAATACGACTATTTCATTGTTGAAGATAAAATGATGCCTAACGTGGCAAGATACTTGGCTCGATTTTTAGGTCCGATAGGAAGGATGCCTAAACCATTTCCTAGTGGTTATGGGATTATCTCAAATCCAGATGAATTACAGACAGCAGTTGAGCGATATCTAAAGATTATTCGAATTCAATTGAAAAAACAACCTATTGTTCAAGTGAAAATAGGTAAAAGGTCAATGGATAAAGACAAGATATTCGAGAATTTAAAAACCGTTGTCGATTATGTTGCTGATCAGATGCCGCATAAATATAATAACATAAAATCGATGTTTCTGAAGACTACAATGGGCCGTCCAGTAAAAATTGATGAGCAATTTTTAAAAGCAATAGAGGTGTGAGTGAATGATTGGAAAAAAACATATTCCACAATGGAAATTGGATGAAGTGAAAGAATTAATTGAGCTATTTAATCAGTTTGACAGTGTTGCTGTAATTCAAGTCTCTAAAATGAGCGATAAACAAGTTCAAGGAATCAGAAAAACATTGCGTGGAGATGCAGTTATTAAAATGTCAAAGAAAAACTTGCAATTAAGGGCTATTGAGCAAGTTATAAAAGATACCAACAAGGAAAACTTAGATAAATTAGCAAAAAACATTTCAGGACAATCAGCATTATGTTTTACCAACAAGAATATATTTGATTTACGAAGAGTATTTAATGAAAATCTTTGGATGGTACCAGCAAAACCAGATGAAGAAACTCCTGTAGATATTTGGGTACCAGAAGGAGATACAGGATTACCCACTGGACAAGTAATAAGTGAGTTAAACATGACTCTTCGTTTACCAACGCGCATTCAAAATGACACCATCTGGGTTCGCGAAGCTACAAGAACTCACAAAGCTGGTGATTTTGTTGATGTAAAGCAGGCAGCAGTATTAAAAAAGTTAGGAGTAACTCCAATTGAATCTTTAATTAAAATCCAATATGCTTGGAGTAATGGGGAGATTTACACTCCAGAGATAATTTACATGGATATTAAAGTCTTCAAGCAAAATATTACTACTGCATTTAATACTGCTAAGCAAATTGCGATCCAGTTTGGAATAATAGATGAATTAACAATCGAACCGTTAATTCAAAAAGCCCGTAGGGAAGCACTTGGTATTGCTTTTGAAATTCCTGTTTATATTGATGGATTAAGGGACGATTACATTCGGAAGGCGGTAACAAACGGTAATGCCTTAAATGCGATAGTTTTTGGAGGTAGTAAGCCTGTTGAAACCAGTGAAAAACCTACTATCTTGGATCACAAGAAAGAGGATGAAGATGAGGAGGAAGAAGAAGTTGGAATTGGAGGTCTTTTTGGATAATTAAAATAAATTTTTTAATAATATATGAAAAAATAAAAGCATAAAATAGAATAAAAAGAGGAAAATTATAATGGAAAGCATATATGCTGCATTACTTCTGCATAAAGCGGGTAAAAAAATAACTGAGGATGCAGTTGATAAAGTACTAAAAGCTGCTGGAGCTAAAGTAGACAGTTCAGATATCACCAAGCTAATTGCTGGTTTAAAGGAAGCAGATATTGATGAAATCATAAGTTCTGCTGCTGCAGCTCCTGTTATGGCAGCTTCAGTTTCAAGTGCACCTGCAGTTGCAGAAGTTAAAGAAGAAAAAAAGGAAAAAGAAGAAGAGGAAGAAGAAGAGGAACCAACTGGCATCGGAAGTCTCTTTTAATCTCCAAACTTAAAAAGATTGGAGATACTGTCTAATTCTTCAATTATATATTACACTAACGTGTAATTTCTTTTTGTTTTTTTATTTTTAGAAGATAAACAAGTATCATTACAAATACCAAAGTTTTTTTTTAATTTCATTTTTTTTAAGATATATCTTTTAAATAACCTAAAATTTGGAAAAAACTGATCAATCATGGCAAGCCGTTTCTTGAAATTCTTTAGCCCATTCGTCCGGATAATGCCTGAAATCAAACAACCGCAAAGGGAAGTACAATTTAGAGAAAAATTGATCTGGACAGTGGTTGTGTTGATCATTTATCTCATCATGTCTAATGTACCGTTATATGGAGTTACCGTACAAGATACAGTAGACTATTACTATTGGCTGAGGGTAATACTAGCAAGTCAACGAGGAACTTTAACGGAATTAGGGATTGGTCCGATTGTCACTGCCGGTCTTATCATGCAATTATTACTTGGTTCAAAAATCATCAAGGTTGATATGAGAGATCCTTATGATCGAGCAATGTTCAGTGGTTCTCAAAAAGTTCTAGCGATGATGCTTACCGTATTTAATGGCATCGCTTATATTGCAGGAGGAGCCTTCGGACAACTTAGCATTATGAATGCTACATTAGTCTTCTTCCAAATACTTTTTGCAGGATTAGTAATCATATTATTAGATGAACTATTGCAAAAAGGATGGGGTATAGGGAGTGGTGTTTCATTATTTATAGCTGCTGGTGTTGCAGGTCAGATTTTTTGGAATACATTCAGCTTCATTGAAACTGACCAAACAGGGGCGCGAGGAGTTTTGATTGCCTTCATTCAATCCTTTACTGATCCTAGTATAAATACCATGGATTTATTTCTCAGAACAAGTCAGCCCAACATTTTGGGTGGAATCACGACAATAATAATCTTTGTCATCGTGATCTGGTTTGAATCCACAAGAATAGAGATACCATTGGCGTATAAAGGTCATAGGGGGTTTACGGGAAAATATCCAATGAAGCTATTATATGTATCAAACATTCCAGTAATATTAGTAAATGCATTGTATGCAAACTTCTTGTTTTTTGGGCAGCTATTGGCCGGCCCAGACTCCGCATTACGACAAATACCAGGTTGGGATTTTTGGTTAGATTTAATAGGAAAGTTTGAAGCTCCAGCTCAACATGCTGCTCAAGGAAATTATTTAATACCTATAAAGGGAATTCTATATTATCTCACTCCACCCCAAGGAATAACAGGTTTAATAGCAGACCCCGGAAAGGCCGTAATTTATTTGGTCATATTCATCTTTCTTTGTGTGATGCTCGGCCGTCTATGGGTTGAGGTTTCTGGACTTGCCCCACGAGACATAGCACAGCAAATTCTTGATTCTGGTATGCAAGTTCCGGGATTTAGAAGTTCAGAAAGGATTATTGAACGCATACTTAAGCGATATATCCCAACTCTCGTGATTCTTAATGGTATGATTATAGCGGTTCTGAGTTTCTTTGCTGATAGTCTTGGTGCACTGACTTCAGGTACAGGACTCCTCATCTCAATTGGGATAATCCATCAATATGCGGAATCTTTGAGTAAGGAGATGGCGGCGAGTCAATATCCTGGCATGCGTGGATTGCTTGGATTGGATTAAATGTATTTTTTTTAATTCATCTCTTGAAATGTGTTAGATTTTTAATTTTGAAATAATTATTTATCTTAAGATGTTTTTTACTTTATTTCAAACCAATCCCTTTTTAGAATGGATGAGTTATCCTCCAGGTTCAATGTTTTTTATATTGTTACTCTCGGTGGGTACAGCACTGCTTAGTGCTGGTTTAACAAAATGGTTAGTGGATACTGACGCACTCAATAGAAAACAAGTAGCAATCAAAGCACATGAAGAAGAGAAAGAAAAGATAATAGAACTTGCTGAAAAAGATGTAGAAAAATATAGAAAAGCTCGAAAGCAATGGGAACGAAAAAATGAGATGTTTAAGCAATCTCAACAAAGAATGTCTTTACAAAGGTTAAAACCCTCTTGTATCACTTTTTTGCCAATGCTTATTATATTTGGTGTGGTGAGGGGGATTTTTTTAAACAATCCAATTGCATTATCACCCATGAATGCTAATGACGTTCCTCTTATCGGAGGAATGCTTGCAGCATATACTGGAGGAAACATATATCCATGGACAGAACTTGTATATGGTATGACAAGAACGATTCCAGCTACAGCAGGATGGATTAATTTCACAGCATGGTATTTTTTATGCAGCTTTGGGATAAACACGCTTGTTCAACGCTTCTTTGGAATGCAGAGTCAGGCCTATGGAGGAATGAATCAATTAATGGGAGGCGGAAGGGCAAAAGCACTAGAATTTCCAGATGTTTGATTTATAAAATTTAAGTATTTTCTAGTGCTTTTAATTATGATGGTGGCTTGAATTACCTCCACAACTCGCAGCATTTAGCGGAGTAAGTTTTCCATTTATGAACAATTCGATATTTTCTTTTACGCTTTTACCGATTTCACCTTGGTTTAATGAAATACCAAATTGTATAAATCCCATATATGGTCGACCACCAATACCTCCCACAATAATATCTGTCACGGATTTATTTTTGAAGTTCATAACCGGTTCCATACATCCCGAATGCCCTTGATTTTGGAGAGAAAAGACTCTCTCATACGTTAGGTCCTCATTGATTTGGACTCCTAAAAAATAATTACAATGTCCAAAATGCTCAGAAATCATATCAGATAATTCTGGACCATTAGAAGGTATACCTATTATTTTTTTCATTGTTATATCGACTCTTAGAATATTAAGAAAACAAAATAAGTATCATTTTAAAATTTTATTTTTATCTATTATAATTTTGATTTAAAACGCAACGGATGGGATTCGAACCCATGAGTCCGCGAGGACACTGGCTTTCATGTGGAATACATAATTCTTTCCAGGCCAGCGCGTTACCAGGCTGCGCTACCGTTGCTTATATAAGAAAAATGAATCATAGATAAATATATCATCTATAATTTTAAATTTATTTTGTAGGAATAGGAACGAGCTCACTCATTTTTTTGTTTAACTTTGCTTTTTTTATAGCAGATTCTACTGCAGCATGATCGGCCCCTTTTTTAATATTTATCATATCTTGGGTTGGTACAATGTGATTATAATTCACTCTTCTTCTCCTCACCTTTAATCCATCAATTAAGACATAATTTTTGTCAATCACATCGCATACAACACAATAGTATCCGGCTTCTCTTCCCATTGTTTTTACACATACTCTTCCTATATCATAAACACTCATTTAATTTGTCACCAAATTAATTTTATAGATTCCTTATCACTGAAGCAATTTCAGTGATAATTCATCTTTCATCTAAAATGTAATTTATGAAATTATTTCAAAAATAAATTTTTTATGATTTTTGCAATTTAATTTTTGATAAAATTAGCTTTACCACTTCATTAATTGATAATATTTCGGTGTTGATGATTAAATCATGAATAGATTCAAGGGTTTTAAGATCCTTCAAATCAATATCATACAAGCGCTTAAATCGTTGAAACTCTGATTCTTCTCTCACAGTTGTTTCTACATATTTTGTTTTAAAATCTGTATTATCTCTTTCAGCCATCCTTTTTACTCTAATCTTGATGGGACAAGATAGATATATTTTATAATCAGCTAGATCTTTTAAGATGTGACCGCTCAATTGGCTCTCTATAACGATATCTCCTTTTTTAGCGATGTCAATTACTTTTTTATCTAATTTTAGGTCTATTTCTGGATGTTCTTCAGCATATCGCGTAAATTCTTTGAGATCCATTTCATATTCTTGTGCTAACTCTCGAAATGCTTGCCCAGTCGAGTAATATTCTAAGTTTAATTCTTTTGAGATAATTTTTCCTATTGTTGATTTTCCCGTTCCATGTAATCCTGAAATGGTTATAATCATAAATAATTTAATTCAAAGATCAATATAAAATCAAGTAAAATTAGTAAGATATTTATCTTTTAAAATTACGTAAACTCAAGAATTCCAAATAGATTCTCTAATTAAATTATGAAGACATCTGGCGCAATATCTGCCACTTTCTAATCTATTAGCTTTACGATGAGTTTTGTTTGTCTTTTTCATTTTTGCCGGTCTAAGACGAGGAATTGCTTGAAGAGGCCTCTTGCAAATTGAACATTGAGCTTTTTTTGGTTTCTTTCTCCAATAGTGAGTTGAATTTTGATTTCCGGGTGTAGTTATTGTCTTACGTTTTTGTGCTTTAGATCTTAGTCCAGGTCTTGTCATATTAAATTCCTTTGTATATAGTATCTGTTGATGTGATATTAAAAACTTAAAACTTAATTAATTTTTTGATTTTAATCAGTATTTATATATCTAATTTACACTGGAATTCTTTATACAACAAATAGAGCTTATCTCCGATATCATCCCGATATTTATTGTTGTTGATGAGTTTGTCTTCATTCTTAATTATTTCTTTTCTTATAAATGCTAATTCTTCACTGATTTTTTCTAAACCGGGAAATCTTTGAAAGAGCGAGGTTAATTCATTAAATGACTTATCAATTAGATCCAAGTTCTCAGTTATTCCTAATTTTAATATATCCATCAGAGTAATAAGAGATGATGCGATTTCTAATGCCAATCCAGGAAGTTCTAATATTGAAAATCTTGAAAATCCATATTTCGATTCTTGAATTTCAATATTATTTAAAATTTCAATCGCATTTTGATACTCATTCATATATTTCATCTCATTTAGTAAATCCGAAAGATTAGAACCTTTTTCTTTTATTTTGAAATTAATTGCTAAAAGCTCGTTATAAGCGTTCTTAACTGATTTTGCATAAAAAATATCAGATATTAACCCTTTATTGTATTTTGAGTTTAAATTTTCAATGGTTTTAGTAACTGCAAATATTTCCGATTTAAAGACATTGATTTTTTCATCTTTCATTAAAATGCAACTATTTAATTATAAACTAAATACAGGGCGAATAAAAAAGACAAAAATTGCGACAACAATCCCTATTGTTAATGAAGCCAGTAAAACACGTAAAGTTGAAGAATTTGATAGCTCGCGAATTGCAAGTGTAATTAAAATAGGGACCCAAATTGCAATTGTTAATGCATCTAATGTATAGAGAATCATCCAGATAGGACTATTAAATACTGTTCCAAATAAATCTGGAGTAAGAGTAAAGGGGATCTGTGTAGTGGGAAATCCAATAAGAATAATAAGGATTTCTATTAAATATATTATTAAAAATGGAGAAAACGCACAATACATCATTTTGAACTTATGTGATTGGGTTTGATTAAGCGTACCTCCCTTATAAATGCTAAACGGACTCATTTCTGCTTCTCTATATGTTTCTTTCTGACTAGTCCCTCCAAATCTAGCTTCTAACTTCTCAGAAAAGCCAACAGCATAATTTGCTCCCTTTATAAATAACCAAATTAATATAGTACCAAAGAAATAAAAAAAAAACAAACCAAGAAGAAAAAAGAGTGCAAAAACTGTAAAACTAAAAAAAAATGCAAAATTTGGATATGGAGAGGGAAAATGAGATATTAATGCTAATCCAACTAACCCATACATAAGCGAGTTGAATAATATTATCAAATGTCCCGGAGCTTTATTCCTTTTATGATTGATATCCCAAAATGCTTTATTTGGACGGATAAATAACCAAAGTATCTTTAGATACCATGGTGCGGGATTGATCCATTCTGCCTCGATTCTCTTTAAAAAAAAAATGTTTTCGACAGCTTCTACTTTCAATCTTTTCCCACAAAAAGAACAAACATAGCTATCACCACGGTTTTCATTTCCACAGCGAGGACATCTTTGATAAGCTTGAGTTGACATTTTTTTTTTTAATAATTTATTTATAAAGTTACAATAGATTTAGAATATAAAAATTTCTTTGGTTTAAGCAAATTATTTGATTTTTATAATATTTCAGATAGTTTCGATTAGGTAGGTATTATTACTTTTTGAAATAGTGAATCTTCTTTCATTAAATAAATGAATTAACTCGAGATTCGTTTTAGTATGGTTAGTAATCTCACTTACCTTTATACTTGATTTCCCTTTTGCATATGCCATTAAAGGAATTAATTGATCACTTAAATAATTGTCAACTGGAATATCATTTTTAATATATTTAATTAATTTTCTTGATGCGTTAAGTCCTAGTTTTTCGGATGAAGTATTTCTATCTCCTAATAATGTTCCTGTTGATATTCGCGCGCCCGTATCTGAATGAGCATATAAATGTAATCCAACTCCAGAACTATAGGAATCTACCCATTCAGTTTGGAGATCTAATTCACATTTTGTTGATTTCAACTCATCTGAGATTACCTTTTTAATCCGTTCAGGAATTCTATTTTTTCCTTTGAGATTAGAAGTGATAATAATTTCACCTTTAATAGAATTAATATTACCAAGATGATCCAAACTTATTGGAGTAATAGATTTTGCTACTTTAGATACGGAACATTGTACTCTAGCTCCGCCTTTAGGGTAAAATCCGTGCCGTTGAACTTTAACATCAATCTTTATTCCCGAAGATTTGAAAATCGGATAAGTCAAATCTATGAGATAATTAATACTTGGAGCCCATTTACCAAATGTTCCACCTCCAAATAAATTAAGACTTATTTTTTCTGATGATTTTAACCCCAAAGCTGCTATTTGGATTGGCTGAAGAAGCAAGCCTAAGCTGGCAGCAGTACTAATATTTACTTCAAGATGCTCTTTATAAAATCCTCCAGATGGAATGAAAGAAATCATTTGGGTACCAATTTGGGATTTACTGAGATCACTATTTGTGAGTTCTGTTAAAGTCTTTAAACCTAATAAATGTTGTAGCCTCAATCCTGGTTTAGGTCTATTAGTTCGGATATTATAAATTTTGATTGGTTGGTTATATAAAAAGGAAAGGCTTGCACCTAATCGAATTATGGAACCGCCTCCTTCGCCCATTGATCCATCTATGTTTAATATTTCTTTGGTTTGTTTATGCTCCATTTCCTTCTTTTTGTGCTTTATATAATTTTTGGATCCTTTCAATTCCATTATTATTTTCCATAATAACTTGAACCTCTTTTGGGACTAATCTTCTCCACTCGTTATTATTATCAGCAATCAAATTCCTTACATTTGTTCCGCTGTACTTTTTCTTAAAAATTTCAAGTTTCTTCCCAATTTTAATTCCTTCTTTTTTAAATAATTCTCGAACCCAATCACTATTGGAATAAATTGTGTCAAATTCACCAGTAATTGACATAACATGGTTAACCCATTTTTGAGCATTAAAAATGTCTGGGATGCTAAATATTTCATATCTATTTCGGGAAATCCCTCTTTTATCCAATGCTGCTATAATAAAATTCTTTCTTTCAATATCAGAGAATGGATCAGATAATTTATTTGAAAGTTGAGAACTCCCAATTCCAATCTTAATACGATCATGCCTCTCAAATAATCTTTTGAATACAAATATATGTCCATGGTGTAAGGGTTGGAATCTTCCAATGAATAATGCTACTTTTTTTGAATCTATAGTCGTATTTTGGTCTTCCTCAAGAAACTCCTTCAAATCCATTTTGATAAGAGTGCTCCAAATTGATTTTGAATAATCGATTGTATCTTTTTCTTTCAGAATAGCTAACAATTCCGATTTGGAATAGAAATGGCTGAATTTAATATCAAGTTCAGTGGGATCAGGCTTAAGAGAGACGTCAGAATTGATTTCTCCAACAAAAATGTATGAAACTTCATTAATTCCTTCATATTCTTCTGTCTCTAAGTCATAAAAACGCATCTTCTTAACATATTTTGGCTTGATACCGAATTCTTCTTTCAGTTCGCGTAAAGCATCCTCCTTAATATCTCTTAATTGTATATTCTTTCTATATAAAACATGTCCAGAAGCAGAGTCAGTATAGTATCCTGGAAATGCTTCTTTTTGAAAACTTCTTTTCTGAACTAGAAAAAGTGGCTCATTATTTTTCGAAAACGATATTACAAAGAATCTAATTATAAGATGACTAATTTTTCTCTCATGAGCTTTTTTACGCTTCACTGGAAAAATATATTTAGAGATTTGACCAGAATGAAGATATTTTATATCAGAGTCTTTAATACATGCGATAATTTCTTGTTCCATAATTAATTCATAATTTATTTAATAATAGTAATTATATCTCCAGTGTTAAATCCTATACATTTTTGAGCACTGCCTTGATTAATTGAAATTTCAAGAAAGCCCGTTGATCCCTTTAAGAATAATAAAGAACCAATAGGAAATTTACCAAAATAACTGGTAAATTTACCTTCATACTTTTTTTCATTGAAAATAATGTTTAAATCTTCTCCATCTTGCATTTTTGATATTATTTCAAAATTATCTAATAATATATTTGTTACAGCATTTCCAAAATTATCAATATATTGTATATAACATTTTATTCCATCCTCATTGTTAAATGGAAGATTTTCGAATTTCTCCAAGGATAAAAGGTTTTCTTTAGGAAAATTAATACCTAAATCACTTAATTTTTTTCCTAAACTCAAATGAGCAGCTAAGGGTGCCATTATGTCCCTTCCATGAAAGGTATTCGATACAGAATCAAGAAAATATTCTTCATTGTTTAAGTTAACGCAATGTGATATTTCTCTGAGCCTTAGGGTCATTCTGAATACACCGTTATTTGGTCCGATAATAATTTTATTCGATTTAAGGTTGATCCCTAATATTTCTCTTGAGCTTCCAACTCCTGGATCAACAACAACTATAATGATTGATTTCTCTGGAAAAAAATTCAAAGTCGCCTTCAACATATAAGAAGCTTCGATAATCGAAAAAGGATTAATATCATGCGAAATGTCTATAAACAATACTTTAGGATTTATTTTTAGAATTACTGCTTTCATACTTGCTACATAATGAGATCCTTTTAGTCCAAAATCGGTTAAAAGTCCGATAATTCTTTTTTTGTGCATAAACTCATCAATCTTATTTGAGTAATTAAAAAATAAGTTAGTATTCAGCCAATTACTAATCTTTTATATTTTCAAAAGCATTAAGATTCATTTCTTGTGATATTTTTGATCGATCTTATAAAAGTCTTCGAGTGCTTTTGACTTTAATCGATATTCCTCTTCTTTTTCGAAATCGACTAATTTTTTTGACAAATCACTTGCTTTTTTATAAGCAATATATGCGGAATGAAAATCTTCATTTCTAAGGGAACTTCGGGCTTCTTGTACTACCTTATCACGATTTTTTAATAATTCGGGAATCATAGTCGAAAAACTAGCTTTTTCCTTTAAGGATTCAGCGATATCAAGTAGATACAACTCTTCCGCTAACTGATAAGCTTTTCCATACAGCTTTGCTGCTTTTTCATATTCGTTTGTTTTTCTTGCGCCTTCAGCAGAATTATATAATTCACTGATTTTCTTGTAATCGCCCACCTCAACTTTTTTGACCAAATCTTGAGCGATCTTTCTCTCCTTTTTACCACCACTCAGCATAAATTTTGTAATATTCAAGATATTTTCTCTTAAAGATTCAGGTTTTAAAATATCAACAAGTGGCTCCAAATGTTCTAAATATATATCCTTTAAAATTTGTCCAAATTCCTCTTTTAACATATCAAAGATTTCTAAACCCAAAACTTCGATAGCATCTGCACCTTCTTTTAGCGGGGCTCGAAATTTTTCTGGTTTATCATTTTCATTTAGAAGTAAGCCAATTATTATGCTTGAAGCTTTTCGACTCAACTTACCTGTAAAACGGTGCAAATAAGAAAATATTTTTTGTTCTTTCAGGTTTAATAGGCTGTAGTCATCTTTTGAGTGATCTAAATTTAGTCTTAAGAATAAATCACTTGTGATTTTAAAATTTGGTTCACTACCTTTAAAATAATATCCTAGAACTTTATAATCAGCGTCTAATGGTAAAATAATAACAAAACTACCTTTTGGCATATATTTCCTACTCCTTACAACTTATTATTCTATTAGTTTCCTCTCGGATTGACTGTATAACATTTAATAATTGGGCATAATATAAATTATTGGAGACTGCTTTTGCTGCTTGTCTTATTATGTCAATTGCTTTCTTTTCCTCCTCTGTTATTGCTTCTATTGATTTTTTCTCGTATAATTCTGCTATCTTTGAATTAAAATCATCCGCAATCTCTTGCATACTTTCACTAGATTTCATTCGAAATTGTTTTAACACCTCAACAATCAATCGAATATTCTCATTAATAGAAATGGTTTCTTCTGAAAATTTTTGAGACATTGCTTGAATTGCAGTACTCATTTGATTTATTTGAGCAATTGTACCATCTAAAGATGTTGTTATTTGATTTATTTTCGTAATCATTTCATCTAATAATTTTTCAGCCATATTTATTCTCAATTCTTCTTTTTTTAAATTTTATTTGGAGCTTCCTCTTTAAGGCTATTTACAGAAGTGATTGCTTCAGAGAGGAGTAAATTAACAGTATCTTGGTTTAAAATCTCACCTGAAAGTTTTTCAAATTCTTCTAATTTCGCAATTAAGGCTTGAATTGCGTCTAAACCTAACCCCATTTGAAGTTTTTTTAGTTCATCTTTAGTTCCCTCTCCGATCTCTTTTAATACTTCTATATGACTATTTTTTGTGATATCAATCTCTGCTGTAAATTCCTCTAATTTTTCATTTAAACTTGTTATTTTTTGTTCTATATTCTGATTTAATCCATCTAAAGAAGTCTTTAAACCTTGAATTGCTTGACCTAATTGAGCTATTCTTTTATATATGTTTTGTAGTAAATCTGTAAGCATTTCTGCCAAATTTAACACCCTAAAAATATTTCAATTTAATAATGATTTGTTTTAAAATTTAATTATTAATATAACAGAGT
>CAZWEM010000061.1:0-19750 GCA_964632315.1 uncultured archaeon
CTCCAGTGCCGAAGAACCTGATGATGATGGTAATTTTGATCTCACGTGGACGGAATCTTCAGATGCAAATAATTATTCGGTATATGTCTATTCAAGCTATATCACTGTTATCAACGAAAGCTTAACTTCTTTATGGAATGAGAGAACAGAATCAAATTTAGCCATAACTGGTTATTCAGATGGAATCTATTATTTCATCGTTGTTGCTCATAACAATATTGGTGTTACATCTTCGAATTGTATTGAAATTACTGTGGACATTCCAAGACCTCCTGGAAATTTCACTTTATCCTCAAATGCTGGAAATCCTGATGATAATGGCAATTTTGACTTGACTTGGACAGCATCTTCAGATGCGGATAATTATTCTGTTTATCGCGGCTCAAGTTTCATCACAGAAATAAATGGAAATCTAACTATATTAACTGATGAGATCACCGATTTAGAATTAGCATTAAGCGATTATGGGAATGGAGTGTACTATTTCATCTCAGTTGCGCATAATTATTATGGAGATACGCTTTCAAATTGCATTAAAGTCATGATACAGAAACTAATAGTTCCTGGATATGATCCATTATGTATAATTGCAATATTAGGCATAGTTATACTCTTGATAAAGAAGAAGTTTAATATCCAAGAAAATCCGTAAATATCAAATTTCTTTTTTTCTCAACTTTATTTTCTCCAATAACAGTTCCTTTTCGTTTAATTATCGGCTGAGAATCATCACTTGAAAATTTGGAGGTTCCTTTTTGTAAAATACTTTCTATTAATATTGAACATCAACCATCTTTCGATTGTATCTCTAGACTTTTTCAGATTAATCATCTAGAAACGCTTGATACTTTTTCTTCACTGGTTTATAATTACTTGATTGTTGTTGATTGGGGAAAGTTTGTGATAATTCCTTCTCTTTGATTAGTGGAAATATATCAGCATAATTACTAGTTTGGGAAGCATTGCGTTTTATGGGTTTCTGATGCGAAGGAACTTGATGATTTTCAACTTCATAGCTAAATTGCGCCATCCATTCAGAAGATAAATGCTCATTGATGAGGATAAAATCTTCTTCCAATAATTCAATGGGCTTTTGATAGAAGGGAATGGAAAACTCCGAACCAACGTGTTTAAGCGAGTGGAAATGGCGATAGAGTAGATACCCGATACATCCTCCATACACAAATATCAATCCAAAACCTAAAGATATGAAAAATCTGATCACTTCTTGAAGTCCCATTATCAAGAAGAAGCTGAAGAGCACTCCATAAACTAGGAATGGTAATGAAAATAATTCTAATTGCTTGAATGTGGACATTTTAACGTTCTTTACCTTCAATATTGCGTTCTGAGAAGTATCATGACGAATCAAGAGCCTATATTTCACTTCCAAGTATTCTAAAAGCTCATCAAGCTGATCGTAGGATATCACGTGGAGATTTAATCCTTGCTGGTAGGCATAGGGGAGTGTTTTTTCCATGCAATATACTCGTGAATCAGACAATAGCACGGGGTCTATGATGACTTGGTACTCGATTTCACCTGAACCCAAGTATAACCGTTGGTTCTTGAAGGTTAAATCTGCTTTCATTAAAATTCCGATATAACGGGCAACTAAGGAAATAAGAGAATGACCATTAATCATATCTGAAAATAAATATTCACGGGCTTGTAGCAACTTCTTGGTGTGGGTGTTGATCGCCATGTTCTGAGCTGTCGTAGGATTACTATTTATTTTTCCAGTCATGACATGCGAATCCCAAACATAGACGGGATCTTCAGTAATCACGTGTTTGATAGGAACTAGTAAGATAATACAACGACCATTATCTCCCCTCATAGGCTTACATGCAAGGAGATCCACTGCACGAAAGACTTCCCGTAGTTCTGGGTTGTTCATTGGAATCTCGATCATGCCTGCCTCGCGGATCACTTGTAAGATCTTCTGGGCTGACTGCTGTCGTTGAAATAATTGTTCAGCATTTGGTAAATTCTTAATCCTCTGTTCTCGATAGGGAATTCTGGACTTTTTTACTTTATCCTTAATTGCTGTATCATCTCCCAGAAATTCTGACTGTGTTTGAAAAAGATCTTGTTCATCTTCGACCTCTATTATCGTCTTTTTTGAAGGAAAAATGGGAGTCTTGAGTGGAGGTAAATCTACTTCTTCCAGGAAACGATTTTTCTGAGGTAGTCTTGTACAAGCATCATTAGATTGTTCTTGATCTAAATCTTCAATACTCAGGACTTCTTCCATCTCTTCTCCTATAGTCGGAAATTCTTCCTCTTCTGGATATTTTTCCTTTAAATCTTCAATCTGAACTTCAATCTCTGGCACTCTTCGTTCTACTTTATTTTTGGATACGATTTTTATTTGTTGCCGTAAATCTTCTGCATAATGACTTGATTCCTTTCGATTGTGAAATTCTTTAATTGTTGTTGGAGAACTTTTGGAAGGTCTTACTGCCCACTCTGAAAGCTTCGATTCGGAACTATGTTTCTTTTGTTTGACTTCAACTTCAGATGACCCATTAATTGCTGAACGATCTCCAAGTTTTTGATACGGTGTTGGAGTATGAATTGAGGGCCCTTGAGGTACTGCCTCACCAGATGATGAAGAATTTTTATTCTTCAAATATGCTTGAGCGTTGTCTATGATCTTTTGGGCAGTTGAAATCCCCACTCCTGGTACACTAGTTAATCGTTCGGGAGTACTGGAGGCAAGATTTTGGACGGAACTAAATCCATTCGAACGCAATTTTAAAGCAGTACTCTCTCCAATTCCTTTCACTTCCGAAAGATCTACAGTGATATCACTTTCAGAAAACGTGGATCTTTCGTGAGATCCCTTTTCAAATTTAATCTTAGCCGAATATTCATTGAGAATCGCTTGGAACTTTTCTGCCCAATCTCTATTTCCTTGTTTCTTGGCTTGTTCGAGGGCTCTTTTCGCGATCATCTTGACTTGGGCTTCATCATTCAATTCTTGAGCTTCAGTCAACATTTTCCTCAAGAACGAGAGATCCCATTCTTTCTCTGATGAAACTTGTGATTCTATACTTACCATGGTTCCTAAAGATCATTTTATTACGATATTTATAAAGAAAAAATCTGAAGAAATCATCAAGACAAGATTTTTTTTTATATATAATCACGAAGATTTAGTATTTGATGCTTGAAAAGAAAGTGATGATTACTGACACTGGAATTTTTGTCTCCTCAACAAAATATTAATCCTTTTATGCCCTTTCATACTCGTTCGTTTCAAGCATTTTCTTTTTTTTCCATAAACTTGACATCAAAAAATTAATAATAATGGATATAATTACATTTCTCTCTTTTAGATGTAATTTTATTTGGAATACCGGTATAAAACTCAATTTTTCTCTTTAAAAGCATCTACCCAGTTTTAAGAACGTGTCTCTTAAAAAATACATTCAAACCCTCGATCCCGAATTAGATGGTACCCCTGAAGTTATGGAGTATATCAAGGATGAAAGGATGGTGCGAGTCCTTTTAGAACGGAAAATTTTTTCCTTTCGGAACATCCAAAAAGAAGCTATCCAAAAGGGTTTATTTTTTCGCAAGTCATTCTTAGTGTGTGCTCCAAGTGGCAGCGGAAAGACGTTAATCGGAGAAATGTGCGCGATGCACGGCATTCTCAACAAGTTTGGAAAGTCTACCTACTTGGTACCGTTTAAAGCACTTGCTTCGGAAAAGTATTATTCATTCAAGCACGATTACGAGCGATTTGGTATCAAGGTGGAACTTTCGATTGGAGATCAAGAACCTGAAGAAGAAGCCCTTCAAGATGCTGACCTTATCATCACGACATACGAGAAAATGGATAGCATTCTACGAAACTTTCATGAGAAGCCGTGGATTTCGGAAATCAGCACCATCATCATCGATGAAATTCATGTCATATCTGAATCTGATAGAGGCCCGCGATTAGAATCTCTTATCGTCAGATTAAACGAATTTCTTGAGAACTTACAGGTTATAGGGCTTTCTGCCACAATCGCTAATCCAGAATTTTTCAATCAATGGCTCACGTCTCTGGATAATCAGACCGAACTGATCAAATCTAACGAAAGACCAGTTCCATTATATTTCCACCTCAATATTACAAAGAATAAAGACTCTACCATCAAAAAAATCGTAAATAAAACACTCTCGGAAGAAGGACAAGTATTAATCTTCGTGAATAAGCGTAGCTTGACTCAAATGCTAGCAAAAAGCTTACAACAAGTAGTTTTTAGCCACTTAACTGATAAGGAAAAAACAGAATGCAAGCATGTAGAAGAAAAACTTGCAAAGATTCGAGGTGGGATCTCTGATCTCAAGAAAGCTGTAAAGCACGGATTAGCTTTTCATCATGCAGGGCTCCTTTCAAATGAACGAAAAGCCGTCGAAGAGTCGTTTCGCAAGCATTTGCTTAAGGTAATTATATGTACGACCACATTATCGGCAGGGATCAACCTTCCCGCGAGAGTCGTGGTACTTAGAGATTTCAAGAAGTATAGTACTTCAGGAAAATACGTGAGAAATTTTGAAGGATACTTCGAAGAGTCAGATGGGTTCAACTTTTTCCTCCCATTTTCGGGCAATGAGGTGTTTCAAATGTTGGGCAGAGCTGGACGCCCTGGATTAGATTCTGAAGGCCATGGCGCTATTTTAGTGAGTGATGTTAACGAGTTAAATTGGGTGGAAGATCATTACTTTACAAATGATAATCCAAAGGCACCCCTCGAACCTAAGTATAATGATTTAGGCTCTGGTTTAAACGACATCAATACACTAAAAGAGCAAGTTCTTCTTCGCGTGTATGAAGAAGGCAATATTTCGGTTGAATCACTCGTTTCTTTCTTCAAACGTACTTTCTTCTGGTACTGCATGCAACAAAAGATGGGAGAGAATGCCGTCCCTATTGAACAATTATTATTAATTCAAGAGATTACTCCCAGAAATCTGATGAAATTACATGCCAATCCAAACATCATATCTAAAGTAAAAAAAAAAGGATATGCAATAAAACTCGGTTGTTTTACCAAGTCCGCAATCGGTGGATACGTGAAGACCAATTATGGTGTGCAGTCGGTCAAGTTTGATTGTGAAAATGGAATCCAATGTTCGTGCGGGTTTGAAAACGGGATGTCCGATGGGTATGCCAATCCGAAGTTTTCGTTTGAATTTTGTGAACACGTGACTGCTTTCTTATACCACCTCTTAAGCATTCCCGATCCCTCTTTCCAAAAACATGTGAATGATATCATCCCTCAATGCTTACGGGCTCAATATATCCTTAATTACTTGTTTGAAAAAGGATTACTATTGAAGAATGAAGATGGAACCTTAAAATGTTCCTCGTTTGGAAAATTGATCATTAAACTCTACTTGTATCCCATCTCGGGTGTTTTAATGCGATCCAAGTTAGAACGATTTGAAATTAATTCATATCGAGATATGATCCGAGAAGCATATGAAGTATTGCGAGCAGAACGAAGGGTGAGAGACTATAAGCTCTTAGAACCCTTGATCGAATGGATCGATGAAGAACCGGTGGAATCGATCTTGGAAAAACATCATGTCATGGCGGGAGACCTCTATGGTATGAAGGATAACATCGAACGCATCATCACCTTCATGGGGATCATTGCCATTCATTTAGCCGAGACGGGCTTAGAAATGCAAGAAAAATTAATGAAAGTGGCAGAAATGGCAGAAACTCTAAAGATTCGAGTACATTACGGCATCAGAGAGGAATTGTTCGATTTAGTATTGCGATTAACTAATGTTGCGCGGGTAAGAGCACGGATCTTGTATGATGCAGGATATCATACCTCGACTCAAGTTAAAAAAGAACATCCTTCAATACTACACAGGAAGACCGGTATGGGGTTAAAATTGGTTAAGAGCATCATCAAAGAATAATAATGTCATTAGGAGTTCCAATTATAATACCTGTATCTTCGTCGCTTTTTATATGGTCTCTCTGGACGCTGAAAGTAGCAATTAGGACAATATACCCCAATTAAGGGATTTTCATACAATTCTTTCGCATCCGATTTTGACAAAAATGGGTGCATTGCCATGAAATGAGCAAATGGGATGGGAATATCGCAATCACAGCAATGTTTTAATTTCAGTGTGTCTTGGACCATTATGAAAAAGAATAGGATTTTCACGCTTATAAAGTTCAGAGTCAAGGGATTAATTAATTTATATTATTGCTTTTTGTAAAGGAAATTTTTTCCTTTAATAATCTTCTCATATAAGATGTTTAAAGCTGTGAGGTGAGAATTTCATTCTAGACGATGAAGATCCGTTATTTACACCGAAGCGAAAGCCGCTTAAGATCCGAGAGTATTTAGTACTGACAAAGGAGGAAGAAGGAAAGGTTAATTACATAATCAAATCGTTAGATTCTTCCAAGGAAGATGCTTTAAGTGCCTTGGAGTTCCTCAAGAATGAAATCAGCTCGTTTAATGAATTATCTCCCTTACAAAAAATCGAATATTGTAAGAATCAGCGGAAACTTATTAAATTATACTTGAAATTGCTAAATGGTTGAATATTAGAAATATAAAAAGGCGGTATTTAATTAGTGGAATTAGTCTATAAAATTAATGAATAGTACGTCGAGATCAAGAGGGAGTGAATGTATCTTGTAATGTGGAGTGTAAATTTATTTTAGTTTTGAAGAATTTAATTATTCCTCTTCCTATATAAATTAGAAGCAAGCAAAAAAAGTAAACTGTGAAATAGTTGCCGATTTTAAAAGGATGTAAAATGAGTATGACTGGTCTTTGTAATAAAAAGAGGTTTGCGGAATGTTTGCCATTGAAATAAAAAAATCTGCTTTTATTGAATTTAATAAAAAAAGTTAAGAGGAAAATTATTGTAAATAACGAATAATAGAGATTCACCCAAGAATAATAAGTAGATGCTGAATCTAAATTGTAGAAGTTATACTCAATGAAATCTTGATTAATGAATAGGAATAGTACAAAAAAGAAATATGTAATTGTTGTAACATAAAAGATCTTTTTTTGACTCATGAAATTCTTTATTTTAACATAGTTTTTACCAAAAATATATCCAAGTAAAAAAAACGGGATCATGAATAATATTAAAAAGCATTTCGTGATGTTAATGGGAATCATGTAGTTATTAATACTAACTTCAGTAATAATTAAGGTTCTACAAAAAAGGTCAAATAAATAAGGATTACTATAAATAACTGTTATGATTAAAATTGACAGGGTCAAGAATATCAGCACTATTGAGTCCTTTTTTTTAATTAAAAATTTCAAAAAAAATGGAAAAATCAAATAAAAGTAAAATAAAACATATAAGAACCATATCGTTTGTACATTTCCCAATAGAGAATTTGTCAAATAATAAACGATAAATACATTAAAGCTATAATGATAATCCTGTAAATTTCCAAGAAATAATATTATAAAGGCATATATAAAGTAAGCAAGTAAGTAGTAATGGAACCTACTTTTATAAAATTCTTTCAAATCTATTTTATCTTTTGTACTATATTTTAACGTCAATGAAAATGCAGATGCAAAGAAAAAAAAAGGGACTGCAAAATTATAAAAAAGTGTTTTAAAAATTATACCTTTGAAGAGATCCACGTGTGTAGCTATTACAAATAGGATTGAATATCCTCTTGCTAAATCTAATTCTCTTATCCTCTTTTTAGCAATATTTACATTTTTGTTATTATAATTTATATTGATATCTTGCATGTCATTAGGCATTACATTGGTAAATTCAAATAAAAGTTATTTAGTTTAATAATTTTGGTTATGACTTTCATTTTTACTTTTTATTATAATTATAACACGAATACTACTATCGCTCCAAACACCTTTTCTGGAGGATTCCAGGAAACTAAAGTTCATTTGTTTTTTATATATACATAGATCGTATCATATATATGAGTTCTAATAGTACCAAAGAACTAAGAAAGACTCAATTGTACTCGGAGAACACTGCGGACGTGCCGCTTGGACGGGTGTTATCGGAAATAATAGTGTCATTTTCATCTTTCATCCCTCCACATGCCGAGAACGTACCTTCCAAGCGGAGTCCCATCCACCTTGCACTTTTAAAGATCGAGTTTGAGGATGCGTGTAAAAAATTTTTCGAATAATTTAATAAGAATAATTGAATTTAAACACTGTAAAGATCTTTCTTTTGAAATAATCGTTCTTCTCTAAGAGCTTTCCGAATTAGTGAAGGGATTTCTGAAAGAGGGATTCCTGAACTTTTTGCCATGATATCAATTAAATATCGTGGAAATTTTTTATACCTTGCATTAATTTTAACTAACATTTCAAGAAAAAGAGTATAATTGTCCTCCTCTCCTTCAATAACATGAGCATAAATAGAGCGATTTACACTTGTTTGGATGAAATCATTGGTTTTGGGCAAAGAAAAACCCCTCTCTGATACAAGATCCGGACTTCTTCCTAACTCTTTTTGAGCTAATTCATTTTGTAACATTTTCACTCGCTCCACTGCCTTAGTCATTCCTTTTACTATCTCGCCCTTTCTTAAAAGATTTTGAACTTTATGAATGTGATTACATCTCAAGCATTTTTTAGTCTTTTGAGTGGTCTTCACGTAGGAGTACTGTTGGCACTTGGAACACTGAAAGATCAAGTAGGTATTTTCGTCCTTTTTCCATCTTCCTTCTTCCATCTAAGATTTCTCACCTTCACGATGATTGGCTATAATGCTTTTCAAGATGAACGTAAGTTCTTCGGGGAAATCAATACATATCACGGTCAATTCTCTCCGTTCTCCCTCCTGTGTGAGTTTTTGCTTGAGTAACCGCTTCTCTCCCTCGAATTCTTCATAATATCCTTCAAAATCGAAGACAAATAATGTTAATTCATATTTTTGAGGTAAATTGAATTCATTATCAATACTTTCTTTAGGATCTAATAATTTGAGTAATGCTCTCCCAAAAAAACTGATTGTCAACCCATTTCCTTTCATCGCAAATTTAACTCCTTCCTCACGTAATAACTTTCGAACGCCAAACTTACCTGGAAAGTCGAAGCTAATAATGATATCAGTAGTTTCTTCGATGGATCGATAATTATTTAACCTTGAATCATTCGATTCTATGAAAGATAACAATGTAGGTTGAGATGCTTTCCTTTCTTTAGGAGATAATTCTTGCAATGTTTTAGGCTCTTTTTTTATTTTGCTCATAATATTCGCTGGATCTTCTTGTTTTATTCCATTCCGCAAGTTTGCATTCATTCGTTTAAGTTTCATCAAGGCAATTCGTAAGTATACTTCATCATTAGTATTTTGAGTATAAAGCAATACCACTCGACCTTCCTTTTTACGGGCAGTACGTCCTTTCCGTTGAATGTATCGAATCTCGGAGGCCACGATGTCATAAAACACCACCATATCGCATTCTGCGATATCCAAGCCTTCCTCTGCTACGCTTGTGGCAATCAACACGTTTACCGTGCCATTCTTGAATTCCTCCAATATCTGAAGCTGCTTGGTTTGCGAGATGCCCTTATCCTTCTTAGATTTAGTAGCTTGTCCAACAAACCTTTGAGCCCTGATTAGGGGATAACTTTTTAAATAGGATACAATGTTCAATATGGAATCTCTTAACTTTACAAACACCAAAATTCGAGATTGAGGGTCTTTTATTATTTGTTCTAATAATAACTGTTTCAAAATGAGTAACTTGGGATGGATCAATACTTCAGGACATTCACTTTGATGTTTTAGCAATTCTAACCGCATTCGACGCATTCTCCTATCGGATGCCAAAATGCGATTTGCTTTAGAACTATTTTTCTTGGAAGCATCTTTGAATAGCTTTTCTAAATATAGAAGCAAGGCATCAAGTCCTTGTTGTTCGATGAGTTCTAAGATGTGGTACATGATGAGTGCTTGAGCGTTAACGGAAATTGCTGCATAAATATTGCTTTCCTTACCCATAGAAGATGCTTTTGCGACTAACTCGGTATTTAATTCCACTAATTTTTTACGGTTTATTTTTGATACTAAATTCTCTGCAGTTTTCTCTAAAAATCCAAACCGCATCAAATATTGTAGGCGTTCTTCAATGAGTTGGTTTGTAATAAGGCGAGCATCTTGCATTAAGTCTGTCATACCTACTCCCATTTTATGAATATCCATGGGCTTTAAGTATCCCTTGACATCCTCATCCTCTCTTGTTCTCACGTGTACGTTTTGCTTTTGGATATGTAAAGTTTCGCATAATTCGTCGATTCGTTCTTGAGATGAACCAGGGGAAGCCGTTAATGCTAAAACGATACCGTCTGGGTTTTGTTCGACAAATACATCCGAGATGTATCTATAAGGATAATCTCCGCTCGCATGGTGCGCTTCATCAAAAATGATTAAACATGTGTCTTCCAATCTATAACGTCCAGCAACCAAGTCATTACGAAGCGTTTGAGGGGTAAAAAAGAGTATTTGAGATTCTCGGAATAATTGCGGCCTCTTATCTGAAGCAACATTACCCATCAATTCTGTCATTTTGTCGGAAGGAATGCTTAAAAATTCTCGAAAGGATTCATGATGTTGCGTGATCAAGGGCCGAGTAGGAGCTAGTATCACCACCTTTGAACCAGTAGGAAATGATTCCAAGACTTCTGCAACTACTAAAAGCGAGATGATGGTCTTTCCCAAGCCAGTAGGAATGACCACCAATGAATTCGCATTGGCACATTTCCTCGCAATGTCTACTTGATACTTTCGGGATTCCAATTTACTTTCTTTAAGAAAACGGAGGTGAATGTTCTGATTCATTGTCTTAGACATCTCATTACTCATCCCCAATATGAATGAATTGTTTATCAATTTTGAGTGTAGTTATAGTTCGATTGAGCTTAGCATAAATTCTCAATTCTGCGCCAATCTTAATAGCCAACGAAGTGGGGTACAACAAACTATTTCTATTTTTTTCCATCAAGTAAGGATGCCTTGAATGTAGCTTCTTAGCGTTTTGACAGAGCTCGGAATGAATTAGCTTAGGATCAAATCCCTTACCAATTTTAATATGTTGATATACGTATGTTAAATCTAAGAGGGTTCTTGCTTCCTTTGAGGATAAATATACATGTCTAAGTTTAGGACTGTTCTCGTCTTTCTCGCTTGATGGGACTAAATTTAGGTAATTCGTTCCATTTCTCCGTTCTAACCAGAGCCGATATCCCTTAAAATCATCTTGAAAGAGCGACTGAAACTGCAACACGAGATCCACGAGTGCCGTGAGCTGCTCATTTGACAACTTATAACACGCGCCGAAACTGGCCATATTAAGCTGGCATTTCGGTTTCTGTTTGAGGGGTTTAAGGGCTAAAATGAGGTCTCGCACGGCAGAAGAATTGATCTCGTGTTGCATTATGAGAAAAATAGCTTAAATTTATTTAAATAAAAAATCAATAATTCTGGATATTGAATTTCAAATACCTATCAATTATAGGCATAATTAATATATTCTTAATTTCGCTCTCAATTTTTATGAAATCAATTGATAAGATGACGATTATGGTAACAGGTTCTACAGATGGTATTGGGATGTTAACAGCAACGCAATTGGCAAAATTAGGAGCTAAAGTCATTGTTCATGGTAGAAATTCTCAAAAGCTTGCCCATGTTATGGATGATATTAAGAGCAAATCTGGTAATTCTAATATAGAGGGTTATATTGCTGATTTTAATGCACTCAAAAATGTAAGAGAGTTAGCATCAAACGTATTAAAGGAACACCCCAAGTTAGATGTACTCATTAATAATGCCGGGATTGGATTAACTGGTAAGCGTAAAGTTAGTCAAGATGGCTATGAATTGAGGTTTGCAGTTAATTATCTCGCACCTTTTCTTCTCTCGCATCTCTTAATTCCCGCATTAAAAAAGACCGCTCCTTCGAGGATTGTGAACGTCTCTTCAATTGGACAGCACCCTATAGATTTCGAGGATATTATGCTTGAGAAAAATTTTGATCCACATCAAGCATATCGCCAAAGTAAACTTGCGTTAATCATGTTTACTTTCACTTTAGCTGAAAAATTAAAAGATTTCGGAATTACAGTCAATGCGTTACATCCCGGAACTTACTTGGACACTAAAATGGTTACAGAAGCAGGAATTACACCAATGGGCACGGCTGAGAGTGGTGCTAAGGCAGAGGTGTATCTAGCAATATCCCCCGAATTGAATGCAATTGGCGGACAATATTTTGATAGGATGGAGAAATCAAGAGCAATTAAGCAAGCATATGATGTTAAAGCTCGTGAAAAATTATGGACCCTAAGCATGAAATTAACTGGGCTTCTATAAAGTCAAAGAAATAGAGAAATAAAAAAAAATTATTTATACGTTTATCTTGTCTTTTTTGTTATCGAGAAGACGCTTAGAAATAAATAAGGTCGCACTAGGAACAGATATGAATCCAATTATCATTCCTACTCCCGTGGTGATCTCATCTTGTTTCAGTGGATTGGGATTAGGATTGACTTCAGGTGGTGTAGATACGCCTATATATATCTCTCCAACAGCATTATCGGTTTTATTGAAACCATCGTTTAGATATAGGTCAATAGTATAATTTCCATGATTTAAAGGTACGTAAGAAAGCGAAAACTCACTGTAATCGATCGCATCATCTCGAGCCATAGTAACTGTGCGTAAGTATGAGCCCTCCTTAAAAATTTTTCCGAAAGCATTACCATGCGAAAGTGAAACTTTAGCTGACCCGCACAATTGAGTCGCGTTTAGTGAAACTACGATCATTCCTGATTCATTTTTCCACGCAAAATTAGTAAGTAAATCATAGGTGGTTTGGAAACTAATTGGTTTTCGTTTGATTTCGTTTAATCCATCGTATACGCTCAAATTCCCTTCGATTAATGGAAAATAAGATGGCTCCATTGGAATAGTGAAATTAACGTGGTGAGTCCCATCTGGCTCCACGGTAAAAATCTGTGTTCCTAAAAGATCTGATAGGAACTTGACGGTAGCATAATCTCCTAACTGTGATAACACCATATTTCCAATTGATACGGTAATCTCTTGTGTTCCTCCCAAAGGTACTATGTTGTTCATCTGAACGGCGATATTCACTTCATTATTCTTGCCCATCTCTATAATCCATCCAAATGCCCTCGGTTCAATGGTCTTAAGATTGAGAGAAGTATAGAAATTGTTCGAATCAGCATCATAGGTCATTTGAATCAGATTCTGGGTAGCTTCGATATCGAAATCAAACTCTAAATCATATAACTCTTTAATCTTGTATGTAAAATAGATATTTTTCATATTCCCATAGTCTATATTATTTTGAAGATATTCTGTGACTGCTTGATGGTTCACATCAGGTTCTCCTAAGCTTCGTAAAATGTAGTATGCTTGATAGGTGTGTTCTAATATGTCTTCGGGTAATGTCCCATAGCGTGGCTGGAAATATAGTCCCTGCATCTGGTCCATGTTGTGAGCAATATAACTAACTAAAGCATTAGAATCTAGTAAAAATTCTGAGACTGTTTGGTTTATTCCGAGTAAATTAGAGAGAATTTCTATGATCTTAACAGCATGATATGTATTTTCTAAAAAGATAGTCTTAGCTTGAGAAGTGCTGGAAAATCGTACCATGCGAATAGAACTCATAAATCCTCCATAAAGTTTCAGGTCTTCATCATTTAAATATTGGGAATTAATTACTCCATTAAGCACGTGGGTAAGGTCATAGTGATATGGTAAATCGTCAAGTTTATAGATCGCGTTCAAGGTTTCCAGTGCAAGAGAAGTCCATTCAATGCTGGTATAAGAGTTCAAGTAGGGAATGATCTGATGAGCACAACTAGTGGTAAACTCAATGGGATGAGATCGAAACCACGCTCGATCTGGATACATGCCTGTTGCGCCCCCAAATTCCATTCCGTTTTCGGTATAAATGGTAAATAAAACTCCTTTAACAGCCTCATAAAGAGATTGAAGGGGAAGCTCGTTAGCCCGATTCATTAGTCGGAAAGATGTCGCAAGCGCATGTAATTGGGTAATCGCTTGGTAATCGGGAGGAACAGGTGCATATCCTTTTAAGGATCGGAACAATGCAACAAAACTACTCACTTCAGCCAAATCCTCATATGATAAGGAAGTTATTTCTCCAACATTCTTTAAAGATCGTACCACCTGAAAGGTATCAATGAGTTCATGATAAGGAACATTCGTTGAGCAACTCCACCCTCCAAGGGTATTCCTTCCCTTAAGTATGAATTCTATCAGTTCTGGACGATTTATCCCAGTAAAAGATGATAAATCCGATAGTTCCAAGCCGAGAGCACTGGCGATGATATTTGATTCATTGTTATAATAGGGATATTCGGAGATTTGACAGAAATTGCGAACGGGATCATACAAACCTGTAAGATAGTTCTTAAAGTCTGCCATGCGGACTGTTTCAAGCATATCCAGCATCTCAAGTGAACGGAGTGCAAAAAACGAGGAAAGTAGTCCCGGTTCATAGGTAACTAAAGAATCGAAAATATAATCCTTATCATTGAAAAACCCACCATTGGCGTCTTGGGAACTGCTAATGAAATTCATAATCGCATCCCGTTCTGAGGAATGATCACTCCAATCAAATCCCAAGGCATCTAAAGCAAGTAACGCATAATAGATATTATCCATGGTGGCTATTTTTAATTTTGAGTCCAAACCGACTTGATAAGGTTGACCGATGAATCCTGAGGTGACTGGTTGATAACAGCTCCATATAAAATCAAAAATTTTTTTTGCATCGATACGGTTTATTTGCTCTAAAATGTCCAAGGATAAAAGAGCATAGCAAGTAATTTCCAAGTATGACTGCAAGGGATAATAATATTGATCAAAATCCAAGTAACGGAGAACAACTGAATCAATGAAACTGCTATTATCAGCGGTATAATAGTCTATGATGTACTCTGCGATTTGAGTTTCATTCACTTGCGATAACCCGCCAATTGATTTTAAGATACTTATCGCATGATAGGTAGCTTGAAGGGTTGGCTGATAATAACTTGAAAAATATCCATTAGATTGATATCCTAGAACTTCCTGGTCTAAAAGAGAATCGATAAATGCAGAAGTTGTACTAGAACCTGCTGGTCTTGTATCATTTTGCATTGTCCCATTCAAAATGGGTGAGGAACTTGAAGTATTACCCATTTGTGAAATTAACAACATCAAGCAAAACCCCACGAACATAATCGATACCATTACTTTTCTATTCAAATTTTTCATGATAAATCTACAATTATTGTATTTTCATTACTTTCGTGGGGGATACTTATAAAAAACAAAACTCCTCATCTTGTCTATAAAACTTTTTAATAAGATCTGATTTTGATTTTCATTCTCTTTCATTGGAGATGACATGAAGAATCATCATCGCATAAAATTAATCATCTACCCATTGATTTTGATCGTTACTAAGCATACTCCCCTAAGAAAATTATGCATAGAAACCTGATCCATATTACAAACTACTGACCCAACAGTTAGATTGCTCATTTAGGAATACTAAAAAATGGAGCGGAACCTAAATTTTAAGTCCGTATGAACGGACCATGAGTCAAAGTATTGCAGTTAACTCTGGAGGACCTTTCGGATATGGATACATGAAATTGCTAAGTTCAATTGAGAATCTCTCTCTCCCATTAACTCCATCAGGATTAATGTTTTTATATTGTATTGGGAACTTTTCACTATGGAGATCTCCTTCCGTTAATATAAAACAGCCAAAAGTGGTCGTTACGGCATAAATGTAATATTCCATCGATTCATGAGCATTGAACACGTCGGTGGCATTTCCAATCTTGATTCTTAATATCGATACGGGTTGAGGATCTAATGCCAAATCATCCTCGATAACCCCTAGCTTGACCATTAGCTTGCGAAGTAGCTCAGAGGATCGTACTAAGCTCTCAAAACCTTCCACGCGTAATCTTTCAAATATTTTTTGCTCGATCTGCCGGTGAATCGTACTCATTTGAATTCCAACATGATTACATATAGTACTGACCTTTAAATCTCGCTCTGCTTCACATAGAGCAATAATACTGGTGCACACACCTGCCACTACATCATCTTTCGTGTTCTTAATAATTTGCCAAAACTTTTCCAATACTTTTTCAGCTGCGTGATAAAATTGCATGTCTTGGTTGAGTGCTGCCGTGATGTTCATGATCTTTTGAAGGATATATTGTTTTCGATCTCGTGAATAATATTGGGGGATGTAATCTCGTAATTGTAGTTTAAAACTGTTGAATTCTTTCTTGCTAATTTCTGATTTTTCCAAGAGCTCTTGCTCGTTTATTCCCTTACAATTTAACTTAAAATAGAGATAGATCGTTATCGGGACTAACTTGCGAACACTACGATATTTCGTTCCCTTCTGTAAGCATTTACGTAGCTTTAGAAAGAGCTTCAATACAGGATCAACCTCCCTTAAAGAAAGTCCTAAATTGGATAAGATCTTTTTGATTTCAAAACTCGCACTTACTTTAGCTCGCTCATCAGCATTTCTTTCAGAATCTAATTTGCTCAATTTATCCAAACGTAGCGATTTTTCATTGCAGAATCGTTCTTTCACCGTCCCGATCTGAGTCCTACCCTTAGGAGCATGATGAATTATTGATTCAGTATACGGACGATGATATTCCATTATGAGTCTCGAGAGAACAATACCGCAATCACCACAGACATACCCTTCGGGAGTCTTCTGGATATTTCGTGAGTGACATGCATCACATGAATCGATATCGATATCCTGATAATGTTCTATATCGTCTTGATATCTCTTGATCCTATCACTAGCCATTTTTTTAACCACTTTTTTTTGTTATTTATTTTTTATGAAAAAAATGACCTCGATTTTCTAGGCCACGATCTTATATACGCTAGAGTTTGGTTTTTAAAGTTTATCTTCGATCAAAAAATATTAGTTGTTTCTTAATTTAAATGCTCCAAAAAACGTGAACTATTAAATTTAGGATTTTTGATTTACCTATCTTTTCTTAAATGCCTGGATTTTCATATTATCAGTTAAGAATTAGAATTTAAAATTATGATTTTTGGTTATCAGGAAGTGAAAAAACCAAAATTTCACGATCCGTGATACACCCCTTGAAATTAATCTTGAAGAAAAAGGTGGTATATACACTTTTAATAAAGAATTGCTTCTACTTTTTATTAAAATTAGATTTAACCAACCTAATCTTAGATAAAGATCTATTGATCGAATGAGATAAGCGCGTAAAGCCGTGTCTTCCCGACACTTTTTAGAATAACATTTCTCGCTTTCTACTCTTAGTTCATAAATAGTTATTTAAACTCAATGTTTTTTGAGGTAATCAATATTATTTGACAATTTTCTCTCAGTTTAAATTGAAAATCAAAATATGCGATTTTTTTCTTTATTAGTGACCATTTCAACAATATTACATGTATCTAGCGATTGATTTTTGGTACTGGGTTCTTGGTATTTGGATTGTCTCTCAACTTTCCTGGTATTTATATTCCTTTGCTCGGGGTGTATTTCGTGCTTGTTTGAACATCCTTTTTTTCCTGGGGGTTATAGTTCATGAATTTAGTCACTTCATCGTGAGTTTAATATGTGGAGTACCCGTGGAACGGATCGAAATTAGATGGAGAAGCTCTAATGGATTTAGCATAGGTCCCCATGGATCAATAGCCACTGGGGATTTTCCACACAGGTCGTTTATGAAAGGCTTGATGATCTCTTTTGCACCACTGTTAATGTCTACATTTTTGTTATTTGGGTGTATTGACATTATTTCAGTTATCAAAACTAGTTTCTTCATTAAAATTTTAGCAATAATTTTTGCAATTTCCTTATTATTAACCGCTGCCCCTTCAAAGCAAGACTTAAATGTTGTAGTATTGGCCGTATCAAATGATACCTTACTTGCTTTTTTTCAGGCTGCGTGCTTTGGAATTTCTTTACTTTTTAGCATTACACTCATAAATTTCTCGAAATTTCAATTGCCGTTTGAATTCATGTATTACATATTATATTTTCTAGCAAGTATTGTGGTCTACTTTGTCATTTTTTATTCCTTGAAGTGGACGGGAATGGGAATTTGGACGATTTATCGAAAACTTTCCAGGAGAGACAATTCGTTATCCAATCGAAGCTTGAATCGCAAACGGATAAAGTCCAAAAAGCATCCGAAAGAAAAAGAAGGAGAGTGGTGGTGAAAATGAAGGGAATGTGTTTTTTGATAGTTGCCTTTGCTCTAATCCTTTCCTATCAAAAAAATCCGCTTGGGACCATAATAATTGGAGGAATAGGTATCGTAATTTATGCCGTCTTCAAATCAAGGAAAAAGAGTACTGGATCGCGAAGGGGATGGATATTTAATAAGGGAAGTGCCCATCAAATCTCACAAATGGATGACCTGATTAAATTGTTAGTGGTTCAAAATTTTTTGAATGATAGAAGAGAGACGGTAGAAACACGAGAGGAAAAAGAACCTTCCAAAAATTTCAAGGATCTTGAAAAAATAAAAAATGAAACCCTCTCTCTATTTGATGAGGTTTAGAAATGTGGAAAACATTATCTCACTAATAAAATGCCATCTGAATGGAGATAGCGAAATACTTTCTCTCTCAGGACCATCAGCTTCGGGAAAGACAACATTAGCATTACAAATCATCAGTAATTTAATCAAACCAAATAAACAAGAAAAATCGATCTGGATTCAAGCAAGTGAGCTTTTTCCGAAGAGGAGATTGGATGCCCTCCTTCTTAAGAATTTATCTCAAAAAAAATATGTTTTACAAAATACCTTTATTTTTCCTTCCGATCACGTACTTTCTTCTTTCGAAGAACAACAAGAATTATTGCGGAGACTTACCACTCAATTATACCCTCCTGAGACAAAATATCTCGTAATTGATAACATCTCCCATCACTTGCGATTAGCTCTATCCTTACAGAGGGATTTATCTCAATGCTCAAAGTTAGTGAATCAATTTTTCGATGAGGCTTTATTTCCACTTATTATGAGATGCAAGAGAGAACAAATAAACTTAATAATGATCCATGAGGTGTCTCAAGACCCTCACTCTGGGGAGATTCGTCCTTTTTATAACAAATTATTTAAAAGAATTGAATCACTATCGGTTTACTTTCAAGGTTTAATTCGTTTCGGGACCCAATCATTACGTGTTACTCCTCGAGAAAAGCCTACATTTCGACTTTTATATGAATTAAGAGATGAAGGAGTTTTCACTTGTTCTTTATAAACTCTCACCGTAAATCACCTTCATGGACGTCTTGGAGAAAGGCACTAAAATTCAAGAAATTCGCTGTTGTATCTGTCATGCGGTTATCACATCCATAGAGGGAGTGTATCAATCCCCTTTTAATTATGCTCTTGCATGTAAAGCCTGTTCAAGTTTATTCACCAAAGATGACCTCGAAATGATGATGAGCCTTTTTTTTCTTTTTGGGGGCTATTTTGGAGAACTTGGAAGTGAGCTGTTTAATTTAGAAGTAGTATTAGATTCGATTGGTGAATCAATTCCTATAGATTTTGATGATTTAGAATCTATTAACCAAAGAGTAATGCATGTTGCTCTCTTACATGGGCTTGGTCCTTCAGATTTCAATAGGATCTTGAAGGGATATATTGAATCAGAATTTGAGGATTAAAAT
>CAZWEM010000062.1:0-19134 GCA_964632315.1 uncultured archaeon
CAATATTTTGAGTGAAGTAGTTTGAGTTAGTACACAAATGTTTCATTTACAATCTTAAATTTTCAATTAATTTGCGTAATTTTATCAGTACAGTTTTTATAGTATTCTGATCTAATATAAATATAGATTTATTTCTAGTGAAGAATTTGAATATTAATGAGCTAAATTTTGAAAAGAGCATTCAAGTTGATTCAAGTGATGCTCTAATAATCGTGGACGTTCAAAATGACTTTTTACCGGGGGGTACTTTAGCTGTTAGGGAGGGAGATCAAATTATCGAAGGAATCAATTATGTGGCTGAACTTTTTAGAAAAAAAAAAGCACATATTATTTTCACTCAAGATTGGCATCCTACAGATCATCTGTCTTTTGCTAGTAGTCACCCTGGAAAAAGTCCAGGTGATGAATTCCAAACGAACGCAATTGGCCCAGTTCTTTGGCCAGATCATTGTGTTCAAGGCACTTTTGGCGCAGGATTCCATAATGACTTAAAAGTAGAGTATGGTCATGTTATAATTCGAAAGGGTTATAATCCAAAAATAGATAGTTACTCTGGATTTTTAGAAAATGATAAGAAGTCAGAAACTGGTCTTGCTGGACTATTAAAGTCCCTTAAAATTAAACGGATATTGATATGTGGTCTAGCTTTAGATTATTGTGCTTATTATACTGCAATGGATGGAAAAGAATTTGGTTATGATGTCATTTTTTTGGTAAATTTAACTAGGGGGATTGACCTTCCAGAAGGAAACATATCGAGAGCACTCACAAATATGACAAAAAACGGAATAATGTTTGCTAAAAAAGAGAGTTTAACATGAGATTCAGAAATTTTCCATACAAATCCGTGTTAGTCGTGTGCAGCGTCAATACTGCTAGGAGCCCTATGGCCGCAGGATATCTCAAATATTTTTTCGATAAAAATAAAATTGAAACAAAAGTAAATTCTGGAGGTATCTCCTCACATGCGAGAGATGGAATGTTAATTAGTTTAGACGCTAAATTAACAATGGAAGAAGAGGGAATCTACTTACCCGAAAATTACGTTTCTATAGACTTAAAAAAACATCCCGAGTTAATCCAAGATGCGGATTTGATTTTAACTCTCACAAGTACACATAAGAAAGAAATACTTCAATATATTGACGAAGATCAAAAAGATGTTTTCACTCTAAGTGAATTTGCTGGAGAAAAAGGTGATATTGAAGATCCATCAATGAAGGGTTTGGAAGGATTTCGACAAGCTCGGAATCAAATCAAAACATATCTACTTAAAGGTTTATTAAAAAGGTGTGAGGAAAATGCTTGAATATGTCATTTTAGCCATATTACAAGGATTAGTTGAATGGTTGCCAATTTCTTCTTCAGGGCAAGTAGTTATTTTTTCAATTAACATCCTTGGTATTTCCCCAGAAAATGCATTTACGATAAGTATTTGGTTGCATTTAGGCACTACTTTGGCAGTATTAGTAAAAATGAGAAAAGAATACTTTAATATAGTCAAAACTATAATCTTCAAAAAGGGTAGATATGAGGAAAGAGATGTTAAATTACGAAATTGGCTTATTTATGCTACCCTTGGAACAGCTGTTACCGCGCTTCCATTATATTTTGTATTAAGGTATTTTATTCTTGATTCTTTTTCTGCGATTAGTGGGGATATCTTAACCTTAATTATTTCAGGCTTATTAATTCTTACCGGTTTGGTATTATTTTTTCTCAAAAAAAGTTTTGGAAATAAATCGATTGAAGGTCAATCCTTTAAGCAGATACGTAAAGATTCCTCTATTTCTGGTCTTATTCAAGGAATTGCCGTACTCCCGGGCATCTCTCGATCTGGATTCACTGTTTCAAGTATTCTTTTTGAAAAATATAACCAAGATCAGTCATTGAATCTTAGTTTTTTAATGTCAGCTCCAGTTGTAATTGCATCTATTGGTGTTGACGTCCTTTTTGGAGATGGTTCTGTTTTCGGTACCCTAGATCTCATCACGATTTTTATCACGACGGCTATTAGTTTTGTGATTGGATACCTTACTATGGGAGGATTATTAAAAGTCGCTCAAAAAATAAATTTCAGCTATTTCTGTATTTTTTACGGGATAATAGCATTCATATTCATTGTACCCGTATTGATTGTTACTTAATTTTCTTTTATATAATTTATTAAATAATCAGCTAATATCTTGGGAGCATTTTTAATACCCTTAAACCCTGGAAAATCATTTAAATCAATTAGATAATATCGATCTTTACTATTCAAGGGTTTAATAAGGTCAAAACCGAAGATTTTAAGGTCAAGTTTTTTTGCTAAAATTTTTGCTAAGGATACCATCTCAACAGAAGGCTTAAACTCGCTCCTCTGAATCGTATCAACATCGATCTGAGGAGATTTATTCCTCATGTAAATGTAAATGGGATTTTCTCTTTTGATTCCAAATACTTTATCTCCTATCACGTATATTTTCCTATCAATTCCATCACATTCAATAAATTTTTGCACGTACACATCATAGTATATTAAGTGATTATATTTTTCATAGAAGGTTTCAAAATCCTCTTTCTTTTTTGCCAAGAAAGTAAATCGATTATATTTATCATGCTGAGAATGGCTCTTAATGACTATTGGAATCTTTGGAATTCCCCATTTCTTAAATCTTTCCAGGTTTTTTGCATTCTGGTTCCATGATTGTGCTAGTGAAAATTTTTTTAATTCAGTTTTATTGTTTGTAAAAATGTTCCTCAAGGCATAATCTAAAGCGATTTTATTTTTACAAGTTAGGACCGTTTTTACACCATGCAAACACTTAATACCATGAATTTGTGCATAGTGTAATAAATCAACCGAAGAATCATTTCTAACCTTCACAATATACAAATCTGCCTCTTTAAACGCTCTAGGCATTCGAGTAAGATAAAAAAATTGTTTTGTGGGATCATGAAACGTGAATTCAATATCTTTACTCTGTTTTAGTATTTCCTCGACCTTTTGGATTACATCGTGGTCTTTTCTCGCAGAGAATATTACTTTTTTTGGCATTCTACAGTTTTTTAATTTCCAAAATAATTTTTAATGTAAAATATTAAGTAAAATTAATTAGTTTTCATAAAAAAATTAATGGGATATTTATATGAGTGAAAAAGCTTTTCATGGAATTTTATTAAAACAAGTGTTGCTTATAGGAATACTATATATGGGAGATTACTTATTTTTCTTCTTTGAACAAAACTACTTCAACACGTATTTAGATCA
This sequence comes from uncultured archaeon, assembly GCA_964632315.1. Lineage (GTDB taxonomy): Archaea > Asgardarchaeota > Lokiarchaeia > Sigyniarchaeales > SOKP01 > SOKP01. The sequence continues at coordinate 3,254 of CAZWEM010000062.1, forward strand.
CGTGCTCTATCTTCCCGAGTTGTACATTTCTACCATGGTTTCGTTATCCGCGACTGTTGGACTTATATCGATGTTTCTTTGGGGGATTATTAGTGATAATACACGTTCTAAGTTCGGGAGGCGGCGCCCTTATCTGCTTCTTGGGGTTGTTGCAGGAATTGGAATGATTCTCTATAGTTTCGCATTTCCATTGTTCGGTCGAACTTTAGACGCTTATCTTTGGTGTTTAATTATTGATGTCATTATTATTGGGTTTTCATCAAATGCATATTTAGTGGCAGAAAGAGCATTAATACCAGATACTATTGAAATTGAAAAGAGAGGTAGAGCTAATGGAATTATTAATTCAATTAGCTACATTGGATTATTAATAGGTGTTGCATTCTTATTACTTGGAAACGAATTATTTGGCATACCTGACCCTCGAGATACTACTCTACCTATTGGAACCATAATCCCGGAATTTGGTCATTTTATATTACTCTCTTTTGGAGGAATTGTCTTTATAATAGTTTCTATAGTTGGATTTTTGTTCATCAGAGAAAAGCCAGTAAGTGAATTGTCCGAGAAAAAGAATTTCTTCGCTGAAATAAAACAAACTTTTAATATCAAGGAATTAAGGACTCAAAAAGAATTTTATAAAATGCTTATAGCTTTCGTTGTTTTTCAATCTGGAATTGCCTCTGTAATGCCATTTCTATTTATATTCATCTTTGGTTTAGGAATGAGTACAATTACTTTACTGATCGGAATTGCGATTGCGTTTCCAATAGTATTCATTGCAACACTATATCTTGGAAAACTTGCTGATAAAGCGGGTAGGAAAAAGTATGTTCCATTAGCAATTATAATCGTTAGCATCGGATTCATGATAATGCCATTTGCTGGGGTGTTTGGTAATATAATGCTATTCATGATAAGTTTGCCATTTGTCTTGGTGGGTGTTTTGGCATTAGTGACTCCTTTAAATGCATGGACTCAAGATTTATTGCCAGCGGATAAGAGAGGTAAATTTACGGGCATTTTTAATGTGGTAAATACCGTGTCTCAAATCATTGGGTCTTTTGCTGGTGGTATTATCTCAATGATTTTCGGAATATCGTGGATATTTGTGCTTGGACCCATATTTTTCTTGATTTCGATTCCTCTTTTCATGCGAGTAGTAGAAACAGTAAAAAAAGATTAATCCTTTATTTTTTTATTTTATCCAGATTTGTTAGATTCTCTGAGGTTCTACAATTAACTTTATCCATTTTTCTCTATCATAAAATTCAAAAGCGTTTATTGCCTCTTCCAAGCTGATCCTTTTAGTTATTAAAGATTTAAGATCAAGAGTCTTTGATGCAATCATATTCAATGCGTCATTCCAGTAATCTCTATCATGTTTCGAATTAACCATTGCTTCAGGATAAACTAATTCTACCCCTTTCTTTCTGCAATTAACATACGGTATGTACTGCATCTTCTGCGCCCCAAACACGATGACTCGATGACCAGGTTTAACTAGATCTATTGCACTCAGTAATGTTTCGTTATGACCAACCATTTCGAATACAGCGTGCACTTCGCCAAATTTTTTAATTATTTCATCAACAACAGTATAATTTCCATAAGTGGAACGAGAAAATATTATTGGATCAAATACTTTAGCACCCCATTGTTCAGCAATTGATCGTTTATGGTGATAAGGTTCAGAAGCAGCAACTTCAATACCATTATTTAATAAAATTTTAGTAAGGATTAGCCCAATTGGTCCTAATCCCAGAACTACAGCTTTTGTTTCTCCATCGAGTCTATCTAACTCTGCCCGTTCGAAGCAATTAATTGCACAGCCAACAGCATCAGCAAAGGAAATCTCCTCCACCGTAAGATCATTTCTTACTATCGGAAATGCGTCCTCTTTTTCATATTTTCCATGACCTATTACATTGACGTGAGTAGAATATTCTGCATATCCATTACCCATCCGAGCAAGATGATCCCCTTCATTGATTCCTTCAACATCCTTTCCAACCTCAACAGCAATTGCTCCCGTTTCATGCCCGTGTCCTCCTGGTTCATGAGCTATGATCCAATGAGTTCCTTCAAAGATCCCCACATCACTACCACATATACCCACGGAAATTATTTTTGCTAAAACCTCTGAAGAGGCAGGTTTAGGAATCTCAACATTTACCATCTCAACTTTCCAGGGCTCTGGAAAGAGTAACGCTCTCATAGTTTCATCCATTTAAATCATCTCCCCTTAATACCATCAATTAAAATTCTAATCATATTTAACAATCCAATTTTGGTGATTTCTGATGATGTTTTTGGTTCTTTTGATTCATCAAAGTTTTCATTCACGTATTTTACCCAGTTTAAATAAGTTCGCTCCATAACCTCCTCAAGATTTTGGCTCTTTATTAGGGAAGTTATTTCTTTTGTATATTGTTCATAATTATTATAGAGTAGCTTTTTATCCTTGTCTCCTATAAATACTATTGGGTTCAAAGAAAAGTGATCCAAGAAATTTTGAGTATCAACAGGAGGCTTATCTCCAATATAAGGCGCTAAAACTAATTCAAAAGAAAGATTTTTGCCACTATAAGTCGGTGCTGTTGAATAATTCGTTCCAATTAATCCAGAAGTTAACTTTTGGGCATGACCATTTCCGTCACTCCAATAGTTAAAGATTTCTCCATAATAGGTTCCAAAAGGATTTATGCGAACTTGTTGTGCCTTTTTTTCGAGATCTCCAAAACCTTTGTCACGAACTTTAATCGGAGAAAAAGCAAAATTTGCGGCTTTCAGGGAATTAAATCCAATTCCTAGTCCTTTATTTTGATTTGAAAGCGCCATCCATCCATCTGAGATATTTGCTACAAGGCAATCAATATTAGCATTCTTAAGATCTACTTCCTTCATATTAATCCTAAAATAATCGATAACTCCAAAGAAGTTTTTCTTCCAAATATTCAAAAAGGAATCCAAGCCAAAAATGTGAGGTCTTACTTCACATGGCATTATTTCTTGCCATCTATCATCATAGGCAATATCAACATAATAAGTTGAACCATCCACTGATGATGATTCTCCCTTGATATCTGGTAGAGCCATTGAGACTTCTGCTATTAAATATGGTAAGTCTGAGTATAAAGTCAACTTCTTTTCTGCTTTAACTTTATGACCTCCAATAATTTCAAACTCACTATCAATTTTGATTGCGGCTGAAAAGCCATCACTTCCATCCCTTAGGATTGAAATTTTATCTGTTAATGAAGAATATTTAGATATTTTTCCAGTTTTTCCAAAAGTGATCGAAGTCTCCAAAAATTTAGGGCACGCAAATTCCATTTTAGCGAATTGAAATGATTTAATTTTTCCAAAAGTATCAAATTCAATGGTAATATATTCATTTCGGAGTAGAATTTGAGAAGCAGTAAGTTTTTTGGTACCAATTTCTTTAGTTGTTTCAATTTCATTAAATGTGAAAGTAGCATTATTATAATTCTTAAATTCTTCCGGAGAAATTATGGCTTCAAAACTAATATCTTCAGATTCATCATAACTCCTAAAATTAGTGAATGATTTTCCCGAATAAATGTTTTGTAATGAAAAATTACTATAAGGGGGTAAACTTTTTTTTGGAATTTTTGAATTTAAGAGAATTGGAGAATTGATTGGGACTATCTCATTTTTGGAGATTCCACGGATGGTGATTGGGTTTATCAACAAAAATTTTCCTTGATTATTGTTCACATTCTCTTCTAATTTTGTTTGAATTGCCTCATTTATCGCCATTTCCGAAAATTGGTAAGCTTTTATAACATAATTCAATGCTGTTTTAAACCTATCTGGATGCAAGAAAGGCATCGCCATCCCAAAATTAGTCGTGGAGGCAAATAATATTTTATTTTTAAGGTAAGTATCTTTAGAGTCATCAACACTTCGAAGAAGGTTGTTCACTTCTTCTATTGCCTGTGGATTATTAAAATTTGATATCATACTATCCGAAGCACATTTTAACCATCTAGCTCTTTGACCATAAGTCCAAAAGGTAGTGTTGTTATATTTTTGAGCCCAATTATAGAACCCATTCCACATTCCATCAGCAACATCTTCCCGTAGTTCTGCCTTATCGTGTACCTTAAGTTTTGGAATTAAGTCTATTAAAGTTGCAAACTCGACAAATTCGTATTTATCAACAGCTTCAGCAAATTCCATCAAACCTCCAGAATTAGGCATCCATTTTAAAAATTTAGGCAAATTTAGGTTAATCCAATTATCGGAATCCATATCAAAATTAAAGAATATTAAAGCATGCTCAGCAATTACTCCGCTTTCCTGCTTATTCCTTAAAAACTCAAACCATTTTTTCGTTGAGCAAAAATCAAGTCTGTCACCAAATCCATACATAGGTATCATTAAGGTGGATGCATTGGATATAGTTGATTGTAAACGAACTAATCCATATCTTTGGTTCCAATCCAAACGAGGGTTAATGTAAGGACGAGCGACATCAAACCCATACATTGAGTAATAAAGGCAAACCCCTTCAATACCTAGTTTATTGTACAACTCAATCATTCCTTGAGTAAACATAGTTTCTTGAGCTCTTACATATGGAGCAACCCTCCCAGGGAATAACTGATTTACACCTATACCCATTGAATTTTGTAGGAACCATTTATGATCTTGTATTAATTCTTCTGTATCTAATGATGCTTGAGCACAATTTCCCCATGACCCGATTAATACCTCATCTATTTCTTGCTTGCACCTTTCAATTAAACGATCTAAGGTATCGTTCTGAAATTCTTTTTGCAATTGGATGGACCAAAATAGGTCTCCATAATCCCAGGAAATAGGCATACTACTGAAAGAGAATTCTCTCTGTTCTATTTTATCTAATTCTTCAAAAATCTCATTGAAAATTCGAATATCTTTCCCAAAACCAGTTATCCCTTTAGAATCGCCCCTATAAGAGTGATAATAATTAATGTGTGGAGATAAAACTAAATAGATCTTTTTCTCATCAAGATGCACTTTCTAAACCTTTTTTAATTTGGTATTTTATAGATTTAGTAGGAGAGAAATCAAAAAATTTTCTAAATTTTTAGTTATAATGATAAAAATTTAAAATGATATTCTAATTTCAAGAATATTATTAGATTCAAAAAAACTAAATAAATAGATGATACTTTATTTGTTAGCAAGCTAGTATGTTTTATATATGGTGATTATTAGGTGAAAAATATCAATGTGGCATTAATTGGAGTTGGTGATGTAGCTAGCGCTTTGGTCCAAGGGGTAGAATATTATAAAAAGTACCCAGAAAAAATTATTGGAATGCTCCCTGAAATTACTCAATATTCGGTTGAGGATATAAAGTTCGTGTTAGGGATTGATGTTAATGCGAAGAAGATCGGAAAAGATTTGAGCAAAGCCATTTTTATTGAACCAAATTGTAACTTAAAATCATTTGAACCCGAAAATCTAAATGCTCCAGTTATTAAAGGACCTATTTTAGACGGTTTAAACAGTAATATTAAAGATATAATTCCAGTTGATACGGATCAACCCATATCTAATGTTAAGCAACATCTCAAAGAAAAAATGGTAGACGTTGTTGTGATTCTTCTTCCAACTGGTTGTCATGATGCTGTTAATTTTTATGTTCACGCCGCTCTTGATTCAGGAGCATGTATTGTGAATGGAATGCCATCACACGTTGCTAAGGATCCTACAATTATTCAAAAAGCAGAAGAACTGGGATTATCCGTCATAGGAGATGATGTAAAATCTCAAATCGGAGCAACCATCATCCATCGATCTTTAGCTAATTTATTTCCCATGAGGGGAGCAATATTAGATCGCACTATACAATTAGATTGGGGAGGTTCATCCGATTTTTGTAATTTACTAACACCAAAACCAGATGGAAAATTATATTACGAAGAAGGAAAAAGACAATCTAAAACGGATGCAGTTATAGCTAAATTACAAAATAAAGATGACGTAGAATGCCAGATTTCTGCCGTTGATTACATTCCATTTCTTAAAAATCAAAAAGAAGCATACATGAGATTAGAAGGAAGGATTTTTGGGGGAGCCCCAGTTCGAGTGGACATAACTATGTTTGTAGAAGATGGCAATAATTCCGCGGGTATAATCGCTGATTGTATACGAGTCTCAAAAATAGCCAAAGACCGTTCTATTGGAGGCGTATTAGAATCTGCTTGTTCCTTTTTTAATAAACATCCTCCTGAACAGCTTGAAGATAATGTAGCAAAACAAAGATTGATAGATTTCGTTCAAGATAAAAGAGAGAGATAAAATCGATTTTAACTTTTAATCATTGCAGTTTTACTTATTATTTCTTCTCTTATTTGAATCAAGTTATAAATCTGGTCTGAAATAAGACTTACCCCTTCTGGAATATTTCGAAAACTGGGAAAATCATTAACATCTACGATGTAAGACTCTCCCATTGTTTCAATATAGTCCACTCCGAATACTGGCATCCCTAATCTTTTTCCCAGCCTTTTTATCCGCCGTTTTAATTTTTCATCTATTAGGGATCGAATATGGATTAATTCTAAGGGATTTAAATTCTTATTTTGAAGTCGGTTATGTGAAATTATCGATACAATCCAATCTCCAATTACATATACCTTATTAATGACATCGAGTTTTCCCAAATATTGTTGAAAAAATAACTCATTTACATCATATCTTTCTATAAGTATTGCAAGTTCATGTACAGATTTTGCAATGCCTAATATCCGATCATTTTTAGGCAAGTCCGGAATGTTATGAGAATCTAATTTCACAATGATCTGAAACCCATCGTTCAATGCTTGCTTAGCCTCAGTAATAGTTTTGAAGAATTTAGGAATGTTTACTTTTTTAACGTTTCTCTCTATAAATTGAAAAGTAGCTTTTCTACTTTCACAGGTCCTCACTGAAAATAAGCTATTTAAAATTGGGATGTTTGGAGTGACCCTTTTGATTATATCATAGATTTTCTGATTCTCTTTTTGAGATGTAAGCTTGACTATTAAAAAAACAATTGGATATTTCTTTAACCTTTTCTTATAATATTTTTCATTAAAAGCTTCTAATCCATGTTTCATGAAATCAATTAGTATAATATTATAATTTTTTGAAAGAAAGTTTTTGATTTGGTTTAAAACTTGGAGATCTCGATTGCAAATGGCACCTATATACTGTTTTTTAAGATTGTTTGCCATTTGAACACCAACTCTTTCAGTTTAAATTGCATAAAGCTAAACATAGTATATAAAACTATTGATAAAGATTTAGCTGATTAATTAAAAAAATACCGGTTTCTCTAATCCCTAAACTATTCCTCTTAATTTAAATATTAAATTAATGAGACTTATCTCCCGCTATTTAAATCATATAAAACTGAAGCTAAAAACTTATAAGAGACACTATTAGAAAGACATTTGTAGAGAACTTTTTTTTTACTCTTATTGATTTAAATTTAATGGAGATTATTACAATATAGACCCAAGAAAATCAGATTATGATTATTAAGACAAAGGAGATATTTTTTGATAACGCTTGGATTAATTATTGACGAGTATCATCTGGAAAAAAAGGTCACCGAATTTTTAAATTACATGCGAAAAAAAGTAAAAGTAAATTTCTATGTTGAAGAAAGAGAGTTCATAGATTTTTCAAAACATGAGTTCAAGGAAGATATATTTTTTGTCAAGGCGAAAGGTGAATTAGTGTTAAATTTAGTTAAGCTAATAGAACATGAAACAAGCATCCCTGTGATAAATAGTTCCAAGAGTATATGGTTATGCTACAATCGATTCTTAAACAGCACGCTCCTAAAAAAAGTAGGGATAAATGTACCCGATTTCTCTCTTAATCCAATTGGTAATCTTCCTCTATTTAAGGATTACATTATAAAAAATATTAAAGATCAAAAAAATTATGCATTTAAGCCCATAATTAAAGATAATGAACAGGAAATACAAATTAGTGATGAAAGGGCATTGATTGAAGCAACAAGTGATAATTATAATTATCGATTCCTATATTATCAAAGTTTTATCAAAAGTGAATGGGAATATAAGGTGTATTGTATTGGAGACGAACTCCTTTATTTTAAACAACTACCAGTTTTAATTAATCCTAATAAAATGGAATCAAGGAAGAAGATAAAAGAAATAAAAGAATTACGGAATTATTCATTGAAGGCAGTTGAGAGTTTGGGTTTAAAAATTGCTTCTTTAGACTTTCTTAAGTCTGAAGGAGGAGATTATTATCTTACAGACATAAATTCTTCTCCAAATTTTGATTATATCACAAATGGCGCTAAGATTGTTGGAAATTATTTAATAAAGATAGCAAGGTCTTGAAAAAAGGGTGAAGTCAAATTGAAAATAGGAATTTTATCAAAAAGGAAAGAAATGTTTGCTGGTGATTTAAGTAATTATTTGCAATCAAAGGGACATATAGTTGAAATTTTTACATTAAAGAATTTAATTATAAATAAAGAACTCTTAAAAAATGATTTATTTATTTTAAAATCGAAACAATTATTTTTTCTTTATGCGGGATATTTTATTGAATCTAACAATATATCCATATATCCTAGCACAGAAATTGCATTTAAAACTAAAAATAGAATAGAAGCATACTTCCTCATAAAAAAAGCAGGATTGTTGAGTCCCAACATCTATCTTGGAACAAGGGATGTGCTAAATAGAAATCTCTTATTTAATTCAGGTCCTTTTATTCAAAAACCTATTATGAGCTCTGGAAGTAAAGGAATTAAATTAATTAATGACCCCGAGGATATTGAAGCAGAAGAACACGAAATTCTTTATATAGAAAAATTCATCATTGGAATCCATTATTTAGCTTACTTTATTAATGATGAAATTCTGGTCTATGAAAAAGAACCACTATCTAATGAGCACGCTCACGTAAAAAAGACAGATCTCACTGAGGATCTTGAAAGTATAGTTTTGAAGTGGAAAAATGAAAATGGTCTTTTTTTTGGACATTTAGATCTTGTCAAGGAAGAGAATACAAATAAGTTTTATATTGTAGATACGGGTTGCTTTCCTGAATTTTCACATTGGAAAAATAGAATTGAAGCAGTAAAATCTATTTGGGATATAATTCTAACTTTATATGAAAAAGATTTGAAAGTTAATAACTGAAATATGAAAATGGCTACTAAAAAATATGCTAATGGGCTACCTGAACAGAAAGTTAGGTTATACAAAATCAAGCATTTTATTTTCGACTTTGGGGGAGTTTTAATTGAAAAAACTTTTGTCCTCGACAATTTATTCGATCTAATAGAACATGATTTGTCAATCAAAATACCAGAAAAAGATAGTAATCTTTTTCTTAGAAAAATTAGAAGAAGATTGAGTAAAGGCGTGATTTCAGCAAGAGATTTCCTTAATTTAGTAATAGATAGATATTATAAACCTGAGGAAAATGAATTAAGTGCATTGCCTCTGAAAAAAGTTAACATAGAATATTATTTGGAGTTATGGTTCAATCTTTATACTAAAGTAACAAAAATATCATCTGATATGGCTTTAATAGTTGAAAGATTACATCAAGGAGGATATGTGGTTAGTTTAATGTCCAATACTTATGATATTTATGCACGATCTAATGATTTACGCGGTTTTTATGAAATTTTTGATCATGTCTTTTTATCAAATGAGATCGGTTTGATCAAACCGGATATGGACAAATATAAACATGTATTAAATAAATTAGAAGCAAAACCTAAAAATTGTGTATTTATAGATGACAAACTCAGAAATCTTATCCCCGCTCATAAATTAGGCATAATAGTAATAAAATTTGAATCTTTTGAAAAGTTTAATCACCAATTAAATGAATTAGGAATCTCTAAACTCAAAATAAACTTCAGAAAAGATATAAGAAAAAAATATGAATACTATAAAAAAGTAAAAAAAGAATATAAAAAGGCTAAAAAGGAATATAAGAAAGCTAAAGAAGATTACCTTAATAAGAAGCATGCTAAGAAAAAGCGTGGAAAAAAAAGAGAGAATTTTGAACTAAAAAGAGAATTTTATAAAGAGAAAAAAAGAAAATATAAATCTGAGAAGAAGAGAAAGAAAAATGAATTAGAAAGTGAAGTAAAACTAACCTAAAGAAATAAATTTAAAATAATCCAAAAACAAAAGATTATTCTTCTACTTGTTCGTTCTTCTCTTCAAATTCTTTAACTTTTTCTTCTACAGATTCTTTCGCGGCTGGAACTGTCATTTTTTCATAAACTTCAATAAATTTCACGTTATTTATCTCATCATCCATATTGGTTTGCAAATCCATAGCTAAACCAAATTTCACATACGTGAGATTTTGAAATAAGAACATTTTTGGGATGGTAATTTCCAAATCTTTTGTTTGTGAATCATAAGAAATTTGGAATTCTGAAACTTGATCTTTTGGAATTCCTTTTGATATCATAAAATATTCTATTTTATCATCGAAAGATTCAATTTTATCAATGACCTCAACGTTATAATCTATTGATTGACCCGCGAGGGGATGGTTATAATCAACAATGACTTTCCCTTGAGTAATATTAGTTACTACTCCCCTTTGCCCCGTTCCTTTTTTAACGAAATCTTGACCAAATTCTGGATTTTTGCCGTCATTCAATTTCCGGAATTTAGCAATGCCAATTCTCTCAATCTTTTGGGGATCTCGCTTTCCAAAAGCTTTTACTGGAGGAACTCTTACTGATTTTTTTTCAAAATAATTCATGTTTTCTACGGTCTCAGTTAAACCCTCATTTAAAAATCCAGGCTTTCCAACAATGACAAATTCAGGAGTATAATATCCTTGTTTTGCCTTTTCTTCATCATAAATTCCAGCTTTCTTTGCATCTTCTTCTGAAGATACTCTGAAAATCGTTCCTTTTTGAGTCCGACCCGTTATTTTCACTAATACGAAATCACCAGATTCTATTTTCTTACCCATTAGCTCCTTGCGCTTTTCTTCTTCTTTAGCTAAATCTTCCTCAGCTTTCTTAAGTTCTTCACCTTTCTCTGCCTCTTCATCATGAGGCTCTCCTCCTTTTTCCTCTAATAATTCCTTAGCGCTATCAATAATTTTTCCAGCAGATGTTTTTCCAATTCCCTTGATGTCAATTAGATCCTCTGCTTTGCTCTTCGCTAATTTTTCTACAGTATCGATCCCTGCTTCTCTGAGATTTTCTGCTTTTTTTCCTAAGCCCTTGACATCCTCTAGTTCATAACTCATCAATTTTACACTTTTAAATGTAATTTACTTAGTTAAAACGATAATAAGTTGAAAATAGGAATAATCCATAGTTTTTAGATTTTTCGATGAAGTTTTAAAAATTAGTTTTATGAGTTTAAATTCCAAATGAGAATAAAATTTCATGATACTGGCTTATATAGGATCCCTAATTTATCTGCATAGATTTTTACTTCATTTATTTCATTAGGAGTGGGTCTTCTGTTAATTTCTTCGTATTTGTATGCTAAGTATTCGGGTCGGTACTGTCCCATAATGTTTACCACGCATTTAGGAACTTCTCTTGAAATGAAATCTAAAATAGGTTTTGAACAGCATTCAACATGATTTGGCATCACGAGATGCCTAATAATAATTTCACCACTACCTTCATTGTGAATTAGTTTGAGATTTCTCGTTAGAACATCGTAATAATTTTCAATTTTTGACAATTTTTTCGCACATTCATTATTACCATATTTAAAATCAGGCAACCAAAAATCCATAAGATCAATTATCAAAGAAAGAGATTCTAGAGTGCTATAGAAATTTGAGTTCCATAACTGGCATATATTTGAATTCTGATGATTTAGACTACCTACTATTGTGTGGATGTTCGGAATAGGATCACCACCCACATAATTGATATTTATTGCACCCCGATCAGAAAGTTTATCAGCCAATTCAGCAAGACTTTTCTCATCAACATTTTGTGCTATTAGTTCAATATCTTTTTTTCCCTTCCATGCTTGTGATATATCAAAATTTTGGCAAAACACACATCCAAAATTACAACCTTGAAAAAAAATCGTACCACTTGGTACCAATACACTTTCTTCGCCCATATGGAGAAATGCCGATGAAACATATGATTCATTCGTTAAAAAGCAAAATCCTTTTTCGTCAGCATTCCTATTTATCTCACATTTTCTTTCACAGAATACGCACTTTTCAAGGTACTTTTGCGAAATCTTGGACACAAGATCAATAAAATTTGGAGATTGAACCTCTCGATTTTTCTGGGTATCACAATCGAGATCGAGTAATTTTTTAAACTCTAAAGATTTTTCTTGCAGAAGTTTTTCCAAATTTGATATCGATAGATCCTTACCAAACTCAACGGAGAGACTTTTTGCGAGTAGATAGCGAGATATGTGAGTTCCATCCAAGATCCCTCTATACCTTGAAAATCTTTTTAATATGTCCTCATTCTGCCAAGCAGTTTTGGAATCAGGACGAATTATGCGAAAACTCATTTTAATTTCTTAGTCACGTTTCGAATGATAACCATCGAATTACATTTTCTAAAAATTTGAGATTGTCACCAGCATCTAATCCAAAATCAGAATCTTCGATCATAAAATCTGAAGATCCAATAGTTACACAGCGCCCATTATAAAATTCAGAAACCACGCAAATCGGAACTGGTCCGATCGCTCCAGTCTCATCATCTAGATAATATTTAAATTCCGCCTTTTCAGAGGTAATTATGATATCTTCCACATCTTCTTCAGAAATCGTAAAAAAAGTGCAATTAGGAAGCACTAGTTCTGTTACACCATCAGTAATTGGATGATTAAATAGATCATTAAGCAATAAGTTACTCCTACTCACTAAAAAATTTGAAGTCGCTTCTTGTATGATACCATTCCAGAACCTGCGAACTCCTGTTATTTTATATAAAACACGAATAGAACCTTTTTTCATTGGAATATCTTTGTCTCCCCCATCTCCAGTGGTTAATAATAAACCACCTCCTTCTCCCACAAATTTTTTAATTGCAAGTAATTCATTTTGCGTGAATTTATCAGCTTTGCTATCCGCCGTTTGTTGAATGTTTCCCATAAATAAAACATCGTAATCTTCAAGCATTTCAAATTCGATGGGTCCTTCATTCTTGTCAATATAATCTACATCGAAATCATCTTCTCCTAAGGCAAACTCCGGAAATTCTTCGATCTTTTCTTTATGTGACAAGTCGCATATAATAGAGTAACTCATTCTAGTGCTCTGCCTCTCACTTAATATCTTTTTTGATAATCGATTGTAGCAAGCGATCTATTTGATGCTAGTACTTATAATTTAACTATAATATGTAATTTATCTTTTTAAAGATTTCTAAATCCTCTCTTTTAAAGTTTATTCTTATGATATATTTAAATTAATTGAGAAAAAAGAATGAAGAAAAAATTAAGTTAACCATTTATATAATTGTTTCTCAAATGGGAATCAACTCCCTTTCTGTAAATTATTTTTTCTCGATGATTTGTATGTGTATATGTAAAAATTAGAGAGGAAATTCAAGAATTAAGAAAAAACTAAATCATTTTTTTATAAAATCATAAGACATAAAAATCGAATATAAAGTAGATTTTTATTAAAACTAAGATTTTTTATTCAATGTGAAAATAGTTATCCTAGAAGTAAAATTGGCATGAATATGCTCTGAAATATTTCCGAAGATTGAGAGAGAATAGATTTTTCCTCATGCGGAATGGTAAAAAAAAATAAGGGATTAAATTTATATAAAAGTTGCATCTATATTGTGATTTTGGTCTAAATTAAGTACTTTTGCTATGTAAGGGAGAATTGAATATTATACAGAAATACTTACTAATATTAGAGGAAAATCACTTAAAATATAGATCAAAATTAAAAAAAAAAAATAATAAGTCTATTGTTCAGAGAAGTTATTCTTCCTTCGGTATCTCTTAAATGATGTGAAACAGAGGATCCCAAGTATTCCTAAGATCATTATTAAGTTATATCCTGGGATTGCTTCACCTTCAGAAATTCCTACTATTTGGTAATTATTAGCATCTTCTATTAATGGATAATAATCTACATTTAGAATGGTTGAATCATAAAATTTATGAATGGTATCACCAATTCCATCTCCATCATTATCATTATCATTATAACCACTCCAATAGTTCCCTAAGTAACTCGTATACGTATTTTCATTATAGATGTAAATAAATTTTTTAGGAGATCTACACGAAAAAGTTGTATTCCGTAGGTAGAGATTTAATGAAGTACTTTTAAAGCTATTGAGATAAATCAAAGCATTATCAGAATAGAGAATTCGAAGATCACGATCATTAGAACAACTATTTTTCGAGATTATGAAGTTAAGAGAAATGTCAATATGAATTCCAACATGATTGTCAATCAGAGTATTATTAATAATTTGGGCATTGCTAATATTGGTTAATTGTACCCCAGCATCTCTTTCTGCTGAACCTGAATTTATTAAGGTGCAATTTCTGATGATAAAATGTTCAGTCGAGTTTTCAATGATTATACAACTGCCTACTGTTTGAGCATTAATTTCTAAATCTTCTATGACATAAGGATTTGAAGATGTACCTTCCCCAGTACATATTCCTGCTGTTCTTGTAGCCGTCCAATTATCATTTACATGAATTTTATTAAATATTACTGACGTTTTTGGCGTTATATCCTGAAATTTCGAGACCAAATTAGTATCATTAGGTACGTTCGCTAAAATCAATATTAAAGTGAAAAATCCTATTAAAACCGACACTACAAGTTTTCTCTTGAGATTTAAATACATTTAAATTTCACAATTATGAAAAATGGATTATTAAACTTTGATTATGGTAAATTTATATATCTTACGCCTTTTGATCTGTAGAGCTTTCTCTGTATTTTATTTGAAAAACAATAAAAACTGAATATATTAGTTAAAAAGTTCTTATGGATTCTTGGGCAAAGATTTAAATGGTGACTATAGATCCTATTTATAATAATGGTATCAAATAATACTGCTACAAGAATAATGGTGCGGAAATTATTATCCATTATTATTATTATCGTAGTAGTAATTATTATCTAGGCGGAACAAATCCACCTTCTCTTTTTCTAATAAATTTTCCTCGGATTTGTCTGCTACGGGTACAATATTTATTTGAAAAAGTAATTGGTAGGTTCGTTTCATTATAACTATTATGAAAGAAAAATATTAAAATGAAGAGAGAAAAAAATGGAAATGAATATTCAAGATAAGGAGACAAGGATTCAGCTAATTGATTACTTACAATCTTATTTTCTTGGAGTGGGATTCAATGAATTAAAGGATCTTATAATAGACAAGAATAATTGCATTTTATGTGGTACATGCACCTCTTTATGCCCCCGTATTGGTATGAATGAAAAAGAACCTACACTTTTAGGTTATGACCCAGAGTGCTCTACATGTTTTAGGTATTGTCCAAAAACATACTTTCCCGAAGATCTATTTGCCGGAGAATTATTCCATAATGGAGTAAATAAAAGTTATGCTCTCGGTTTTTATCAAAGATCTGTTGCTGCTAAAACTAATGATGGAGATGTATTAGATCTTGCTCAGAATGGAGGGATTGTCTCTACATTACTAATACATGCTTTAAAAACAGGATTAATAGATGGAGTTATTCTTACTGATAAAGATAAAAATTGGTATCCAAAACCAAGAATTGCTCGAACTCCTGAAGAAATTTTATCCTGTGCTGGTTCTAAGTATACAATAGCTCCATCAGTTGTTCCTTATAGAGATGCTGTATATGATCTAAAACTAAAAAATTTAGCATTTGTGG
>CAZWEM010000063.1:0-18831 GCA_964632315.1 uncultured archaeon
AATGCGTTAAGAAAGGTAATTCGCAGGATTACAAACAATACACCGCATAAGATAAAAGTTTATACTGGGAGAAGTCCCAGGCTATATGAGGCTATTTAATAGCTTCATGTAATATTTTGGCAAAAATATTATTTAAATTAAGAGAAAATGATGATATAAATGATTAGATGTCCTGAATGTGGTATTGAATATTCTTACGGAAGAAATTTGTGCCATGTATGTGAGAATAAAATCATCTTTCATGGTTCAATATTTTTCAAACAACGGAAGGAGTATGCTTGGAACTGTAGTTGTACAGATATAAAAGCGACAAAACCTTCCAAGAAAGAACTTCCATCATTTTTAAAACACGAAGAAGAAGAGGCAATTCGACATCCATGGAATTCACTTGATTCGTTCAGTTGTGAAATTATTCCAATAATAGAAAAGAAAAGTAATCTATTATACGAATAAGCTTCATTTACTGATATAAGCTCTTAGTGCCAAAATCCCGACATTCTAGAGGTAACCCTTATCGGATTGAATAATATGCAATTATTCACAATGATAGGGGTGCCTCCTTATTATAATTTTAAATTTTTTTTAAAAAAAGAAAATAAAGAAGTTAAACTAATTTTTCTAGTTGATTTACAAATTCTTCATATTGTTTTATACCTAATTTCCAAAATTCGGGTTTTGAAATGTCAAATTCCATGATCTTTCCAAGCTCAAGTGGAGGTCGACTCCCTCCCGCACTAAGAAGTTCCTTAAATTTAGGGATGAAATCTTTTCCTTCTTTTTTATATACTTGATAAAGGGCATACACGAATAGTTGAGCATAAACGTATGGATAATTATAAAACCTGAACCCTGGTCTGAAATAATGGGGTTTCATAGTCCACTCCCATTTCAATTCATCGAAAAAATCGATAGTATCACTATAAATTTTCTCTCTTCCTTTTAACCAGTAATTGGAAATTGTTTGACCATCTAAATATTCATCTTGTTCGATTGCTTTGTATAAACCCTCTTCAAACCAATAGCGAGCACTCACCTGAAAAACAGCCATACCTGCTTCATCTAACACGTGCGCGAGAATGGCCTTTTTCATTTCATTAGAATCTGACGTTTTGAGCAATAAATCTGTCATTAATAGCTCTCCAAATATGGACGCGCATTCAGCCGTGGTATAACCGGGATGCAAGTTTAAGAGTGTTTGGTCATGAGAGCTCAAATAGTCGTGAATCGCATGTCCAAGTTCATGAGTGACAGTATAGATATCAGTCATTTGACCCGAGTAATTTGATAGTATGAACGCAGATTTACCGTTATACCATGATGCACAATATGCTCCATTTCGTTTTCCCATTCTAATGGAAGCATCTATATGGTTCCTTTCAAACATGTCTGACGCATAGCTTGCAAATTCATCATCAAAATTTCGATAGGCTTTAAGAATTAAATCCTTAGATTCCTCCCAAGTATATTTCTTATCTGGCATTTCAAGAAGTGGAGCAAGCACATCTGCGTAATTCAATCGTTTCAGCTTTAACAACTTAGCTTTTAATTGGAGATATCGTTGATATACGTTAGCATTTTCTTCCACGGTTTTCATTAAACTCTCGATAATTGGCTGTGATGTGTCATTTACAATGAGACTATGATGCAAAGCGTTATTATATTTTCGCCTCTTGACCATTTTCATCCAATTGCTGCAAATATTTCTTAGGGCAGTGGAAAATATATATTCATCTTTCCCTAGCGTTCCATATATCGATGTATCCGCAGAAATTCTCGTGTCTCTGTCTGGATGACTCAACAGGGCATTTGCTTCACCATAGGACAAAATTTTTTCCTCCCCTTCGACCTTTACCTGAAATTCTCGCGTGTTTAACCATTTCCCTTGAAGTTGACTCCATTGGTCCACTCCGAATTGATCTTTTTCTAGGATCAATTGTTCTTCAACCTCAGAAAGAAGGTGTGGATGAGCTCTCACGATTTTCTCCATGTAATGCTTGTAATTTTTTAAGGATGGCTCGTCAAGCAATCCTTGATTTTCGTACACGTACTTGCTTACTTCTAAATCCAAGAAAGTAAGTTTACTCGAAACCTCGGTAGTGAAATTTGTGACCTTGTTCTTCAAAGCTTCATGCTCTACAATGTTCATATTCGCATCATAGAGAATATATGCAAATGTTTCAAGTTCATCTAAATTCGCTTCGAATTTTTCGTACCTTTGAAATAAACCTAATAAATCATTAGCCGAAAATTCAGGTTTTTTGATCTTTCCCTTGTAATCCTCTATAAATTTTTCGACTTCTTTTCTGGATTCTTCTATTAATTTATTAATTTTGGGATCCTCATGACCACTATAAAGTTCCGTGAGATCCCATGCTATTTCTGTCTCTTTCATAATCTTCAATTTACAAATGTGGATATATTCACTAATCCCAAAAAAAATTAAAATTTATTTAAAACATGATGGAATATTTACATGGATGAAATTGAAAATACCCAATTTCATTCATATTCAATCGTACTTGGGGGTTTGTTGCTAATATCATATACCACTCGATTTATCCCTTTAACTTCATTAATAATACGAGTGCTAACTTTTTCCAAAAAGTCCCAATCTAACTTAGCAAAATTCGCTGTCATGGCATCGAGTGATTTAACTGCTCGAATTGAACAAATATATTCATAGGTTCTAAAATCTCCCATTACGCCCACTGTTTTTACGGGAAGCAAGACACAAAAAGCTTGCCATAAATCATTATAGATTCCAGCATTCGTTATCTCTTCAAGTAAAATGCTATCTGCATCTCTTACAAGATCTAACTTTTCTTTGTTAATAGAGCCCAAACACCTTACTGCTAATCCTGGACCCGGAAATGGATGTCTTTCTATTAATTCGGGATCTAATCCAAGTTTTAATCCAATTTTTCGAACTTCATCTTTATATAAATCCTTTAATGGCTCAATTATCTTCAATTTCATGTTTTCTGGAAGAGTAAGATTATGGTGTGATTTTATTTTTGATGCTGAATAACTCGTTGCAGCTGTTTCTACTCGATCTGGATATATGGTACCTTGTGCTAAATAATTTATCGATGGAAACTCCTTTTCAAGTTCAGTTGTTTTACTTTCAAACACCTCAATGAATGTGTGTCCGATAATTCTTCTTTTTTCTTCGGGATCATCAATTCCATCTAAATTGTTTAAGAATAACTCTTGAGCATTAACATAATGGAAATTTTCAAACTGTAATTTTTCTTTAAACTGGCTTTGGACTTCAAATTCCTCATCTTTTCTTAATAATCCATTATTTACAAATATGCAGTGAAGTCTACTTCCTACTGCTTTATGCAATAAGACTGCTGTTACAGAGGAATCAACTCCGCCACTTAACCCTAAAATTACATTATCTTGTTGACCTAATGCATCTCTTATTTCTTCTATTTTATTTTCTATCCAGTTTTCTAATTTCCATTCTTTTTTAGCTTTAGCAATTTTACTGAGGAAATTTTCTATTATTTGATTTCCTTTTATCGTATGATTTACTTCAGGATGAAATTGAACCCCATACATGTTGAGCTTTTGATTTTCAAAAGCTGCAACTGGACAGTTTTTCGTGCTAGCTATTGTTTTAAATTCAGATGGGAGTTCCTTTATTTGATCGCCGTGAGACATCCATACAATTTCGTTATTTTCTAATCCTTCAAATAGAGGTGAGGATCTTACTATTTGCAATTCTGTTTTTCCATATTCTTTATTTTTATGAGCCTCTATACTTCCACCAAGTTGATGCACGATTAAATGTAAACCATAGCAAATCCCCAATACTGGTATTTTCTGCTCTGAAGTAAATGAAAAGAATTCCTTCGGAAGTTGAGGACTTCCTTTCTCATATACGCTACTTGGACCTCCAGATAGAACGATTGCTTTACATCCACTTGTTTTGAGAGCTTCAATGCTGACATTGTGAGGTAAAATTTCGGAATATACTCCTAATTCTCGTATTCTCCTTGCTATTAAATGAGTGTATTGAGATCCCATATCCAAAATGCATATTTTATCCACTATAAACCCACCAGTATAAATTATTATGTAATTTAACTGTATCTTAGGATTAATGAAATTTACTATATTATTAATTGTAAACTATATAGATATATCATAAAATTATCGCTTAAAAACAAAAAATTCAAAAAAATGAAAAGAAAAAAATGATTCGTCTTTTTAAAGCCATCCTCTTAATTTCATTGCTGAAATAACTCTTTCAACAGCAATACTATAAGCCCCCATCCTATTATGGGTGTTATAACTTTTTGCTTCTTCTATGGTTGAATGATATGCATTTGTCATGACACGATCTAATGCAGCAAAGACTTCTTTTTCCGTCCAGAAGTAACGGTAATATCCCTGTACCATTTCGAAATAGCTCACTGTAACTCCCCCAGCATTGCAGAGAAAATCGGGGATAACCAAAATATCACTCTTAAAGAGTACTTCGTCTGCATAAGGCGTGGTAGGACCATTTGCAAGTTCTGCAACTATCTTCGCATTAATTTTATGAGCATTATCTTTTGTGATCTGGTTTTCCAGTGCCGCAGGAATTAATACATCACATTCTAATTCCAGTAATTCGTCATTAGTAACCTCTTGGGTATCTTTAAGCCCTACGACAGTACGAGTTTTCTCCTTTTGTTCCGCGGCAGCATATGCATCAATGCCATTCTTATTGTATATTCCCCCTTTAGAATCTGATACTGCGATTATATTGCATTTGTGTTCATCCTGCAAAAGTTTTGCAGCCCATGATCCGGCATTACCATAACCTTGGACTACTACATTAGCTCCTTTCAAGTCAAGTCCAATATCATTTGCTGCCTCTCGAATGGTGTATACTCCTCCTTGAGCAGTAGCAATTGATCGCCCGGCACTTCCACCAATAGGTATGGGTTTTCCCGTAATAATTGAAGGGGTTTGTTCACGAACAATAGTTTCATATTCATCCATCATCCACGCCATTATTTGTGGAGTGGTGTAAACATCTGGAGCAGGAACATCAACACGTGGTCCAAGAAGATCTGCTAATCTTCTAATATAGGCTCTTGCAAGTCTTTCTTGCTCAGAAGCACTCATTTCTTTCGGGTTGCAAATAATTCCTCCTTTAGACCCTCCCAAGGGAATATCAACGCAAGCAGTCTTCCATGTCATCCACGCACTCAAGGCTTTTACCAATGATGCGCTTTCTTCTGGATGCCATCTAATTCCTCCTTTCCCAGGACCTCTTGCTGTATTGTATAGACTCCTAAAACCTCTAAAAGTTTTAAGGGATCCATCATCCATTTTAATAGTGATTTTAGCTTCTACAAATCTTTCTGGTTCTCTTAGAGCATTATAGATTTCTCTATCATAGCCTTTCATGTTGCAGGAATCTAATAATTGCCTTTGCGCAATTGAAAAAGGGTCGAGATTTTCACTCATGATTTTTAAACTTCCAAGTTTTTGATTAAGTATATTAAGTTATTAAACAAATTTTAGAATTTAAGCTTTCTTTTATTAGATTTGTTTAATGAATGGGAAATTGTTGGGTATTTTTCTGAAAATTCTCAAAGTGTTTTCTCTTCGATGACTTTCTTGAAATAAAAGTTAAATTTCACAGATCTTATTTCTTCTTGTATCAATTTTATCACAATTATTTATTAGAGGAACATGCATATGGTCGAAGAAATAAACCCATTCGAAGTAGTTAAGACTCAAATCGATATTGTAGCAAAGGAGATAGGATTGGATCCCAATGTGGTGGAATACCTTAAAAGAATCGAAAGAGCTTTGATAGTGACCATTCCAATCTTGATGGATGATGGGTCACTTCAAATTTTTGAGGGTTATCGAGTTCATCATTCTACCGTGAGGGGTCCTGGGAAAGGAGGAGTAAGATTTTCACCTCACGTGTACCTTGATGAAGTAAAAGCACTTGCAACTTGGATGACGTGGAAAACCAGTCTTTTAAATCTTCCACTTGGTGGAGCTAAAGGAGGTGTCTGCGTAGATCCCAGGAAATTATCGAAAAAGGAATTAGAACGCTTGACTAGACGCTATACTGCAGAAATTATTAATCTTATTGGACCAGACATTGACATCCCTGCTCCTGACGTAAATACAAATGCTCAAATAATGGCGTGGATGATGGATGTGTATTCAATGCAAAAGGGAAGAACTGTTCCCGGAGTCGTGACGGGCAAGCCAATTGAAATTGGAGGGAGTGTAGGTAGAGAATCAGCCACTGGAATGGGATTATATTTCGTACTTGAAGCTCTATGCGAAAAATTGGGACTCAAACTTGAAAATCAATCAATTATAGTTCAAGGATTTGGAAATGTTGGTGGAAATATAGCTGAATTACTATATAATAGAGGATGCAAAGTTTTAGCTGTTTCTGATATATCAACGGGAATTTATTGCCAAAATGGGGTTGATGTAGAAAAGTTATTAGAATGGGTAAAACAAGGCAAACTTTTAAAAGATTATGAAGAAAAAAATTACAAAAATATTACAAATGAAGAATTGTTGACACTCGAATGTGATATTTTAGTTCCCGCTGCTATTGAAAACCAAATTACCGAAAAAAATGCAAATGCTATCAAATCTAAAATTGTATTAGAAGGGGCTAATGGTCCAACAACTCCAGAAGCAGACGCAATTTTATTTAAAAAAGGCATCCATGTTGTTCCGGATATCTTAGCTAACAGTGGGGGTGTATGTGTCAGCTATTTTGAGTACATACAAGATATTCACTCGTATTTCTGGAAGTTAGACAGAATTAATGAAGAATTAAAGAGAATCCTCTTGGAAGCATTTGAAGAGACATATAAAATCTCTCAAGAGCGCAATATATCTCTACGAACAGCGGCGTATATTATTGCTGTGACTAGAATTGCTAAAGCAATCGAATTACGAGGGATTTTTCCATAATTTATATGCTATTACGCATTTTTCTTTTTCCTGTAATGAGGTAAAAAAATCAATACAATTAAGACTGGTATACAGAAATAGAAAATTATCATAAAAATGAAATTTAATAGCGCTAAGAGATAAAATAACGAGAATGCGATATGAATCAATGCAAATGTCGCCCCAATCTTTAATAATCGTTTATAATTGAGGTTTTCTACACCAGAATCTTGTGCAACCTTTAAGGTCATCATATCAGCCGCAGCACCTTGAGGTACTAAATTTCCTCCAAGGTTAATTGCGATTATAAATGAGAATAATAATGGTACATCGGGAAAATTAAATTTAGTTATTAAAAGCTGAATTATTGGTATAAATATTAGGGCAGTAGGTGTATTAGCCACAATTCCTGAAATAACACTGATAAAAATCAATAACAAAAAGGCAACTATGATTGGATCCATTTGATGAAAAGGAATATTAGCAAAGAGTTGATCGAATCCTGCTAATCCTAAACTCCCTACTATAATATAAAGAGCGATAAAGAAGAATATAATTTCCCATTCAATATCTTTCAAAAGAGTTGCCATGGATTTTTTTGTATATCGTCTATTTACCAAAACCAAAATCATTGCCGATATAATCGCAGTTAGAAATAATAAAGGCAAAATCGCAAATAATAAGATGGTAACGATTATGGCGAAGCTATTAAAATAAAACATTTTCTTGTTCTTTATCATAATATCAGCATTCACCAACTCTAATACAAATTTTTTTTGTTGATCTTCGATTTTTGGTTCTTTTGATAAGAGCAGTCTATCAATTAAAAAAATAGTAACAAGAAGTAAAAAGAAAGAAAAAATCCAGAAATTTTCTATAAAATATAATGTATCTAAATGAAAAGCTGTCGATATAATGATATTTTCACCACTAGAAAAAGGCGTGATTATTGAGCCAATATTAATACAAATTGTCATTGCTAAGAGATAAGTTCCTGATCTTATCTTGAGAAAATGGCAAAGTCGTACTACTACAGGAGCTAAAATCAACACGACTACGACATCAGTTATGATCGCCGCTAATAAGGTTGTAATAATGCATAACAGGTATAGAAAAACAGACTGATTTCCTCGCGATAGCCTAAATAACTTTACTGCTATATATTCTAAAACATTAGAATCCTGAGCAATTTTGGTAATGATACTCATGCTTAAAATGATGATTATTGCTTGCCAATTGACCATATTTATGAAACTCTCGAAAGTGGTTCCTAATATCAAGCCAGTCACCGTAGCTCCAAAGAACATGCATAATAAAGAAATTGCTACAAAATCTAAGTTTTTAAACGAATAGCTGAAAATGATCAAAAAGAAAAGAATAAAAAGTATTATTAGTAATATAAGATCCATTCAATCTCAGCTCATTAAAATCAGAATATATTTAATACTTTTAGTAAATTGCTTTTAATAAATCTAATTAAAACACATTAGATTGATATAGCGGTTCAGATTAATTACTTCTTGATAGAATTTATCTTTTTTTCAATAGAAATAGCTGAAGAAGGAATTTAAATAAATTCAATTCATTTAATAGTGATAAATTAGAGATTAAGTATTCAAAAATGTTTTCTTCAATAAAGAATTTTAATGAATTTTGATGCCCTTCTTCTGTTTTAATCATTTGTACGATTCTTCTAATTAAATTAATGATTTGCTTTTCTACTACAAGCATATCACAATTAGCTGGATTAATATTGATAATGTTAATTCCAGATTCACGGTCAAAAGTGAATTTTCTGAGTTCTTCATTATTCTTTACATAGTCATGGCTTAAATAGTTTTTAAACATGGTATCGATTTTATAATAAATTTTTGCTTTCTTAACTGGATGGCTATGTGCTTCAATCACATTCATTAATAAATTAAGAATCTGCTGAAATACTCCTAGAATGTTATAATATTCTGCAATATCTGTCACTTTCTCTGCCGTAATCCATTGACTATAATATTCATCAATAGTATCCTTGAAAGGAATGTATGATTCTGTATTTCCCTTCCAAGATTGTTTCCACTGTTCTTGATCGGGAATATATTCTTGTATGAAGGCTTGCTTGATGACGTTTAATCTAGCTTTTAAAATATCTGAATTTACGTTTTTTTCTGAAGCAGCAATAAAAAGTAAATTTAAATCTTTATCCTCTAAATAAACCCATCTTAACCCTCCCATTTCTATACTTTCGATCCCTTCTTGAAATTCGAAGACAGTAAATTGATTCAGTGCTGCTAGTAATCCACTTACAAGATCTTCATCTAATGACAGGTCCATAAATGCTTTATAGAGCAACGTGATCCCACTTTCGGAATCCAATATCCAGATATTCATGAGTTAAGTCCTTATGACTTAATTTGCAATGCTAATTATTAAAATTATGCATAAAAAAAAAGGTTTTCATAACCCAGAAAAAGTCCTTAAATCTTTCATCTTACATAACTTTTGTAAGTTCCGCATCATTTCCGTAATCTTTGTTTGAAGAATAACATCCGCAGCTCCACCCAATAAACCTAAAAATTCATTACTAAAGGAAAGAACATCAATAAATATCCCTACTTTTGATTTAGATTGGCTTAAAGCTTTTATTCTTAATCGACCTTCCATGTTTTTTATTTCATTATTATTTCTAATGTTAATCTCAATTAAACGTCCTTTTCCGGCTTGTTCCCCTTTATCTGAGAAAACCATTTCACTTTCCAACTCTATTGGAACCTTGATTAGTGAAACTTGATCATAAATTTTGTTATAAAGAACATTAGGTGCGATAAATTTCGCTTCTACCTTTTGAGCAGGAGTAATTTCTTTCCAAAACTCAGATTTATAAATAGCTTCAATTAAATCTTCTTTTTTGCAATTTTCGATTTCCAACACTTTAGAAATATTAGTCATAATCTCTCTCTTTTCCTTTTGATAAATTTAAATAATTCTTATAGCCTCAGACTTCCTTTGATTATTTCATTTTTCGACCAAAAGTCAAATGTTTTTTTTCATCATTGGCTTATAATATTGAATTAAGTAGCTCTAAATAATCTGCTCTTTTCTAATTTTAATTCTCTCTTACAATGAGGACAAATCCACGTGGTTTCATTTTTTTTAACAGAATTAATACAACTACTACATATCGTAATATCACATATGCAATAATAACTAGTTTCAATTGATTTTCCTAAATCTTTTTCACATATATAACAGTTAGGTGGATTCTTAGACATCTCAGTAAACCATTAAACTCATTTACAATAATCTATTATAAAGCTTATAATATTAAAAATTATATCTTTTGAGAATAAAATGAGTAAGTATCGATCTAGAATACAGTTACTTAGTTTATTTTCGATTTTTTTCATTTATAGAGCAATTTCTTCACTTCTCGAAGAGAATACGACCGAATTTTATATATGGTTGCTAATTACGATAATCTATTTAGTAACTTTAGCGGTTCTCTATTTCGTGTTAAAAAGATCTTCAAAATATTCATGATTATTTTCGTCTTTTTAGGAAATCTGGAATTACACCATCTATTCCCAACGACTTCATGATTGTATCTTTAATATCCATTTGAATTTTTAAGTTCATTGTTTCTTCAACCATCTTTGAGAGACTAGCAGTGAGCGATTGAATACTTTCAGAGGTTGTTCCTAAGGACTCCCGAAGTATTTTATTAGTTTCATGAATCTCTTCTGTCATTTTTTCCATGCTTTGTCTCATTGCTAATAGTTCTTCTCGTAAATCTTTCAATCCCATAGTTTAAACCATAATTTTTATAATTAAGTGAGTGACATTATCTTATTAGAATTTTAAATTTAATTCATTTAACAAGATAAGTTATCTAATATAAAAATAAGTCTTAAATTCTTAAATACTCTTTAAAATACTAATATAAGTACATTATGTGAAAAAAATGTCTGAATGGAAAAAAAGGATTGAGGCTCATCAAAATGATGAGTGGTGTTCCACTACTGGTTGAGGGATCGCTGACGGTATAGTTTCACTAATTCAATCTATTTTGAACAAAAACAAGCAAAAAAAATCAAATAAAAAATCTCAAAGTTAATCCAAAAATGGTAGGGGTTAATTTTTAAAGTTCTGCCCGAACTGGAGATAATTGTGCTTTATTTTTTTAATTTGAATCCTCCTCCCACTTTACGATAAATAAACCCTGTATGTTCCATTAAGTTAGTATTAAAAATATTGCGACCATCGATCACAATGGGAGTTTTCATTAATGATTTCAATTTTTGAAGATCGAGATTATAATATTGCCTGTGATTCGTGGCAAAAATCAATACATCTGCCTGAGAAACAGCTTTTTCAATATCATCAGTTAAGGTAGTTAGACTAAAATCCTTCTCTTTAACGTAAGGGTCATGAGCATAATAAATGATATTATGAGAATGGTATCGATTCATTAATATCTTTATTATATTTTCGGTAGGAGTGTTTCGGGTATCGTCGGTATTTGCTTTATATGACACGCCTAATAATGCAATCTTAATATTATCTACAAGTTTATGAGCTTCCCGAAAAGCATCCTCCATTAATTCTACAACATGTTTTGGCATGAAATCATTCAATTCTCTGGAATCTGGAATTAATTTAATTTTATCTTTATTTTCTTTCTTGGTGTATTTATCATGGCCATATAGTAGCAACCATGGATCTTTTGTCAAACAATGCCCTCCCACACCGGAACCGGGGTAATGCATCATCCTATCATGTCGCATGTTTATAAGTTCAATTACTTCAAAAATATCGCGATCAAAGTCTTCGCATAATAAAGCACATTCATTTGCAAATGCAATATTAACATCTCTATAAGCATTTTCCATGCACTTCGTTAATTCTGCTGTTAGAGTATCAGTGACTTTCAGTTCTTTTTTAACTACTTTCCCATATAAAAATTTTGCTTTCTCGTTAGCTTTCTCGCACCCTCCTCCAATAACTCTAGGAAAGTCAATTATATATTCAAGTAATTTACCGGGCATCACTCTTTCAAATGAAAAAACCAAGTAAAAATCTTCTCCTCTTTTTAATCCACTTCCTTCCTCTAATATTGGTTGTACAACACGATTAGTTGTTCCAGGAGCTACAGTAGATTCAATAATGACTGTCACGCCTTTTTTCATGCATTTTGAAATTCTTTCAGAAACTTCTATCAATGATTCATATCTAGGTACTTTGCTCTCCAATTCTACAGGCGTTTGTACGTCAATTAAAATGAAGTCAGCATCCTTGCACGCATCATAGTTATCGGTAACATGAAATTTTTTATTTTCAACGATACGTGCGATTAAATCATTTAATCCTGGCTCATCGCCCTCAAAAGGATTTTTTCCATTATTAAGCCAACCGATTTTCCAGCCAGATCTAACAGATCGTCTCTGAATACCAGTCACATGAAAATCATCAACATCTGCTAACAAAGCAGCCATCGGAATTCCTACATAGCCCATCCCAATAACGACAACACGTTGCTCCATCTTTATCAAATAATTTCATTTAATTTAATTTTTATCCTTATATTATTCCTAATAACGCATTATTCAAAAATCTAAAAGATTATAATTAAAAGAAAAAGAAAAAAATTTTAAGATTTTTTTTTCTGCCTAGATGGCTAATATTAGATTTCTTGATATTTATAAATCTAGTTAATAAACGATAAATTCTAATTCAAACCGAGTTTATTGTACCCATGAAATTATTAAGATCTAGTCTTGGAGACATTGCTCGGATAAGACCAGATACAATGAAGAGACGAAGAATTTCGAGTTATGATCGTACTGGGGGAAACAACGATTGGATTGATATAAAGCCCCAACAAAACATCATAATTGGAGAATTGGAAGCTTCTGGATGCATAACTCACATTTGGTGCACTATGAGATGTAAATCTAAATATTATTTACGAAATATTATTCTGCGAATGTATTGGGATGGAGAAGAAGATCCTAGTGTTGAAACACCAATCGGAGATTTTTTCGGGTTAGGACACGCTAAAAGAAAAAAATTTGTTTCACTTCCATTTCAGATGACCCCCCGCGGAGGGAGAGGATTTAATTGCTGGTGGCCAATGCCATTTTCCAAAAAGTTCAAAATAACTTTAGTAAATGAAAATAATAGAAACTTGCAATTTTATTACTATATTGATTATGAAATTTATGAGAATGGCCTTGAAAATGAGGAATCTTACGGTAGATTCCATGCACAGTGGCGTCGAGAAAATCCAACCAAGCCGAAATTGGTAGACAATGCAACAGGAGAGCGATTTAAAAAACTCAAACCTTTAGCTTTCAATTTTAAAGGTGGAAAAAATACTAAGCCATTAGAAGAAAATTATCGAATTCTTGAAGCTAAAGGAAAAGGTCATTATGTCGGATGTCATTTAGATATTGATAATATCACTCATCTCCCACACATTAATTGGCCAGGAGAAGGGGATGACATGATCTTTCTAGATGAAGATGTAGATAAAAGATCACCCACATTATACGGTACAGGAACAGAGGATTATGTAAATCAAGCGTATGGACAAGCAGAAAAATTTTGTACTCCCTATTATGGTACGATTTTACCTGGTGGTTTTAATTTTTGGGGCAAAATCTCTTATTACCGTTATCATATTGAAGATCCTATTTATTTTAATCAAAAGATAATAGTTACCATAGAACATGGTCATGATAATCATCGTAGCGACGATTGGTCATCAACTGCATATTGGTATCAAATAGAACCTCATGATCATTCACTTTATCCTATCCTTTTGGATAAAGAAGGAAGAAAACCTAGAAATCACCTTAAACATCTACTTAGAAAGGGAATATTCTTTTTATCCATGGTCGCTATAGTCTCATTTATCTTTATTTGGATTTTCATCTAAATTTCAAAAAAGATTTATTGAATTCTTTATTTTTCATAATACTTATGGCTAATGAAGTTGATTTAGTATCCGTAATAGTCGGTATTATATTAGCACTAATTACTACCACATGTTTTAATCTTGCGTTTGTATATCAGAAAAAAGGTTTGAATCAAGCTACACTCAAGGGTATTGAGATTAAATTTGAGGGAGGATTGAAAAAAATATTAAAATCTTTTGGTTGGTTATTTAAAAATAAAGCGTGGATGATCGGATTTTCTTTAGGAATAATCGGGTGGGTTCCTTACGTGATATCAATAGGTTTAATAGGAATTATTGTGACTGAACCCGTAATGGCAACTGGTTTTATTGTATTTGTCGTTGCCGCCATAAAGATTTTAAATGAACGTGTAGGTATTTTAGAATATACTGCAATAGCAATGCTCACGATCTCTCCAGTTTTATTAGCTCTTGCTGGAATATCTGATGTAGATATTAACTTATTTAATTTTGTTCCTTCTTACATTATATTTTTGGGGATCGTAGTCCCTATAAGTATAATTTCCTTAATTATTGCTAATAAAGTAAAAAATGAGGGATTAGAAGGATTGCTGACGATGTTTGGGGGGGCAATATTATTTGCACTGGGAGGCGTAGCCACAAATATATTAGCTCAAGCCCTTATTCAAACTGGTGATGGGTTTCAGTGGTACACAATTTTTACATTGCCATTTGGCATCTTTTGGTTTATCTTTGGCGGTTCTTATGCTTATCTTTGGGTGTTTCTTGGGTTTTGGTTGATGGGGATTTTTAATATTTCGAGCGTACCTTTTTATCAGGGTGGTTTTCAACGTGGAAAGCTATTAATAATGTATCCAATTTTGGATACGATAGCACTTCTTTTACCTATTTTTGCGGGCTTATTTGTATTCCAACAAAGTTTCACGAATTACTTGTTATTCTCTATTGCTTTAGTATTTATTATATTTGCAACGATAATTTTGAGTAAATATCAAATAGCACTTGAAACTGTCGAATATAAGGAAGAATTAAAACAAGAGAATGTAGTTTAATCTTCTTCTGAATCTTTTAATATCTTTTTAACATAGTCTAATAATTCCTTACCAGAAATAGCTTTTGGTAAATAGCCATCAGCTCCTAATTCTTTAGCTTTTTGAATATCTAATTGGAAATTCTTTACACTAAATAGAACGACTAATATGTCTTTATATTCCTCGTGCTTTTTAATTTCTTCTAAGACTTCATATCCACTTAGGATTGGCATCATTATGTCTAATAGGACTAAGCTAATCTCATGATGTCGATCTTGTATTACCTGGAGTGCTTCATCTCCACTACGACATGAGAGGGTTTCATAATTTTGGAGATGTAAAAATTGTTCTGTGAGGTTTACAATGTCGCTTTCATCATCTACTATGAGGATTTTTGATCTTGATTGGATCATTGGTTATCTATTCTCTCTGTTCTTATTTTTGGTGATTTTCCAGGAATTTCGCTAAGCGAGAAACGAGAAAAAACCAATCATTTAATTTAAAAGATAGCTATAATATTCATTCTCTCATATAAAAAACTTACCCATTAAGGTCATTGAGAGTACCATTGTAGAGAAAAAGTAAAATTCTTTGGATAAAATGATAGTATTGAGAAACCATTGAGGTTAAATGTAACCCTAAGCAAACAAGCCATAAAACTTATCATCTTCAATATCATGTTGATATCCCCTCGACTTGCTTTGTATGGCTGAATTTCTTAACTTAAAGGAATAACTAAGTGAATAAAGGAGATCATCAATCAGGCTAAAATCTCGTACCTACCTTGATTTCATTTCTTTAATAAGTCTTTAACATATTCTAAAAGATCACTACCAGAAAATGGTTTAGTTATGTATCCATCTGCACCTGATTCCTTACCTTGTTGAATGTCTTCTTTAAAAGACTTAACTGTAAAAAGGACAACTTTTATATGTTGATATTCCTCTGCGGACTTAATTTTTAGGAGAACGTCCTTCCCGCTAATGCCGGGCATCATAATATCAAGTAAAACTAATGAAATGTCTCGATATCGTTCTTCTAATATTTTTAACGCCTCTTTCCCATTATTGCACGTTATAGTTTCAAATCCTCCTAATTGGAGAAATTTTTGGGTAAGAGCAACAATGTCTGGCTCATCATCTACGATTAATATAGTTCTAGGCATCTTTAATAATCAAATTTGATCGTTTTGATCACTATTTATTATAAAATGAAACTAATATATAAATTATTTAGCAGTCTAACTGACTACCTTCTAATATTAAAGTTTATGATCGGTTTGATATCTAATATATATTCATCTACTTATATAAATAATCTATTTCTTTAAGTTATTGAGTATCTATGTCAAGAAAATGGTCTTCCCCAAAATTTCCAGACTCTTACGTTGGAAAGAACTCAAAAGACTATGAAGATTCCATCTGGATGGAACGGAATCAAAAAAAGACTACATTTTCTTGTATCGAATATTTATATGATGAAAATTTGAATAAACTCGGTAAATTTGACCATCTTTCAAAAGAACGTTCATTAATTTTGGATATGGGATGTGGTACTGGGTTTTCATCTGAAATCCTCGTTTCTCAAGGATTTAGGGTTGTAGCTATAGATATCCTCGTAGATATGATATATAAAGCACGAGAAAAAAAGGAGTCCTACAAAGAATATGATTCTATAAGTCTCGTTTTGGCAGATATAAACTTTTTACCATTCAGGGATGAAATTTATGAAGTGGCAATTTCTGTTTCTGCTTTTAACTTTATTATTCACAATTTACATGAAATGGAAGAGAAAAGGAAAAGAGTATCTAAAACTGCAAGGAATTTATTTACTATTCTCAAACCTAAGGGAAGGATTGTTATAGAGTTTTATCCCTCTAATCAGAGAGAATTAGAAATGTTCACTTCATCATTTACAAAAAATGGATTTAATGGATTCTTAATCAAAAAAAGAGAAATTCAGCAATCTGGTCAAACATTCTTACTCTTAAAGAAGGTAGGTGGATCTAAATAAGTCATTGTAACTTCTGTAATAAGGATGGACTACTAATTTCAGAGGTATTAGGTGTTTATCCTAAGTGTATCATAAATCAGAACTGGAATAAAATAAAAAAGCACGTGATGAATATTCATTATCAAGTGAGAAAAATAGCATCTCTTCCACCATTTCTTCCCAAGATATCCAACAAAAACAAACTGAGAAGTAACTTATGTATTAATGAGTGTGAGTTACAAAACGATATAACTAGTTATTGCGAACTCAGAAACCTTAATAAAGATCTAAAAGGGGAATTACCTCTTCCATCAAAATATAGAGAATACATCCAAGGATATACTGATCCTAATCCAACCAACTGCTGCAATGCTTGGATTTGTCCTGCTGGCACTGAAATGGGATATCCTATTTTCTAAGATATTAAACTTCCAGAATATAATACTTATAATTATACTGTATTCCTCTACGGATGTTCTTTCAATTGCTTATTTTGTCAGAATTCATCTCACAAGCATTTTAAAAAATCGAATCTGACAGAAACAATTTCTATAGTTCAATCGGTTGTAAATAATGAAAAGATTATTTGCCTCTGCTTTTTTGGAGGAACTCCCGAACCCCAATCACCTTTTACAATTAATCTTTCTAAATTAATACTAACTGAGATTAAATAAAGAAATCCAAATCGCAAATTTAGAATCTGTTGGGAATGGAATGGAAGCGGAAATCAAAAAATGACTGAAAAATGCATGAAAATCGCAATAAAAACAGGAGGCCCCATCAAGTTCGACATCAAAATATTTGAAGAGAAAATACATATTCCATTATGCGGTAATTCAAGTTCTCGCACACTGGAAAATTTCAAATTTTTAGCGGAAAATTATTTTGGAAAAAGACAAAATTTACCAGAACTGAGTGCTTGTACATTGCTCGTACCTGGATATATTAATTACGAAGAAATTGAAAAAATTTGTCTCTGTATTAGCGAAGTCAATGAAAATATTCCTTACAGCTTATTAATTTTTCATCCAGATCATCAAATGAAGGATCTACCTATAACACCAAGGAAGGAAACGTTTAAATGTCTTGAAATAGCTAAAAAGTACCTGAAAAATGTTAATCTTGGGAATAGCTTTTTATTAACAGTAAATTGACTCAACCTAATTCAAATTGTAAAATTTACAATTTATAGTGAATATTATTAAATAATCTAAAAAAAAATTGATCTAAATCTTGTTATAATAAAACAAAATTAATTTTAACATAATAAAGTGAGATAAATAATATGGCAAAATATGATCAAATAATGAAAGTTTTAGCGATTTTAGGCGGGTTAATAGCTCTAATAGTAGGACTTTTAGATCTTTTCGGTTTCGGTTACGGCTTCGGAGCATTTTGGGGCGTTCCTTATCTTTTTCCTATAATCGCAATAATTCTGGGTATCTTGGTACTTCTAAGTGCTTTTAAAGGAAAACCAATCCCTTTTACTGCAGTATGGTTATTAATTTTAGGTATTTTAATTCTAATCTTTGGAAGCTGGTTAGCAGCAGTTTTAGTGATTATTGCTGGAATTTTAGGGTTTTTTAATTAACACATGATAATTCAACTTAAACATTTTCTTTTTTTTAATTTCTCCAATAACTATAGAACAATAATTAAATTATTCCTTTATTCTTTGCCCAACTAAAGCAAACTAGATAAGACTTTGGGATTTTCTATTATTATAAAGAAAACTGATAAAATTTAAATTTATTTTAAAAATACATTTTATATAATCGATTACAAAACAAAGATACCAAAGAAGCAAATGATCGAAAATATTATTGATAGTATCTGGATCTTAGAAATTGAATCTGGAATCGTTATTTATGAAGAAATTTATAAAGATATAACAAAACATGGAATATCAACAGATCTGATTTTAAATTTTCTTTCAGCCTT
>CAZWEM010000064.1:0-18614 GCA_964632315.1 uncultured archaeon
GTAATTAAGATTCAAGATGCAAGTGAAGCTTACGCTGCTTGTGGAGGGTGTATATTTGGTTTCTGGTTCATACACAAGCTTCAACCTTGGATTGATGGACTTAATGGGATCACTGGAAGATCTTACAATGTAGAAAGTTTCATGAGAGCGGGTAAAGAAATAGTTGAAATGAAGAGAATTTTTAACGTCAATTGTGGGATAACAAAAAAAGATGATAATTTCGGTACTAGGTTCTCAATTCCTCTGGAAAAAGGTGGGTCAAAAAAAAATGTCCCCCCCTTAGAGCTATTATTAGAGAAATACTATGAAATAAGAAATTGGGATGCTCAAGGTAAACTAAGTTAAAAATCTTTGAATTTAAAATCTGAAAAAATCTTTTTTATTTCTTCCTTTTTTTCTTTAGATAACCATTCAGAATGAATATATGATGGAGTTAATCCAATCTTTTTTGGTTTAGTTAACCAGAGGGGATTATAAGGTAGTAATCCGATCTTTTTAATATTGAGGGAATTCAAATAACTTGCGAGCGCTCTTAAGTTATCTCTTGTATCAGTTATTGATGGAATTAAGGGTATTCTCGGAAGAACATGAATTGTACCATTGTTAATGAGAGATTCAAAATTCTTTAAAATCCTTTCATTAGATATACTACAATACATTTTATGATTTTCAAGATTGAAAAGCTTTAAATCAAAATATATGAGATCAGCATAAGGTAATATTAATTTTTCAAATTTTTTTCGATTATAAAATCCACTTGTTTCAATGCAACTATGTATTCTTTCCTTCCTTAATTCCTTCAATAGGTCGTGAACATAGTTAATGTGATAAAGAGGCTCTCCTCCTGAAAGCGTAACCCCACCACCAGAATTATCATAAAATATCTTATCTTGTAGGATTATTTGCATGAGATCAGCTATGGAATATTGCTTTCCTACAAACTTTAGTGCATTATTTGGGCAAACATCTACACACATACCACATAAATTACACTTGGTACGGTCTATCCGAAATTCATAGGTAAACCTTATAGAATTCTGATCACATGAGGAAATACACTTTCCACATTCAGAACAGACATCTTCATCAAAAGAAATCTCTAATGATGGTGATTTTGTCTCAGGATTTTGACACCATACACAAGAGAGAGGACAACCTTTAAAGAAAACTAAAGTTCTAATCCCTGGACCATCGTCAAGTGCATTACGTTTTATGTCCACTATGAGTGTTTTAGTCCTTGACATCATATTAAAAATTAAAAAATAAAAAGATTGATTTTTGAATCATCTTGCTTTATATTCATGCCGTTCGATAATCTCTAATTGCATGTTTTTATTGAGTTTGGTGAAGTAAGCATTGTATCCCGAGACTCTTACTAATAGCCACCTGTAATCAATAGGATTCGCCATCGCATCTCTCAATGTATCAGAGGATATGACGTTAAATTGCCACTGCATTCCATTCAAGTCAAAAAAGCTTTGAACATAGCTCGTGAAAAGATCGAGTGTTTCCCCATGACTATCTCCTGGATGAGGTACTAATTTCACATTAAAAGAGGCATTATTAGCCATTTTAAGGTAATCTAATGCTGCTACACTTTTAATACTTGGAAGTAGTATATCAGTAGTACCTGGTGCAGGTGTTAAACCAGGAGTTAAAGCTTTTCCTTTTTTGCGCCCCGATGGTAAAGCGCCCGTTAACATACCAAAACCTGTATGGTAACTTATTGACCAGTAACCAACTAAATACTTTCCACTTCTATAATTTTCAGCTGAATTGTAAATATTATAACAAAAATCAATTATATCTTGAGCCAATTCAACGGTACCATCTTCACCAGAGCCAAATTTGGGCACTTGCTCGATCTTATGTAGAATTGACTCGTATCCTTCAAAATCGTTATCAATGGCATCCTTTAAGGTGGAAAAATTAAACTCTTTTTTATCATAGATAAGATCTTTAATAACTAATAAACTATCAACTACATCGGTTAACGCAACCAGAGCAACTCCGGAAGTATTGTAGATTGCTCCACCTTGAACGAGATCCTTAGCTTTTTCTAAGGGTCCTTCATAAAAACTGGATAAAAGAGGTGTTGGATGAATATATTTATGTGATTCTCCTAGAAAATTATTGATTTCAATTGATTGTTCCGCTAAATATTTTAATTGTGCTTTATAAGCATTGAGAAAATCTTCGAAATTTACAAAATTTATTCTTACATCCCCAGTTTCAATACCTGTCTTTTCTCCAGTCAACGGTATTATTCCGTTATTTAATGCCATTTCTAAAGGAGCGACCATATTTAAAAGCATGCAATTGGTATGACCGTAATGTTTTCCGACAATAGTAGGCTCGACGCATCCAGTTGCAGCCCAATTTCTAGCATCCTCTAATAAAAATCCTTCATGAACTAATGCTTCGATCATTGTTTGATCATTATGAATGCTCGGGGATGCTCCCATGTTCATATTCACTTCAGTTAAACGACGTAAATATTCTTTTGAATTTATCCCTGAATAATATCGAGCATTCATATTAGGGTCTTGAAATCCTAGCATTTCATTCGTTTTTAAGATGATATATGACATGTCATTCACAGCGTTCTTTCCTTCCCTGTCAATTCCTCCTACTGTGACCGTGTCATCCGAAGAACTACCGCCAAATAATTTCCAACCTACATTAGGCATTAAGGGATCATGATCATTGATTCTAACAAAGAGTGACCCTACTAGTTCAATTGCTTTTTTTATGACTTCTTCTTTTTCTTCCTCGTTTTTTGCTTGCTTAATCTCTTTCAAAAAGAATGGTTGGAGCATCTGATCTAATCTACCAATTGATAGTGCTGAGTTTGCATTCTCGCAATGTAAGCAAACAAAACTCGTCCAAATAGACTGAATTGCTTCATAAAGTGTCTCTGCAGGTTTGGCGGGTACCTTTGCGCATATTCGGGAGATTTCTTCCAATTCCTCAATTCTTTTTGCTTGTTTTGGATCATTGGGATCTAAAGTCTTAACAATTTTCAAGGCTTCTTCGTTTAAATTATTCGAATATGTTAAGACACCATCTAAAGCGATTTGAATTGCTTTATAGAAATTTTTTTCCTCCATAGATTTGGCATTTTCTTCTAATTTTTCTGCCTTATTTTTCATACTATCTATTCCTTCATTTAGGATCGTGGGGAATCCAGGAACAGTATGCGAGATAGCGTTCGTCTTCATCATAAAATAGAAAACCCAGCCTTCCTCAAGTTTTTGGGATTTAGGATAGTTAAATTTGGTCCTACAATATTCTCTAACACTACGTTCCATCCAATACGGAAACACTTCTAAACTCAAGATATCGGCATCTTTATCAGAAATATCGTTAGGATTGAGCTCTCTCTCGCCTATTGTTTTAAGCTCTGGCCAAATAGCTGTAGCGATTAATTCGGGGTACATAGGTATTCCAACTTCTTTTGAGGTCGTAGAACCAGCAATGAGATGATTATCATGAATAATTGGTTTTTTATGAGTCATTATATAATTTACTGCTCCCGCTTGACGTAGTTCGGGATCAAAAGGGTTTCCATCCTTATCTACCTCGAATCCATTCTCTTTATGAAACTCTGTCACTAACTTTGCCCGTTCTACGCATATTGCTGGCTTTAAAGCAAATCGCCTGTTTTTCAAATATTTTAAACGAGGAAAATCATCGAGTGTATATTTTGCTAAATACGGATCATCAAGACCTTCAACATTATCAACCTTTCTATTCAGGCTTTCATTCTGTAGTTTTCTACTCTTCTCTCCACTGTCAATATCTTCGATAGGGTATATTAACCGATTTTCAGGTCCCTTATAATCCTTAATCTTTGCTCCCATAACGAGGGATGTGAGATACGAAAACTTGGTGAGATATGACATATTGCCTGTATAGCCCATCTCATTAGTTAAAAGATAATCAAGTGATTCTTCGGCACTCTTGTTATAAAGATTCGCTAAAGTTTCCTTATCTTTATAATAGATCGTGATATTTGGGTCTTCAATTTTTCCATCAGCTACGGTCATTTTCCCATCTTTGAAGATTACATTTACATTGACCGCATCATCCTTCGTAGTAAATTGATATTTCGCATTAAAAGTGAACCCGGTTTTTTCATTGTGAATTTCTCGTCTCATTTTTCTTCGAGTATCAAATATCATTGCCAGTAGGTTTAGTTGTTCCTTGAAGTTTTCAATCTCTTTATCAACATCTAAAGCTTGCATAATTA
This sequence comes from uncultured archaeon, assembly GCA_964632315.1. Classification (GTDB taxonomy): domain Archaea; phylum Asgardarchaeota; class Lokiarchaeia; order Sigyniarchaeales; family SOKP01; genus SOKP01. The sequence goes on from CAZWEM010000064.1 coordinate 4,253, forward strand.
TTAACTCGCTAAATTTAACTAAGTAATATATCACATCTTATGATATATTAACCTTTCAATTATCCAAATTAGGCATAAAACCATTGTAATTATAGGTAATATTAAATTTAACTTCAACATTGAAATAAATATATTATAATTAGGTAGTATGATCATGAGCGAAAATGAACTAGATACGATTGATGATTCGTATGACGTAGTCATCATCGGTGCGGGAAATGGTGGACTTGCGGCAACTGCTTTTCTTGCTCAAAAAGGCTTGAAGGTATTAATGTTAGAACAACATAACTTACCAGGTGGTGTTGCAACGAGTTTTGTGAGGGGGCGATTTGAATTCGAAACTTCCTTACATGAACTCGCAAGTTATGGTCCTGAGTCCAATAAGGGTAGCATTAGACGAATGTTTGAGGATATGTTCCAATTAGACACTGAATTTGTTCAAGTTCCTGAAGCATATCGTTTAATTGTAACTCATCCTGAAGAGAAAATGGATGTTTCTATTCCATTTGGAGTTGAAAACATGATTGATGCTATTGAAAAAGAAGTACCAGGTAGTAGGGAGTCTGTTAGAAACTTTTTTAGGTTAGCAAAGGAGATAGGGGAAGCTTTTTCTTATATAGGATCAACTGGGGGAAATCCAGATCAAACCTTATTGCTTAAAGAACACGCGAATTTTCTTAAGACTGCAGCCTATTCAGCACAAGAAGTTGAGGATGCGTTGGGCATCCCTAAAAGAGCCCAAGATATTTTAAATGGATATTGGGCATATTTAGGCCTACCCATAAGCAGAATTAATTTTACAATTTATGCTGCGATGGTTGATAATTATGCAGATTTAGGAGGTTGGATACCAACAAATAGATCTCATGGATATACAACAGCATTTGATGAAAAGATTAGGGAGTTTGGTGGAAGAATAGAATATAACACAAGAGTAGATAAGATTCTTGTCGAGAATGGTAAAATAGTAGGAGTGGAAACCGTTAATGGAGACAAAATTAAGACCAGTTATGTAATATGTAACGCATCTCCAACATTAACATATAATAAACTAATTTCTCCCAAATCAGAAGTTCCGGAAATAGCCTATAAAGATGTAAATGCACGCATTCATGGATTGACGGGGTTTGTTATTTATGTTGGATTAGATGCTTCAGCTGAAGAGTTAGGATTAAATGAATATGGTTATTTTATCATGGATAGCATGAATACGGAAGAAGTATATGATTCGTGGACATCTCTTCAACCACCTGAAGGTCTTGCTTGCGTGGTTCTTAACAATGCACTCCCCGATTGTTCCCCTCCTGGGACGTGTATCTTAGATATAACTACGCTTTTTAGACCAGAAGCTTGGGAGAATGTAAAACCAGAAGATTATTATAATATTAAGAATGAAATCGCCGAAAAACTTTTAATTAAGTTCGAGAAAGCTACGGGGGCACCTATAAGAGAGCACATTGAAGAAATAGAAATTGCGACCCCAGTTACTTTCGCACGCTATACAAGGCATTATAAAGGAATTTTTTATGGATACGAGCCAGAATCATGGGATTCTATTGTCCCTAGATTAATGAGCATGGGAAAGGATGTATACATTGAAGGTTTAGAATTTGCAGGAGGATTTAACAGGCGTCTACATGGATATAGCAGTTCCATGGGAGATGGACTAATTTCGGCTCAATTAACTTATGCTAAAATAATGAAGGAGCGTGAGAAAGCATGAATAAAGAAAATGAAGAAAAATTAGAAGTGACTGTAAAAAGCAACACGAAAGATTTATTTGCTTTTACCAAATTAGTAGCTGAAAGACAAAAAAGAATTGAGCGAGCATCTAGTGAACCAATTACAAAAGATCCAATTAATGATTTAGCCAGAAAAATACATCCAGATGTTCAATACTTAGTGATTGACGAAATCAAGGTTGAAACGAAATCTACAAAAACTTTTAAGCTCGTCCCTGATCCTGATTCAAGTACTAAAGAATTAGCAATTTTTAGATCGGGACAATATTTATCTCTAAAGGTAAAGGTAAATGATGTCACCATAACTCGCCCATATTCTATCGCTTCATCGCCTAAAGATGCACTAAACGGATTTTATGAATTAACGATTAAAAAAGAGGAGCATGGCTTTTTAACCAGTTATATTTGGGATAATTGGAAGGTTGGTGCCAAAATTGAAAGTTCTGGTCCCGAAGGTTTTTTTTATTATGACCCTCTAAGAGATTTTAAACATATTGTTGGCATTGCTGGAGGATCGGGGATAACTCCTTTTAAATCGATTGCGCTGTCAATTATTGAAGGAAATATTGATGCAAGGTTAACCGTTTTATATGGAAGCAGTGATGAAGATGATATTATTTATTACGATGAATTTCAAGCTTTAGAGAAAGATTATCCTGATAAATTTAAATTTATTCACGTTTTAAGTTGCGAGGTCGTGTCTCTTGAAGGTTGTGAAACAGGGTTCATAACAAGTGATTTGATTGAAAAATATTGTGATGTTAAAACCAGTTCTTTCTTTATATGCGGACCGCAAATCATGTATAATTTTTTGGATAATGAGATGGCCAAATTTGAATTACCCCCTAAAAAGATTCGAAAGGAAGCATTCGGTGAAGTTAAAGATGTCCTTTCTATCCCTGGTTATCCTCAAGAATTAGCCGAAAAGACTTTTAAGATAACCGTGCACGTTGGTAATTACAGTAAAGTTATCCCTGCAATCGCCACAGAATCAATTTTAGTAGCATTAGAACGAGCCAATTTTGCACCTCCAGCAAAATGTCGTTCAGGAGAATGTGGTTTTTGTCGATCTAAGTTAATTTCTGGAGAAGTGTTCATAAGTCCAATTTCAGATTGGAGGCGCAAAGCTGATAAGAAATTCAATTACTTCCATCCGTGTTCGTCATATCCAACTTCAGATATTGAAATTGTGATCCCACGGACACTATAATTTTTTTTCCTTATTCTGAAAATTTAATTACCATCTCATCTTTAACTCTTTTAACGCATTTTAGTTTAGACTTGGTAATATCAAAATTGGATATTCGAATCAAATATGGAATTTCTGCATTCATTGTAATTCTGTTTCAATCCGCAATAAAACTACTCGGAGTTATTCTAACTGGAAGTTTAAGTTTTTTATCAGAAACGGTCGATACTCTCACTGATATCTTCTTTGTATTAATTACATTGTATTCTTTGTATGTCAGCATAAAACCAGCAGATTACGAGCACATGTATGGACATGCTAAAATTGATGATGTTGCTGCGATAGTTCAAGGAATTATATTGGTTAATATCTATGTATTTCTAATAATTAATGCTATTCAAACATTATTAAGAGGGGTAGAAGTCATAGAAAATGCTAGGTTAGGATTTGAACTACTCATTATTTCATTTTCCGTTAATATAGTTTTTTCTAGATTATTAATTTGGCAGGGAAAGAAGAAGAATAGTCTTACTCTTCAATTACAAGGATTAAACTTGTTTCAAGATTCACTTAGAGCGATCTTAGTAATTTTCAATTTCATTATTGTGATTTTTTTTAATTTCACTCTTTTAGATCCTATTTTTAGCATAATATTATCAGTTTGGATAATAATAAGCGCCATAAAAATCGCAATTGAGGGAATCAAAGAAGTGATTGATGTAAATCCAATTGATGCAATGATTTTGGAAAATTTGAAACTGCAAATCTTTAATTTGGAACATGTGAACGGGGTAAAAGATCTTAAAGTAAGAGCATCAGGTCGAAACTTATTTCTAGAAGTTCACTTATCAGTAGAAGATCATATCTCAATAGTGCATGCGGATGAAATAATAAAATCAATACGAACAATGAGTGAAACTTATTTCCCGAATTTTATAGTTGAAACCATAATTGAAATGAATCCTTTAAGTGGAGAAGCCTCGTTAAGTGGAGAAATAATTAATTTATTACATTCAATTATGAGTGAATTTGAAGAAATTGTTGAATTTAAGGATGTAAATGTTTTTAGCATTGAGGATAGATATTTTTTGAGTTTAATTATTATTGTAGATAATGATCTCACACTTGATCAAGCTCATAATGCCTCATCCAAATTAGAGGCTTTACTAAAAAAGCAGGTTCCACTTATTTCACGGGTTATAACTCATATAGATTCTGAAGTAAAAGTAAAAGAACCAGAGCAAATTGTATGCGAAGCAATTAGCAATGAAGATATGACTGAAATAAGAGAAATCATTGGAGATATATTAAAGAAAGACCCTCATGCAAAAGGTTATCATGGATTAGAGTGCTGGAATGCTTTAAATAGATGCATATTAGAGCTACACGTTTTTTTTGATGGTTCTCTGAATATCACTGACGTACATAATTACGTGAGTTTACTTGAAGAGGAAATAAGAGAACACGTGAAATTATTTAATTTAAATGACATCATCTTACATTCTGAGCCCGAAAAAGATCGCACGAATGGAGTGATCTTTTAATATATAAAAAAGATTTGATAAAGATAAGGTTAAAAGTCAAATTTATATTGCCTTAATCCTAACTCTTTCTGCATGGTCTTGATGTCATTTTGCAAGCTCTTATTTAATGGTATGCCCGCTTTTTTACGATTTTGTTCAGCCATATATTCTTTTTCTCCAGCAGTGTATATCTTTTTCTCATTAGGATCTAATTTAGCGCTCCTGAGACCTCGCATAATATTTCCAGCGGTTTTTATAAATTGATCTTTTCCTATAAACGCTTCAGTATTAATTGCTAAAAAGAAATGCCCAACTTTCAATCGTTTTTGACCGTTTTCTTCTATTCCAAGAGTATCGCGTAAAAAAATTCCATTCTGCAAGGCTGCGGATAATAATTCTACGACCGTGGCATATCCGTAACCTTTATATCCAGCTGTTTCTTCTCCTTTACCTCCAAGAGGTAACAAAGCGGCTTTTCTTTGAAGCATATCAGATAATATTTGATTTGGATCTGTTATGAATTCTCCATTATCATTTATAACTGTATTCTGTGGCATTGGTTTGTTAATTCTACTATTTGCTTCGACTTTTCCTCTCTGAATTATGCTTGTGGCACAATCAATTAGAAAGGGAAAGTTTTCATCTGTAGGTGCTCCAATTGTTAATGGATTAGTACCTAACATCGGTTCTACTCCGAATGTGGGTGGGATCGAAGGTCTTGCATTTGTGACTGCTAAACCAATCATCCCCTCTTTTATTGCCATTAAGGAATAATAACCAGCAATTCCGAAGTGGGTAGAATTTCTCACAGCTACAGCCCCTAAACCATACTTTTTAGCCTTTTCAATCGCATTTTCCATTGCCCTATGGGCAATAACATGGCCCATACCGCAATTACCATCCCAAAGAGCTGTGGTTGGTCCGTCTTTAATAACATCAATTTTTGTATTTACTTCGTAAATACCTTGTTTTATCCTATCATAATACATTTTACATCTTTGAATTCCATGAGAATCTATTCCTCTTAAATCGGAGGTGATTAGCACATTAGCGATGATTTTTGCATCATCATTTGGTATTCCTAACCCAATAAAAACATCTTTCATGAAATTTTCAAGAATTTCTGCTTCTAAATATACAACCTCATCCGTCATAATAATATCTTCATATTCCTCTTGTATTTAATCACAATAATCAATGCTACTTCTAAAGCTTTGAGCATGTATTATTCAAATATTATCGAATTTTTTGTATTCATTCTTGTTCTCAATACTCATGTTATTTAATGATATGAAAACTAAAGTGAGTGGTCGATTTTTTAGAGAAATCGAACTTGATTCTGAAGGGAATGATGAAGTAGTATACGTATTTCCAGATACCAAAGAATTCATCTCCATATTGAGAAGAGACTTGAATAAAAAGTTAATATCTGACACCTGAATAAATTTGAGAATTATCAGGGGACAAAAATAGAAATACAAGGATTTTTAGATAGCTTCTTATTGATTTTTCAATTTAGAACAAGTTTGTGGAAAAAAAATTAAATTTAAATTAAACGATTGAATAATTCAAATTTTTTGTTTAATCCTTCAAAAAGGAATTTTAGTGAAAGAGGAATACCCCAGATTAGTAATACGAAAAACATGCTCCATTCTAGTACGGCTTGGGGCATTATTGGAAACAAAAGTGCTACTGATATGTGTCCTAGCATCATAAAATATCCAAAATGTTTAGAAAAGATTTTTAATCGTAATATGAGGAATCCAAATATTATTTCAGCAAATAATAGAGATACAAAAACTGTAATCGCAAAACTTATGTGTAAGATGTAAGAAAGGTCAACATTAAAAATTCCTACTAAAAAGAATGAGCCAGTCATGAGTTCCAACAGTGTAAATCCAAAGATTGAAAGAAAACTATATATTCGATTCTCTTTTGCTTTATGATGTATTTTTCGAAATAACTTGATAAAAAAGAAACTTAAAAATGAAGCTGAAACCATAAAAGTAACGTTAATTGCCATTGGATATTGTGTATAACGAATAGAGCCGAGTTCACTGATTGTGTTTACTAGCATGCTATAATCACTGAAACCATAAGCTAGAAATAGCGATACAATTAATCCAAGCAAGAAAAGTGGAATCCCTATTACAGAAATGATGTTAACGATTGTTTTATTCATGATTTTGATGTTAGAATTATCTCTAAAACTTAGAGAAATTCTAAAAATGTATTAATTTTAATTATCTAATAAAGTAATGATATTTATGTTTATATTTATCTATAATAATCCGTCGCAATAATACAAGATATTCCGAAAAGCCAAATTTAAAAATTATAACCTCTGATATCTAAAGTATTATTCGATTAATCCAATAAGGAAGTGTAATAGTTGGAATTTATCATTATTAATTTCAAATGGCATTTTTCTTTACAATTTAAACTCAATTCTTTAAATTCATAATAATTTATTATCAAAGCTTAAATATTCCCAATTTAAATTGAAATAGTGCTATTTTTAGACTTAATTATTTGATTAAGAGGTGATATATCACGACAGAAGTTAAATCTGAAGAAAAAGGAACGGAAACTGAGTGCGGAGATTTGCCGACTATAAGTTCAATTTTTCCAAGAATGACGATAGCGCCTAATGATGATGAGAAAGAGTACTTGATTAACATACAATTGCCAGGAGCGGAAAAAGATGATATTAAATTGAAACTTGCGGAAGACATTATCCATGTAGAAGCTAAAGGTGATGGTATTGATTATTTAGGGGATTATTCGCTATGTTGTCCAATTAAGCCAGGAGAAACAACCGCCACATATAAAGAAGGCTTATTAAAAATACGCGCTCCTTATGCAGATACCTTGAAAGATACAGTTAATGTAGAGATTTCGTAGTTTTCTTTACCTTTTTCTTTTTTAAAATCCACAATTTTTAAGTTTTAAAACCTAATTCAGGCTAAAATCTACGCAAATATTTATATATTAAATCGTCCTCAAATTTAATAGTGGACACAAAAAAGGCATTAATCGGAATCTTCATAGGAGCATTAGTGTTAACAAGCTTGATATTCATCAATCACTTTCTGATACTCTCAAGAATTTATTATCGGACGTCATATGATGGAAATGTTAAGAATCTTGAAGATATTATTGAAAAAAGTGAAATTTTTGATTATCAAAAGTATTGTAAATGTCGAGATTATTTTGGAATAGTTCATAACGCTACTAATTATGATTACTTTTACCATATAGACAATGATTCTATCTCTAATTTGAAAGCTAAGATCATGAATGATCACGAAAATTTTCATTTTTATCCTTTTTATGAGCATCACTTTACCTATTCATCTGGAGCAACAAATGAGTCTTTACTTTATTTCACCTATAATAATAATTCCATCATAAAACTGGAAGATCAAGCCCACACGGAAGTATTTAGTGCTCATGAGAGGCATTATGAAAACAGTTCAACTTTTTGGGAGGAAATTTGGTATCTGAATTTTACCTTGATTCCCTTCAGTTCTGGTTTAAACTCGATTATTCAATTAAATAATTCTATCTTGATCAAAATGAATTTACATTATGATTATGATTATGCTTTTGGAGAATCTAACACATTAATTATTGAACAATTTTTATGCTTTAATTCAAATTATCAAATTATATTCGTTTATATTCCAAATACAGCTTGGATAGTCGCCTAGAGAACCACTATTTTTAATTAAATTCTCTCTTTTTTCTCTCCAATAACCTTTTATTTTCTTAATCATTAAATTTCTTGAGCCTCTAGGGCAGGCTTGAAGCCCCATGCTGGGTGGATCGCAAAATGCTCTTAGCGAAAATTGCCTGTTTTGAGGTTTCATGAGTATTGTTATCCAATCTTACATTCCGGCGAAGCGCTCCCCATGATGGTGGGTGCTTGTGGTGTTGGTTTCTGTAGGGAAGCCATAAACCCGTAATTCCGAACCCGGCCAGGCCAGGGATGGAGCAGCCGTAAAGATAGGTGTTCACGCTTTATGGTAAGGGCGTGGAGGGGTGTATCTTATGGTCATAGCAATGGGATTGAAATCGAGAACCAGGTTTTTAAATTCCTCTTAATCTTATTTTGTTGAGTAAATAAATCTTAGGAGTTTATCTTTGTCCTCTTCTGCGTAATCTATACCTATCCTCTTTTCTAAAGAAATTCGATACTGCTCCTTTTCTAATCCTTCTGCAAAATACAATTTTGAATCAGGGGAACAAGAATCTTTTCCGTTAAATAAATCTTTTGTAATGTTTAATGCCTGACAAAGCTTACTCGGTCCATCAACCAAGTTTTTAAAATTTTTCCCAACAAGGACATTCCTATTCTTTTTCATTAGATCAATGCCTTCAATTGGATAAAGTTGCCTGATAAAAACAGCACAAGGGATTCCAATTGGTTCGGTAATCACGTTTAGACAAAAGTTGATCCCATAAATGTAGTAAACATAAAGAGTACCAGGTTTCATATACATGATCTCGGTCTTTTTAGTTCTCTTTGCTCCAAAACAATGGCTTGCTTTATCCTTAACACCGAGATATGCTTCTACTTCTATGATTTTGCCCACCATTTTTCCTTCCTCGGTTTCTCTCACCAAAAATTTCCCTAATAATTGTTCCGCAACTAATCGAGTGTTATACTTAAAAAATGATCGAGGTAATCTCGTAAAATTTTCGGAAACCATAAAATTATACCTTTATTATACATACAAATTAATTATTATACTAATAAATTTTGAATAAAATATTAAGGGGATATAGAACCATGAAAGCACCTGAACGAATTTTAAAAACAATTAATCATGAAGAACCAGACAAAGTACCCGCATTCGAAAGCGCATTCACAAATAATACAATTATGGAGCATTACGGAATAGATCCTCGCACTGCGGGAGGTTATAAAGGGCTTTACGAATTTTCTCGAAGAGTAGGAATCGATCTAGTACTTAGTATCGGTAGCTTGTTTCCTAAAAAATTTCTTAAGAGGGGGCAGGGTTTTATCGATGAATATGGAAGGCATATGAAATTTGAGACCTATGAAGATGGAACTCAAATATTAGCATATCATGGGGGGCACTTCAAAAATTTCGAAGATTATGAAAGTTGGGGACAACCAGACCCCAATAATCCAGCAAGATTAAAGCAATTTTTTGATGGGAGAGAAGTACAAAAACAATTGAACGATGAGGTATTTTCTATTCCCGCTGTTGGAGCATTGATGGAGTGTTCGTGGGAAGGTTTTGGCCTAGAAGCATTTTCGAGAATCCTCAGAAATCCTAAACACACTCAAAAAGTATTCGATGATCGAGGTAAATTTACCTTGGAAGTAGTGAAGATAATGGCAGAAAATGAGGCTAAAATGGTTCTTTTATGGGATGATTACGGTTTCAAGAATGGTCTTTTCATGCGACCAGATTTATATCGAAAATACATATTTCCTTGGATTAAACGGATATGTGATGCTGCTCATAAACGAGATTGTAAAATATTGCTTCATTCAGATGGTGATTTAATTGAAATATTCGATGACATTATCAAATGTGGCGTAGATGCTTTAAATCCAATTGAATCAACGACAGCTAATCCAGACTATGATATTTTTAAGTTAAATGAAAAATATGGAAAAAAAATTACTTTTGTGGGCAATTTGAGCCCAATAATGCTAGCAATTGGGGAAATTTCAGAAATTGAAAATTATGCCAAGCGATTAATTAGAGAATTAGCCCCTGGAGGAGGTTACATTTTTAGTTCCGGTCATAGTATCAATCCAGCAATCACGATTGATAGGTTTGAAGCAATGCAGAATATAAGGAGGAAATTTGGCAGCTACCCTATTAATGTTCCTAACAATTAATCGAAAATTTTCACATTGACTTCTAACTTGTTTACCATTTGTAATATCACTGGAATATATAAAACTATTTTAAAATGAAATTACGGTTTATTTAAAGAGATCTTAAATACCTCAATAAATTAATTCATTTATGTTTGAAGAAGTTAACCAAAGCAAGACTTTCCGTATTATTTTAGTCTTGATTTCAGATATCCTACTTACGATATTCATAGTTTTTGTTGTTTTTACAAATATTTGGCTCGATCTGATTGAAATTCTAACATTAGGAATGATTAATGTCACTCTTATTGTAAATCTTGGATTGATAGCAATTAATGGATCAATTATTTTTCTTAGAAATGAGATCAGACCTAAGGATGTTGGTCTTATCAAATCAAAAATATTACCTGCCATTATAATTATTGCAATTATATGGGGGTTAATTCAACTTTTTGATCTGATCGTCATGCTTCTTCAGATTCAAACCATCCAAGTAAATCCCAGCTGGGAAATAAATGGAATTTTACCTTATTTAGGTGATTTTGCTTCTCAAATCTTCGGAAACGCGTTATATGAAGAAATTATTTTCAGAGGGTTTTTAATCTCCCAATTTTATATTTTATTTAGGAACAAGGTTAAAAACTCAAAAATTACATTACTACTAAGTCTTTTTGTTTCTCAGGGATTATTTGCTCTAAAACATATCCCTATTCGATTATTAGGAGGAGTTATGGGAGTAGATTTAATACTAAATTTGTTATTATTATTAGGTTTAGGGCTAGTTTTTGCTATCATATACCTACGCACCAATAACTTGTTCATCACAATTGGGATCCATTCTCTTTATAATGTTTCGTTGTCGTTATTTAATGTGGAAGGAGTTTTTGGGTTGCTTATCCTTACTATAATCCTATTAATAGTTTGGCCAAAAATTGAAACAAAATTTCTTTTTGAATTAAAGAAATAAATCTAACGTAAAAGATGTTCTATTTAAGCCGCTAATAAAAATTATAGCATTGTGTTCTTTTCTGATTAGAATATGGCAGAAAGTTTCTCATTTTTCCTGATTTAAATTCTTAATAAGAAAGGAAACCAATTTTAAATTTGAGGCAAAGAATGGAAATCTCAAATTGATTGAAAGTTCTCCATTAATCTCATCACCGTTAATAAACATCATTTTCCCACCTGCTTCTTGTAGAATCAAGAAACCTGCTGCGACATCTACTAATCGGTTTGAGTCTCTCAAATTTATGAATGCTTCCATGCTTCCCTTTGCAATTTGGCACAGAGTCAAAGCACTGCTTCCTAAAATCCTTACTCGATGAAATTGCTGCAAAATTGATCGAATATTGTCAATATTTTTGAACATGCTTTTTTTAGAGAGGTTTATCTCACAATAACATCGATCATTGATACCTAAATCTGAAACATATATTTCCTCTTCATTGAGATATGCACCTTCCCCTTTCACTGCCCAAAAAATATCCTTGGTGACTAAATCTAATACGACCGCTTTTTTTATACTATTCGCTGTACTACCAATCGCATAAGCTATGGAAACCGAACAATATGGAATACCTCTGGCTGCATTATTTGATCCATCAATCGGATCGACGATCAATACATTCTTGTTTTTCAATGCCAACTCCTTATTGCCAATGTACTTTTCGCCTATTTCTTCGCTTATGAGTAAGATGTTTATTGAAGCCTTTTCTAAAGTTTCAATTAGAATTTTTTCAGCAAGTAAATCAATCTGCATCGAAATATCTCCACCTGCACCTCTTGAAAACTTCTGACTGGCTTTGCTAGTTCCTAAAATCGGATGTACCTCATCATAAATATTGAGAGCTAATTGTTTTAAAAAATCTATCTCCAATTCCATCAATAATCATTAAAAATTTTTATTCAAAAATAATTAAATGTGCTCCTTAAAAGTTTAATATTTTACTTTGGTGATTCTGTTTTTCGGTTTCTTTCGACAATCCATTGGTCTATAATCATTTCTTGAAATTCATCTTTATTTTTGACATCATATTCACAATGAATTGTTGATTTTGGGACCCACAATTCTTGATCGGAATCAATAGCAATGAGTAATGCTTTTGGACTTTCTGCTTTAATTTTAGCGTTAACATCAATAACCTCAACCGAAGTAGGATATACTGTTGTTTCGACTACTTTTAGTCCATCTCGTGAAGTTATATTTTCTGTAAATAAGCTATAATCTTCTGCTACTATAGGACTCCTTCCTTTTCCTCTAGATTTTGGTGGACTGCTAGTAGCAAATTCAATTTTCTCGATTAATAGATGTTCAATTAACAATTTCAGAAAATGAACATTAGGGAAACGTAATTTTTTTTTGTAAGAACCCAATTGTACCAACAATACTTCTCGAGATTCATCCAACCAGCCAACTTGTATTTCACCTCTCCGATCTTTAAAAACGTGATACCCTCTCCAAATTGCACTTCTTTTATTTAGGACTTCTAAAATACAAATCATTTCTTCTACCAAAATTTTAACTGATTTTCCTTCCCCCTTAGATATTTGTTCCCATTCGCCCTCATCATTTCTATTAATGCAACTTAACAAGATGTAAGGTTCTTTTTTTGAACGACTAGAAATAATTAGACTCGTTTTTCTTCCAAAAAAGGTTTTATCGTGAGAGTCTACCATGCTTCAGTCTAAAATCAGTAAATTTAATTAGAATGAGGAATGATTTATTGGAGCTCTATTTCGACCAATACCGTTTCGGGTATTTGTATTTTCATAATTAAATGCATGCTCCGCTCATTGGCGACTATATCAATTAATCTTTTATGAATGCGCATTTCAAATTTAGCCCATTGATTAGTTCCTTGACCGCTTACATTTTTCATTACAGGGACTTTTAAATGCTTACTTGGGAGGGGAATTGGGCCATATTTCTTTATTCCCTGGTTTTGACAAACGCTTTCTATTTGGTCGCAAACAGAACTCAGCGCCTCTAAGTTGGTCGAACTTAGTCTGATTCTCGCTTTTTGTATTTTTAGTTCACCATAAAATTCTACATTTTCTGTGTATTCTATTAAATACGGTATGAACGATAATAATTTGTAAAATAAATATTTTATCAGTCTATTGGTTTCACATTGTAAAACATTTATTTCTATTATTTTCGATTTAAATCGTTAAGTTCTACATTATTTAATAAAATTGCTTTAAAACGCATATATTATCAAGATTTCATTAAGGTGTGCAAAAAACATAATAGAGTAACAAAACAACCGATTGACGATTTGATTATCCTTTAGCACCAATCGATATAAGCTAAAAAACGATTCTAATCATACTCAAAGAATTGAATCATAAAATACTAAAATCTCAATAAGAATTATATCTAACTTTATAATAAAAATAAGAAAGTAATTTTAAATAAGAGGTAAATCATACACTAATAACACTTTTAAAGTGTCATTTAAAAATTATAAAATATAAAAGAAGGTATAAATTATGTCAAGATCAGCTGGAATCTTTGCTCTACTAATGGGAATAATAGCTTTAATATTGGAACTAGTAATTAAGTTTGCATTCTCCTTTATTTATGCAGACATCGTCTTTTACATAATAGTCGCCCTTGCTATAATTGCCGGTATAGTTGGAATCGCACGTGATAGTTCAAAAAGCTATGCCTTGGGTGGTTTGATTCTGGGAATTATTGCATTAGTTTTATGGTTCGTGATATAATAATCACAACATAAAAATTTAATTCATTTTTTTTCTAATTTTGCTTGATTTGATGAAGAACCAAAAAGTATCATCAATATTAATTTCCAAAACCTTTTGTATAAGTTCAATTTGTTCGCTTTTAAGCATTAATTGAAATTATCTTATTTTATTTCACTCCCAAAAATATAAAACTAATTAATTATAAGTCGTTCGTTTAAATAATATCTTTCTTTTTAGATTCTAATCTCTCTAACCTCTGTTCATAAACTTTCTCGAGTTTTAGCTTTCTGTTTAAAAATTTATTTGTTTCATTATCAATTAATTCATTCAATTTTTT
>CAZWEM010000065.1:0-14291 GCA_964632315.1 uncultured archaeon
AATCTGTTCCAGAAGTTTATTTGATTTAGTAATTCTTTCTTTTTTCTCTTGGTTTTCATTATAACTTGAGATACCTTGGTCCTAAATTTAAACAATTTTTTTATATATTCATAAAAATCGATATTATATCTTTTTGTAATTAGATCTGAATTCAATAAAGGAACAGATAATGAATTTTGTACTGTATGTTTATTAATATGCATTGCATGATCACCAATAGAATAGGAAAAAGTTATGGATTTTAAAACAGAATCAAAAGACTGAAATTTTCCAAGAGTTCTTGGTTCTTGAGTAAAATATCCATGCAGCAACGTATCAGTTCCTTTATAGACATTATTTTCATATTCTGAAATAATTATTGACTCGAATTCACCGGGGTGATGTCTTTTTATATTGAATCTTTCACTTACTAGCAAAATAGCTTGGTTAGCCCTATGGCAGACCGTGTAACACCATTTTAAAAAAAATTCAAGAAATTTTTTGGATTTAAAATTATAATAGTAAAAATCAGGATTAAATAAGATTGGAAATCCAAAACCCCTTGATGTAGAAAATATAAATTGATAAACGTTTCTCGTTTTCTCACCTTTTATAATTCCTGGAAATCGATAATGTAATACCAATTTTGGATAAAGCGCTTTAAATCCCATATCCATCCATGCTTCAAATAAAATAATACCATCGGGAAACTTAAAGGAGTCTTTTTTCGTTGTAAAATCTTCATTAAGAGCAAGTAAAGCAGAAGGAATGGAGTGCAACCAATCACCACTGGATTGTAGCAATTTCACACCTTCTTTAAATTTAAGTAATAAGTATGGCTTGATCTGCTCTTGTATTTCACTCTTTTTATGATAATAGTTGTTCATTACTCTTATTAAGGATAAGATTTCCATTATTTGCCTTTGAACATCATGTGAGACATTAACACGAGATGATTCAGTATCAATTGGTTTGGAGCCCTTCAATGCTTTAAACCAGAAAATATTAATAGATAAGATCTAATATTTTTTTTCATTTGAATCTTATCATATATCTCCTTAGATGAATAATAATAAAATTAGAAGGTAAAGCAAGTAAATTCGATTAGAATTTTAACCTTGATTTTGCCTTTTGGCAAATAAAGTTTTTAACTCGCTCATTATTGCGCCTCTCAAACTAACTGGACTCGCGGGACGTACTGCACCTGGAGCACCCGGTCCTGGTGGTGGACCTCCTGGTGGACCTCCTGGTGGCGGTGGTGGACCTCCTGGTGGACCTCCGGGCGGAGGAGGTGGAGCATTTGATGGTGTTGGAGCACTATTGGGTGCACTGGGGGCTGAAACAATGGGAGCTGATGAAGAGGATCGTGATTTAATTGCGGTAAGGTCGCTATTAACTGCATTCAACCTTGTTTCTAATGATGTGAGTTTTTGGTTTATAGTTAATAATGATTGGTCCACTAGATCGGGGATCCTAAGGATCATTGACATCATTTTTTCGACGATATCCCCGAAAGCATTTACTTTATCTTCAATAGGTGACTTTCGAGCCTTGTCCAAGAAGCTTGAAAATTCTTCAGCACACATTTTTTACACGTTAAGGTTAACTAATTCTAATAATTATATATTTGAACTATTTAATAAATTTAAGCAGAAATTGATTTCTTTCTTTTAAAAAAATTGGAAAGAAATTAAGAATTAACTCATTTTTGA
Source organism: uncultured archaeon (assembly GCA_964632315.1). Taxonomy (GTDB): domain Archaea; phylum Asgardarchaeota; class Lokiarchaeia; order Sigyniarchaeales; family SOKP01; genus SOKP01. The sequence continues at coordinate 1,692 of CAZWEM010000065.1, forward strand.
TACTGAATCTTTCACTTTCATCCATAAACTGTCTACTTCATCTCTTTCTTGTAAAAATTGGTTGAGGCTTTTTATCATAACATCTCTTGCTCTATCAAATTCTCTTTGAATATCATTAAATTCAGATTCTAATATTTTCATTTTCTCTCCCTCAATTAAGTCATTTTTCTTTTTTTCTACCGATAATGCCTTTTTTATCACTGTACTCCTCCTTTGAGCGACATCATTCAAGGCATTTGCAAATTCTTGCTTCTTTTCTACAAAATATTCTTTTTTAAGAGTCAGATTCTTAATTGCATCAATATATTTTTTAGTATTTTCAATATAATTATCATTTTGATGGATTATTTCCTGAAATAAATTGACTTCTTCATCTTTAATATTAGATCTCTTTTCCCTTACTAAGGTTTGCATTTGTTTTAAAACATCTCTAAAGGTTCTATTAAGCATTTCGCGAGCAAGGTTTGCTTTAGTAAGGTTTTCAGCATACTTTTGTTGAGAATTTATTAATACGGTTTGAGCTCTAGAATGTTTTTTTATTTGTTTTACTAATTCTTGTTCAGTTTTTGCTAATTCAAGTTCATCTTCATGGGTTATAATTGGCATTTTAATCACCTTAGATTGGTACAATCTATTTTATAATATTATCACTATAGCAATTCAATATTATAATTTTTAGGTTTTTATAATTTCAAATTATCTATAAGGAAAAAAGGCAGTTATTATATTATCTCTATAATTAGCTTTTATTATTTTTGCTTTTACAACTTGCCCTAGCAATTGTTCAGAGTAGGAAAATGGCTTGTTAAGTAGTAATTTAATTCCTTGCTTTTCATTAATTTTTGCAATGCATTCCCTGTCCCATCGCCCTTTAGATACAATTTTTATGTCTACAAGATCACCTTTTTTTAAAGATGTTAGCTGAATGGATTTTCTTTTGTGAATTCCAAAGTCTTGAGGCCCAAGTTTTAGTTTTAAATCATACTTCCTTTCTAATTTTGATAATTGATGATAAAAATAGCTCCATGATTTTGGTCTAACGTTTTTTAATTTCCTTCCCGTTTTGTATAGTAAATATTTTTGGATTCCTATACCAATTTTTTCTTGGGAATATTTTGCATTTCTAAATTCGACCACTAATTTTATTATGTCTTGAATATCCTTATCATTTTTTCCAGGAAACCATACTGGTGCAAGTAAAACATTTATTTTTGATTTTAAAAGCAATTTGATGTTGCTCAAGAGGGAATTTAAATCATAATTCGTACAATTACACAAGTTATTTGCTAAATTGGCATTTAATGTGTTCAAACTTAGATTTAACCTTGTAAGATTCAGTTCATCCAATTTGCTAATTACTTTTTCATTTAGCAACAATCCATTACTCTGCATTGAGATGATTTTTACTCCCTTTAAAGCCCATAATCTTTCCAATAGTTCATATAATTCACCATATAATAATATCTCCCCATATGGTGCGATATGAATTTCAATATCATTCTCTCCTTTTACTTGTATGACTTCTTTAACTTTTTCAACTAGACTTTCAGCACTAACGATAAAATTTGTGGAATAATCTCCAGCACTGACAAAACAGTATCTACATTTGAGATTACAGAGAGTAAGCGGTTTTATTTCTATGATATTGGTTCCTCGATCAATAATACCTAAGAAATCTATGCCAAATAATGGGATATTTGATTCATTATTCACGTAAATTAGGTCTTGATGCATGTTTACTTCTCTATCTATCATAATTTATAATGTAAAATGGCTACAAGAGCACCCAAATCATCAATTTGCTTTCCAGTAGGATGTTCGCTGCTTAAAATGTTAACTTTTCCTTGAGCTTTTTCAACTTTAATTATTATATCCTCGATACGGAGTTTATGATCTTTTGAAGCTCCTCTAATAAGGGAATCCACTATGAAGAGTTCTTTAATGGCCTTATGTGTAGCTGCTTTTTCAACTTCTTCAAAGCCTATGGCAATTAAATCAGGATCTGATGCAAATAATTGAAAAATTTCTTCAATTTTCTGAGTTTCTTGAATTATTTTCACATTTGATTTTATTTGAATTAATTCCTTTGATTTTAGTATCTCGTTAATAGCACTCTCAGTACCGGAACTAGCATGAAAACTCTTCACTTTTTGCATCTCGCTAAATTTTATTTTTTCTCGTAAATAATTGGAAAAATGATCTCGTATATTTCCAGGTCCACATACAATTATTATGTCAATTTCGGTTTTCTCCATATTTTGCACGAGAACTTTTGCTATTTGATCATAAAAATCATTATATGCTTTATTTCGATGTGACTGTTCATATCTCTTACCAGGAATATTTTTTTTAATCGTCGCAATATGATTATGACTGTAATTGGTTACTAAAGAAATCGTTGCTAAACCTGTTTCAATGGCAATTATTAACATATTAAATTTATCTTCAAACTTAGAAGCTTCTTTAAGTCGATTCAGCTCACTTTTTAACCATTTCTCTTTCTTAATTGATAATATATTTCCAATTTCGATATTAAAGGTATGATATGTTCCATAACTTACTAGATCTTCTGGACCTTCTAAGATGGTTCCCTTAATCCTTAAGCGATTTGAAAATTCATGGAATCCTACTGATTCTACCCGTAACTTTAAACTCATTGTTTTGCGCTCTCCTTTCGTTCCTTCTTTTAATACTACTCTTCTTTGAGTCCGACTTGTAATCTCATCATCTTTGGAAATGACATTATAGAGAGACCAAAGATCATTTAAAGTTTCTACTTTAATTGTAAATTCTTCGAGATTTTTGTCTGATTCTAATATCTTCAAGATTTATTGATCTAACTCCGAAAATAATTGCTTGATTGAACAAGGATGGTAGGATCTGAAATGTGTGTTATCCAATAAATTTAATCATTAATAAAAGGATTAAAAAAAAGAAAAATACAAAAAATGCTTATTGTTCTCCTAAGGCTTCTTTAATTTTCTCCAGTTCTGCCATACGTTTCTTTTTTTCTTCTTCGCGTTTCTTCATATCTTCTTCATCCACCTTTTGGAGAGATACTCCTTTCTTGATCTCGTTTTGTAATTCCTTATCGATTGGAGTCAACTTAATTTAACACCTTGGTTTAAAAAATAGTTCGATATTTTATACAGATATTATAATACTTTTTCTATATAAGTTTTAGTTTATAGAAAATCGAGATTTAGGATGTTTTAGACCATTTTCTCCTTTTTTTTCAACTGAAAATTAAAGGTCTTTTTTTATCACTTTATTCCCAATTCTTCTTTAAAGACATCAATTGGAGTCTTTTCAGTAATTTGTCGATATTTAGTTTCCATAAAAGGTGTTGTTTCCATAATATATATTTTCATATCGTGGTTTAGGGCAAACTCTTGAAAATCATTATTTAAAGCAATATCAACTGGGAAATTTATTTCGTCATTTCTTATTTCAAACAATTTTTGGGGTAGTCTCATTTCAGAAATGAAATAATTTTTAATGAATTCCAATCCTCGTTGATTTCCCTCTACAGAGGCAAAAATGAGGAGCCCTTCCTCTGTGATTTCTTCAAAAGATTTTTTAATTGATTTAGCTCGTCGGTTATATCTCTTACTCAACTGCCAAAAATCTTTTGTTAGCACAGTGCATAAATGTATCTTCAATTGTACTTTATCGGCTACTCTTTGAATTAGTTTAAGCGCCAACTCTTTACTGTTTTTCACGGAAGCAATTGATCCATCTTGTAAAAAATATCCTCTAACTTTTAAGTACTCACTATTGGGCATACAATATTCGAATTCATTAAAATTAATGAAATCTGCCCCAATCTCTTCTAAAAAGTATATAAGGTCTTCTAATTCTTTGATGTGGAATGTATCTGGAATAGCTGGTACTTCAGCTCCGACCTTCATTCCCTTATTTAATGCAAACTTGATATTATTCCAAATTTCTCGAGGAGGGTTAAATCGAATCTCATCTAATCCCGCATCTGCCAATTTTTGAGCAATATGTTCATTGAAATTCAATCCATTAGTATATAAATGGACATGAAATCGTTTTCCCTTTTTCTGCTTGATAAAGTTGATGTAATCAATCGTTTTTTTAACATTTGGCTCAAACAGAGGATCACCTCCCGTAATACTAATCCCAGTTGATCTTGATGTGTTTATTTCTTGAAGTAAATCTAATTTGGTGATTAGAGGAATTTCGTTGGTGAAACTGAATTTTTTATTTTTTCTCTCTTCAGATATAGGACAATACCAAAAGCAATGTTGAGGATTTTGACATACGCCGTTTAGGAATAAAACCGTTTTTTTACCTTGTAGACATAATTTACATCCTTTTGGGATGCCTCTTCCCTTAATATAATAAGAATTCCTTTTTGATTGGACGATTCTTTTTTTCACGGTTTCTGCAACTTCTTTCTTACTATTCTTTTATTTCTTGCTAATTTTTTTAAAGCATCTTCCGAGGACTCTCCTATTTCTATTTGCTTTTTGATAAATACACCAGTTCTGCCCATCTTCTCCCTTTTTAGTAAAACTTTTTCACGTTCTAATACTGTATCAAGGCCCACATTCACTTTTTTTGCTACGAGGTTTTCATTTCCGATAATTGAAGTTTCATGATGTCCATTATCTAAAGGTTCAATAAGAACTAATCTTTTATCTATTCCAGGTAATCTAATACCTTGTTTTAGCTGCTTATAATTAACTTTTCCTCCAAAGTTGTAAAATTCCAATGATTTCTTGTCTAATTTTGAAAGTGGAAAAGATATACTCTCTAATTCACTTAGATAAATGTACATCTTTAATGAATCATTTGGAGTAGCCATTATTATTTCTCGAAAGTAATTTTCAAACCCATTAAGCGATAAAATATATTCTATCTTAAATGGCGATAAAACATAGGGAAAAATAAGGTCGATATCACTGTCTCTATGAACATCTCCTCGAGCAATACTCCCAATTACAAACGGGTTTAGGCCTTCCCTAATGAACATCTTTAGCAGTATTTTAGCTCGTATTCTCTTTTCTTTTAATGTAGTCCAATCTTGATCTGTATATTCTACAACTTTATCATAAGCTCTTAAGATTTTAAGATTAGTCATATTTCTCTCAATAATTATATTCAATTTCTTTTAAATGATTAATTCCATTAGAGCACCGAATAACAAAGTTTCATAATGCTTGAATTTGTGAGTTGATTTTTGAATTAGAGTAAGATTGGATGAGAATTCTTGATTATTTTTAATAATATGTCTATACCAGCGACTTTTGATGAATTTTAACGAGTATTCACTAATTAATAAATGATAATTAGAGTTTGAACTCAAATTAGAGATTAGCGCATTACTATTCATTTGAGAGAATTTAGGGTTAATAACTATTTGAAGTTTACAATCTGCCTCATTAATGAGGGTGTTTACTCGTTTTTCTCTTAATGTGAGGATTAAATAGTTTTTATTTGTCTCTTGATCTATATAGTTTAAAATCGAATGAATTAGCTCACTCAAATCCTCTAATATATCATTTTCAGTTCTCTCTTTGATTAGGATTTCTAATTTTACATCTATAACATTCATTCCATAGCTGACAATTCCTTCGATCAAAGCATGTAAAAGTCTACTTTTTCTTTTGGTTCGAAGTATTAGTAAATACGGTAATTGATTTTTTTTGATATCATCAGTTTGAATACAACTCCAATAATTGACTTTAATCTTTTGACTATTCAATGATGGAAGATTACCATTAAACTTAGACTGATGAATTTTTTCATTTGTAAATGAATGACGCCATCTAGTTAGGTGCTTGACGACTTTAACAGCAATTAAAATGAGAATTAAAGCAATAATGATAATACTATCTACGGTTATCCAATCAACTCGAAATATATCAAAAGACAAGAAAAATCAAGCTCTTTATTTTGTGTTATCTTCTATCCAATCTAAATATTTCTCTGAGCCTTTAGCAATGGGAAATGCAATACACTCTGGAATCTCGTAACTATGGAGTTCATTAATCCTTTTAATGATTAAATTGATCTTAGCTTCACTTGTTTTAATGATTAATAACTGTTCTTCATCCACTTCGACCTTGCCTTTCCAACGATATGTCGAAATTAAATTTCTCACAACATTGACACAAGCTGCTAATCTTTCACCTACTAATTTATCAGCAATTCTTTTCGCTTCTTCCATATTCGGAACCGTAACAAAAAACACGTAAAATTGCATAAAAATCTACATTTATTTATTGTTTATATCTAGTTCTAAATTAAATTCAAACTTTTTGCTTAGAAAGTGAAATTAAAAATATGTTTTTTAATTTAATCCTAATATAGTAATGACAGAAAATTATTCATTTGAAGTTCCTGGAAGGATATGTATTTTAGGGGATAAAGTGGATCTCTTAGAAAAACCAGTTATCGCAGCAGCAATAGATTTAATGATGAGCTTTGAACTTCAAAAGAAAGATGATTCAAATGTCATTTTTTATAGCCAAGATACCGGAGAAAAGATAGAGTTCAAACTCGGTGAAAATCCTCCTATTGATATTAATCTTGGTTATTGGAGTGTGTTATATGAAAGGTTAAAGGATCAAATTGATGTTGGGTTTTCTTTAAGTGTAAGATCAGACATTCCAATTGGACGTGGATTATCTACATCTGCAGCACTTTCAATAGGGTTTTTAAGAGCAATGAATTTAGCTTATGATTTAAAATTGTCTGCCCGTAAGATCGCAGAACTTGCCTATAAAGGAGAAAATCATGATCTTGGAATCCAGTGTGGAAGGATGGATCAGTATAGTATTGCTTATGGAGGAGTTACTTTCATTTACACAGATGCTAACCCTAAAGTTGAACAAATGAACATATCTGCAATACCAATTGTCGTGGGAGATTCTCTTGAAAACAGGAAAGCAAGTTCGGTATTAAATAGAATAAAGTCTCAGATTCGAGAAGGAAATGAAAATGTTTTAAGAGCTTTTAAAATAATTGAAGAATGTGTTTATGAAGGAAGATTTGCATTAATTAACAAAGATTTTATACAATTAGGAAAACTAATGGATAAACAACAAGAACAAGAAATAAATTTAGAAGCAAATACCCAAATGATTAACAAGTTATGCACCGCTTCAAAACAGGCTGGGGCATTTGGAGCAAAGCAAATGGGTGCGGGAGGAGGAGGATGCATGCTTGCATTGTGCCCAGGAAAGCAAGAAGAAGTAGCAAATGCTATAGAAAAAGCCGGAGGAAAAGCATGGGTCTTCAATATATACAACTACTGAATTGATTAGTAAAAATTATGAAAGCCATAATATTGTGTGCAGGTTATGGAACACGGATGGAACCTTACACCAATGAATATCAAAAAGTTATGATTCCACTCCACGGTAAACCGATTCTTGAATATTTAATCCAATCAATAAAGAAAGCAGGAATGCAAGACTTCATAATTGTAGTTGGTTATAGAAAGGAACAAATTATAGATTACTTTAATGAAGGGAAAGATCTAGGAGTTCATATTGAATATGTTCACCAAGATAACCTAAATGGTACTGGTGGAGCACTATTATTATGTGAACCATTGCTAAGTGAAAATTCTTTTTTTTTAACTTGGGGAGACACCTTAGTCATTCCAGAAATATATGAAAAAGTTATACAAATGGGGAATCAGGAAAAGGAAAAATTTGTTTTAGTTGCAAATTATGTTATTGATCCCTTCAGGGGAGCTGCGATATATCTTGATGGAGACTATTGTAAAATGATAATAGAAAAACCCAAAAAAGGTACATCCACTACTAATCTCAATAATGCAGGAATTTTTGTATTGGATCATCAGATCTTTAAAGTTCTGAAAACACAAAAACCTTCTGAAAGAGGAGAAATAGAAGTTCCAGAAACTATAAGCTTTGGGATTAAACACCTAAATTGGAAATTTCGTGTAATTAGAATGAAAGAAAGCGATTTCTATGCTGATTTTGGGGATAAAGAATCGTATGAAAAACTTAAAAAGGATACTAGTTGGTTAGAGCTGCTTTAAAAGTCTATTATAGAATTTTTAAGACAAGATGATTTCGAGATTAAATCATAGTCGAACTAGGATTTTTGTTCTTTAAATAATCTTGTACTAAATTTATATTGATATGGATAAAAACTCAAAATATTTGAAGATAGTAAAGGGATTAACCTTTTTAGGTGGTATGATTAATTTCTTGTACTGCCTGTTTTACTTGCTTAACATCGATGACGTTGATCAATGGGTTCTTACATTTGGTGTCAGTGATATTGTCTTTATGATGATAGGGATGGTGATCTCAGGACTTTCAATTCTTGTAGCCGTGAAACCACACGATCCTATACCTCTTAATTGGATGGTATTAGTCATTTTCACGGTTTTATTGATGATCTTTTCATTTATGGGAGGAGCATTATTGATATTAGTAGCTACGGTATTTGATGTTATTGATACGGCTAAATCAGATGACAAAATCGAGTAAAAAAATTATCTCTGATAAAATTAGTCTTGAAAAGAAGGGCAATAAAAAATAATAAATCTTTTGTTTTTTAAAAAGGATGGGCGAGATTTGTATTTAAAATGTTCTAAAACTGATCTCAATGAAAAAAATTAATACCAATAAAATGGGTCTTATCATTTGGATTATATTCTTGATGCTTTCACCTACAATACAAACCCGAGAAGGAGGAATTAATTCGAATTTAATGCTTAAAACTAATGAGCTCAATGAAAATAATTTCAATGATGAAGAAGTTAAAGATTCTTCTTCAAACAATAACTATGAGCTATTACAAGCCATTATGGACCAGAAATGCGCGGATTATCAATATCTAGGATATTATCCACAAATCTTTGAGTCTTCACTCCAAGCTACGTATTATGGACTCTATATTTTGGAATCTTTAGATCGATTGGACTATATTAACGCAACGATATTAGAAAATTTCATAATGTCTAAATATTTAGAAAACAAGCATTACTTTATTGATTCATATGCATATCGCTATCTTGATTGTGACTACTATTCTCTCTGGCCTTGGCACTCCCTCTTGGAAGTTAACTGTTATGCAATCTTATCCTTACAAATTTTAGAGAAATTAGAATTAATTGATAAGCAACAGTTCGTCAATTTCATATGGAGTTGCTACAATCCCATGACTAGTGGCTTTATCGGAAAACCCTTTAATCCCGACTTACCCTCCTATTTTCAACTTTCCACTCTTGATAACACGTATTTTGCGATTAAAACCTTGAATACATTGATGGATGATTGGAGCGCTTACACGTCAGTTATATCTGAATTAACCATATTCATGAACAGTTTGCAATCTTATGGAATAAATGGCGGATTCTTAAATGATGACAACTTCACCATTGGTTCCCTTTGTATATGCGAGCCAAACATTATATCCACCTATTATGCTGTAAAAAGTCTTGAGACAATTGGGATGCTTGAAACGATTCGTACTCCAGATCTCCACGAAAATCTAGCAAATTTATATCACGATGACAAGTATTTCGATATTTCGTGGTATCCAATAGTCAATAATGAAAGTAATCTTGTTGCATCGGCTATTGGCTTGGATATCTCTAACCTAAGCAATTTTGAAGCGGTTAATTATCAAAATATCATTAAATTCTTGAGGGATAATCGTAATATTCACGGAGGGTGGGATAGTTCTACTAATTTTGATTATCACGAATTAATCGATACATTTCAAATCATCAGATCATTACGGGAAAGCGGTTATATTTGCAACCTGAGCAGTAATGAAAAAAATGAGATCGCCGTTTCGCTCGATATTTTCGAATTCAATGGATTATTTTCATTGATGCCTGAGGATTACTGTTCTTTAACGTTATTAAATACTATTGCGAGCAGTTTTCATTATTTTGGAAGGATCTCTAATTTGCGATTACAAGAAATATATGATCAATTTCTTAAAATCCTAATTTACCATCCAGGGATTAACATCTATGAATTTGGAGCTTGTTGGGGCATTAACCCCCTCTACTGTTCTTTTCGTTCTATTCCTATTGAATTCGTAGGGTCCACCTTTCATGAACACTTTAACGGTACTGAATCAATGCGGAGTCATAAATGGAATTTTCTCGCGCTTGATGCACTATTAAAATGTTATAAGCTAGATGATCTCCAATATGATTTAGATCTTGAATTAATAGTAAATGAAACACTTGAATCGCAATTCTTAGACCCTACCTATGAAAATTACGGTGCATTTATTCAAGCGCCATCTTACATGGGATTTAGCAGAAAATACCAAATTCGAAATTCTTTTTTCGAATACACGTTCTACGCTATAAAAACTCTAGAATTATTGTCAAGTTTCCTCAGTTTGGGTAATTTGACTGATCTTGATTTCGATAAAATCGCATTGAGCAACTATATTTTTCGAAATGTTATTGAAACTGACTCTTACCTTTATTTCAATCCCGGTTTTACTGAGGACAAAAACATCATATTGAAATATACTTATTACATGGCTTATGTTCTAAACGCTTTAGGTGAAAAAGTGAACAACATCCAAAAAGTCCAAAATTTTGTAATGGAATCGCTTGATTATTCAAACATCGAAAATATCTATTATTGTTATAAACTCTCAGAAGTTTTAGACTTGGAAATCCAGTTTGATTATGAAAATATTCAAAAATTGATATCTTTACTCTATGACCCAGAGATTCACGAATTTTATCTTGACTCAACACGAACAACGGTCTCACAAGAAGCATTTGGTTGGATTTGCGAGATAGCTAAAAATTCTAAGATGATTTTTTACCCCCAATTCGATTCCCCTTTATATTTAGGAACAACGTGTCGGCTAGAACTCACCTTCGAAAATATGGTCTTAGATCAACTGGGGGCGAGTGGGCGCGTCTGGTTTGCCAGTGAACAATTCGGAACGATTCCGCTTTCATATCAGCCAGGAGATGTATATCAAACTAACTTTTTTATTCCATTTGAACCCGAATTTTTTCCGATAATCGAAGGAGAAATTCAAGTTTACGAGTTAGGCTACTTCATCGATCAAGTACCAATTATCTTGCAGACCGAAATCAATCATGATATTTCGAATAAGACCATTGTCACCAATGAGGATATTCAATTTCAAGTAAACATTTCACGTTTCATTAGCGGGATTCCAAATCCATTAAACGACTCTGAAATTTTTATCGAGGTTTCTAGCAATGATACTATTACAGATATCATCGCCATGGATAAGGATGATTTCCAAGAATACTCTTTATATCATGTAGATTATGAATTCGATCAAAAAACTCAATACAAGTTTAGGGCAGTTCTTTTAGACGACTATTACCCTCAAGGCATGTTTCTCTTTTCAAAATCTCTCAATCCAAAGCCCGTACTTCCTCTTATACTCCCTCCAATGAACTTAAATGGAACTGTACTTGCCATTATCGGCCTTAGTTTCTCAGTTTTTATTCCAGGTTTATTAGTGGGAGTCAATACGAAACTTAAGAAGAAAAAGAAGCATGAAACACCCAAATTAAAAGATAAATCGAAAAGCCAGCAAGTCCCAACCGATGAAAATATACTAGAAGAAATTAAACAAAAATACTTCGACGATTAAATTCTTTTTTTTCTATTCCTAATTTCTTTATTATTATTCTCTTATTATTCCATGTTTTTGTTTTAGTCTTTCCGCATACCTCAAACTATTATCAGTCTAAGGTAATAATCGTCAAGTAGGATCTAAGATATAAGGTATAATCGCTTGCTCTTCCAAAATTTCATAAATTTTAAAATGAGACTCTATTCCAAGAGCTAACGATATGATTGTATTTGCATCGTACAGTTTTATAATATTTATGAAACCTAGGTAGTACTCAAGAGAGTCTACCGCATTAAATATATCTACTGCTCTGCCAAATTTTTTATGAACTCCTGATATTGGCTTAGACTCCTCCTGATTTTCGATGATTCCTAAATTGACCAAGAGACGACGGATAAGATGAGAAGAGCCCACTAAGCTTTTAAAACCATTTTCACGATATCGCGAGTAAAATTTATTTTCTATTTGTCGATGGACTGTACTCATGCTACATCCAAAATGGGTACATGCTCTTGCAACTTTAATTACTGGGTGTATATCCGATAAAATTGCGAGACTCACGCAGACGGCAGCGATTACCGAATCTTTTGTAGATTTAAGGGTCTCCCAAAAATGCATGACTATCTTACGAGTACAATAATAAAAGTCTAATCCAAGACCAAACTCCTCACAACAACTCCAAATTGAACGTAACACCATTTCTCTGCGATTTCGAGAATAATAATCGGGAAAATATTGACCCAATTGCAACAAAAATTTGCGAAAATCCTTAGCCGAAATTTTTGATACGTTTAACAATGCTTCCTTTTGGAAAACAATCGATTCCATTCTCAGATGCAGGTACAGACAAATAGGGACTAATTTTTCTACACTGCGATATTTCGTACCCGGTTGGAGGAGCCTGTATATATGCCAAAATTTCTTATATATGGCATCTTCATGCGTGAGTGAAAGATGCATTGCTGACAAAATTCGTAGTATCTCTTC
>CAZWEM010000065.1:14391-18605 GCA_964632315.1 uncultured archaeon
CAATTAATCGTTAATTTCTGACGTCAAACTTACATGTTTCGAAACTCTCTCAGCAGCCCAGATCCTCATTTTTTTGACATTTTTATCAGTATTGAAATCTAAGCTACACTTACAAAAATTGAAATTGAAGAGAATCAGCTTTTATGAAAATTAATTACTACGTGTTTCTAGTTTTTAGAAAAGTTAGAGAAGGTTTCCCAAAAGTAATTAGATCAGAGTAAGATTTAGGGTTCTTACCCTTTGAGCCGCAATTATTGCTCCTTAAAATTCGCAATAAAAACTTAATGCTTCCTATTGAGAACTTGCACTCTACAATCCCTAAATTTGGGGAGAAATGCAATCTCAAAATTTCATCTTGTTTTTTTACATTTCTCTTATTGATATTTTGTTCTTTATAAAGGCTCAACTCCATCCTAGTTCATGAAACGCACATTTTTTCTCAATGGCGGTGATCTCCTTGGTTGAAGGCCTTCGACCACCAAAACCACGGATCAAATGTCAAGCGTGCATGTTTAGCATTTCCGAAGAAGAAGCCATGCAAATCGCACTTTCGGGCACGGGGATCGTCTCCTGCGAATTATGTGGTGCTACCATCGCAGAACTCAAGGATGGTCACCTCGAAAAAAGAGATTTTAAACCTCTGAAGCAAGATATCTCCTCCATCCAAACCACCACTGACGAATCGGTCATGAAAAAATACGAACAAAATCCTATTGGCCGCATCCATCTTGATCACGATTTTTCCATGGAGTTCAAGCAAGATTTTCTCCTCTTTTTTGCACGCATCATCCATTACGTCCTAAAAGAACTTGAACAGAAGCGTGGGAGCTCCATTGACCACTGGACATTAGATGATGCACTCTTAACCGAAATTGTTGATAATGCCAATCCCGTGCTGTATAATCTCACCAGAAACCTCTTTCTTCAAAAACTAAAATACGTGGGGCGTGCTGAATTCGAACAAGAACTTGAAAAATTCCTGCACAAAGCAAGAGAAATCCCCCAATTTCACGAGGATTTCTTGATATACCTCCGATGGATTAGCAAAGAAGTCTTTCTCGTCGTGTCCAAGCTGTGGAATCAACACGACTTGCCAAAATTCGAACAGACCATTCGGGATGATTTGAAAAGCTCTAATCTCCAAAGACCAGTCATCCGACAAACCAGGTGGATCTCCATGAATTACGATGACGACGGAATGCCTCTCTCCATTGGACAAAAACTCGATAAAGCGCTCGAACTCTTTAAGAGTGAGGTTTTATCTGTCCTACAAGAGGACCCTGAGCTACGAACGCAAATGGAAGAACGAAAGTTCCTTGGAGTTAATGACCTCGGGAAGCATGGATTCAATGGTTTCCTCAACGCTCTATCCCGAAGCCCAGATAATAAAATTAGCTGGAATGACTTCAAAAAATTCGCTGGATTCACTGGAAGCAAAACTTATCTGGATGAAAAAAATTCATACACGTTCATTAGCTATGATGAGAAAGGTGAACCCCTCTCTCGAGAAGAAAAAATTCTAAAAGCTATAACCTTCTATAATGAACAAATTCTTCCAGAGTTGCTTGAAATACCCTCTATTAAACAGAAAGTGGAAGAAGGGAAAAAAATAGTTACTCGTGATTTAACGTTAAATGGCTACTCGGGATTCCTCCATGCCCTCACCAAAACAGGAAATAAAATGAGTTGGAATGAATTTAGGGAAGAAATTGGGCTAGAACTAAGTATTGATCATAATAAATACCGGTTTCTCAATTATGATGACAATGGGAATCCTCTCACGAGGAATGAAAAAATGAAAATTGCTGTCAATTATTTTGTGAGTGAAATACTTCCTGAAATAATTAAAGATCCTGTTATTAAAGAAAAAATAAATCAGGGTAAAGCTCCCACAGTTATTGATATCCAGGAGTCACATCAAGGCTTCAACGACCCTTTAACCAAACGAGGTCATAGGATTTCACATAATGAATTAATGAGGGAGCTTGGTTTTATAACAAACGTTGATCATGATAAATATCGAGCCATTAATTACAAAAAAAATGGAGAATTTCTAACACGTAAGGAAAAACTTACTAAAGCCCGAGAATTTTTTCTTAAAAAGATAATTCCAGCTCTCATTAGAAAGAAAATTATTGCTCCAGGAGAAACGCCAAGCGAGGAAGATATCTCTAAAGGAGGTTTTAGTGGTTTTTATCCAAATCTCTCATTTAAAGGAGAACAAATAACCTATAACGAATTTCTTACTGAAATCAATATGGAACTGAATTTGGAACAAGGTAAATGGAATTTTATGAAATATGATTTGAAAGGAAATCTTTTATCTTTAGAAATGAAGGTTGAAAAATGCGCTGAGTATCTTATTAAAGAAATATATCCAGATTTATTAAAGAAAAAGATATTGAATGATGGTGAAACTCCAACTACATTTGACTTTATTGATGGAGGTCATTATGATTTCCTAACAGCATTCCAACAAAAAGAACCACAGGGAAGAATACAAGATCTTCTTATAACAGCAGGATTTGAATTAAAATCACCTCAAGATCACGATAAATGGAAATTTTTCTATGATGATAAAGGAAATTCTTTTGGAATAAAAAAGCAATATGAATTAGCAGTAAAATATTTTAAAAAAGAAATTGTCGAAAATTTTCAAAAAAAAGGTCTCCTTTCCAAAGAAAGAGCCCCAGATTTAGAAATGCTCAAAAAGTACGGACATTATGACTTTTATAAAGCAATATATAGAAGAAATTTATCATATTTCAAGATTATTGAAGAATCAGGATTAAATCCAAACTTTAGAGATCGTCTTGCTGCTATTGGGAACAATTTCCATTGGATAGCTGAAAAAATTTTCTTGATTAATGCAAAAAATAATGATTGTACAGCATTTTATGAAGTCAAGAAGAATTCAGATAATTCTATCTTAGTTAATCTGAACTTCCAAAATCTTTCAGCTCTAGCTGATATATTCTCGGCACTAAAACCAGATGTTAAAATCATCAATTTTGATTATTACCTTAGTGATAACTATTCAAGTGCCTTAAATCATGCGACACGAGGATATCAAGGGAAAAAAAGAGCTCTCATTCTCGTTCCAGTCCATGCAAAAAAATCAAGAGCATTTATGGCAGATGATATTGATGATTACAATGTAACAATAATGGATCCTCTTCGATTTACCCAATTTATTGGATATGACGATGAATTAAAAGATGAATTCATTGAATCTGTTCAATTAGCTAAAAGCGCGATTTACAATGATAAGGCATTCAATGAACTTCATAAAAGGGCTATAGCAAGTAGAGTATATATTAAGGATCCAACAAAAAAAGTGAATATCTCAACAAGACAGTTTGAAAAAGTCAAGTCTAAATTTAAACTCGACTTTTAAGAGTTCCTAAAGAGGTGGATCCCTTGTTTTTTAACATTTAAGAAGTTATAAATAATCGTAATTTTATTAATATTAAAACAATTAAATGATTCAATATCAGTTTCTTGATTATTAATACTTAGAAGGTGCCTACCATTCTTCACGCGATATATTTGATTCACCAGTTTACGGGTATATGTCTAATCCATCGTAATTATGGGAGCATTGAATTTAACCAAGATTTAGTTTCAGGATTTCTCACCGCACTTAAGGACTTTAGTGTTGAGTTCTCAAAAGGTAGCGGCGAGCTTAAAGTCATCGACATGCAAGTATTCTATTTACTGTTAGTCTTTAAAGAGGGTGTACTCTGTACAGCCGCTGCAGATAAGAATGATGATGCGAAGATCACTCACAAGAGCTTAAGCGACATCATAGACCTATTCGTAGCAGAATATGGCGACAAGCTAGAAAATTGGTCAGGAGACGTAAGAATGTTCCGAGATTTCGAAGTAAAGATAGATGACATCCTGCAAATGGGACGAATTGCGGAAGTCCCTCTTAAGATTCCTATTTTAAAGATCTATGAGAAAGATTTCTTGAAGACCCGGAAGCAGATCTCAAAGAGGGGCTTGGTGTTGAGCGAGGATGACTTGCGCTCAGTCCAAAACCAAAAACCCGCGTGGGCTTCAAAGCGCCTTCCCACGCAGGTAATCACGCAGGGCTTTCTTGATAAGGATTCATACTCGATTGCGCATTATGCGGACGGATTTCACACGATTTCTGACATCGCAGAGGAAGTGGGAAAGCCAGAGGCAGAAATTGAGGTGGTCATCGATGA
>CAZWEM010000066.1:0-17918 GCA_964632315.1 uncultured archaeon
CGTTTTGGCAAGGGATAGGACACTCCACATGAATCACACTTAACAAACCGCTTGTAATTACTAGTTTTATACATGATCAAGGAAAATTCACAACAAGGGCAGGTTCCAATCTCGTCTAATTGTTTCATTTTTTTCCCTTTTAACGACCTTTCTTCCTTATTAGAAAGGGTGATTTATAAAAGAAAAATGAACGATTCATTATGGGCTAAGATATAATTCAAAGCAAATTTTCACTTTTTTCTTTTTAAATATTCCTATTATAAGTACTCATTATGGTTGTGTTCGATTATGTTGATCAAGTAACTAACGGAATAGAATTTCTGATTGCCTTTGGATCAATTGTTGGAGTTTTAGGGTTGATTGTAGGTTTTGTAGCGCTTATCATTAGTGGTAGTAGGATGCGAAAACACGTTTTAGCACTCATGGTTTTTTGTTTCATCTTGGTGGTAATCTGTGGATTTGATACGGGAATCAACTACTTTCACATCTTTAGGTAGGTAGATTTAAATGGGAGAAAAGTTGGTTAATATCTCGGTAAATGTACCAAACATGTATTTAAAAGAATTAAACAGGCTCATTGCATTAGGAAAAATAAAAAACAAGTCTCAATTTGTGAGAGACGCCATAGAGCATTATCTCGAAAAGGATACCAAACTTATTGCAATTTTTGAAAATAGAAAGAGGATTAAATAATGAAAGTTTGCGTTTTTAACATTGGTAAAAACATGAGAGAGACAATCGACGACATAATAACATCATCAGGTATGTATTGTAGTCGGTCCGAGTTAGTTCGTTGTGCTATTAGAGAATACCTTCTATGTTTAAGTGGAGATGAAGGGCCTATTACCGATTCTTTAGAAGTTGTCCACATCCCTAATGAGGTCATTGACGAGGAAGGAAAAATGATCACCACCTATCTTGAATATAAAGTAGTGAGAAGATTGGAATCGGCACCATGATATATAAATATCCTGAAATCCACGATGCATGAAAATTAATTATTAAATAATTTGGGATCTTAATATAAGATAATATAAGATTCATCTTTTATTTTAGATTAGAGTTATAGTTTCATGTACTCTGGGCTTGAGGATGCAAAAGAAAGTCAATATATAAAAATCTTAAGGGAATATTTACCTGATTATAAGAAACTCTTCAATGAGGAGGATTTTAGAGAAGATCTTACTAAATCTTCTTTTCCAAAAATTAGAGAAGATCTTACTAAGTACATTCAAAAAACAAAAAACGATAAAAATTCTCGCATGGTACCTATTTCAATATCATATAAGACTGAAAAAATACAGCTTTTTGATTTAATAGAAGAAAAAATTCAAGATGTGTACTTAGTAAACGTTCCAATACCTCCTGAGTCAATAAGTATATATTATCATGTCTATACGTGTTTGATAGAAGAATTTGGAATAGAGATCCTTGAAGAAATCTCAAAAAAAATCCAAACTCAAAACATCAGAGAAGGGAAATGTGTAAAAGCGCTTACTAATTACTTACATGATAAAGAAAAAAGAGAGGCAGTAATTCAATGGTTTTTAGGAGAAGAGCTATCGGAAAATGAGAAGAATTTATTGGGTTTCGAAAGCAGCATTCAAACCGATGATAAATCTCTTGAAATGATAAAATTGATTGGTGAGACCACCAATAAAATTATTATACTTTATTTTGATGATATAGAATTACCTTATGAAAAGTACGGAGCATCTGCTCAAAGAAAATTTTTAGAAGCATTAAAGAGATTACATCGTGATGTAAATCAACTGATTATAATCCTAATTTGTCCAAGAAAAATGTGGTCTACCATATTGGGTCTTGCGGATGGATCCCTAAGCTCAATATTAGAACGTGAATTAGAATTTTATGATTTTTCTTTGGTAAAAGCATTAATTGCGGAACTGAACGATGTCTTCTGGTTGAAAAGAGGTTATACTCCTCCTACAAATAAATTTTTTCCTTTCAATGAGAAATCAATTACTTATTTTTTTGAAGTGTCCAATGGAGATATAAGAAAATTCTTAAAAGTATACGTAAGAATGATAGATAAATCAATATCCGGAGAACTGTCTCAATAAGGAAAAAAATTAGATCAATGAAATCCAGGATTCGATATAGGCTCATAAATGGTCATTCCAAAGATGGTCACGGTCCCACCCGTGAGGAATGCTCCAACATAAAGTAAGAGAATACCCGTTATCATCCAACCTAAGTGTATTCGCCTAAAAAGTGCTTGTATTGCTGCAATGATTAATAGAATCCAGCCACAATGCTGAAATATGGTTCCTAAATAATCACACATCAAACGCATGGAAATGCTGACTTGATAACGAAGAGTGGTACCGTATATGGGCATAACAATAGCCACAACAACAATAATGATGATCAACGCGAATATGAAACGACTCTTCCTCTTTTTCATGAAATATATATTTACTTGGTCTGAGCTATAATCTGTCATGATTTATGGTTTAAAAAATATCTAACTTAGAGCTTTATAAATAACAAATATACTATAGAAAAAGATTACTTATTTGAAATTACTGAATTATAAGTCTACATAAAATTTTTAGAATTAGTGTTCACATTTGTTCTTTAAAAAAATTTGATACATCAAAATGCATGGGAATTAAATTAAAGGATTTGGTCCATTCAGAACAGATTAACAGATCAGAATTAGCTGGTGCTGTAATTGCTATTGATGCTCCAAATATTATTGCCAGTCTCCTTTCTTTTTCTCGTAAACAGACCGATCACTCAAAATTCTTTTTTGATTCTACTCAGCGACCAATATCTCATTTATACGGCTTGTTATATCGGATGAATTTTTATTATTCTAAAAGGATTCTTCCCATCTTTTGCTTCGATGGTGTCGATTCCGAATTGAAACGATTTCATACAACTGATAAATTACATGATTTTCGGTTCTATGAAAAATGGAGAAAGCAAGCATTAGAGAATGGTGACTGGCAAAAAGCTCGAAATATAGGCTTAAACAAGAATTACTTATGGGCTAATATCATAAAGGAATCCAAACAGTTATTAGGAGCATTAGGGGTTCCTTATCTAACATCTCCAGCCTCTGCGGAATCTCAATGCGCTCAATTAGTGAAGGATGAAATAGCTAAGTATTCAAACTCCCAGGATTATGATTCATTACTATTTGGATGCCCTAAGATCGTAAGGAACCTATCCAAATCGCTCAAGCGAAAGATTAGGGGCAGATGGATTTATGAGAAAGTACAACCAGAACTCATCGATTTGAAGAAAACCTTGGAAGGATTACGGATAAACCAATTCCAGTTGGTAGATATGGGACTGTTGATTGGTACGGATTATTTTTCGGGGATCAAAAATATTGGACCAAAAACGGCATGGAAAGCAATTAGGGTTCATAAAAACATAGAAACCGTGATAGAAAACTTGAAAGAGAAATTTGACTTTTCCGAGTTAGATCCTGAGATAATCAAAGACGTGCGTAAAATCTTCTTGTTTCCCGAAGTGTTAGAAACTTATCCTGAATTTCATTGGGACCCTCCCGTTGATTCCCTTGTTATAAAATTAATGTGTAAAGATCATAACCTCGATCAACTAAAAGTAGTTAATAACCTTGAGAAAACTTCCAATAATTATTATAAAACCATCGAATATTGTTCAAGACACTTAAATGAACCAAGAAACATCCAAAAAACTCTTTTTGAAAAATTATAAAATGAGAATGAGAGTAAAAAAAATTTAAAATTTAATTGAACTGTGGTCTTTTATCTTGCCATGGTGCGATTCCTTCAAATGCTTTTGATACTTGTAACACCGTTTTTTCATCATACTGGCGTCCTACAATTTGCATACCTATTGGTAATCCGTTTGAAGTCCAACCACAGGGAATGGTGGCTGCAGGTAACCCAGTCATGTTGAATGGATAAGTATAAGTTATCCAATCTACGGTACTTAAAGCTTTTTTGCCAATCTTCGGAAATACTGTCCCTGTGTCTAACCATATAGGTTTAAAGGCAGGAATGGGAGTTGTTGGTGTAATTAGAAGGTCATATAAATTAAAATATTCATACATCGCGTCGTAAAGATCTTTTCTTTGTGCGGTAGCTTTAGCAATGTTCATCCCGCTATTGTCTAACCCTAACCTTATTGTAGCTTTCAAATCAGGGGCCATATCATCAGGTCGTTCTTCAAAAGCCTTCTTTAAATCATAAGCATATCCCACACTTACTAGAGTTTTAAATGCTTTTCCAGGATTTCGTAATTTCAAATCAGATTCTTCAACGTTCCAATCAAATTGCTCAAACTTATGAGCAGCATTTAGAACTGTCTTTTCAATTTCATCCTCAATTGCTTTTCCAAATCCTAAGCTCATTGAATACCCAATTTTCAAATGCGAAGGTTTATCGTCAAGTATTTTTACATAATCAATGTTGTCATCAGGCAATGAATTTTTATCAGCAGGATGGTGACCTTTCATAACGTTTAACATTAAAGCTGCATCTCTCACATAACGAGCAATCGGTCCATAGTGATCCATGCTCCAAAATTGAATGGTTTCATGGGGATATCGAGGGATACGTCCAAACGTTGGTTTCAAGCCATAAACACCACAACAACAACTTGGGATTCTAATTGACCCTCCACCATCTGAGCCTAGAGCGAGAGGTCCCATACCTGAAGCTACAGAGGCTGCGGCACCCCCACTTGATCCACCAGAATTGGTTTCTAAATCCCAAGGACTGTGTGTTTCTCCAAAAATCTTGTTATTTGTAAGCGCGATATGCCCAAATTCAGGCGTGTTCGTTTTTCCTAATATGACACATCCTGCTTCCTTCAATCGTTTTACGACAATCTCATCATCTTCGGGTACAAAATTCTCATGTAATAATGATCCATATGTAGTCCTAACACCCTTTACCAACATTAAATCTTTAATGGATGTTGGAATCCCATTTAGCAAACCCAACTTATCTCCATTCTTTACTGCTTGATCCGCTTTTTTAGCCATCTCACGAGCCATATCAAATGTAGGAGTGCAATATGCATTTACTTTAGGATTGAATTCCTTGATTCTTTCTATCAGCGTCTCAGTTATTTCTAATGATGTTAACTCTTGAGTTGCAATTTTCTCCCGCATCTCATGAGCGGATAAGAAACAAATATCTTCTTTATTCATTTTTTTCGTTCTCTTTTTATTTGATTTCAATAAAATAAATTTTGTTTGTATATAATTTAAGAATTATTCATTCTGAAAGGAAATTTTATCGTCTTTTTTATTTATATATGTAGATGCTAATTTAGTACAAATAAGTCTAAAAGTGATTTTGTATGAGTTCGTTCAGTGAAGATTTATACCAAACCTTGATTACAGAGGGAATGAGCGAAGAAGAAATTGAAGTGGCTATTAAACAGAAAAAAAGAGAATTTGGAGGATTCATGACCCTTCAAGGAATGCTGTTTCTTATTGCTAAAGAACGTGGTATCCTAATTCGTAATCCCGATCTTGATTTAAACGTGTATAAGGCCGCAGAGGAAGAAATCGATTATGATGAATTCACAATTCCAATCAACAAGATCAAAGAAGGCATGACCAATATTGTAATTTTGGGAAAGTTAATAAGATCCTTTCGAATTCGTGAATTTAACCGTAATGACGGTTCGATGGGAATGGTGGGTTCGTTCATTATACAGGATGCTACAGATGCCATCAAGATTGTAGCTTGGGATGAAAAAGTGAAACCTCTTCAGTCTGATTACTTCAAAGAAGGAACATTCATGCGGGTAATTGGAGGATATAGTAAACTCGGACGAGAAGGTGCCCTTGAAATTCACGTGGGGAAAAAAGGAAAACTCGTTCTTTCTCCTGAGAATATCAATGCCAAGGTTAAAGATAAATTGGATTCCATTCAAGTGAAAGATAGCAAAAGAAATATAAAAGATGTAACCACAGTTTCGTTGAAAACACTCATGGATGAGAATAAATTTATTTCACACGTAGAAGGTGTGGTCCAAGTAGAAGAGTTTAAAGAAGTCACGTTGAAATCAGGAGAAAATTCTTTCTTACTAAAACTAATTTTAACTGATCGCAATGACAATTCGGCAAGGATCATTATTTGGGGAGAAGATGCGGTTAATTCACTGAAGATCATCGAAGAGGGGATGTCATACCAATTTCACAATTTAATGGTAAAAAATAACACCTATTTGGGAGAAAAAGAGTTATCTTTTACTCGAAAATCATCATTATCTCCCACCTAAATCATTCTAATTCAGTAATGTGTAGGTTGATTGAATTCAATTCTGACTTTAAAATCAACAGTGTATGAAATCATAACATATTTTATTTTTTTCTACTTTATTATCCACAACATAAGAGTAGGGAAGACAAGATTAGGGAATAAGATGCTCAATTTTTTCTTTTTCATTTTTTTCATTCTTTCGGTCACTTGTAATGCCGTATCCAAGGCAAATTAGAAAAAGACTAATAACTGGCAAGGGCAAATACCACATACCTAAATTAATAACATGGAAACTGTATAAACCTTGTAAAGCATAAGATAATGCCAAAAGGGCTAGACCTGTATATACAACTAAGTTACTAATGAGTTTTAACCTCTTAATGGATTTTATCGACAAGATGTTTTTCTGTTTTAAGTTCTTAATTATACCATAAAGAATAAGTCCAAAACCGCTTGCAACAGGAATTGAAAAAAATACTAAATAGCCGTACGCTAATCCCGCTCCATGTAAATATATAAAATCAATATAAAATACCCATAGTGGAAAGCATAAGAGTTCTACTATTATACCTGCAATAATTTGTTCGCAGCCCGAATTGGTTTTTTCAATACTGTCTTTTTGAATTGCGTTTTTCACCCAAACTTTTATCATAAATTAATAGAATGCTTCTATTAACTGATATGATTGAAAAGCAATCTTTCGTATTTAAATATTAATAGTAGGACCATACTTTTTTTGAAATTTTTCTTTAAATATGAACAATTCCCATCTGCTTTCAAACAGATAATATATAAAAAAGGAAAATCAGAACAATGACAGATAATTTTGTACCAAAGGATCTCTATGAAAACGAGGTCACTAAGGTATTGGACAAGATGAGATATGATTATGGGATGTTAACCCGTAAAGGGTTCATATATGGGATGATTGCAATCGATCAGGATGCAAAGATCATTGCCATCGACTCGAGATTTGACAGAAAGCTAAATTACTGGGATTTAAGTTCGGTAGGTGCCGCCATGTACGGAGTGGCTCGACAAGCGCAAGATTTTTTTGAAGCTGACGAATTAATCCGTGGTTCGATCATCTTCAAGGACTTGCAACTTTACGTGCGCTCGGTTGGAAATATAAATTTACCTGAAAAGGGACAAAGGGAGATCCTTATCATCCTTCTTGTTGATAGCGAGGTAAATATTGGTGTAATTATATTACAGATGAAAAAATATGCCGATTTTATTCGAAAGGCTATAGAGAACAGCAAAAAAACCGTTACTCGCCTACAAATGACCGAAATGGAATTAAAAAAACATTTACTCAACCTTAAACGGAAAATATTCGAATCAAGTTCTTCATGAGGTGATACCAGAAATGATAATGAATATGGATAATAATGTAAAAATCCTCCAACCTTCAGTTTGTAGCAGTCCAAAAGTCCATCAAAAGTTTTGCTATTTAAACTATTTTTATGTACTTCTGATATTTAATAGTGTAAAGAATTGGAACTTCTTAAAGGTGAATCATCGAAATGACGATTAAATCAGAGAAAAATAAGGATGTAGAATTCAAATCCGGTTCAAGTGACATACCCCTCGTAGATATACTCCAATTTAAAATAGTATATTGGGGGCCAGGAGAGTCGGGGAAAACTACTAACTACTTTCGATTACGGGAAAAATTTGATGGGGTGAAGTTGAATCGAGGTATTTCAATTGAAACTACTGATGGCAGGACTTTATGGCAAGATTCTATACGGCTTTCTTTCTATTTAGTAATTGGAAATTCCAAATTTAACATCATTACACAAATTGTTACTTGCACGGGGCAAGAAAGGTTCTTATCTACCCGAGAATATGTGTTAGATGGAGCAGATGGCGTTATATTCGTAGCAGATTCTCATCCTGATCTATTGGAGCAAAATAAGCGCAGTTTTCGAGAATTAGTGTCGTTTGCGACGCCTCATAAAGTACCTTACCTAATCCAACTAAACAAGCGGGATTTACCGGAAGCCATTTCAATTGAAGAATTTAAAAATCAGTTAGACCTTCCCAAGTTCGAACGTTATGAAGACGGGACGAGAGTGCTATATCCTACTATCGCAACAGAGGGAAAGAACGTTAGGGAGTGTTTTGAAGATCTAATGACTCAAGTTATTTACAAGTATTTTTTAGCCCTAGCTGGGATGTAGTGTAATAGAGTTCAATAAAATTAAGAAGGTGAGAGATTATAGTCGATAGTGCATATGATTTTATAACGACAGAGCTTCTTAATGTAATTTTTTTCCATCAGAAAAGTGTAGTATTATTTCCGTATATTGATAAAAAGCATTTAAAATCACTTGAGACTTTCTGTGTTGGTTACTCGATCATAGATTTGGATTGCACGGTATTAGATGATGTCATTAGCATCATTGATCACGAAGTCGGGACATATTCCCAAAATCCTAACTTCTATTTCATTTACAATGCGTCAAGAGATATCATCGCTTCGCTTCATGACATGGAAAATGTTCATTGTATTATTAACACCCATGAGGACGTGTCTCAATTGGTAAGTGAACATTCATTACTATTTTATAACAAGAAAAGTAAGAAATTTCTCAACTGGAAGTTTGAATCTCACGAACTTGAATTTGAAAATCACCTTTTTGAACAATCACAGGGTAATGTCTCACTTCTCCACGACTCACTGATGCATATCAAGAGTTTTGCCACTCGAATCTATGCTGCTTTAGTAGAGACAAACAATTATCCTTCAATCCCTATCTTATTTAATGAACAAGCAGAGAAATATGCTCCTGAATTCTGGGATCGAATCTTACAGTTTATGGAGCGTTATTATGACATAAAAACTCCGCCAGAGATATATAAAGGATTGCAAGAACTAAAAGTTCTTGGTAATGGAGGGCTAAAAGCAAAACCTCAAGCTAAAAAATCTCCTCTAAAGGACTTTTTCATTGAATATGATCTTATAGTCTCAACTGATCGAGCAATTAGTAATGCTTTCGTTCGTGCTCTTCATGATTATCGTAGTGAACATGTAAATAGCGCGAACTTGGAGCTTTCGCAACTCTATAATCCAAAAGAACTGTATAATTACTTGCGAAATCATCATTGGAAAGATAATATCGATGATGAATTTGTAATAAAGTGGTTTAAAGATCCTGCTTTAATTAACGAAAATAATTCAAAAGATGTTAAAATCATGCTCAAAAAATTGGCGATTCCTCATGAATTGGTCATCAAACATGGAACAGAAGAGATTGATGAGAAAATCTCCTTTGGTTTTAATCTAACTGGAAGCAATTCCAATGACAAGATTGGCAAACCTTCAATTCAAAATTCCGAAAAAATGCCTTCAGTCAAAGACTTTAAACTATTTAAGGCTTGGATTATGACTAAATTAGACCAAATAGAGTCAAAAGATTACTAATTATAAATTTTAATTTGTTGACAGAAAAACGTAAGCTAAAAATATTAGACATTTTTCAAAAGGAACTGCTTTACGAGGGGCAAAGATTGGCGTAAAGTCGTAAATCCTTCTACTCTATGTCTTTTTATCAACTTGTGCTTGATTTGGTATATCACCGTACTCATTTCTACCCCAAATTCATCACAAATCCCTTTAAACGGTGGTGGGGCGTCTTCGACAAATATGAGTGTTAAGCAGAACACGGTTGCTGCAGTTGCCCTTTCGGTGGTACTGGAGAGTTCTTTCCAAAAAACATCTAATAAGGTCTCGCTCTCTTCTAAGAACTCACTTGGATAATCCAATTTCATTCCTACATGCTCTATCATTGAAAAAATTAATCCTTTTCTATTTCTGATCTGGTATTCTGGAATGTAAGGAAGACATTCTCGTAAATTATTGGAAAGGTCTGCTTTTGACATGATTTTACTCTCCACGTATTTCATTGGAGTAATTGGTGCCAATTTCATTCTTAAAAACACGAAGAATGTCATTGGGATTAGAATCTCAGGTTTTGAGATCTTTTTACCTGAAGGGATACGTGATAGTACCTTCTCAAAAAAAAAGAGAAATTCCTTTTTATACTTAATATAACTCAATAAATCTAACTTTTTGAGGAATAGGACATAAAAGCGTGCTAATTCTGTAAGATCTTCTGTAGATAAATTTTTAGGCTCTTTTTTTGTATCGGTTAAGGTGGTTTCGACCATGAGACATTCATCTATTGCATTATCTTGGATTAAGTAACCATCATTTCTTTTTAAATGACAAAGAAAAAAAATCGTTTTAAGACCTTTATGAGTAAATTTTAAGGTGAATCTTCTAGGATATTTATTTCAATGAAATTCAAATTTCATGATACTTCATCCCAAATGATATTTTACAAAACCTTCACTATACAAATATTAATAAATGCAATAATACCAAAATTATTATATTAGTCTGACAAAAGACAAACAGAATTTAAAATGAGTTTTAAATTTAATATTTCAGAAATTTTAACCGGGTTTGAATTATCAGAGCGTGAGCGCAGTAATTTAGCTAGATTATTTGACTACACTAACTTTTTATATGATGATGAGACCAATTTGACCAAAACGTTTAATTTAGTCAAAGGAGCTCGTGAAAAGCTCATGGAACGAATTAGTGAGATGTTTGAATCGGATCTATTTGAGGATGAATCAATAGAAGCGGAGGAAGAATTTATGGAGGAAAAGGGCCAATGATTCAATCTATTCGCGTAAAGAATTTTCGAAAACACGAGGATTTAACTTTAGATTTCGATGAAAAATTCAACCTAATTCACGGAAGGAATAATGCAGGCAAGTCCACCTTATTTTATGGGATAGAATATTGCCTTTTTGGTAACGTGCAAGGTTTTAAGAAAATTGCTCAACTCGCAAAATTCAAGAAGAATGCAGTAGGAGTCCAGTTGATATTTCATGGAAAAGATGGAAATACCTATAAATTACAGCGAATGCATAAATTAAAAGGGAAAAGCAAGTCTGCCCAAGGGTTTTATACCCTTAAAAAAATAACAGATGATGGAGAAGTCTATTTATTATCTTCCGATCACGGAAATCGAGAAGAAGACTTGTCATTAAAAATAAATCAGATATTAGGCATTTCAAAACGGTTTTTTGAGACTGGAGTCCATTTTTATCAAGGTTCAGTTTCGGATATTCTCTCGGGAGATAAAAAATTGGATATAGTGTTCGGCATTAAATCTGCAATCGCTTTAGCCGACGTATTTAAAGATAAAGCATTGGAATTTGAACGAGAAATAAAAAATATTCCGGTTTTTGAGTCTAACTTAACTCAATCCAAAAGTGAAAAAGAAGAATACAGAAAAAAGCTTTCCTCACAAGAGAAACAACAAGCTACTATTAATGAGGATATAAAAACAAAAGAAAATGAGTTAAAAACATTTGAAACCTTTAAATCTTCTTCTGAGACTTTGTCTGATGTAGTGCTTCAGTTTGAGAATAAAAAACGGGCACTTGATGATATCAAATTAAAAGAGGAAGTAATCGCAAAAGAAAAAGAGGACACGATTAACAAATTTGGAATGAAATCTAGCATAGAAAAATCACTTGCATTAGATAAAAAGAGTCTAGATGAGGTAAAAAAGAAGTTAGAAATATCGGAGAAACAAATCGAAGCGATTCAACAACAAATTAGGAAATTAGAGAAAGATAAGGTAGAAACAGAGACCTTATTAGGTCAAAAGAAAAAGCTTTCAGAAGAATTGGATGCAATCGTCAAAGACGTGGGAGGTAAAGAGGACTTAGAAAAAAAATTAACCGCTCAGAAGAAGGATTCGAAGGATATCTCAAAGAAATTGGCTACTTTAGAGAAAAAAAATGAGGAACTTCAAAAATTTTTTAGGGATATTGAAAGGGAAAAAGGAGATATTGAAGGAATTCTTACACGGAGAGAGCAGTCAAAAGGAAAACCTATATGCGAATATTGTGGTGCTCCTATTGATCCCGCAAAAATTAAAGATGAGATCAAGCAATTTAAAGCTAAATTAACCAAAATAGATGAAGATATTAACTCCAATGAAAAGAAAAGTGCAGACATTAAATCGGAACTCCTCCAATTAAGGGAAGATGAGAAAGCAATTGAGAACAGCATCAACAAGATTACTGCTAACATTGAGAAGATTGAAAATCTTTCTAATGCATTAGAAACATCATATGGAGAAGAGTTGGATACTAAACTTGATGGTCTTAAGGATAGCATCATCAAAGAAGAATCAAAACTCGAAAGCGAGAAGAAGAACCTAACAATTTTTCGACAAAAAGAGCAAGAACAGTTAAAAAAAATGAATGAGTTTCAATCACAAATTGAGAAAATAGACGAAATAGAAGTAAAAGTTTCAAAAATACAGGATGAATTAGAGGATATTCAGACTCAATTTTCAGAGGGGAAAGACAATCTTCTTGAAACCATTAAAAGGGCTAAAACACAAATTTCAGAAAATCTCAAAGTAATCAAGAAAAAAGGTAATGAAGAATCATTTACTACTTATTTTGAAAAGTTAATAGTGCGCATGGGGGATATTACTGAAAATTTCTCATTAAAGGAAATACAAAGCATTAAGGATGATTTAAAAGAATTAGTCGTCAAGAAGTTAACGGAAATATCGACAAGTCTCAGTCATTTAACTGATCAAAAAGACCAAATTTTAACTGAAATAGAAGAAACGAAAGATCATGTAAAAAGACTGGATCGACAAATAGCAAATACCGAAAAAGAAATCCAGATCCTTCATAAGAAGGAGACGATTGCTGAACGATATCGTTCATATCAAAATGTTTTTAAAGACGCCCAATCCATAATCCGGGAAAACGCTTCCAGTATTTTAGAAGAAAAAATACTTGAAATGCATAAAAATCTTTCTACTACTGATGAGTTTGACAAAGTCTTTATCGACAGTAATGACTATAGTCTTTCAGTGACACCCAAAGGACTTGATATGAATGAATCATATCCCGCTGCTTTATATGAAGGAGGTGGTCATAGATTAATGCTTGGCCTCTCTTATAAATTCTCTCTCGGAAAAGTTATTGGGGATGCTCCATTTCTGTTAATTGATGAGCCTACAGAATTTATGGATGTGGAAAATAGGGTCAATTTATTGTCCAATTTACCCACAATTGCTGAAGGTACCCAAATTTTGTTAATCACTCATCAAGATGTGGATAAAATTCAATGTGATAAAAGAATAGGAATTTAATGAGGGATTTTAATGCCTGAGTTAGAAAATAAGGAGTTTAATGAAGCAATAAAGGAATTTAAAGATGATGTTCAAGGTATATATTTAGGGAATGAAGATAATTTTAAAGATCTATTTATTACAGCCCAAAAACAAGCTGAGACTGCTATCTCTCTTGATGATTTTAAACGTAGATTAAGTTTATACATCATTAAAGAACTAAGCATTATGCTTAAGAACGATGAATTAGATCATCGAGATTTTTTTCTTGATGGATTAAAAAATAGTGAATTTTGGAAACCATTAGCTAAATTAGTACTGTTTAAGCGTATTGAAGAGTTAAAAAACTGCAAAGTTTTAAAGAAGGGGAAAAAGTACGATGTCTCAGGATTAAAAGAGACATTTTTTGGTAAGTTTATTATGGAACGGTTGAAGTTTGAACGAAGAACAGTTCTAATGGATGAAGAGTATACCAAAATCACGAATGCTATAAAGAAGTTAAATTATGAAGTTCCTGTGGTAATTCAACCTACAGAAACAGAGAAGTTTTTTAAATAAATAATTTAAGTGAAAAAAATGGCAAAAAAAGTAGTAGAGTCAAATATTGATAGTGATGATTTTGCTAAATTGATGGAAGCGAATGTTATAAAAGATATTCGAGAAGAAATCAAATTGGTATTGGAAGGGCAGTATAAGTATGCTTATGAGGCGATGATGGATGCATATCATGCTGGGTTATTTGTGGGTTTGGTAGGACCAGTGGGATGTGGAAAAACTGCCCTATGTCGAAAATTTGCGTATGACTTGGAAAGGGAGTTTTATTGGGTTACTTTTTCCGATTTGGTAAGACCAGCAACTTTAATCGGCTCGTTTGATCCAACTCTGGTTTTTAAATATGGGTTTTCCGCAGAATCTTACATTCCGGGACCTTTTACCTTAGCATCATTAAAAGGGGGCGTTTTCTTGGCAAATGAGTTGAATAGAGGTGATGAATACGTACTTAACAGCATGCTAGATGCTATGGAAGAGAGACGCTTGTATATCCCCCAATTAAAGACATGGATGAAAGCACAAGATGAGTTTTATGTCATCGCAGCAATGAACCCAGCAGAGCTTAAAGGGACTCGAAAACTTCCCTCAGCAATCAAAGATCGAATCAAAGTATGGATTCATCTTGATTATCCACCTCGGAGTTTAGAACAAAAAATAATGATTGCTAACTGTCCAGAATATCAATTATCAGCGATGACGCAGGAAAAAATTATCGAGCTAATGATTGGTGCTCGAGATGACCCGATTGTAGAGAAACCTCCCAGTCTTAGAACGAGCATTGGGCTTGCCCGATTTGTTTCTGAAAGAGCCCAACGATTGAAGCTTTCCGTGGATAATAAATTGATTGCGGAATGTGCTAAATTAATTCTTCCTGATTCCATCGAACTTCGTCCTGGACGGGATGTGAATAGTTTCATTAAAAAGTTATTGACAAAAGTAGTAGGAGTCGCTTAAAAGTAGAGATTAGAAAATTTTCTTATGACAGAAAATAGTAAAATAGATCAAGGCAAAGTTGGCACTTTTTGGAATAATCAAGTGTTAGGTTGGGACCCCATTTCATTTACTATTGAATTCATATATCGAATGCGGAAAATAAGAAAAAAACTACTTAATCTTCCAAGTACGCGTCAAGCAATCGCCATCCCTAAGTTGATGACTGCCATGTATTATCGTAAGCTAAATTTAATCCCAGATGATTATATCAAAGCAGCAGTAATAACGACTCCAATTGAAGATCAAGAGATTGCCAGAAAAGTAGCATTTGAAATCTTATTTAGCGATCCAGATGCTAAGAAAAAGTCAAAAAAAAAGGTCAAGAGTAAGGATAAAGTAGGATTAGTTGCAGATATCGAGGATAGAGATGAGGGTGACTTCATGGATGATCTGCTTTCTGAAATTATGGATTCTGGAATAGACATGCAGAATGTGAAAATGGATGATCTAATAGATCAAACTTTAGAAGAATTTTCTAATTTAATGGAATTTATTGATGCGATATATGAAAAAGCAGGTTTGGGTGAAGATCCGTATGAAAGTTTGATCGATATAATTGAACGGCGAGAAGGGTATAAAGAATTACTTGGAAGGGGAATTTCTTCATTGGAACAATTAAATGATTACGTGCACCAAATGATCTTGCGTGAAATGAACGTGTTATCACCCCAAGATATTAAATCTTCAGTAAATTTAGGTTGGGGTGATGACATTATCAATCAAGCACCCAATCCTTGGAGCAAGGCCAGTGCAATGTATCAGGTGATCTCCCCCGAATTCAGGAATTATCTTCAAGATGTAATGGATCATGAGGAAGTTGCTACTGCTGCACGAACCGCTCGCTATCTTCAAGAGTCAGGCATGAATCGTACAGACGCTGAAAAATTAACAGAAAAACTCATAGAACGGGCAACTGATATCATGGATATCAATGAAATAACAAAAGTGATGGAATCCATCCCTAAATTCGATCGCCAACAAATAATAAACAAAAGTCTTAAACGCGATATGGGCATCTCATTTCGGATTTCTCGTCAAATGGATAAGAAATATAATGATAATATCACAAAAGATATGTTTCAAGAATGGGCGAAACAAAGCTCTTCTCCTTCTTTACCAGAGTTATTCCAAGCACACGTGGACACACCAGAGTGGAAACAAATGGTAGATGACTGCATCTCCAGAGAGATTAACCAAACTTCAAGTGCCAATGGAAAATCAGCATATAATCTGACAAGCCTAGCTTGTGATCTCATGAATCTCTCTCAGGAAGTCGAATATATAGAATGTGCTCAATATCTTAAAGAAAAAGCAAGTTTGGTCGGAATGGAAGCATTGAAAAAAGCAGTCGATGAAGAACAGTTCAAAAATGTATTAGAAACGCTATTAAATGCTTTTATTCAGGTAAATGAAGGAGAAGTGATCACTTTAGCTAAGACTTTAGGTGTTCCAGAAGATGAAGTCATCGAGATTTTAGGAGGAAATTATGAGTTATTAAAATCGCTCATTTCTGAAAAAATTGGCAATTTTCAACGTTATACTAAAATATTGAATAATATTCCCTCTCTTTCTGGTGATCAAGTGAAGGAATTATTAAATATTGCCTTAAAAGCAGGGAATTTTCAAGCAATGGGAGCGTTAGGGCATCATAATCTGGGGCAAGCTTTTCAAGCTTCAGAACAAATGGGAGGTACCACCACAATGCAGCTTTCAGAATCCTTATCTGCTGGTCCAGGGGATAATTTATTGCTACAATGGTTTACACATCGCGATAGAATTCCCTCAAAAGCAAAAGAATTTGTAAGGAATTTAGTGAAAGATGCCCTCATTAAGATTGCTCTTAACATGATTTCAAATCAACGGGGAAGTGGAGAGAAAGGATTAGTTCCAACAAATAAACTCCGAATTTTTATTGATGGGGATGATATGGATTTGATTGATGTAGATGCTTCCATCGAAAATATAGTAATGCAGGGTAAATCCATAGACATGGTGACTCCTGAAGATCTTTTAGTAATGGAAACTGAAAAAGGCAGGGTTTCTATCTGCTTTTTACTTGATATTTCTGGCTCAATGACGGGTATGAAACTAGCTGCTTGTTCAATTGCAGTAATGGTATTGATAGGTGCCCTAAGGGCAGAAGAAGTAGCCATTTGTTTCTTTGAATCAAACACTCATATTGTCAAAGAATTCGGTGACGTGAAGGATTTAGAAGACGTAGCTGATGAATTGTTAGATTTAAAGGCTAGAGGTGGTACACGCGTACAAAAGGCATTAGAGTGGGGAGCACGACAGTTAGAAGAAACAACGACTGAATTAAAAGTATGTTTTTTATTAACTGATTGCGAATTTTTTGAAAAAAAAGAGCAAATTGTAAAAGAACTTGACTCATATGTGAATCAAAAAGTAGAGTTCTTGCTGGGTGTTAACACTCGTTCCTTTTCAAAAAAATATGCCGATTGGATTTTAGAGTCTACGCAGGGAAAAATAGTATATATCTTGAACATCATGGATATTCCTAAAATCCTTACAGAACTGCTGGAACAAATAGGTTAAAACTTGATAAGATCTATTTTTTTGTGATAAAACTTAAGTTTAGACTTATCTATTTTTCAATCAATTAATAAATCCAAAGCATTTCATAAAATGTATGTATGTCGGCAATGTGGTCAAGAACTAATCGAATATGAGATTAATAATGGAATTGATATCTGTTCAGAATGTATTTTAGAGAATTCCACTAAATCTGCTATTAAATTTTCAGTCATTTATTGTTTTATTACAATGGTGAGTATAATGTTTGTAGCAAATTTATTCCCCATCATCATAAATTTCTCCTTAGGGTTGATGGTTGAGAATTTTGAGTATATCTTTATAAACTTAGTAATTTTTATTATAACAGGAGGGACTTTAGTGATTTTCATAACTTATTCGATTTCGAGGC
>CAZWEM010000067.1:0-17401 GCA_964632315.1 uncultured archaeon
CTCGATACCCAGATCTTCAGTCTGGTGCGTTCGGAGAACTTTAATGTTCAGTTCATTCCCGGGCTACGCCATCTTGCCTAGAAATAGATTAACAATTAATTTATGAAATTAAATTGAATGTGTATAAAAAGAGAAAATCTCATTTAAATTTTATTAAGAAAGGATAAAGGCGTGTCTATATATACAATAAAAAAAGATTTGATAATAATTTATTCATAAAATAACCAACGAATAAGCCAAATACTGTAATAATAAAAATTATAGTCGTTGCTGAGTATTCAACAAGTTAAAGTCTCAAGAAAGGTAAATGAAATTTGATAATATATCATTTGACTGGATTAGATTTAATAAGTGGTAATTCTATAGACCATCATATTAGAACAACTGAAAATTTGAAGGATATGAAAAGAATGGGTTTAGAAAAATGGATTTCTTCACAAGATGAGCCAAAATTTTATTCATAAATTTTTTATCAAAATTTTTTAGGTTGATATAGATGATTCAAAACTTATATTTTGTTTAACATCCATAATTTGGTGATCCATTTCAAAAACCTAATGTCTGAAAAGTAACATTTAAAAGATCGTTTTACTACGTATTATTTGGAAAACCAAGATCAAAAGGTGAAAGAGATAAAGCGGGAAATAAAAAAATATAAGGGAATTATTGAATGGGAAGAAGATAGCCAAGAATTTAATCTTAGATTATATAAGCCTGAAAATACTCCAAAAAAGTTATATACGATTTATGGAAATTTTGAAATAGAACAAGAGTAAACTTTTATAATTCTTATTTTAAAAAAAGTAAAAATTTTTGAAAAAATATTTCATAAGAAAGCTATTTTATTTTTCTCTCTTCGATGATCTGATTCAATTAAATGTTTAAACTCAACATTATTATCATCAATAAATTCCCAAAATTCAAGATATATCTCTTCTAAAGACAATCCTTTCTTAACTGGATTTTGGTCTATATTTTTGCTTTCAAGAATTCTATTCTTAGGATTTGAAATAATCTCCTCTTTGATATACAAATTTTCTTTTTTCATTTTATTGAGTTTTCTAACTTCAATCGGTTTAAATTCCACATAATTTCCATCAATTATGATTTGATCATAAAGGTGACTTTTGTTTTTATTCGGTTCCTGTCCTGTTTTGCCCAACAGGTCGTAAGCTACTTCGAAATCAACCTTTTGGTATCCTCTAATCGCAAAGTTTTTATCTACAAAAGCTTGAAAGTGATGTGAGCATACCAAACCTTTTGGAATAGATACCGTAGTTAATTGCCGAGCTTTATTGATGATAGACCTAGGAATTTTCAGTTCTTTATTAATCTTGCAGACAGGGCAGATAAATTTTACCTTTTGATATCCATTAACATCATCCATTGACGGATGAATAGATTCTCTGATTAATGCCACTTTAAATACACCCTATTATCATTAGAATTGAATTAATTTAAAGTCCTATATTTATGCATCAAGTGTCTGTATAAATATTAATAGGGTGAGTGGATTAATCGTAAAATTTGACTTATAATTCTTCTGGATGAAATTCTATATTTAGATTATCATCATCTAATTCAAAATCAAATTCAAGTTTTGGTATTAATCCTGATTGAAAGATGAGTTTATGTTTTCCTTTTGTGAACTTTTTAATACCTTCTGATTTAATCTTGATCAAGATATTAATTGTATCCCCTAAAGCGATAATTCGTCCTGCTAAATTTCCCGCTAATAGATCATCAATAGTGAAACTCTTTCCCTTATGATAAATCATAAAATGATTTTTAATAGTTTCCACGTTATATTCATTTTCTGCGATAGTGACAGGATTTTCATCGATATAGAGTTTTCCATATTCTTTTAGATCAAATCTTTTAAGATTAAAATCTTTACTACTGAACCCTCCAAGTTCGATCTCTGGAGGGATCTCAATTGCCATTACCACGTTAAACGCTCTTATCAATAATGAATCTGCATTCCCATTCCCAGTCGTATCAACAGTAAATATGCATTTTTTGGGAGGAAAAATTTTCTTGAATAAAACTTTTAAAGCAGATATGTCATAATCCAATGATTATCAACTTTTTTCTCGTTTCAAATATTCAACCTTAAGAATTATAATCAGTTATATCTTAAAAATTTTGAATTGAATTTTTATAAATTTACAATGATCTTGATGCATTTTTTTTTTTTCATTAAATCAAAACCTTTTGATAAATCTTTTAAGCGAATTCGATGTGATATTAACTTTTCAACGTCAATTACCCCATTTGCGATTAATTCTATCGCATCTAGAAAATCTTGTGGGTATCCTATGTAAGAACCCATTATTTTTCTTTGGTATCTTACTATCTCATTTGGTTTAATTCGCGCTTCAGCACGATAATCTTGCCCAAAACACACGAGACGTGCTCCAGATGCCCAAATAGAGGTGGCCATTTCAAACGTTTCGGCAATTCCAACAGCATCAATTATAACATCTGCTCCCCTATTCCCAGTACTCTTTTGAATTTCATCATGGACATTTTGAGTATTGGGATTAATCCATAAATCAGCTCCGAGTTCCAAAGCTTTTTTACCACGCCATTCATCCAATTCGATGAAAATTAATTTTTTAATGGGGTGCTGCCGCACAATAGACCCTATTATCAAACCCATAGGACCCGCTCCAATGATTACTACATAGTCTGACTCCTTAACGTCAGCAAGATTGTGACAATGTACAGCACATGATAATGGTTCGATCAAAGCTGAAGCTTCTAAATCAATATCTTCAGGAAGTTTGAAAATAGTGCTTCGAGGAATAACACAATATTTCGCGAACCCCCCATTTTGAAAAATCCCAAAAGTCGTTCCTGTAGCCATATATTCACATAAGCTTGATAGTCCTTTCCTGCAATTAGTACAGTAACCACACTTTTCATTAGGATCGATGACAACTTTATCTCCAATTTCGATATCTTTAACACTTTCTCCTTTTGCTAGTACAATTCCACTGAATTCATGACCCAAAATTGTTCTATCGTTTGCGGGATGCCCTCCATTCAATATTTTTAAATCAGTCCCACAAATCCCACAAGCTTTTACCTCGATTAATAATTGGTCTGATCTCGTAATTTTTGGTTTCTCTATTTCTTCTAAGCTAATAAAACCTCCTTTATTGTCATCTTTATTGAAAACCGCAGCAAACATTTTATCCATTTTTAACATCATTTAACTAATCTATTAAGTTTTGATTAAGAATTTTAAATCAAAGATTTAAATTTTATTAAGTTTAATTTGAATAGATAATTTATCAATTGTAACCAATTAAATCTAATCAAAAAAGATGATACTATGAGTGAAAATAAAGTACAAGTTTATAGTTATCGTTGGATCGTTCTACTTGTATTTATGTTTACTAACATAACGATGCAAATTTTGTGGATAACTTTTGCACCAGTAACTATTGGAGCGATGGCATTCTATAATGTGGATGAATTCTCGATTGTTTCCTTATCATTAATTTTTATGATTGTTTACATTCCAGTTACTTTCTTATCGTCCTGGTTGGTTGAAAAAGTAGACTTTAGATGGGGAGCGGGTATTGGTGCATTGTTGGGAGGAATTTTTGGTTTTTTAAGATTTTTTGCTGGTACAGATTATACTTTATTATTGATCTTTGAGATTCTTATCGCAATTGGCCAGCCATTCCTTTTAAACAGTATTACAAAGTTATCTGCAAACTGGTTTCCTGATACCGAAAGAACTACTGCTACTGGACTTTGTTTAATTTCCCAATTTATTGGAATTTTGTTGGGATTCTTGATTACCCCATTTTTAGTGTTTGGAAATGACTTATCAATTATGCTTTTAGTCTATGGGATCGTTGCCTTAATTTCGGGAGCGCTATTTATTATTTTTGCCAAAGCAAGACCGCCAACACCTCCATCAGATATAACATCCTCAGAAACTGTATTCATGTGGGAGGGTCTTAAGAAATTATTCACTAATAAGTACTTTCTAATACTGGTCGTTTTGTTTTTTGTTGGTTTAGGAGCATTTAATATGATTTCTACATATATCCAGTTGATTATTAGTCCAAGGGGATACACAGAAGAAGATGCTGGAATTTTAGGAGCCTTGATGCTTTTAGGTGGTATTATAGGGGCTATATTAATGTCAACAATATCGGATAAATTTCGAAAGAAGAAGCCGCTTCTGTTAATTTCAATTTTTATAACACTAACATCTCTATGTGTTTTATCGTTTACATCCAATCTATTTCTTTTAGACCTTTTTGGTTTCCTTTTTGGATTTGGAGTTTTATCTGCTGGGCCTGTAGCATTAGAATACGCTGCTGAAATTACGCGTCCTGTTCCTGAAGTTTCTTCGAATGGTATGCTTATGATGGTTGGCCAAATTGGAGGCATTTTATTCATTATCACGATGATATCTCCCACCGGAGATTATTTTCCAGCTCTCCTTTTACTTGCTATTCTAACCTTTATAATTTTTGTACTATCATTCTTTCTAAAAGAAGCCAAAATGAACAATCTATAACTTAAAAAAATTTTATTTTTTTAATTTTTTAATAACACTTACTAAATCAAAAAAAAAATTATTATTTCATTAGACAATTTCATCATTATTAAAATCTAAAAAATTAGCAAATAATCATGAAAGCAATTGAATTATCAGCAAAATGGAATCCTAAACCCAATTATAAGCTTGGTTTGAAAGATATAGAGGGCAAATTGACTTATTTAGGATCCCAGGTTTGGAAACATCCTGAAGTACAACTCGTGGAAAAAAGTGTTCCTAAAATCAAACCCAATGAAGTATTAATCAAAGTAAAAAGGTGTGGAATTTGCGGTTCGGATGTTCATATGAACCAAACAACTAAAGATGGCTATATTTATTATCCAGGACTGACCGCCTTTCCCGTTACTCTTGGACATGAGTTTTCTGGTGAAATCGTTGAATCTGGGATAAAAGCTTTTAATAAAAGAACAGGAAAGCCATATGAAAAAGGAGAGCCAGTTACGGTTGAGGAGATGGTTTGGTGTGGAGAATGTAAACCATGCTGTGATGGATATCCCAACCATTGCGAGCGTCTTCAAGAAATTGGGTTTTCAATAGATGGAGCTTTTGCTGAATACATAGCAGTTCCAGCCAAATTGTGTTGGAGCCTTAAAAAGCTAGAAAAGCGTTATGAAGATATCTATAAAATTGGTAGTTTAGTGGAACCCACGTCAGTAGCTTATAATGCAGTAATAGAGAGAGGAGAGGGGATAAGACCGGGTGAAAATGGGATTATTTTAGGAGCAGGACCAATAGGATTAGCTGCCGTGAAAATTTTAAAAACCGCTGGGGCAGGATTGATAATAGTTTCAGAACCAGAAGAACATCGAGCTCAATTAGCAAAGAAAATGGGTGCAGATTATGTTTTCAGTCCTTTAAAAGAAAACTTCACAGATAAAGTGCAAGAACTCACGGATAATGAGGGAGCAGCAATATATCTCGAGGCAACCGGATTACCTGATATGGTAATTCCTGACATACAAAACACGATTTGGGAATGTAAAGCCGTTAATAGCACTGTTGTAATTGTTGCAAGAGCTGAACAACACATGCCAGTATGTGGGGAATATTTTCAAGTAAGAAGGGCTAGGATAGTTGGGGCTCAAGGTCATTCGGGCCATGGAACCTTTCCAAACGTCATAAGCTCAATGGGCGCTGGTATGGATATGACTCCAATGATTACAAAAGAAATCTCATTAGAAGAGGTCCCAAAACACTTACAACTCTTACAGACTGATCGAGAAAATTGTAAGATTTCAGTGAAAATTTAACTTCTTTTTTTTCGATTTTTATTTAGTATTTAGGGATTAAGTAACTGAATCCATAAATTTTATATTAAAATTCAAAATTATTTTGTAATTAACACCTTAGAAATTATGGTGTATATCCAATGAAAAAAAAAATCGAAAAATTACTAACAACTATTTTAGTTCTATCGTTTTTATCCCCATTTCTATTCTTGGCACCAGATGTCAGAGGAAATCCGACGATTATAGCTTATTCTCCAGATGAGAAGGGATATATTGAAGAAATTGGACCGAATAAATATCTCATGCATTTAGAAGGAACTCCATATGAAATGGGATATCAACAAGGGTACCTTGGCCCTACGAGTGTTTCAAGACTAGCAACTGAAGAATGGTTCAAAGCTGTGGTTATGAATCTATTGGAAGCTCCTGAGTGGATACTTCAATTTATCATGAGTGATGTGATGGATTATAATCGACTCTTGAACGTAGTTGGTAGTGTCGTGGATAGTGGAACTTTATCCCAACTTGCTGCTCAATCGGGTGACTCATTAGATACTTTATTAGATAAAATGTTAGATCTATGTCGCTTGACCGTAGCTTACAATACGCGGTACGTGCCCCAACAATTTCTAGATGAAATTCAAGGAGTTGCTGATGGTTGTACCGATGCAGGATATACAGTAACATATGAAGATGTCCTACTCTTAAATATGGGAATGGATGCGATGCTTGCATTGACATACCCAGTCGTAGAACCCTACTTATTTTGGTTAGATCTCTTTTCATTTTTATCATGTAGTGGTTTTGTTGCTCAAGGTTCTGCCACTGTTGGAGGTCATACTATAATGGGTCGTCACTGGCAGTTTACCTCCTATATTCTTCACGAGGAGATGATGTTCATGGAATTCGTGCCTGATTCGGGCAATAGTTTCTTAAGTACATCAACACCAGGCTTTGTGGGGGTCACTTCTGCAATGAACGATCAAGGATTAGGAATTGGAAATGATATGGTTCCTGCCCAAGATTGCGATCCAGCTAATTTTGGAATGGGAACTCTCCTAACATGTAGGTACATCATGCAATATACAAATCAGCTAACGGCAGCTATTAATCATATAAAATACTCCACTAGGGGAGCTTCATGGATATATGGTATTGGTGATGGAAGAAATGGAGAAACAGGAGGAGTAGCGTTGGAAACATCAGAAAATTATTGTTCAATTCGAAGCATGTCTTATGAACATCCTTGGTGGGCTATATTCTCATATAATCAAATTGAACACAAGAGTGATCTTGTTACCTATACGAATCATTATATCTATCGTAGAATGAATGACTGGGCAGATGCTACAGCCATAGCGGACTCGAGAGATAGATATTCTTGGTTAACCAATGAAGCATTAGATGTTTATGGCACTATTAATCTCGAAGTGGGTGCTGAGTTAATTGATTATTTACATCCACCAAATTACAATTACTATGATGATCCTAATGGTCCTGTGGGCGCGGCATTAACATGTTGGGATTTAACGACACTTGAAGCAAAAGCATTATTTGGATTTTATAGTGATTCATGGGTTTATGCAAATCTTTAACTTTTCTTTTTTTTTATAAAATAAGATCAAGATACTCAGACGCATCTTTTGCTAATTCTTCGAAGGAGGGTTTCATGATCGTCTCTAAAGACAAAAATCCCTCATATCCTCCCTGTTTGAATCCATTAATAAAAGTTTTAAAATCAAAATGCCCAGTTCCGGGTGCTCTCCTCGTACAATCTGCTAAATGCACATGACCAACGAAAGGAACAATATCTATGAGGTCATCCCAAATATATACTGGATCTTCTTCTAAATTTGTATGAAATGAGTCTATTAATAATTTTAGATGATCCGACCCTATCTCATGGATTAGAGACAACGACTGAGAAATAGTATTGAAGGAATCGATTTCAAACCTATTTATTGGCTCAAAAACCAATTCAATATCACGAGTTTCTGCAACTTGGCAGCATTCTTTTAAACAAGAAGTAATGTTTATTTTTTCTCTTGTAGAATTACTTTCATGACTATAACGACCACGAATCAATCCAATAATTACTTTAGCATCAAAATTTTCAGCAAATTCAATGTACTTAACGATTCTTTCGATAGCTGCTTTTCGAATTGATTCTCTAAGGTCACCCAGAGAATATCCAAAGCGTATATAAGTGCTTCCAGTACCCAAAGCTGGGATTTTCAACTCATATGATTCGCAGAGTTCTATTATTTCCGTTGTCTCAATTTTCTCGGGTTCTAACAGACTTAATTCGATTCCATCATAACCTAAAGGTTTTAGTATGTGGCAAAGCGATGCAAATTTTTTGACAACCGCTCCTTTACTCTCTTTAGACTCATTAAGGTTACAAACAATACTGAGATTGAGTCTTGCCATACTTTACTAAATACATGCAATGATTAAAAAATTTAACATATAGAATTGACTTTATTAATTATATAAATTACTATTAATGATGATGAAAAAAATGAGTAAATGGAACCTTCCTCCTTCTGGAGGGCATATGGATTTACCAGATGGTATTTATCTTCAAACCATGTCAATTGCAGAAATAAAAGAAAGAGTGACGCAAAATGACGTGATTATCATACCAGTTGGATCTACTGAAAATCACGGCCCTGCTGCGTGCATTGGAGAGGATACCTTTTTAGTGACTAGAATGGCCGAATTAGTTGCACAAAAGACTGGGTGCACGGTGGCTCAACCTACTTGGTATGGAAGTCATCCCTACCACCACGTGGGAATGCCTGGAACGATCATTGTTCCCGAGGAAATTTTTAAGGGGCTTTTAAGAGCAGTTATGGCGGGATGTTGGAATATGGGATTTCGAAAAATGATCCTCCTCAATGGTCATGGGCAAGAATATGTTATCCCTTCTGCAATTCATGAATGGGCTAAAAACTATCAATTACCAGCCGTTATTTGTAATCTTAACTGGTATCATGCGATCCCTCAACATTGCATGGATAAAGAACATGGCGGACCCTTTGAAACGCCTTTCATTCATGCGGATGAAGCTGAAACTTCCTTTTCATTGACTTTATTTCCGGAAATGATAAAAAAGATTGATGCTTGTGAGGATAATGAAGTCGTTGGTTGGATGCCAGATGGGCATGTCGATAAAGCGGGTAATGTCTATCAAAAACCAATTAGATGGTATGGGCAAGTAGGATTTGGTCCTATTGAAGTTGCGGCTTATCCTGAAGGTCACGTTGGATGTCCTAGTAAAGCTACTTTCGAAAAAGGAGAATCGGGAATGGTAGCGTTTTTAGACTATTTAGAATCATTGGTTAGGGACATATTAAAAACCTTTCCACCTGGAGAACTTCCTCCAATTGAATCAATCACCCAACGAGATCCAAAAGAAATAGAACCATACATTAAAGGTCCATTGAATGGGGGTAAAAGTATCTATGAGTTAAGATATCCGCCCTAAAAAGGGGAAAAAATAATTTATCTCATTCAAGACCATTTTCCACCATTCAATTCTTGACAAAGATATTCTTTTTTATATATTTGGTTGCCTAATAATCCAGTTTGAGGTATTTTTAAAAATTTTAAAAGAAGAAAAAATAATAAATCAGATATTATAATTTGCTACCACAGAAAGCACAATATACCGCAGTATCTCTACTTATCGGAGTTCCACAATTAGGACAGAATTGACTTTTTCCTACAGGTTCTGGAATAAATTTTGGTTCTTGTTGATGATTCACGATCTCCATCGATTTTCCTTCACCTGTGTCAGGAGAAAAATTTCCCCTTAATCTACCTTCAGCTTTCAAATCAAGAATAATAGCACGAATATCCTTTACTGAAATTCCCGTGTTAGCACTTATTTCCTCAATTGACACGTTTGGATTAATTTTGAATTCTTGGGCAACCACGTTTCTTAATTTACTTTTATTTACCAAAGCAGCAATCTGACTACTAGCTATCGCCGCGCCAATTCCAATCCATAGAAAACCCATCCAATTAATGCCAAATTGCCAAAAACCATGAAGAAAGGCATCTATGCCCCAATAAAAGAACATTC
This sequence comes from uncultured archaeon, assembly GCA_964632315.1. Classification (GTDB taxonomy): domain Archaea; phylum Asgardarchaeota; class Lokiarchaeia; order Sigyniarchaeales; family SOKP01; genus SOKP01. Next base: position 9,908 of record CAZWEM010000067.1, read on the forward strand.
CCGCAATTAAGAGCGCACAAATTGAAGCCCCATGTGAATATTGATCTTTATTGTACTTAATTTTTCTCAACCTCTTAAAGATAATATTTTCATGATTTAATTAAGTAAATTGCCGTATAAATAAATTGATTAGACCAATATTCATGAAATAAATCGTAAATAATGGACTCTTTAAGATATATATTATTATCATAATTCATAGTAAGTAAAGAAAACTTCAATCAAATAAGGTTAAAAAAATGCATTATGAAAAAAATCAATATTCCAATGGAGCGAGTATTTGTGGATTTATTATCGCAGGTATGTTCTTATACTGGGGAATAAATACCCTGTTTGGATTTAGTCCACATCCTTTTAATCTTTGGTGGTTAGGGTTCATTTGGATTATGATTGGGCTCGCAATCATTTCTGGACAAGTAGCTTCGCTTTCAAATCGAGGCAGATTAAGAAGTATTGTGAGAGATTACTTTTTAGAAAATCCGGAAGCAAGCATCGAAGAAATATCTGCAAAAACGGGAATCACGATCAAGGATATCCGTGCCATAGTATTGGATTTAAAAGCACGTGGAGAACTCAGGGGAAAATTCTCAACTAAAACCGGACAAATGAAACCAGTTCTTGTGGAACCCGAAACACCTGAAACTCCAAAAGCATCGTTCTGTCCCAATTGTGGAACTCCCATGAAAGATGAATCCGCAATGTATTGCGCTTATTGTGGAGCTCGTCTTAAGTAAAAATAAAAAATTAAAATCTTTTTTCAAGATTTTTTATTCTTTCTTCTAACCCAGAAATACTTCTTTTTATATCGCTCAAGTTCTCATCTAGCATGAGGCGAAATCTCTCGTAAATATTCATAATCCCCTCTTTTCTCCCTATTTTATCCATTAAATCAATTTCGCGCTTAAAAGTCTCGATATACTTGTATAAATTGCTGCAAAAGAGCTCAAATTTATCCTTATCAAATTCCATTCCTAATTCACGTGAGAGATTCTTTTCAGCTAAATCTTGCCAATTCACATCTAAACCTTTAATGGGAATGATTGGAATTGAAAATTTATCCGCAAGTTGCAGTTCATTCGCGCAATCAATAGAATTAAATAAAGACTTATTAGTGGCTATAAACAATAATAACTGGCATTTTTGAACTGTTTCTAACATCCATTCATCAATATTACCTGCAAGATCTTCCTCACAGAAAAATACTTCAGAAATTTCTTTTTGTTTCCCTAAATACTCCACTAGATCACCAATACGATATGCATCAAAATCAATTACCGCATGAGAAATAAAGATTTTTATCGTAGCTTTCTTTCTCAAGTAATCTCTGATTAAATCAGGTACCTTTTGAATAATTGTATTTTCTTCACTACTTAAAGGATTACCATTAAGACTTAATTGCGTCAATTCTTTAAGGGCCCATATTTGAGTGGGAATTTCCTTGAATTGGTTATTGCTTAAATCTAATTTTTCAAGAGAGGTTAAATTCAAGAAAGATTCCGGGAGAACAGATAACTTGTTGCCACTTAGTAATAAAACTTTTAGATTTTTTAATTCTGTAATGGAATCGGGTATAGTTTCGATTTTATTCTTAGTAAGAGAAATGTATCTTAGATGCTGTAAATTTCCTATATCCTCTGGAAGGTTCACCAAATCCGTATCATTTACTACCAAATGAATGATCTTTCCATTAAAGATTCGAACCTTTACTCCGAATCCACCTGGGTCTCTCCAAGGCTCGTCAATTGAATTTAACCCACTAGGAATGACTCGATTAAGGCCCTCTTCATGCCATGATATCCTATTTACTATGGCAATTTGATCGAGTGGAAGCCTAAATTGAAAATGTAAAGTAAAAGTAGGATCAGAGATTTTTACGCTTTTTTGATCTAAGGTTCTAAGAACATTCATATTAGTCGGAGTCAATTCAATGGTCTGTATGCGCTCATTTAAAATTAACTCTTTCAAATCATTTAGTGCTAATAACCATTCAGGTACGATCTTTATTCGGTTTCCGGTTAAATTTAAAATTCTAAGACCTTTAAACTCTTTTATATCCTCTGGAATGGAAGTTAAATAACTCTCTGAAAATATCAATTCTTTTATGTAATTTAAATCCTTTAACCATTCCGGAATTAAACCATTCTTAGGAACCTTTAAAAGAAATCGTTCAATAGTACGCAATTTTCTCAATAAATCGCCCAAAAGGCTAACTTTATCCGAGTCTAAATCTAAAACGCTTAAATCAATTCCAATCATTATGATCAAACCGTCATCATTGAAATTGAATAGGTTTTCCACCTTAGAATAAGACTTCATATCGACTCTCCTAAAGGGAACTCCACAAATTGATTCGATATCTTCTAAAATTTTTCGCTCATCCTTTTGAATTCGCTTATCATGACTCATTTTTATATCACTATTTTTTCTTCTCTATACCTAACCTACTTAAAATTGGCTGATATGTTAAGAATTAAACCTCATCATTTTTAAGATTAATTAAAAATCAAAGGATCGAGAAGAATTTGAGTTTTCCTTACATTTAAGATGAGATATTAATGGATTTATTAATTATTTCAAAAACCTCTTGTACCTCAACTTGATCAACAGTAAGGAGGATGATTAATTTCTCGAGGATTTTCATGGTTAAAATGTAATAATTATCTGAGTGAATTATGTTAAAATCAGGATCATGCAACCCTATTGATTCTGTAATTTCTTCTGCTAATTCATATAATTGGGAAACATTTAAAGATATAGATGCTTTATTAAATTCTTCTTCATTGATGTAAGATTTCATGACCGCACCATTCTCAGATGAGACTAATATGAAATATACTGAAGAACCTAACTCCTCTATTAATCTCTGAATGGTAGTTTCTAAATCTAAAATAACAGTCATGATATTATATCCACCAATAACATGATAATTTAACTATAAATATTTTCGGGTACCGATCTTCAGATGTCTCAGATTCTAAATTGGTAATTCAGGGGATTAAATATTTCTCGATATGGGACTCGAATTTTCGGAATGCGCTAACATGCCCGTGAAAATTTTGTAATTGAGTCGAAAATGTATTGAGAAAGTCTTCTGCAATGAGTTCAGCGAAATAATCAATATCAAAGCTATCTTCACGATTCTCAATTAGATAAGCGAATATGATTCCATTTTTCAATTTCAAGTGAAATTGGATTCGTTCAAAATTGATTGTTTTGAGAGAGTCTCCGCTGGTTTTCCCAATAATTTCGTTAGAGAAAAGGAGTATAGCAGAGATAAATCCTGATATTTGGATGGCATTTTGGTTCAAATAATCACTGCTAGTCTTAGAGAATAAACAATGTCCATCTTCACTTATGATAAATAAGGCGGAAAGTCTTGGAAAGTTGATAATTTCCTTGCATAGTGAATTTAAATTAAGATGAGAATTATCTGAACAATACATATTTAAGATTTTAGATGAAAAAGAACAAAGATCATCATATCGGGTAAGCACGTCTTTTTTATTTAAATAAAAGATTGCTAATAATTCAGATTCAATATCGAAAAAATGAATGTATAGAGTATAAGAACCCACCAGATCAATAATTTTACCCTCACGTTTTGCTATGATCCTTTTCTTATATCCCCGAATCAAGCTATTTAACATGGCGTCACTCATCCCCTTCAAGAAAATAACCGTGGTGGCTCCATGACTTATAGAAACTAAGCCTAAACCATGTAATTGGAGGGACCAAGAGTCCACCATTGAATTTTCGTGGGAGTAATCTAAAACAATCATGCGGTTTTATCCGTTTGTGGTAAAAAATGATATTCGTGTTAAAAAATATATTTTTTGTACTAATAAAAATATGAACATTCCATATTTAAAATTATTTGTTTTCAAAAATGAAACGTGATCTTATTAATCGCATCTTTGATTTATAAATGAGAATTAAACTTAAATATATCACTTTCCATTAGACAATTAACCAAATAAATGTGCAAAAAATAACGTAATGTTGGTTTTGTGTACAAAAAGTGAAGAGGTTATTAAAAAATGGAACAGACAATCGAAGAAAAAAGTATTCAAGGAAGATTTGACCTCGAACGTCACATTGAACCTTTTCGTAATAAGCTAAAATTTAACACGTCTAAATTATCTGGGATCCATGAAATTCTTACATCATTAGAATATTCAAAGTTCATTAACAACGTATATACCTTCTTTTACGATCAAGCTCCCCACATACATGGAAACTCATCCATATGTCAATATCAAACTGTATCAAGAGTAATTGATGCCTTTTGGAACGATCTATTAGGTTCTGGCTTTATAGAAAAGTGCTGCTTCAAATTCAAATAAATATGTGATCTATATATCTTCTATAAAAATGGGCCAAGCAGGATTCGAACCTGCGACTTTGGGTTAATTCTTATAAGAATTAAAATCCCACTCCGAAGGCGGGTACCCTATCCAGACTAGATTACTGGCCCAATGAGGCATAGAATGGGTTTTTAAGAAAAATGATACATAGTTCTTATTACATATTGATATTCGCAATTTCTAAAAAATCTTATGATTACCTATTTGAAATCTGTTTCATCTTTTCGAGAGATTGAATCCAGTCTTCTAAGTCGCGAACCATCCACGCAACTGAATCCAAATTTCCTTTCTCATTTATGAAATGTACTTTCAGAAGATTTTGGAAAACCCTTTTCCCAAGGTGAGATTCTCCACGCTCTATTTGTTGAATGGAATTAATAGGAATTTCAACATTGGTCTTAGGTTTAGCCCACATCTCAAAATATAACTTCTCTTTGGTTAGGATTAAGACACCATTTCCTCTAATCTGCATTACTCCTTTCGATTCAAGTCCGAAGTAATTTGCACTTTCACTAAGTTTTAATATCTCATTTTCTTGAAATTTAGCTATTATTTTCTCTATTCTCTTCTTAAACAATCTTTTAATCATTATAATTCAAATTAAAGATGTAAATTAATGAACTCTTCTCTTTGATTAGATGAAGATATTAATTATTTCATGAAATAATTTATGTAGGAAAAGAAAAGATTCAGAATGTTCCTTGAAATCATTGCATCTGAAAGTTCACCATCAATATTAATCAATCCCTTGAAATAAGCTTCAGCAGCAGTCATCTCTTGCCTTACTATCTTTATCATCGTTTTTTTATTAAGGATATAATGAATAGCATGACTACTTTTTGGGATGACTTCATAAAGATTAGTATTATAATTTAGGTGGTTCTCGTTTGTCTTGATCCAAATGTTATGATCCAGATCAGGCAAGTATACGTGAAATATCATGTCGTCATATAACGCCAACTCCTCCCGCATGTCTTCTGAATCATTTGCAATTTTCATGCTGAATTTAAAAAATTTATCCAAGGAACTTTTAAATTTTTCGTCGGAAACGCCCAAATTGCTTAAGACCGTATCAATGACTTTTGTGTCAATGATATCTATTGATAATGCACTCTTAATATGACTTCACCATTCTGTTACTCATGCCACTATTCTTATGAGTGTTATAAAATTCGATAATATAAAAATCATATAATATCCATGCCATATGAGTTGACTACCGAGTTCCATTTATTTCGTCTTTTTTTCTAAATACTTAATAAAAAGGTGGAAAATTTTGATATAATGCAAACCTTGTGAGAGATCTCCATCGGCTCTAAGCTTTCCTTTCATGAATGCATCAGTACCATTAATCTCCTTTTTTAATATTTGTAATATTAACTTTTTTGTGTAAGAAACCGTAAATGTTGCGTTAGGATTGATTCCCCTACCATACTCTAAATTTCCTTGCTTTAAAGTTAACCAATAATTATATCCAACATCTAAAATAGAAGTTTGGTAAATATCATCATATCCAGAGATTTCCTCTTGTAATTCAACAGCACCATTTATGATGGCTACACCTGCTTTAATTATTCTTTCTAAAATTGGGATGAAGTTTTGTTCATCTGTTTCTATTAATTCTACCAAGTTTCCTAAGGGTTCCTGAGTCGCCATCTAATCGGACAAATATATAGAATTGGAATTATATTTTTCTCATACCTATAAATTAAAATCGTTTTCCTTGCATAAAAATAAATTGCTTTCACCTCAAATTTGCTTTAAGAAAAGATATAAATAACGAAAATAAAAGCTCTCAAATTACTTTGGTTTTTTAAACCTGATGAGAATCTGCTCATTCTTTACATCTCTTTTAATTACATCAAACCCTACACTTGCTCCTAATTGCAAAAAATGATCAAGATCCTGTGCTTTATTCCAACGAGTTGCATAACCCGTTTCAATCGTTTTGTCTCCAATAATAACTTCAACTTTAGCTCCATAGAACTTTTTCTCGTTCTCTTCCTTCTCAACAATGACCATATCCCATATAATAAATTCTCCCCCCAGTTTTAAGACTCTAAATATTTCCTTAAAAACTTTTTCGCGCCTTTCAAGGGGGACGTACATGAACATGTAAAATGCTGTAACCGTATCAAAAGTACCATCTAAAAATTTGAGATCTTCAGCGTCCATGATAACTTTAAGATATTCTCCATCAGCAGCTTCTTCTAACTCACTTTTCAATTTATCAATTGCAATCACTGACTTTCCCTTGTATTGCCCGACTATACCTTCCCCTCCTCCGCCAACATCTAAAATTCTCCCTTTTAATTCCACGTTTGAGATATCAATAATATGCTTGTCAATGAAATATATATTATCTTCTGACATTCTTATACTCGCTCAATGAATCTTAAAATTATATGACCATACCTAGCATTACTTATATTTTTTCCGTCAGATATTAAAGCATTTTCATCCAAGAATAAAATTTTTAAACTTATATTTATTTCATACTATATAAAAAACTGTGAGTACTCATTACGTGCCCACATAGTGTAGTCCGGTCCAGCATTCAATGCGATTTTGTTCATTTGCATGTGCAAGGGACTGTCACTCCTGCGACCCGGGTTCAAATCCGCGCATGAAGACCATTCGCGATGAAAATCCCGGTGTGGGCGCCATTTCACGACTCGTTTTAATTCAATAATGATTTTTATTCTCATATGGATGTGTGATCGTTCAAAGACCCTTTAAAACCTTATGATTTTTCAACTTTAAAGATTAAATCTTTTTAAGGCATACTGAATTAACTATATTTAACACATAAATTCATTTCAAAAATTATAAATAGAGTTGAACAGATAATGGTAGACGAAGCTTTATTAAAGGAAGTTAAAGAAAAAATGGATGCCGGCGCTGCCGCATCAGACGTTAATGATACTCTTAAGGTTTATGAGCTCTTCAAACAAGTCGCTGAAGAGAATGAGGATTTAAAAGAAGAGCTTGAGGATATGGACATTGCAATCCAAATGGACATCACTGATGCCGGTAAGAAATTCTGGCTTAAAGCCCACGATGGAACAATGGAATTCGGCGAAGGATCCATTGACAATCCGTCCTTTACCTTTTCAGCTACAAAAGAAGT
>CAZWEM010000068.1:0-16678 GCA_964632315.1 uncultured archaeon
ATGAACAACAGCCCTTAAAACATTGCTGGCATACTCTACATCCCATTGCGATCAAAACTGGCATTGAACACATCGTGACATCGGCACCTAAGGCTATGGCTTTTATCAAATCTGCAGAATATCGAATTGAACCTCCAGCTATTAAAGTGACTTCTTCTCTTAGGTTTTCTTCCCTTAACCTTTTATCAACAGCAGCAATGGCCAATTCAATTGGAATACCCGCATGATCTCGGATGATTCTTGGAGCTGCACCCGTTCCGCCTCTAAATCCATCTAATGTTATGAAATCTGCTCCACCTCGTGCTATGCCTACAGCAATTGGTGCCGAGTTATGAACTGCTGCGATTTTTACACCTATGGGGACCTTATATCTGGTCGCCTCTTTTAATGCAGCAATTAATTGAGCTAGATCTTCAATTGAATAGATATCGTGATGAGGATAAGGAGATAATGCGTCGCTCCCTATGGGTATCATTCTTGTTTCAGAGATCAAACTGCTCACTTTCTCTCCAGGTAAATGACCACCATGGCCTGGTTTTGCTCCTTGACCAATTTTAATTTCTATTCCCGCTGCATAATGGAGGTAATTAATGTCAACTCCAAATCGTCCTGATGCGACTTCAGTAATGAGATTTGGGGCATATTCATAGAAATCGGGGTGTAATCCCCCCTCTCCTGAGCCCGCTATTATATTCAATTCTTTAGCAGCTTGATAAATGGCTTGACAAGCATTATAACTGATAGATCCTAAACTCATGTGCCCAATCATCATTGGCATATCGATTTCAATATTAGGATTTATAGTTGTCTTTAAAGAGATACTATTTAAGTCCTCATATTTAATTTCAAAATCGAGTCGTTTTGGTTTCCGTCCTAAAAAGACCTTAGTTTCAATAGCTTCCCTCAAGGGATCGATACTAGGATTTGTTACTTGGCAAGCATCAAGGAGTAAGTCATCAAATATTGATCTAATTGGCCTATCATTACCAGTCGCTGAAAGTAACACTCCTCCGATACCTGATTGAGCCCAAATTATATTACGGATCATTTTTGTATAATTACCATGAGGAGGGAGGTAAGATTCGTTCTTAGAAATATGAATAGCCTTCCCAGGGCACATTACAACGCATCTTTGGCAAGCGACGCATTTTTCATCTTCAGCAATTATTTGATCTCCATTAAAAGAGAAGACATCATAAGTGCAATTATTGATGCATCTCTTGCATTTTTTACAAGCCTCTCGATTAATATTCACTTTATAATTTGCAACTAATTCATGGGTTAACGCCATTTAGCACACCTCCATCAGTGTTTCGTAATTTATGTTTTTACGTTCTCCAATTCCATCACTTAGCAATCCCTTGCCTAATTCAGCAATAACAGCTGTACCACTTTTAGGATGCCATATCTTTTTTAGATCTAATTTATAATGATCAATACTCAATTTTCTGAAAGATGCTTCCTCACTGCTCATGTAGACAGTGTTTTCATCATCAGATATTCCAACCACTAAAGGACGTAACTTTTTTCGATCAGTTAGTCCGATCATCGTGGGATTAGGATTTGAAAGACCAACTACAATTGAAAACGGACCATTTAACATGGCACTTCTATAGGTAGCCCTCACGAACTTGAATATATTCTGCGATTGTTCATCTAATTTATCGATCTCCTCATATAATGAAGGGGCTAAAGCAAAACCAGCAATCGATAGTGGAATCTCATGTCTACGACAAAGAAGATCAAACAAATATGCGATTACTTCTGTATCGGTAGATAACGTGCATTCGTATCCAAAAGATTCCAAGAACCTTCTATTCGTTCCGTATGAAGTTATTTCCCCATTATGCACAACCGAGCAATTTAAAAGATTAAATGGGTGGGCTCCCCCCCACCAACCCGGAGTATTTGTTGGAAACCTAGAATGAGCTAACCACATGTAAGCATCATACTCTGAGACTCTATAATACTCTGCAATCTCATGTGACCAGCCATTTCCTTTAAACACTCCCATGTTTTTTCCCGAGGACATTACAAACGCATTTTTTATATTTGCATTGATATGCATCACGCTTTGAACTATTTTTTCATCATGACTCCTAAAGTCTTCACCCTTAGGTTTAAAAAATATCCTCCACGTTATCGGTGGATTTTCTACATTACTTGGAATTTTGGTAGGGATTGGTTCAGATTGGACGATATGGCCACGTTTTTTAAGATATTCCACAACTTGAGCCTTTGCATTTTGATCTTCAAAGAGAAAATGAAAAGCATAGTAATCCTTATATTTTGGATAGATGCCATATGCAGCATAACCTGCTCCAAGCCCATTCTCTCTTTCTTTTAAAATACAGAGCATGTCAACAACTTTTTGACCAGAAACTTTAGTACCATCAATGTTAATGAATCCAGAAATTCCACAACCATCAAAAACTCGTTGATTCCTAAATTTTTCGGGCAAAGAAGTATAATCTGTCCATCTCATAAAAGAATCACTCCTCTATTGATTGGGAATTAATCTCCGTGTTTTTTGATTCTATTAGATTAAATAATTCTTTCAAATCGCTCACATTTGGTTCAAAATCCTCTAAATTAACTCTTTTACGGGCAGATTTTGATATCACTCCTATAATCCCTTTTTGAAGAAATGAATTAAATTCAGATTCATAACCCTTAGTTACATGACCTTGTTTAGTAGCTAAATTTCTTAATATCGTAAATATTTCTATGTATCCTACTCCTAAGGGACAGAGCTCGTAACATAGGTAGCAATCAAGACACATCCAAATAGAAGGATCTGAGATCGCTTCACTAATCTTCCCTTGAAGAATACTGCTAATGATCTTATTTGGACTGAATTCTGTCATTTTAGAAAGAAGGCAATCATCCTCACATGCTCTACATGCGTGGCACTTAATCAAGAAAGAGAGATTAAAATTTTGTTGAATCTGCAAATTTTTTTCTTGGATAGTTGATATCTTTTCAAATAATGAATTGACATTGGTCCTATGGTATTTTCTAATGATTTCTTGGATATCAATTCCTAATGCAATGCATAATAATTCGGAGTAATATAAAACAGGTATATCGAATTGAAATCCTTGTTTTTTCAATTCTCGTTGTTGGTGATCGAATTGGATATAACATTGAGGGCAGCACACAACAATGCAATCCACGTCAGTTTTATTTATACTACTCAATTTAGCTTTTATCATCTCTAAAGCCAAGCTTGGCTTTCCTGCTCTTTCAAGGCTTCCTCCACAACACTCCATTTTTAAATCATATTCTATACCTTCAGCCCCAAGATCCCTTATTAAATCATCAAACAAGGTGGGTTTTAAAGGATCATCTAATTGTAATTTATTGCTTGGCCTAAGAAAATGACATCCATAATGAACTGCTACTCTTAACCCAGTCAGAGGAAATTTAAGATTATTCTTTATAGCTTCCCTGCTGAATTTAAAGAAAAATTCAACGAAATGATAAACTTGGGAAGTGCCTTGAACCTCTAAATCTATTTTATTTAAATAATTGTTTAATTTTCTCCGAAAATGATGATCTTCTTCGATTTCACATCGTGTCTTTTTTAGAGTTGTATAACAACCATTACAAGGGGTAATTAAATCTTGATTTTTTGATTCAGCTAATGCTAGATTCCGGGCTGCAGTCAAGTAATATAATAATTTATTCGAGTTCTTTATTCCGTTTGGATCTGGGCAGCATGAGAATCTTGAATCATTACTATATGAGATCTCAAGACTTTCTAAGACTTTTCTTACTGACACCTCAATAAAAGGAAGTCTATAAGATATGACACATCCCGGGAAGAAAGCAACTTGATCTTGAAACATCGGTTAACCAACAATATTGTGGGACTAGCATCCCACTAAACAATTTTATAATATAATTAACAAAGTGAACTTATAAGCATTGTTATATCAAAAATTATCTGGATTTCATTCATTTTTTTACTGATATTGCTAAAAAAAATTCAATTGTATCAAAGATCTTATTTAAAAAGAGAAGCGGAAACTAAAAATTGTTCAAAATTCAAGCCGACGAAATTCGATCTTCCTTGGTGTTAAATATCCATCCGTTAAGATTTGGCTAGGAATTTTTCAATCTCTTTTAGAAGAATAATCTCACATAACCATATTGCACGAAATTCGCTTAAAACGCTTTCAACAATAATAAAATAGCTAAATGCATAGATAAAATAATGCTTACTCTCATAATATTAGGAATACAAGGCTTCTATGCTCAATTTTAGACAAACCGCTGGAAGTGTTAAAATTAAAGGGAAAAAGAGGAAGTGCAAAAATTGTGGTTGTAAGGCTTCAATATTCATCAAGGATAATGAAAGTTATAATAAAAAAGGGTTAAAGACCCCATAACTTGAAATATAAATATAAAAATTGATTTATGTAGGTTTAAAGCTAAGGAGAGTCTCTTATTTACAAATATTTATAATAATTTTAGAAATGTGATTCTCTAAGCCTTAAGCCACAAGATTTCGGATTTGACCTAGCATTTTCCTAGCGGTTTTGTAAAAATGAACTTAGATGGGGTGTAGTCTCATTTAAGTGTCCCACTTGAACAGTGTTTGTTAAATTCACAAAACTTTGTAACTCAATCATTAATTGATAGAATTACTAAAAAAAATTCAATAAAATAGATAAGGAAATTCAATAATAGTGATAATTTCTTTAAAAAGTAAAAAAATCATATATAAAGGGTAGGAGGGTGCCAATTTTCTAATTTATTATATCTATTTTATGAAAATTTAATTTGAGAATTTCATTATATAACCAATCATGTAATTAATTTGATAGATAATGATTTAAGGGTTTATCCTTTAAGACTTGACGGGGAATCTCTTAAGATACTTGACGATGGAAATATTTTAATAAAATCCAAACTATTTATTCAATGTATTGCTATATTATAAATGTGTTAAAGAAGGAGGGTTGTGAAAATTAAAATAAACATTAATCATAAGGCTTTGGACCCCATAGATCGAAGTTATGATATTGGGATTGAGATAAGTGGAAATGGAACAGAGAAGAACCCAAAATTTATAAATTTTGATGATCTTATTGAAAAGCATTTATTTACAGTCGAGATTCATGATTCAGAATCTTTTTTAAGCCTTAAATTACGAGATTTCGGGAATCTTAGATTTTTAAACTCAAAAAATATCACGATTCAAAACTCTCAATTAATTGAGTTAACCTTTATGGGTTGTGAAAATGTGGTCTTAAACGTAATAAACACTGATTACATTAAAATTGAAAATTGTAGAAACTTGACGCTTTTAAGTGGTAAGGTGAGATATGTTCATGTTATCGCAAGTTTCAATATCAAAATTGCGAATTCGACCATTCAGAAATTAGTCAGAGAGAGAAATACGGACTTGAAAATAGAGACTTCGATGATTGAGAAAACAAAATTAAAATAGGATTTTGAATAAATCAGTTATTTTAAACAATTCAATCCTTTAATATGGCAGTATGTTTAAATATTAAAGTTAGGAATTTGAATATTAAGCTCTTTATATCAAATAAGCAGGGGTACCATTATGAAAATCCATATTGAAAATGAACCGAAATTTTCTCTTTTAGCGCTAGGAGGGATAAATTTTGATTTAGTGTGGGAATATGAACTAGTTGGAATAGGATCTCTAGATGAACCTTTTGTTGTTAAACCAACCAATCAAAACGGGAATTTATTTTCCATAAGCATTGTAGATTCTAATCGGTTTCACATTTTATTGAATAGTTTAAAAATGGTAGGCTTAATTCTCAAAAATTGTAGAAATATCTTTATTCAGGATTCGCAATTAGTTTATTTACGATTAATTGACTGTGAAAAAATTAAAATCCAATCTGTAAGAATTAAAAAGATGTGCAAAATAGTAAGTTCTAAAGAAATTAATGTCTCAAATTTGATCTGTAAGAAAATGTATTTAAAAAATGGAGTTGAAATAAACGTTTCTTCTAGTCATATCTCTCGGTTATATGAAAAAGAAGAAAATGGGGTTTTATTTAGAGATAGCATTATTAAGAAAGTCAAAGAATGGGAATATTAAATGATTTATCGTTTTAATTAACTCACGTATGCGGATTTTAACTTCTTTTTTTATATTTCACATATTTTCTTTAATGGAAAAATAAAAGATCAACATACTTCTTTTTTTAAAATTTCTATAAATTCCTCATCCTTCTCGCATTCAGGTTTCTTATTTTTGAGAGAAAAGAAATCCGAAAAAGAGATGACAATTTTTGAAAGTTCACGTGTGAAAGAATAAACGCCTTCTCGAGGATAATAATTTTTGAAAAAATTTTGCTGAATATTGGATGAACTCATTTTAATCACCACTTAAAACAAGAATTAAGGGAATATATAAGGAAACCCCCGACAAATTTAGTGATACATGTAAAGATCAAAACAGCATTTATGATTGAACTCGTTAGATCATTACTTAATAAGCTTCCCTAGCGAACTTTCTTCCTTTATAACATTTAGGATTAAATGCGTATTAGTTCGCTCTACTTCAGGATACTTGTGCATCTCTTTAATCATTGCACTTAATTCGGAACGGTCCTTAAAGCGAGCAAGAATAAGGGCATCATAGGTTCCGGTGATGTCATACACTGCAAATACATTTGGATTTTCCGCGACCTTTTTCTCCATTTCGATCATCTTACCTTTTGACGTTGTTAGTTCAATTACCGCCACAATCGTGAACCCAACTTTTTCATAATCGATTGTAGCTCCATAATTTTTAATGATACCTGAGTCTTCTAATTCGCTTACATGCCTTTTTATAGTCACTGGGGACTTATCGAGCTTTTTAGAAATACTGTGATATGTTTCACGTCCATCTTGTCCTAAAATTTTTAAAATTTCAAAATCAATATCTTCTAAATTCTTTTCATTCATATTTTCTAAAATTTTATTATTGATTTACGTAAAAAAATCTAATATACCTTTCAAAATAAATGATAATATTTGCATTTTTATTTAATATTATAAGAATCTAACAAGGTTTTCATTTTTAAACTTAGTTTTTAAAAGGGTCATCTGTATATAACTAAAGCTTGTTAAAATAAAAAAGATGCTGAGAATTATTATAATTGGAATTTGAATAGGTGGTGTTGATAAAAGGTTAAACGAAAATAAAATAGTTAAGATAAGTCCAAAAGCGAAGCTTAACGCAATTGATACTACCAATATTAAAAAGAATTCCCAAAATAATATTTTTTTTATTGTTTTAAATTTAGCACCAATAGCACGCATTATTGCATAATCGGTTAATTTTTGAGTTAAACTTGATTTTTGATAATTATATATTAAAATTAGTGCAATGATGAATAAAATAATTAGGGTAAATATAGAATAAGAATTCAGTGATGTGAGAAAATCTAAGTTTTTTTTAAAAATATTATTTAGCGATATGAATCTGAATGACTCTCCCAGGTTTTTTTTGATAAGATTTGATAGATAAGATTTATTGATTTGGTCCATATTTACTTTCAAGCATGCGATATTTATTTGATCCTCAGTAAGATTACACATATCTTGAAAAGTAGAACGGTCTAAATACCCAGCGTGACCAGAATAAAAACTGTCAATCAAAACTCCAGAGATGTGAAATGTATGGTTTAAATTTGTAAAACAGATGCTCTGCGCATACGCATAATCAAAAAAATTATACGCTAACCCATCTCCAATAGTAATATTATCGAAAGCATCATTATTATTAAAGAATCTTCCTTGAATTTCAAATTCTTGAATTAATTGCTTGGAATCTATACCCATAAATGGAAAACATCCTTTTCTTTGCTGACCAATGATATTATAAAAACTGGAGGGAGGAGGAGGATATGGTCCTAGGCCAAATGGATCATCTTCATGAGGATTGGCCCCTAACTCACTAAATGGATCATAATCATTATAATATCCATCTAATTCTTCTATATTGCAAAAATCGATCAACCGATAATCTATTTTTTCAACTTCACTATAATTTGCAATTTCTAAGAGATCGCTAGTATTAAATAGATAATTAGGATTAGTGAATTGAATATCTTCTTTTGTGACATATATATTAGGATTAGAAAACATTTCATACATTCTTGAATAATTAGTAATGACATTTTTATGTCCAATAACGATGACATTATCATCTTGGGATTTATGAATCCAGTCTCGAGAGCTATGATTTAGCATTAAGTTTCCCGTACTTAAAGTAAAAATAATTAAGATTATAGTTGAGAAGATTATGGTATATCTGCGAAAATCACTTCGCCTTCTTTTCAAATTATTTATGGCAATTTTAATTGAAAAGTACCTTAATTTTAAAAATCTTTTAGGTTTTAATAAAGCTAGATTATATGGAATATCCTTTGAAAAGAGCTTTATAATACTTTCTTGACCAACTCTTCGTAATATTGCTCCAGCTACAAAATAAACACCAAATAGATCAGAGAAAAAGATAATGAGAAGAATAAAAGAATTTATCTGAGGGATTAAGGGAAATCCAAGAAGATTTATATATAATGAAAAACCGAGAAATGAAATCACCCCTAACATATAGCCCAAAAGAGAACTAAATAGGTATAAAACTAAAGCTTCAAGTAAATAATAGGAATATAACTTTTGAGGAATACACCCCAAAGCCTTCATAGTTGCGATATCCTTTTTTTTAGAGTGTATTAGAGAAATACTTGAAGTAACAACAATAATAAAGTTTAAAATCAGTATTATGACTAAAAAAAGATTGCTAAATTGTGAGAAGACGCGGTCAATTGCTCCTGAAAGATAAAATTGATTCTCAAATGATGCAAAATTATTGCTTAATATGCTAAGAAATGTTTGCTTGTTGATTGAGTTAAATAAATTAATCATGAAGGTTGTCAAACCTAATATCAAAATCATTATGTAAATTAACGGAAAAGTAATTTTTCTGCTTCTATAGATATCCTTTAACACAAAGTCTAAAGCCATTCAATCACGTTCTAAAAATGAAAATTTTAGATTTCGTCTAATTTATTATTTATCCTTTCCTTAGCTTTTAATTCTTTTGTATAATTTGGATTTTTATCATAATTTTATGAAAGTTCGAAAGTCATTAATATAATTATATTCTTAAGTAATTATCAGTAAACCCTTAAAAGTGATATTTATTGAATGAATTTGTAAATATAATCCCATATCCAGTAAACGTGAAATATGACGAAGGTTATTTCACATTATCTGACGAGATTGATATTCAATTTGATGAAGACTTCGTAAAAGAGGCAAATTATCTGAAAAATTTTACCAAGAAGTATCTTAAGATTAATTTTGGATTACCTCAATCTTCCTCTACGAATGATAAATTAATACAAATAATTCTATCAGATGAGAACATCCCCTCTGAAGGATATTTACTAAATATAAAGAGTGATTCCATCCAAATTAAAGCAAAAACATCTAAGGGAGCATTCTATGGAATACAATCATTAATTCAATTACTAATTAGGGACAGCAAAATTTCTTGTGCTAAAATTATTGATTATCCCCGTTTTGGCTGGCGTGGATTCATGTTGGACGAAGCCAGACATTTTTTTGGCATAGAAGAAGTCAAGAAACTAATAGATGTCATGGCTCTATATAAATTCAACATTTTTCATTGGCATCTTACAGACGACCAGGGTTGGAGAATCGAAATTGATGAGTTTCCCTTGTTGAATGAAATTAGTTCAAAAAGGAAAGGTACTTCAAAAGGCTCTAGAAAATTAATGGCTGATTTAGATGGAGGCAATAAAAGCCTTAATGGCGTTCCTGTCTCAGGCTTATATACAAAAAGTCAGATTAAAGAATTAATTCGTTATGCGAAAGATCGATTTATCACCATTATTCCCGAAGTAGATTTTCCAGGACATGTTCAGGCAGTCCTTGCAGCTTATCCCGAATTAAGTTGTACAGGCGGTCCATTTGAGGTAAGTGTAAAATTTGGAGTCCATAAGGATGTTTTCTGCATAGGAAAAGAAAAAGTTTTTGATTTTTCTGAGAAAATTTTTAAGGAAATCATCTCATTATTTCCCTCCAAAATCATTCATGCTGGCGGGGATGAGGTCCCAATTAGAAGATATAAAAGTTGTCCCGATTGCCAAGCTTTAATGAAAAAAGAACAAATGACTGATGAAAAACTGTTACAACCATACTTTACTACCAGGATGGCAAAATTTTTGGAAAAAAATAATCGGATCTTGATGGGATGGAACGAAATACTTAACGATAATCTTCCCGAAAAAGTGATTTCTCAATTTTGGGCAGGAGATTTCAATATCGCTGTAGATCATATTAAAAAAGGAAGAAAAACTGTCATGTCAGATATGAGATTCGTTTACCTGAATTATCCATCCAAACTTACCCTAATTTCGAAGACGTACGATTATGAACCAATTCCTGAAAATCTTAATCTGAAGTATCACAAAAATATTCTAGGGATCGAAGCATGTTTGTGGACTGAATATGTTCCAGGTATCAATACGCTAGAATATCAAGTGTTCCCAAGGTTGATTGCAGTAGCAGAAACAGGATGGACATTAAAAGAAAATAAAAATTACCACTCATTCGAACAAAGATTGCCGTTTTCATTAGGAATGCTTGAAAAAATGAATGTAATGTATGCAAAATCAGATGAATACGACATACAATATTAAACCGAGTTTACATGTAGTAGTTGAGATGTTCCAACGCAAACTAATTCTCCCTCCTCATTTTTAATCTTAGATTCACAGAAAATTACGTTCTTACCAGCCCTCAAGCAAGTAGCTTCTGCGATCACCCTCCCTTTTGAGACAGACTTCAAAAATGAGACCTGAAGGTCGATCGTGGTCACCCAGCCTTTAAAATCAGTCGCTGAAAATGCTGCACAAGCACAGGAAGCATCTATCATAGATGCTAATGCTCCACCGTGAATCATTCCGTTTTGTGAGAGCTCCTTTCTCATCATTAATTCAATTCTTGACTTTCCATCGTGAATTTCTTTGACTTCCATTCCAATTGTGGAGTAATACGGTAGTCTTTCATATAAATTATCGATTATATCTTCCATCTTCATTATGATCATTTTTTTATTACTTAAGCCGAATTATGAGAATTTAAAGAATTATTCAAAAAATACTTTGTTTCATAAGAGATTTATTAATAATCTGAAGTTGAATTGTTATACTAAATCAAATTGAGGTGAATTCATGAGAGTTGTTCATTTTGAGTTGAATGTTAGAAATGTGGAAAAAACAAAAGAATTTTATGAAAAAGTGTTTAAGTGGAAGATAGAGAAATGGGAAGGTCCCATGGAGTACTGGCTCATTATGACGGGGGATGAAAAAGACCCTGGTATTGATGGAGGGTTGGGACGAGTAGACAGTGAAAGTCCAAGTATAGTAAATACCATCGATGTAAAGAATATTGATGAAGTCATAAAAGAAATTGAAACGAGAGGAGGAAAAATTGTAAATCCAAAACATGCTGTTCCAGGTGTAGGATGGTTAGCTTACTTTAAAGACCCTGAAGGACTCCTTTTTGGAATAATGCAAGCTGATCCTAATGCGAGTTAAATTCAGAATTTATCTGATGGAAATATACATAGATTTAGAATAATCAATTTATCAATTTAAACCAGTTTCTCTTATTTTTTACTCCAGAGTGATGGTTTTCACAGACAACTTATTGGATCATCTTGTTCTTTTTAAATTAATTTTTAATATTTTGGACTCTAATCTTGAAATTATGTTTATCCAATTCAAAAATATTAAAATTAAAAAAATTAGATTAAGTTTAATTTGTTTTGATCTTTTTCGAATTCCTCCAGCTTAAACCGACCATCCCCACGATTGCTAAAAAGAAAATTAACATTACATTAGGTCCTGGTATAAAAATTGGAGTATTACTAGGGGTACTTTTATAAATAATGACTGTATCAGAACCAAGATTTCCAGCAGTATCGTTTGCATAAAATGTGATTGTAACTGGTCCATTTGGCAAGTCATTCCATAGTTCTTCATCTATAATACCAGCATATACGGTAATTACAGAATTTACTCCATTATTCAATGTATACCATACTGTATGAAGATTGTCCTCTATAACATCGATATCATAAAGAGGAACGTAAGTAGTATATTCATCTCCTGTATTGGGTACGTTGATGACTACATTAGGTGCTGCTACATCTTTTTGAACTATTATTTGAACTGAACCAAGATTTCCTGATGTATCATTAGCGAAGAACCTAATTATTATTTGACCATCTGGAAGGGTATTCCAGATTAATTCGTCTAGCGTGCCAGTATTGCTCGTGATAATAATATTATTCAAACCACCATCCATAGTATACCACATTGTATCCAAATTGTCTTCAAGAATGGAAATTTCATACAATGGTACAGAATCACTAAAAGTTTCGCCGTTAATTGGAGTGTTTACAGAAATAATTGGTGGTATGGAATCATTTGGTCCATCGTCAAATATCGGATAATCGTCATAGCTTCCTGCTAATCCTTCAATCAAATAAGGAGTATCTCCTATCCCATCATCATTGAGATCTTCTCCAGAATAATCATCCCACGAATTCCCTATAGTTCCATTATCCCATTCATTTAAAGTTCCATTATCTTTTGCGTTAAGGCCATTCCCAGTAAAAAAATTTAAGTATAAAGTATTTTGATTGGCCTCGTAATCAAGAAGAATACCTATTATTTCATTTTCGAGAATTTGATTATTTAATACCTTTGTCTCGTCAACTGCTAAAAGAACGATCCCATAACCTGAATTATGATACACGTAGTTGTCTTTTATAATATTATTACTTGAGAAAATAATTCCCACACCATATTGATTTTCGATTAAATCATTATTAAGAATCATAGATGTAAAACTATACCAAGAATAAATCCCAAGTCCATATTGATAGATAGTATTTTGAGTTAAAATCGAATTATTGCTATACATGAGACTAATTGCATAACTATAAACGCTAGGGGTTGGATCCATTAGTTCATTAAGTGATATTGTATTATTATGAGAGTAGGATAAGCTAATTCCTCTAGGTGTTGTAATGGAATCAACATTCAAAATTCTATTATAAGTGATTTCATTGTTATGGCTATTATTCAACCAAATCCCAATATCATTAACATCATAAATTGTGTTATTGTAAACCAACGAATTATTTGTGGATATAAGAGAGACTCCGTAGAGCGTGTTATGAATAGTACAATTTTCAATCTTAAAGTACACGTTAGAATTACGTATTTCAATTCCGTTATAGATGCCTCCACCGTCGATCTCGAGATCTTTTATGATATAAGGATCATTCAAGGTACCAACTCCTGTACACCACTCATTTTCGAATGCTGTTTTGGTCCAGTTAAAATTAGAATCGAGATCATCGATGTAGATTCTATAGGGTGGAGAGCTAAGCTGTGAAACCCATTCGCAAGGATAGAAATATAGCTTATTTAATGCATTATATGGAAAATTTGTCAGATTATTACTATGAGCGTATACAATTTTGGTATGATAAAGGGGAATATGATTGAAGCTTTGAGTTGCCATATAGCTTTGAATGTGCTTGTAAATAGTATCTCTGGCTACCAGATCAGTCTCTGTTAAAGCAGCTGCCATTAAAGCATTTAAGGTAGGATCATTGACTTGAGCAGAGTTTGATCCGGAGATAGGATTAAACAATGGATCAAGCATGTTGTAAGGTTCAAGATAATCAGGGGCCCATCCAATAACGTACAATTCTAAATGATCAAATCCTTGATCTGGAGTACCTCCACCAACATCGTAGAGATAATCCAAAAATTGATCCCATTGGACGCCATCGTCTTCAGTGGCACAACCGATTAATTTAAGCCATACCGTAACTGCAACGTACAAATCTTCTCTAAAAGTATTCCCGAGGTTATATGTATAACGAACTGTTTTGAACGGAGCACTAGCTGCTTGATCTATCCAATCTTGGTCAACATTTACATCTAATCCAACTCCATAACCCATGGATTGCAGGGTTTCTCGAGCAACAACAACATTTCCCTCGTCGGGTACAGCTCTAGGATCAATAGATACAGATGCATTATATGCCGCACCAAAAGCAGGTGAGATGGCAGTATAAGATCTTAAGGCATTTCCTAATCGTAATTCTTCAATTACGTAGGAATAGTTCACAGCAAAAGCGAATGCTTTTCTCCAAGTTGTGTTATATTTATGGTTATTAACACCCATGTATTGATAAACTAAACTTGGTTTACCTGTTTCATCAGTAAAATCCTTCACATAAATATGAGGGATCGTTCTATATGTTGCTATATTTTGATCAGTCGCTAAAAGATTCCAGTCGATTTGATTATTGAGAAATGCTTGATGAGCGTTGTTTGCATCATCAAAAATGACATAAGTCATTTGGCTTATGTTTGCGGTTCCTTGCCAGTAATTTCCAAATGCGTGGAAACTAACGAGTATATTCGGAGTATAGCCATCATACACAAAAGGGCCAGTACCACAAACGTTTCCAGAGAGAGGGATGAAAGTTTGAGCATCAGCAGCGTGGAACGTGGGTGAGATCATCCCTGCGTTGATATAAGTCAATGTATTTAAAAATGGAGCATATGCACCATTCAGGGTAATAGTGATGTTATATTCACTATTTACAACAACATTGTTCATTATAGGGGTTACTCCATCAGGGAAACTCCATAAAGATTTCGTTTGTGCTACTGTACCATGATTATCTCCAGTAGCGTTTATAAGGAAATTCAGTCTGTCTAAATTCCACTTTGCAGCAGCGGCATTAAATGGTGTACCATCATGGAATAGAACTCCTTCCCGTAGTTTTATCTGCAGTGCAGTCATATTTATCCAGTAGTATGATTCGGCAAGTTGATTAACTAAAGGTAAATCTAAATCTGACAAATTATTCGTGAAAAGCGTCTCAACCACTTGTTCGAGCACGTTGTTAGAGGCACTATCCCAAGAATCAACTATTTCCAATGTATGAGGCCCTGAAGATGTCCCAACGCTAAATGGTCGATACTGCTGACTGGTTTTCACCTTTAAGTTATCCTCATCGAGCTTACCACCATTTTGGCCATAAATCTTTGCTGCATTAATTCTATTAGTTTTATGGAGCACTATTATGGAACTTGTAATTAAGATAAAAACAAAAATTAGATAAGTGTATTTTAATTTTTTTATTTTTGTCATTTTATTTGAATCCTTTGAATTTTTGTAAATTGTAATTATAATTTAAATCAACTTACTATTTAAATTCATATAAAATTCATAAAAAACAGATTGAGATTGTGAAATCTTCTTCTTTAGAAGATCAGAACATAATGATCCTTGAAGAAACATTCAGAAAAATTCCATATAACTGCTTAACATAGGTTTCTTATCCGTGCACTTTGCTTAGAATTGGCACATTTCGCATTCGACTGTATAAGTTTCCTCGTTCATTTTCCAAGTTACCCTTCTTATGTCACATTTTAAATGAGGTTTATGTTGAGAGATTGATTTTCCCGCGACTTTCATTCGATATTTATTGGATTTAATTTAATTAAATCCTTTATCAGTTATCACAAATATCTGACATCTATCAACCCATTTTTTACAATTCCCTTCCTAAAATACAAGCAATTTGAATGCAGCTCATCGCTTCTTCGTGGAGTTATTTCAAGATGAGCATCTGTAATTACTGAACCTAACTGAATGTTACTTCCTGCTTCTGTTATTAATCCTTCATGAAGTCTGATCCTGCCGCAAAAGCAACTTATCTTGCAGACCAAGTTGTATAGAATTTGCCTTTCAAAATAATGGTTTACTCATCATTTAGTATGCCTAACTTAGCATTATAGCCTTTATCATTAAAAAAATTAATAGCCTTTTCGATTATATCGAGCTTAAAAATTTTTCCATAATTTCTTACTACCACCACCTATACCTCTGCTGGTAAAACTATCCGCCGAAGTTGAACTTGAACAATGCTACTTCTCCTTATAACTTATGTAAAAGGAAATTCAATTGACATCGTGCATAACTCAAAGATACTCATATAGTCTTGGTCACAAGCTAACTACATCTCTAAATGAGTCAATTATTCTGAGCATAGAATTTCATTGTATTTTTGAAAGATTAGATCCTCCGCTCTTACCATTCTGATTAATGGTTTTCAAATACTTTTCCCCCTCCAAATTTCTCTTCACGAAGATTTAATAATTCATTATTTAACCTTAATCCCACCAGTTGAACATAAAAAAGGTCCACTATCAACTTTTTTTAAACAATTTGTAAATTAAAAATCCTTTTATTTTGCATGTTACTCAACCTTTTATTTTGCATATTACTCAATTTCTTCAGTTAAAAAAAATACCATTATATAGAATTCGGGTGAAATGATATTATATAATCGTTTTTTAAACTTGATATAAAAAAAATAGTGAGATTTTATGAATTTAACAGATCAACAACAAGAAGAACAAAAATCTCGGCATTCTAACTTGACCTACTTGTCATTTGGAATGTACCAGCTTGCGTGGACAATATTAGTCTCATCATTAGGGTTATTCTTGTACTATTATTATCACGCTGTAATTGGACTTGACCCATTAATGATTCTACTCGC
>CAZWEM010000069.1:0-16280 GCA_964632315.1 uncultured archaeon
ATGGGATTTAACGAAATTCCACCGAGTTGACCGAAGAATTGGATCTCAGATGAAATCTGTTGGCGAAGTAATGGCAATTGGAAGAACATTCGAAGAGGTCGTTCAAAAGGCAATAAGAATGTTAGATATTGGAATGAAAGGCTTCGTGGCTAATGATTTAAAATCAATTGAGGATCTAAATGAATTAAAATATGCTCTAAGACACCCTACCGATTTAAGATTGTTTCGAATCGCTGAGGCTATAAAAAAAGGGATATCAATTGATGAAATATATCGATTGACTCAAGTTGATAAATGGTTTCTTTACAAATTGAAAAATATCGTAGATTTAAAACGACAACTTCAAGATATCGAGTTGTTAGAAACCACAGAGGATGAAAAAACATATTGGTTAAAGCGAGCAAAACGATTCGGTTTTTCTGATGGGCAAATAGCTAAAATTATGGGATTAGATACTATATTTATAAGGCAAATGAGAAGAAGATTAAATATTTTACCATTTGTCAAGAGAATTGACACGTTAGCTGCAGAATGGCCCGCAAAAACAAATTATTTATATCTCACTTACAGTGCTTCAGAACACGATATAAATTTTGAAGAAGAGGATGAGAAAAATCTACAAAAGGTAATTGTTCTTGGCTCAGGAACATATAGGATAGGTGCATCGGTAGAATTTGACTGGGGGTCCGTAAATTGCTTGTTAGGATTAAAAAAATTGGGGGTGGATCAGGCAATAATGATAAACTATAATCCTGAAACCGTGAGTACAGATTATGACATCTCAGATAAACTATACTTTGAAGAATTATCTGGAGAGAGAGTATTAGATATCTGTGAACTTGAAAAAGCACATGGGATTGTTGTATCTGCTGGAGGCCAAATTGCTCAAAATCTTGCTTCAAAGTTTTCAAAATATTCCGAAATATTTAGAAAAACGGGAATTAACATACTTGGGACACATGGAACGCGAATAGATATGGCAGAAGATAGAGCAAAGTTTAGTGCGTTGTTGGATCAACTCTTTATTAAACAACCTGAATGGAAAATGTTAACTACAAGTCAAGAAGCTTTAAAGTTTGCTAAAGAAGTAGGATATCCAATACTTGTAAGGCCTTCTTACGTGTTAAGTGGAGCTGCAATGAGAGTATCCTACGATGAAAAAACCCTGAAAGATACATTAGACCTTGCAGCCGCTGTCTCAAAAGATTATCCTGTCGTGATTACGAAATTTTTTACTAATGCGCGTGAAGTTGAATGTGATGGTATTTCTGATGGAATTAATGTTCTAATTGGTGCTATCGTAGAGCACATTGAAAATGCGGGTGTTCATTCTGGGGATGCAAATATGGCAATACCACCCCAAACGATATCTCTTGAAGTAATGAACAAAATTGAAAGTTATACTCAAAAAATTGCCTTAGCCCTAAAAATAAGAGGGCCATTCAACGTTCAATATTTAGTTAAAGGAGAGGAAGTATACGTAATAGAATGTAATCTTCGATCCAGTAGATCCATGCCTTATGTATCAAAAACTCGTGGAATTAACCTCATGCGATTAGCAGCAGAAATTATAATGGGAAATAGAATTCCAGAATACTTAATGAACTTACCTTATGGAAATTTTGTATCAATAAAAACGCCCATGTTCTCATTCATGAGATTGGATAAAGCAGACCCCATTTTAGGTGTGGAAATGGCTAGTACAGGAGAAGTTGCTTGTATCAACAGTAATTTTCCTGGTGCTTTAATGAAGGCTCTGGAAGCTGCAGAATCACACATACCAATTGATGGTGGAAATGTTTTAGTCTCTGTAGGTGGAGAGGAATTAAAAAGCAAAATTATTCCTTTAGCTCAGAAACTCAAAAATTTAGGTTTCACCATTTTTGCTACGGAAGATACTAAAAAGGCCCTTAATAATAAGGGAATAGAAGCAGTTAAATTATACAAGGTTCATGAAATGGGTATGACCCCAAACATAATGCAATGCTTAGAAGAAGGAAATATTGGCATGGTAATTAACATTCCTATTCCTACCACTGTAGAAGAACAATTTAAACAGATTATGGAAGATGAGTATTTGATTCGTCGCTTAGCTGTTGATTATAACATACCAGTAATAACTAATCTACAATTAGCAGAAGCAATTGTAAATGCAATCGAACAAATCAGAAATAATCCTTTAGAAATCAAGAGTTTGAATGAATATCATCAAGAATTAAAAGAAATTTATTGGTGATTTCAAGATTAATGCTTAATACAAAAATACTTTATTAGAAAAAGATTTGAATATTTGATAACACTTTCAGAATTTGTTAAAATTTGGTTCTAATCATGTATTATCGAGGATATATTCTCATTCGACTTAAAATTATAGGATCTCAATGGAATATCGTTGATAAGATTAATAGATTCAACCGAAATAACTCAACTGAAGCGTGGAAGATCACTTATATAACCCCTACCTATGGTGGATGGGATCTCATTATAGAGTGCCTATTTTCTGATTTAGACGATTTAGATACAATTGTTAGTTATTGCAGAACAGATCCAGACCTTATACAATGGATTGAAGCAACAACTACAATGATTAGTGCAAAAAACGATTTCTTGGGATAATCAAATAAGTTAAAAAAAATTTGAACTAAATCAGATTATTGATGATTATCTCAGAAATATCACCTGCATATTCTCCAGTTCTTCGAATGCTTTCTATGACATATCCAATTTCAACAGCAAAATCATGAGCATTTTCTCTATTAAATTGAATTTGTTGACAAAATGTAATTAAATTATTGATAGATTCAATATTCTTATTAGCAAGTTCTAAATTTTTTTGAAGCCAAGAATCAAGACTTATGTTTAGTAATTCTAGTGATAATTTACTAGCTTTTGTTATTTCTTGGAATAATGATTTCCCAATTTTATCATAATCTATTTTTAATACATTTTCAGCAATCTTAACAGCATGATCTCCAATTCTCTCTAAAAATTTACTCATCAATTGAAAATTAGAAGCATCTTCCAATGTGATATTCATTTTCTGACATAAAATGATGTCCCTAAGTACAATATGTGATTGACGTTCAACTAACCAATTCAATTTATCCAATTCATCGTCTCTTTCGATTACTTTTTGGGCTAAGTTTTTATTGCCCGTTTCAAATGCATTAACTGCATCTTCATGCATTTCTTGAGCTAATATATACATCCTTCGTATAGCTTTTTCAAAAGGATACTCTTTCGGGTTAAGGAGATCCTTGATGAATATACGATTTGCTGATTCCTCTATTATTTCAGGTCCAATGGTAATTCGTATAAATCCTTTTATTGTTTCTTTGATCTTTCTCTCAAATTTGTCCGAAGTTGTTTGCACGATAATGATCGAATATCCCATTATATATGCTCCAATTAGTAGACGAAAGAGATAATCAGAGTCCATATTATCTTTTACGGTAAATTCCTTTTTCTTTACATACTCCTGTGAAGTGCTATATGGAGTAACCAACAAGTTTCCATCTGGTTGAGATAAAATTCCTAATGTGTCATTCTTTTTCACGTTATGCTCTCTAATCCATCCTTTAGGGAGTGATATGATGTAGCTGGAGCCCCCAGTTTGTTGCACTTTTCGAGTCTCTATATGAAATGACATTTTTAATTACACGATTTCTTTTCTATAATATATAAATAGCTATATTACGATAAAAATATTATATATATGATATATATTGCTTATATAGATCTCTAGATTGTATATAGGCACAATTTATATATCACTGACTCTCTAAAAATCCTCTTTCATCACTTCTATATTCTTTTTTTACAAATAATTTGCCCCTAAGAATAAACAAACTCATCAATACTTAAAACTATATAGATTCAATATTGAATATATTTCTTCATAAACTATGTCGAAATCGCTTTTATTATACTGAGGGTATCTCTAAATAACCAAATTTAAAACAAAATAACAATTTACAACAAAATTGAGATTTTTTTAATGAAAGAACGAACTATAATATATATCTTAACAATTGCCTTAATTGGAACAATTATAGGATTCAGTGCTGGATTTTTTATTGTAAGTCAGCCTACAACTCCTATAAGACTCAGTGGGGCAGGAGCTACCTTTCCAGCACCTTTATATCAAAAATGGTCATCAGAATTTGATGATCTAACTGGAATTCAAGTAGATTATGAAGGGATTGGGAGTGGTGGAGGCATTACTCAACATACGGCAAAGACAGTAGATTTTGGAGCATCAGATCCACCAATGAAGACATCTGAATGGGAAGCGGCAACAGGTACTTTACAACTACCTATGACAATAGGATCAGTGGTTGTTGCTTATAGTTTACCTGGAATATCATTACCTCTTAATTTGACGGGATCTATTACTGCTGATATATTTGCTAGGAAAATGACTAAATGGAATAATGCGACACTACAAGCATTGAATCCAGCATTAACTTTACCAAATCAAGATATCGCGGTTGTTCATAGATCAGACTCAAGTGGAACGACAGCAGTATTTACTAGTTTCTTGTCTGATGAGAGTTCAATG
Source organism: uncultured archaeon (assembly GCA_964632315.1). Lineage (GTDB taxonomy): Archaea > Asgardarchaeota > Lokiarchaeia > Sigyniarchaeales > SOKP01 > SOKP01. The sequence goes on from CAZWEM010000069.1 coordinate 4,562, forward strand.
TGGAATACTACTTATGGAGCTTCTAAAAACATTAATTGGGATGCAAACACCGTAGGTCAAAAGGGAAATCCTGGTGTAGCACAATATATTCAACAAAATGACTACTCAATCGGGTATATCGAATTATCATATGCTCAAGAAAGTAGCATTGATTATGCTTTAATGCAGAACGCAGATGGGGTCTTTTCTTTAGCCAGTTTAGCAACTGTAGCGAACGCAGCTTCTTTTGCTTCACTTACATTACCGGCTGGAGATGAAGATTGGGCATCTGTAGGTAGTTATTTTGCCTTAAGTCCAGGTTGTGGAGATGGATACCCAATTTCATCATTTTCCTACATGTTGGTTTATCAAGAATTAAATTTAATTCCCGGCATGACCTTAATAAAGGCACAAGCTTTAACAAATTGGTTATGGTGGTGTACTCATCAAGCTCAGTCTTATGCCGCAGCATTACATTATGTTGAAATTCCACCAGCAGTGATATCAATAAACGAAGCGAGTCTACGTTCTATTACATTTGATGGGGTAGTTGTTAATACATGGCAATAGAAAAATTATATTTGAAACTTAAATTAAATCTTTTTTTTATAAGTTCTCATAAAATTCATAGTTAATCTGTTTAAATATGGAAGAACAAGTATCTGTATTTCCGGAAGATTATCCAGAAAAAAAAAGGAAGAAAATCATTTTAAAAGGAGAAATCTCTGGAGATTCATTTTTTAAGTCATTTTTAGGGATAATGACCATTCTGATATTTATAATTATGGGATTATTGATATTAACTCTTGTTTTAAGATCTTTACTTTCAATTGAGACTTATGGGTTTGGGTTTCTCTGGGGAACTATGTGGAATCCAACTCCAGCAGATCCTAATGCATCACCTGAATTTGGAGTTCTACCTCCTTTACTGGGAACCTTAGTTACTTCTTTAATTGCTATTCTCATAGGTTTTCCAATAAGTATGGGAATTGCATTAGCCCTTTCTGAATTTACTTCTAAAAGAATAAATTTTTGGGGTTCATTTCTAGTTGAACTATTAGCTGCAATTCCAAGCGTAATTTATGGACTTTGGGGTATATTTACATTAATACCATTCTTAAGAGGTTTCATCTATCCCGTAATTCAAAATGTATTTTTTTTCCTCCCATTTTTTCAAGGAACAGATAACGGTTACAATGTTTTTACAGGGGGAATTATTTTAGCGATTATGATAATTCCTACAATTACAGCCATTTCTCGAGATATATTTGCAGCAGTTCCAGATAGCCAAAGAGAAGCAATAATCGCTTTAGGTGCAACAAAGTGGGAGTCAACAAAAGTTATTAGGAGATATGGACGGTCTGGTGTGATAGGAGCAGTTATATTAGGACTTGGCCGAGCAATAGGAGAAACAATGGCAGTGACAATGGTTATTGGAAATTCATTTCATTTATTTGACTCATTATTTGATCCTAGCTACACACTAGCATCTCTAATAGCAAATGAATTCACAGAAGCTAGTTCTCCAGAAGTATATCTCTCTGCCTTAATCGAAACGGGATTGGTATTACTTATTCTGGCTTTAGTTGTAAACATTACAGCTAGATTAATAATTAGACATACAACAAGAAAATTTAGAGGAGTTGAAACCTTTTAGTGAAATTATCAGAAGTAACATGGTTTAAAATACGAAAAATTAGATCATATTTTATGATATCTCTATGTTTTTTAGCTTTACTTATTGGTTTAATACCTCTAATCAGTATTTTAGCAGAAGTAGTCATAAATGGAATAAGCCAATTAAATATTGGATTTTTAACTCAAGAAATCGCTCCATTGGGGCAGTCTGGAGGAGGAATAGGCCCTGCTATTATGGGGACCCTCTTTGTAATTTTTCTTGCCAGCTTAATTGGCATACCTATAGGGGTATTTTCTGGTATCTTTTTAGCAGAATATCCCGAAAGTAGAATGGCATTTACTGCTGGATTTTTAAATGATGTACTTTCTAATATGCCTTCAATCGTCATTGGTATCTTTGCATGGATATTAATTGTAGTCTATACAGGATGGTCTGTTATAGCTGGTGGTTTTGCTCTAGGTATAATGATGATTCCTTTAATAACGAGAGCAACAGAAGAATCTATTAAGATAGTACCTTCTACCGTAAAAGAAGCGTCGTTAGCCTTAGGAATAACTCATTGGAGGACAACGCTAATTGTCACCGTTCCCACAGCAAAAAGAGGGATAATTACAGGAATATTATTAGCTATTGCAAGAGTAGCAGGTGAAACCGCACCGTTATTATTAACTATTCTTGGAAGCAGATTTTTCTTAACAAGTCTTTTTGAACCAACAGCAGCGCTTCCATTAACCATTTTCAATTCGTCTCAGTCTCCATTTATATCAATTGATTGGCCTAAAGCATGGGGGGCTTCATTAGTTTTGATATTTTTAGTTCTTTTTCTCAATATCATAGTTAGATTATTAACAAAAGAGAAATTTTAGATGTGACTTATTTTGATTAAATTAAAAATTGAAAATTTGAATGTCTGGTTTGGCAAGAAACAAGTTCTATATAACATTAATTTAGATTTTAAAAAAAACCATGTAACCGCAATAATCGGGCCATCGGGATGTGGTAAAACTACATTACTTCGAAGCATGAATAAAATGCATGAACTTATACCTAATGCGAAAGTCACCGGTAGCATTACAATGGACAACTATAACATATATGGTAATGATAATAATTATGAATCACTTGATTCTGTATTAGTTAGAAGGAAAATAGGAATGGTATTTCAAAAACCAAATCCATTTCCAACCATGTCAGTTTTTGATAACGCAATAGCTGGTCTTAAATTAAAGGGTGTAAGAAATAGAGATAAGTTAGAAGAATTTGTAGAAAAATATTTAAAATTGACCCACTTATGGGATGAAGTGAAGGACGACTTAGATAAATCGGGAGCTAGCCTTTCTGGGGGTCAACAACAAAGACTTTGCATCGCTAGAGCTTTAGCAGTTGAACCCGAAATACTTTTAATGGACGAACCTTGTTCAGCATTGGATCCAATTGCTACTGGAAAAATAGAAGAGTTAATACTTGAACTGAAGAAATATTGGACCGTAATTATGGTAACTCACAATATGCAGCAAGCTGCAAGAATTGCTGATTATACATGCTTTATGTATTTAGGAAAATTGATAGAATTTGGTGAAACTACTCAAATTTTTGAAAATCCCAGTAAAGAACTTACTGAGAATTATATAACAGGAAGATTTGGATGAGGTGAAATAAAATGGCAAAAGAATTTCATAAAAATTTGGATATATTGAAAACCAGACTAATTGATATGTCAGGTCTAGCTTTTAAAATGTTATCTGACTCAATTAAAGCTCTTTCAGAAAATGATATAGACCTAGCAAATAAAGTCAATGATAAAAAAGAAGAGCTTAGGGAATTTGATGTTGAAATAGAAACAAAATCACTCCAATTACTGACACTTTATCAACCAATGGCAGTCGATCTTAGGACGATCGCCGCGATTTTAAAAATAATTACTTATTTATATCGAATCGGACGTTATGGTAAAGATACTGCGGCAGTTGTTATCGAAATAAAAGATAAGCATCCTTTATCTGAAATTATCGGAATAGTTCACATGTGGGAGCATGTTCAATCAATGTTAGACGATGCAATAGAGGCATTTACCACTAGAAATATTTCGAAATTAGAAGAATTTACAGAAAGGGATAATGAAATTGATCTATTGAGATGGAGTATTTTCAGAGAAGCTGTATCTTATATGATGGAGGATCCAAGAAATATCACTACTTCAGCTCATATGATGATGATTGCTCGTTATTTAGAAAGATGCGGAGATCATGCTTGTAAAATAGCAGAAAAAGTGTATTATATGGTAACGGGTAAACACATAGAAATTACCTGAAAATTAGGTAGAATCAATTAATAATTTCTTTGGCGCATCAATCTCTAAAATTTACTTTTCCTTAAATTTTAATAAATATTATAGTATAACACAATTATTCCTTTATTTTTATCTTTGTGGTATCAAATGAATGCTCAGAGTAATAGAATTTGCATTTGGAACGAGATTTCTCAATGTGAAAATTGTGAATTGCATGGAAAGTTGCACTGCCATTCATATTTTCAACATTCTTTATATTTCGGGTTAGCATATCTTGCGGGATTCATTCCAGGAGTTTTAGGGATTTTATTTTCTAAAATTTCCCTTTTGATCTCTTTAAGTATTATAGGAGGGTGGGTCATCTTTGCAGTGCTTTTCTTTTGTGTATGGGAAAGTAAAGTGTTATGTAGCCATTGCCCTCATTATTCTAATCCAGCACAAAAAGTTCTCCATTGTGGCATTAATAGTGGAATGTATAAAGTCACGAGATATAATCCCAATCCAATGAGTTCTGGGGAGAAATTCCAATTTCTTGTAGGTGCTTCAATATTACTTGGTTATTTTCTACCATTTTTATTCATATTAGAACAGTATCTTTACTTTCTCTTGACAATAGTAGGCATTATAATATGGGTAGTTGTCATCCAAGTTAAACATTGTAAAGAATGTATCAATTTTTCATGCCCATTAAATCGCACTCCTGATGAATTAAAAATGAAATTCTTGCATAAAAATCCAGTAATAAATTCTCACTAATGTTAAAAAAAGATTTAACTCAGCCATTTTCATATTATTACTTAAAAATAAAATCTAGGCATGAATTAATTGTCCATTATTGGTAAATGCTATTTCTCATAAAGTTAAGTTTAAAATTATAGACTTTTTCATGTATTATGGGAAAGAAGTGATATTTATGACCATATATGAAAAACAAAAATATAGAAATAAATTAGAATTTCCTTATTATTATTGTGAAGATTTAAAAGATTGTATAAATAAAAATAACTTTATAGCAGAAACAAGGAAAAAGCTGAAGAGAAAAAAGCTAGAGGAATTTAAAAAGCAAACAAATGATGAGACAGCATAATTGTTGTTCATTATAGTATCGCATCTATTGTATTTTTGATCTCAACTTGAGGATAAAAATTAGAATCTATTTATTATCACACCTATATTATTTGAATATAAGAATTTAATAAAGGGCACTATTATTAGTTGTTTAAATAGTCAAATACAATGATTTTTGGTTGGTGTTTTTAAATTGTCTAATTCGCGTCGTCGTTTTAAACTTTGCATTTTTGGTGACGGTGGTGTCGGTAAAACCACATTTACACATCGATTTCTAAATAGGGTATTTGAAGAAGATTTAAAAATGACTATCGGTGCAGATTTCAGTGTTAAAAATGTCAATGTCGATGAAAAAGAAGTAACTCTCCAAATTTGGGATTTTGCTGGAGAAGAGCGATACAAGATATTATTTCCGAGTTTTGTAAGAAATGCAGATGGAGGCATATTCATGTTTGATTTAACAAGGTATTTTAGCTTGAAAAAAATTGATGAATGGCTTTCATTTTTTCGAGAAGAAATGAAATTTTCTAACAAACAGATCCCAATAATAATGGTTGGTAGTAAGTTAGATTTGGAAGAAAAGAGATCTGTGGATGTGGAAGAAACAATGGAATTGGCTAAATCAAAGAGCTTACAAGGTTATTTTGAATGTTCTTCAAAAACAGGGGAAAATGTAGATAATATTTTTGGGACGATTACACGATTGATGTTACAATAAATACCGTGAGCTAGTTCACTTTATCAAATCGTAAATGTTTCAAAACCGGATACTTTCTTCCAATTCCGAATGCGCTCTCACTCACTCTAATCGTTTGCACTAATTGCCGTCTTTTATATTCCGAATTTAAATACAGTCGTTTTACCTTGTTAATAGTTTCCTTTCCCACTTTTTTCTCGAGTGTTTGTTCTAGATTCGATCCAATTCCGTTTTGTATGATTTCTTTCAGTATTTCATCAAGGATCTCATAAGGGGGCAAAGAATCACTATCTTTTTGGTTTTCTCGCAATTCCGCAGTAGGAGGTCTAGTAATTATGCCCTGAGGAATGATTTCTTTTTCTCTATTTATCCAATCTACAAGCTGATATATCTGAGTCTTTAATAAATCTCCTGGAACATTTTTTCCTCCATCCGTATCTCCATATAAGGTACAATAGCCAACACCAATTTCAGATTTATTTCCAGTTGATACTAATAACCAATTGTATTTATTTGAATAGTACATTAAAAGTGTCGCTCTTATTCTAGCTTGTAAATTTTCATCTGCAATATCAAACTCAACGGGACCCATATTTTCAGAAATATTTTTCCTGTAATTTTCAAAGAGGGAGTCAATATGGTGAATTCCATACTTGATACCAACTGTATCACATAAATTTTTCGCTAAATCAACACTTTCTTTAGATGTAAACCTCGTTGGCATCATTATAGCATTGACTTTTTCAGCTCCTATTGCTTGCGCGCAGATATAAGCGGTGAATGCAGAATCTATTCCTCCACTTAACCCAAGTACAATACCCTCAAAAATGTTACTTTTAGTAAAATAATCCTGTAGGTTCAATGATAAAGCATTTATAACATCCTTTCTCCAGTTAGGTTCAAACTCAATAATATTATTGGTTTTATGGTTTTCTATCGATAAATCATATTCAAAGATATCTTCTTTAAAAGCCTTCATTAATGCAACTACATTACCATCTTGATTACTTATGAAACTTTGACCATCATAAACAATTTCATCTAAACCTCCTATCATGTTCAAATAGATTAGTGGGACCGAAAATTGTTTTGCTTTTGTGGTTACTAATTTCTCCCGTATTTCGAATTTTCCGATATGGTAGGGAGACGCATTAATGCAAATTAATAATTTTGCTCCATTTTCAACGAGATTCTGAGCCACTTTCACATCATAATTCTCATCCCAAAGATCTTCACAGATTAGGATTCCAGTTTCAACACCATGAATGTAAGAAGTTTCATAACCATTACCAAACGCAAAGTATCTTCTTTCATTAAAGATATCATAATCTGGTAATAATCGTTTGTGGATAATTTCTTTAATTTCTCCATCTTGAATCAACAATGCAGAATTGTAAAAAGGATGTACTTTTTCTTTAATCTCCGAACTTTCAGTAAAAGTTCCCAAAATGATCGATGCTCGTGAGTTAATGCTTCTAATCTTTTCGATTGCTTCTTTGTTTTGTCTTTGTATGAGAGGATCATGAATGTGATCCATTAACGGGTATCCTGTTAAAGCCATTTCTGGAAATATGATTAAATCAGCATTTTGGTGATTCTCAATTATTTTATAAATTTTATTTGTATTGTATTCTATATCTCCTACAATAGGATTGATCTGACCAAGAACTACTTTTAGCTCTTTATCACTCATTTTTATACCCAAAATTAGTCAATTTTAATATAATTTAAGTAATTTAATTTTTACTTTATTCTTTTTGGATGATTTCATATTACCCAAAAAATTTATAATATAAAGCTAAAAAGTCTATAAGTATATTTTTTTTACTTTATTAATATTCAAAAAATGCGTTCAAGAATAAAAAAAATAAAATGATTGGAGTTCTTTAATTGCCGAAAACTGCTAATTTTAAGGAAATGAGCCAGATTTTAGAATTTTCTCCCGGAAAAGATCATTTTGAAAAAGCACGGAAAAAAGGGGTAACAAGATGGATTTTTTCCCACATTTTTTTTGGGACTAATAAGATCTTTATCTTCTCAGTTCTAATTACTACGGTAGTTACCTCAATTTTAGCCTCATTTATTTCTGTCTCTATAGGAAATGCTGTCAATCAATTTATAAATGCAAATGCTGCAAGTCTTATTTCTTATACAATATTAATTCTAATTCTTGGATTAACGACACCTATTCTAAGGCTTCTAAATTACTTTTTAAGAGAAGTATTAGCCCAAAGACTTGAGCGAGACACAAGAAAGGAGTTTTACGGTATTTTATTAGGAAAAAGCCAATCGTTTCATGACAAGCAACAAATTGGAGATCTCATGGCAAGAGCTACAGATGATGTAAGAATGCTGAATTTCATGATTAGTCCTGCTGTATCTCTTATTTTTGAATCCTTTACTTCTTTAGTTATTCCTGTAATTTTTATTTTGCTCTTTTATCCCGTACAATTAGTTATCGAACCTCTTATTTTTACTGGCTTGTTTTTAATCTCATTACGCAGATATAATCGAAAACTCGGACCAGTAACTGGAGATTTAAGAATGAATTTCGGCATGATTAATGCCTCTTTAAATGAAGCTCTTTCTGGTATTGAAGTAGTGAAAGGATCAACCCAGGAAGCACATGAGCTTGATAAATATTTATCATTTGCAAAAAAATATAGAGATGCCTATGTGAGGCAAGGAAGAATCCAAGCAAAATACATGCCTGTTTTATTTTTGGGATTGCTAATAACCATCGGGCTAGCACATACGTTAATCTTATTTAACCTTGGATTTGTAACCATTGGACAAATAATTTCTTATCTCGGGTTATTAGATCTATTATATTTCTCCACATTTATCTCAATTTTCGTGTTTGCTACAATAAAGTTAGCAGGGAGTAGTGCGAAAAGATTGCTTGAATTGATGAATGCTGTTACTGAAATTGATGAAAATCCAAAAGGGATTCATAAGGATATACTCGGTTCTATTAGATTTGAGAATGTTTCTTTTTATTATCCTGGAACTACTAATTATGTAATAAGAAATATCACGTTTGAAGTTAAACCGGGTCAAACCGTAGCTATAGTAGGAACAACCGGTTCTGGTAAAACAACACTTACAAAATTAATTTCAAGATTGTATGATGTAACGGAAGGTGAGATCCTAGTTGATGATCATGATATTCGTGATTATGCCTTAAAGTCTTTAAGATCCCAGATTTCTTACATCGAACAAGATGTTTTCTTATTTTCTTTTTCAGTATTTGAAAATATCTCTTTTGGACGAATTAGTTCAAAACAAAAGGTAATTGAAGCAGCAAAACAGGCTCAAGCAGATGAGTTCATAAAGCGATTACCGGAAGGTTATGATTCTAAAATTGGAGAAAGGGGGGTCCTATTGAGTGGTGGTGAAAGACAAAGAATAGCAATTGCACGTGCTTTCTTAACAGATCCTAAAATTCTAATTTTAGATGACTCTACTTCGGCAATTGATTCAAATACGGAAGATAAGATACAGTATGCGATTAAAAATATTTTACATAATCGGACAACCTTTTTAATTACTCACAGATTGAGCCAAATAAGATGGGCGGATTTGATTATTGTATTAAAGGACGGTAAGATTGAAGCCAAAGGATCTCATCAAGAACTCTTACGGAGCTCAGAAGAATATAGAAAAATTTTCGTAAAGAAATTTGATCTTGATGAACAAGAACTATTAGAAGGAGGGGTGGTCTAAGGTGTGGGTCGGCTTGGAGGCAGAAGAATACGACAGAGAATTTCGTGATAGGGCCTTATTGAAGAGAATTTTTGAGTATTTCACGCCCTACAGAAAATACATGATCATTGTTATAACCCTCCTTATTCTCTCTTCTCTCTCAAACGCTTTTGTTCCGTTAATTACCTCAATATCTATAAACATCTTAGCCGTTAATCCTAGTTTGGTAAACTTTATAATTTTAATTGGATTGATATTTATTTTAAACATTCTCACTTACGTATTCAATTATTTTAGATATATCTATGCGGCAAAAGCCATAGGAAATGTTACATTAGATTTAAGAGAGAGTGCAACCAAATCTGTTTTAGAACATGATCTTTCCTTTTTCGATAAAAATCCTGTTGGGAAGATTGTAAGTAGAATTAATACAGATAGTCGAGATTTTGCTCAAACTGTGGATTTAACCGTTGAAGTGGCATCAAATTTCATCGTAATGATAATTTTAATCATTTTATTATTTATAATTAACACAATTCTCACCTTAGCAATTTTGATCATGATTCCTATTTTCTTCTTAATTGCATTAATCTATCGTAGGTTTGCCCGGAAAATGACCCTTTATGGCCAAAGGGCGTTAGCTACTGTAAATGCGTTCGTGAAAGAGACCTTTACGGGAATACAAATAGCTAAAACTTTTAGACAAGAACCTAAATTATATGACCAATTTCATGATGTAAATACGCAGTCATACAAAGTAAATTTGAGAAGAGCGCTTATTTTGAATGCTATATTCCCGACGTTATCAATAATACAAGGTATTGTTCTTACTATTATTGTCTATTATGGAGGTAATTTTCTAATTTTAGGTACTTTTAATGCGGGTGAATTCAACTTCTTTTTCCAAAGTTTATCGTTTCTCTTTTTCCCGTTACTCACCATAGCTTCCTTTTGGCCGCAGTTTCAATCCGGTTTAGCAGCTTCAGAGAGGATATTTTCAATAATAGATACACCCCCAATAGTTGTTCAAAATGACAACATCATCCCAGCAAAATTGCGAGGTGAAATAGAATTTAAAAACTTAATTTTTCAATATGATGATAGTAAAAGGGTTTTCGATAATTTTTCACTGAAAATACACCCCGGCGAAACAATTGCTCTTGTAGGACACACTGGTGCTGGAAAGTCAAGTATAGCAAACCTAATAGCCAGATTCTATGAATTTCAAGGGGGAGACATTTTAGTTGACGGAATAAGCATCCGTAATTATGATTTAAAAAAGTACCGTGAACAAATTGGACTTATCCCTCAGACTCCTTTCTTATGGTCAGATACTGTTGAAAATAACATTAGTTATGGTTGCAGTTCCGTTACGTGTGATGATGTAACTGCAGCTTTAGATAGAACTGGAGGATCCAATTGGGTCAATAGTTTATCTGAAGGATTACAAACCAATGTAGGAGAGCGAGGAGCATTACTCTCTATGGGACAGAGACAACTTGTTGTATTTGCTCGTGTATTGCTCCAAGATCCATCCATTTTAATCTTGGATGAAGCAACCGCTTCAGTAGACCCTTTTACAGAGACCAAAATTCAAGACGCTATGGAAAAAACAATGGAGGGAAGAACCTCAATAGTAATAGCACATCGACTATGGACTGTGAGACATGTAAACCGAATTATAGTTTTAGATCATGGAAGAATAGTTGAAGAAGGTAGTCATGATGATCTCATGAAGCAAGGAGGGAAATACGCTCAGCTTTATGATACTTACTTTAGACATCAATCATTGAAGTATATCGAAGAAATGGGAGTACCAAAAACTGTTTAGATCTGCTTCAGTGGATTAGTTTATCCAATCCAGATAACAATATAAACTCAGAATGAATATAAATATTATGTCAAAGTCATCAAATAATGCATCTAAAAAAGTCTTGTCAGCAAAAAAATCTGAAGAACTACTCAGAGCGTTGAAAGCTCGTTTTAAGAAAAATATGAACCGCCACAAAACTCTTGAATGGATTAAAATTCAAGCAAAATTTGAAGCTAATGTAGGAAAACTATGGTCACTCAATGAAATGGAAAGAACTGGTGGTGAACCAGATGTTATTGGTTATGATAAAAAGAAGAGTGAATACATATTTTATGATTGTTCAGAGCAAAGTCCTAAAGGTCGCAGAAATGTTTGTTACGATCGCGAAGGTCAGGAAGAGAGAGAAAAGAAAGGGGTGCATCCAGAAGGTAACGCTATCCAGATGTCAGCTAATATGGGCATTGAAATTTTAACGGAAGAACAATATCGGGAGTTGCAGAAACTTGGAAATTTCGATACAAAAACGTC
>CAZWEM010000070.1:0-15914 GCA_964632315.1 uncultured archaeon
ATAGACATATACCGAATAATTATTTGCATCTGAAGATTCCGTCCACGTGAGATCGAAATTACCATCATCATCAGGTTCTTCGGCACTGGAGGATAAATCAAAATCACCAGGAGCGAATAGAAGATTTAAATCAGCATTTGTATCGATGAAGTGGAAAGTATAATTGTATACTGGCATACTTGAAGGAATGAAAGTACCATTTAAGAGAATTCCAGTACTTTTTTCGTACCAAGCAATACCTCCCGGTACAAGTAAATCTTCAACTTCCCAGACCCCAACTGGACCAAGTCCAGGAAGGTCGTAAGTTAATTCCCTTGTAACGAAAAAAATATGATCTCCATCACCATTCACCGCGATTGGAATTATATCATACAAGGAAGTATTGGTAAAGATCCATGCAGGCGTGTGAGCAGCGTCTCCGAATGATGAGCCTCCCGACATTATCCTTGTTTGAGCGTCTACCATCCAAGTAAGGGTCAGATGAGCGCCTATATAATCACTTCCAAAACATTCCTCATATATCAAACTATTTATAGATCTATATGTGTAATTTGTATGTAGAACAACTGGGGATTCCCCTCCCGTTATTAAAGTATGTTTTATGTATAGTCCATCAAAAAGCTCACTTACATATAAGAGAGAGATATTAATATTATTACCCAAGTTTAACTCGCCCAAAACCGGAGGTGCATACACCTTAAAATTGAAATTCCCATAATTAGTTGGTTTCCATTCATAATTGACAGTTACACTGCCAGCAACGGGTAATAAGGGGACTAGAGTAGAATCAACCACGATTCCATCTAAATATAACAATAACTGGACGTCGTATTCATCATTTAAACCTTGGTTTTGTACTGTCGCATTTATTTTATAGCTACAATTAATTTTAACTGAATAAGGTACTTCCAAATATACCACTAACTCGTGGTCTGGAGGCGGGAGAGTTACATTCACCATAACTGAATTTGATAATGTGCTACCCGTAGCATTTACTGCTACTACAACGTAATAATAGATACCATCTTCAGTTTTTGTAATTTCATAAGGAGACGTAGCATTTTGATAGGTAAGAATTTCAAGTGTCTCGTTAATCTCAGTTATAACCTCGGAATGTTTATAAATGGTGTAATTATCTGCTCCCTCAGAAGAGGTCCATGATAAGCTGAAGTTTCCATCAAGATCAGGCTCATCGGTATCCGTAGTTAAGGTAAAAGGTCCCGGAGAAGGACGTAATACATTGATTTCGAGACAATTTGATAAGGTTCTACCTGATGAATTATAACTAGCCACTCTGAAAAAATAGTCTCCAGATTTGAGATCATTCATCTCAACAGGCGCGTTGTCATATTGATGAGAAATTAAATCAAGATCTGGGTTTATATAAGATATATAAGAATCCGACATGTATAATTTATATTCTTCAGCTCCTTCTGAGATAGTCCAGGAAAGATTAAAATCTCCATTTATGTCGGGATTATCAGCATCAGAAGTTAGAATAAATTCTCCTGGAAGATCTCCCCCTTCATTTATCCCCCAAGGTGGTAACAATAGAGGACCAGTAACCAGAATGTCGGGATAAAGCATTCCAAACGTAGGAACAACTTTCTTAATTCCACCCATTTGCCATTGACAGAATAGATAATGATTATATGGCCATCCTTCCACTAAATCATGAGAGTGAGTAAAAGCAAAGTTTCCGCTAGCACCTTTAAAAGGATTTGTCTCATTTACATTTTCTAGTGCTGAAACGATAACATCGGGATTAAAAGACTTAGTTATATTCACTGCGTGTGTTATTAATCTAACTGCATCGTATGCACCTACACCAGTATAATAAGGTTCTATACCATATTCATTTACATATGCATCCCAAAAAGGAATAGTTAGAGTGGTTTTATTGGCACGAAAAGTATTTTGCATCACAATTTCAAACTCACACATCCCAAATGAGTCATACCAATATGATCCTTTCTCAGCAAGCTTGTTTAGACCCGCGATTAAAAATTTAGGCTTTAAATCGTTATATGCTAAATCCATTAAAATTCCCCCTACACCTGATATCAAGGGGATGAGGATTTGGGCGCCTGAAGCCTGAATCTGAGATATATAAAAAGCGAAATCAGACATAAGAGCTGTTATTGGGAATACTATTTCATCCACAATGGTTAGAGATGGTGTATATACTGGTAGATAAGAATTTAACCAAACACTCCATTGATCGGTCCATGGTAGATCTTCCCTAATAATGGCGATCTTGTTTACAGTTTCGTTTAAATATACTGGTGAGGATAATACTGCTTGTAAGGTTAAAATAAACACAAGAAGTTCTTTAAATTTGGATGTTTCATTTATTGGCATTCCTCTATAGAAATATTTATATCTGTCATAATCATTTAAGACTTTTTTACAAAGATTGTCTGTGTCAGAACCAGTACCGATAAATGGAATCTCATGATCCATAATTATTTCTAAATAGGCAAGAAGCGCCTCAGTTCGTGACCCACCGATAATAAAATGAGGATCATTGTCAAGTAATTCTTCTGTTGCTGTTACTGCTTTCGTTAAATCAAGATTATAATTTTGTTCATCTGTATTTTCAGCTGAAATTCCCACATAATATTGAGAGGCATTGATTTCAATACCTCCCGCTTGGTTAATCTCTTTTGCAGCTAAAAGTGCTCCATTCTTTGTATGTTCACCAGATCGATTCAAATCATCAAGTACACCAATTTTTATAACTTGATCTATACTTAAGGGACCAGTAATACCTGGTATAATATAATCATCGATTAGAATATCAGAAAATTCTGGACTTTCAAGTTCTGATTTAGTATCAATTTCTCTATAAATAAAATAGCGATATTGAGTAGGAAAAGAACTTAAAAAAATAATTAGAATTAAAATAAAATGCTTTTTTGTTATTTTTAACATCTTTTTTGCCTTTAATGTGAAAAAATTTGCAATATAAATTTAAGTTAATGAATTATTTAAAGTATTCCTTGAGTCACTGACAGTGAGAGTAGCACTCCTTGGAAATAGTATTATTCGAGGGTATTGGAAGAAATCATAATTCTAATATTTTTTTTTTTAATTTTTCATCCCAGAAATGCATGAAACGCGATAAGATACAAGCTAATATTCCTGATAGGAGATCTCTACATATGAAAGAGGAATAAGTATCGCAAATTATCCCAAAAAACTGCCAATTAAGAGTTTATAATCTAATAAAAATCAAATATCATACTTTTTTAGATGATTTCTCAATAATAATGCAAAATGATGTTAAGTTTGTTACGAAATTAATTGGATTTAATATTTAAGCCAATCATTAAGAATTTTAACCTTGAAATTTTTTAACCTTAAAATCTTAATTTTGATTGATAATCATGAACATGAAAAATGAAACTTCTATTGTTACGGGCTCTACATCTGGAATCGGTAAAAAGCTTGCAGAAACTTTTCTAAAGGAAGGATGTAAGGTTGCGATTTGTTCGAGAAGTGCTGAGCACGTATACGATACTCTCTCTGAATTGAAACCAGAATTTGGGAGTTCAATTATTGGATTTCCTTGTGATGTGAACAAGCCGGAAGATCTCAAGAATTTAGTGAGTAAAGTCATGGAAGCATTTGGATCAATTAGAATTCTTGTTGCGAATGCAGGATTAGAGAAAAATTATGGTCCATTCGAATACATGCCCCCAGAGATGGTCTACGAAAATGCAAACTTCATATTAGGTGTTAATTTGATAGGAATGATGAATTCCATTGCTGCTGTTTTACCTCAAATGAAAAAACAGAAGTATGGGCGCATAGTTACCTTATCTGGTGGGGGTGCGGATAGACCACTCTCTAATATGACGATTTACTCCGCATCGAAAGGTGGAGTCGTCGCGTTTTCAAAATGTTTTGCTGAAGAATTAAAAGAATCAAATGCTAAAGATGGCGACATTAAAATTAACATTTTTCAACCTGGAATGCAAAAGACAGGACTTACTACTCACACTGGTGTTGTACCAGGATGGATGGACGCCGAAACGGTTAAAAGGAATTCCGAATTAGCATTGAAGTATTTGGGAGGTGATTTAGAAGAAAGTTGTAGTAAAGTCATACCATTTGTGCTTCCCTCGTGTAAAAAGAACGGAAAAGTGTTCCGTGGGTTTAAAATTATGAACATGATTAAAGGCGGTATGAAGTTAAGGAAAGAAATGAAAAAGATGCGTCAAGATAGAACATAAATATTTGTTTTATATATAATTTTTACTTAACTTGTTTTTTTATCCCTAAATTTACCTTATTTAGAAATTAAAAACTCAATTTTTTGTTTAAATATCTTCCCATCAGAGATAGTGCATGGAGAAGGATAACAGAATTATTAGAATCTACCGCCTAATGTTCATCTTAGGAGGGCTCATCACTTTCATTTCATGCTTTATTGAATGGTATCACATCGAGGTACTCAACGAACTGGGAGAAGTTGTGTTGGAATGTTCCTATCATCTATTTTTAGGTTGGAAGGTAGTTGATAGAATTGCTCCTGGAGCACTTACTGAATTTTATCCTCAATCTTCACCAATGTCGATTGAGTTTGTATTCTTTTATCTAGGAATATTAGTAATTTCGGTATACATCTCACTCTTTAAAGGATCGCCTAAATTGCAGAATCCTCAAAAATCCAGATATACGGCTTATTTCTTACTTACTACGACTATCTTAACGCTAATAATGATCTTGTACTTTTCTTTTGGGATGGTTTCTTCGGATGGATTGCACGTACCCGCTCTTGTAATCTATGACCAATCTTACGAGGTAGTTATTTATCAATATATCGGAATCGGGTTTGTTTTACACATTACTTCGTTCATATTCTTATTCCCCTTAGCGTGGTTTCAATTTAGATTGAATGCCCAATTTGAGTTAACCAAGGATAATCAAAAGATTGGGAGTGACAACATTATAGATTTAAACCTTGATCAACTCATTGCCGAAGAAATTGCCCAAAGAGATTCCGACAAAGCTTTCAAATCAACTGAAATAGAAAAAGATATGGGAGTTATCTTATCCAATTATCAACTACGGAGGTCTGAACAGTGAATGATCAGAAGGTTTTCAAGTTTAAAAAATTGGTAGAAGCGTGTTTGGAGACAAAAAATTATGTAAAGTTAGCGGCAACCACTCTCATATTGCTTAGGAATATTGTTATTTCACATGCTCATTCACTTCAAATTCCTCTAAGATCAGATGCTCACATTCATGAAATGATGCTTCAAATAAATCGTGTTTTGAGTTTTAAGCCTAATGCTTCACTGTATGATGAATCCATAATCGCAAGGATAAAGTTAATCGAAAACCTAATGAAAAAAGGAAGAGGAGAGATCCCTTTAAGGTTCATTAAAGATGCAGCCTCTTTATATTTTGATCTCCAACAAATCTCTATTCCTTCAGATAAATTAGGGGTTGATCCATCGAGTGATTTGGCTTCTAAAGGACTATTCTCGCGTTTTAATAAATCCAAGAATGAAACGCCAATCTTTCAATTAATAACTCACGAGCTTTCCTCCCGGGAACAATCCCTTCGATCTCGTGTTACTAACGGAAAAGATGAATCCGCAATGTTGGAATTACAGAGAATTTCCCACCTAAAAGCCTCCCTTAGCAGCAATCAGAATAAAAAAGTTCAAGTAAAGGGTCCTATATCTAAAGATCAAAGATATAACTTATTTATTGCTCAAAGTAAAGCTTATCCTCTTCTTGGTATCTTCTTCTTATTAGTAACCCTTTCTCTGTTGGTATTGGTTCAGATGACATTGAATTTTGCTTTATTAGAACCTTTAGGAACATTTTTTTTAATGTTCGGTGGAGGGGCAGCATTTAGTCTTTATCTTTATTCCTTAGCAAAAAGGAAGGTGGTGAATTCGCTTTGGTAGATTACATACAATATTTAGAAAAATCAAGTTTAAAATCCTCTAAACATAAAAAACAAGGAGAGCAAGAAGAAGATCATTCTAAAGATCGTGATTTATGGCCTATCAATCCCGAATTTCGGGACGTGAATCCAAAGTATTTGGCAATGAGACTCGGAAGTTTAATGGTAATACTTGCAGTGATGATCTCTCATTTAATCTTATTATCTTTTTCTTTCATTACAGTAATTGAATTAACGATGTTCAGTATTCTATTGTTTTTATTCGCATTTCGAGAACGAATCTTTTTCCTTCAAAAGCTTTTCTCTCTTCGACAGTTTGATCCTTTTGAATTTTTCGTGTTTTGGCATCTAAAAGATGATCCTCATTCGGTATTTTATACTCTACCTGCAGATTTTTTAACGGTAGGGCTTCGAGTCTTTCGCATGGAAGTCATTCCTGAGAACGTGACCGCGAGCATAAAACATTTTGTTCGTGCAGCAGCAAGTAATTTCCATTCACTTAATTATCAAGTTGTCCATCAGCCAATGCATACCTCATTGTTTGACAAGAATTTTCCAAGAAAACATTCTCATCGCACATTCATTTATTTTACCGTCGCTAAGAAGTTTACTGGTTTCGTCACTATATCGAAATTAAAGCGATTGATGCAATCCTTACGTGCTGAAACTTCAAATTTTTCTTCTCGGTTTATTGCTGATTTTCACCATTATAGGATTATAATGCTTTCTAAAAGAGAGACAACAAGCGCCTTGAGAACTATATTTCTTCAACTACCAGAAACAGAAACTGGAAGCGAAAGCGATTTCGAGGTGAAAAAACCGATATCTCCCATTCAAGCTTTCACGAAGATAAGTGTTATCCTCTTTCTCTCTATCCTTAATGGATGGTTAATTTCATTAACGTGGAACAATTCGTTGCTTTCGATGTTGATTAGCTTAAGTAGTTGCATTCTCCTAATTTTGATTTGGTGGAAGGAATTGGTATTTCGAATCTCCTCAAAACGCATCCTTGATTTGGATGCAGTGAAAATAATTAACCCCTTTCAAGATATGTCCTTTTATCGCTTTAAGAAGGCTCCAGACTCGATTTACTTTCATTCTAATAAGGGAATTACTGGAGGCATCCACGCATTAAACGTGCGACACGTCCCTCAACCATTATTTTTCGATGAGAATAAACTCTATCATCCCTTAGTCGGCACAGGAATCTCTTTTAGTACTACTATCTCTGCGGTGCCCATTTCGTTTAAAGCTTTTGAGAAAGCGGGATTTAAGAAGCTTAATCGCCGTGCTCGAAATGACCTCTCTTGGAAGGCTCGAACCGAAGAGGCACGAGCGATTTGGATGGTCCAAAGAGCAGGCATTTGGAAAGCAGAAATGGTACTAACCACCCAAGCATATCGGAAGGAAAAAGAGCTATCAAGCGAAACATTGCAGGATATCGAGATGGAATTGCTAGAAAACAGTCAAAAACTTTCAGGCTTGTTTTACATCCAGTATTCGGCTTGCCGTCTGCAATCACTTCACAACAATCGCTTAGAATCAGCGGTACTAATGACTTCGATAAAAAGTCGATACACCCGCTTAGGTGGATCTCACTTGAGATATTCATTAATTCAGGGAATGGATCTTTACCACTTTTTGGACATAGATAACGCTTTCAAGAAGGGAATTGAAACCAAGATTGCGGCTGAATTTAACACTCCACTTCACTTGGAGAATGAAATACCCTTAGGGCATACAATCAATACCGAATTCTTGGAACAAGAAGTAGTTGCCGGTTTTTCATTGGATCAAGCCCGAGAGCTCCTCATAATGAATGGAACAGACGCTTCACGAGAGGAAGTCTCTCTATTAATAGCTAGGAATCTAATTGCCCAAGGACAAAAAGTCATCTATTTTGATTTTACAGGAAATGGTTCGAAGTTGATTAAATTACTAAAAAAAGAATCTTTACATAATAATATCCTACTTTATAACTTAGGAAAGACACTCTCTATTGACCCTATTCATTCCGAAATTCCTCACGATACTCAAAACGTGAAGTTTTTAGACTTGATGCTGGATGTCTATGCTCTGTGCTTTAAAAAGGATGAGCACACCGTTGCCATGTTCAAGAATTCTCTTTCTCAACTCTCTACATCTGGAGATAAGGCGGATTTCATGGGATTTCACACTTTATCACTAACTCTCGATACCCAGCAAGATTGGAAAACATCACCCGCGGTGAGTTCCATTTTATCCACGTTAGAAGATTTCACAGAACAAGATTCAGTATACTTGTATTCCCAAGGGAATTCTCCCCAAAACAAATCGACCGTAGTTGAATTCTTCAAAAATGAGAAAAGCATCATTATTGACATTTCAAGCACGAACGATTTAGAGAAAAAATGCTTCTTCACTTGGTTAATCTTGGCAAAATTACTCCATTATCAATCGCGTGTTGATGATGTCACTCCTAAATATTTCATTATCCCTCATATTGATATGGTTTTTGATCAATATTTTTTGGAGAAAAACATGAAATACGGTAAGATTGGGAAATTTATCTCGCCCTTACTTCAAGCAGGTCATGGCTTGGTCTGTACTGCAAGTCAAGCTCATTTTCTTCATTCTAGTATCTTTTATCTCTTTCTCAATTATATAACATTTAAAGCGACTGATACGAGGGATATTAGTACTTTGCGAAATGTTCTTAATTTAGAAGAATTACACGGTCAAGGTTATTATAGTAAGAGTCGCAATGAAGCGTATCAAGTGCGCTACCTCATGACCATGCGACCTCACGAAGCCTTGATGAAACGAGATGATATTTACCAACCCTTTCCCGTTGAATTTGACGTTAATTCAATCAAAACAATGGTTCCTTTGTCATGGAAAGAGATCATATATCACATGAAAAATGAGGGGTATGATATTGAGGATGCTGAACGTGAAATTTTTGAACGAGCACGGAAGACCGTCATTGAAAATGATTTTGACAATTATGCCTTTCTTATTCCTGAGATCATCAACTTTTTAGGAAGTCTTCAGACCGTACATCAAATTGGGAATCTATACCGAAGCAAGATCGCTGAAGAACTGAAGAACACCATTTATCCTAAATTATCTAAGATAACAAAAGATAAACGACAGTTGAAAAAAATGCGAGATGAAATTTTAACCATACTTTTGTCTCATGGTTATCTAATTGAAAGTCATCCAAATCAAGCAAGCGGAGGGCAATCAATACGTCCCTCGTTCCAAGTCTCTCCCAAGTTTACCACCATCTTGGAAGATTATTATCAAGCAAAGCAAGTAATCCCTACCAACGTGGAATTTGAAACGGTATCGCAAGAAACTGAGGATGTTACTGAATTCGTTTTTTCAGATAACCCTAAAAGAAGCATGCTTCCCTTAACAGAAGTAAAATCCATAATGCGAAGGATCTCCATTGATATTTTACAATGGAATCTATTTCAGATGCATCGCTCCTTGACCAAACAAGATTATGAGCAGTGCCTTAAGATCGGAAAAGATTTATCTGAAGTGTTCATTTCCAATCTCCAAGCTGAAGTTGAGCGTTTACCTGATGTCAAGCAATTTAATTCGCTAAATGAGTTCTTCACTTCATTATGTAAAGTAGAAGGATTTCCATTGACTGAAGATGAGATTAAAAGGTGGTTTAAATATCCCAAAACTTTAATCTCCACCGAGCAAATTACTCAAAACAATATTAAGGATGTTTGTCACAACATTTATAACTCTCATCGAGATTTTTCATTTCAATTGGAACCATACATATCAGGAGGGAAAAAAGTAATTTGACAATGGAAATCAAGAACTTGGTGGAAAAAATCGTGTTCGATGAGTATCAATTATTACAACTTAAGCAGGCATTAACTAAGCTAAATAGGAAAAAAATTGAATTGAAAGAAGTAAAAGAAATCATCTTAAACCAAAGAACAGTTATAATGGAATCTCTTGTTGATTTGTTATTTTTTTACCTAAGTCAACAACAATCAAGGTTATCTTCAAATGAAAAAGGAGAGAAAATAAAAAAACTACAATTGCAAATTAAAGAACGAGAAGATTTATTGGAAGAAATTGGAAAAAGATTGGAAAATATCAAGTTGATTCCATGATTATTTTTTTATCATACTGAATTAAAAAAATAGAACTAGATAACTTCATTTTAAATTGGAACGGTTTCATTCCGTATGTAATCAAATCTTATTATATTCAGAGGAAAGCATATTGGCATTTCCAAAACGATGAATTAATTTATTCAGAAGGTAAAATTTTTAAACTGAATATACTAATTATAGTTTGAACAAGATCATTTATCCAAGGATTTAACAAATTATAATTGAAAAATCATGGAAATCAGTCTCATCTTTCCCTTTTTGGACCCAGAACATTTTTTCCTTCAATTAATATCAATTTTTCCAATCATTTTATATAATCTTCTAATTTATATGACTATTTGGAGATATAAAGAGGATTTAAAATTATCAAGATTACTCCTCATATCTTCCCTAATCGCGTTAGGAGTAGCCCTTGCTACTTTTTTTCTACCGGGAATTAGCGCAAGTCATGTCTCTGAAGAGGAAGTGCTTATTTTAAACCTCTATAGTATCTTGATACCGATACTTACTCTCATTCCAATGCAATTTTTTCCCGCTTTATCTCTCTTAATTTTCGGTTATTTCAATATTAGACAATATAAATATTACTTACTTCTTGCTGGAACCTTTTTATTTGCTTATTACGTGTTCTCCTTTATTAATTTTGCGTTTACAATATTATTAAGCCCTTCAGAGTATCTTGAAAATATCATCTTATATACATTCTTAAGTTATGTATTCCTCGTGATGATTCTGACAGCGTATGCCTTTCTGATTGTTCATGGTGTTTTAAATAAGCAACCTTTTTTTAGGAGTACAGGGATAGTTCTGGTTAGTACGGTTGTATTTTTATTTTTCTTTTCATCATTTTTCTATAATTTAATATTTGGATTTTTTAGAGGGATATAGTCTTTAAAGGAGTTGATAATTTTATGAAAATAAAAAGATATCAAATATTCTTCAGTATTTTCCTAATGCTTCTAGTGTCTGCTAATATGGAAAGGATGACTGCATCTTATGAGCGTGAATCCAATTCAATCTCTATTAATGGAGAGACTGACGTTGTTGTACTTTATCCAGGGGATTATGTGTACGTCCGACACTATGTAGAAAGAATAATTATTTTCTCTTTTCAATGTGATAATCCAAATGTAAAAGTTACAGCTTATTTAATGGAGGATAATTACTTTGAGTCATTCCAACATGATATGGGGTATGCAGCATTTTATTTGTCCAATGGCCCGAAAAATAGTGCTTCTGGACGTTATGAAGTTCCTCATGAAGATTATTGGAATATTGTGTTTATAAATGAAGAATCTAATGGAGAATCGACCATTTTGCGTTATCAGCTTCAATTTGATAATGAAGATCCATTCATTTACATAACACCTATTCTTGCTGTATCTCTCGTAGTTGGAGTTGTAGTATCGCTTTTTCTAATACGTAGGAAAAAGCCTAGAGAATCTGTGGCAGTTTTAGCCTCTTAATTAGTTAAAAATGATATGTAGATAAGATAAAACAGTCATTTCATCTCGAACTGAAAAGGTTGCATTCTCAAATAGTCGAATCCTGAGACATTTGGTGCTAAATTCATAGGTTTTACTCCTAATAGTCCGGCAAAGATGATTTCCGCACAAAGATAAGAGGCTGCAATGCCAATAAAAGGTGCAAATGAACGATAGGGCACTTCACCGCTTTTCATTTGATCCCACATTCCTGGTTCTCGATCATAAATTTCATCAATACCAGGAAACTGAAGCAACTTAGGAAAAAGATCTCCGAAACTGGTCATCTCTGAATTAAGCAAGTCATGGGTTGTCATTTTATGAGTCTTTAACCCATAACACGTTTCATAATCGATGCTTGTCTTGGTAAACCAAAACGACCAAATATAGGGAATTCCCCACGTTTCCACTAAAGGAATCATTCGTTCTTGACAGCCTCGTGCGATCAAGATTGAGCCAATAGGATCGTCCAAAGTAAGTGCTACAACCTTCACGTTGTTTAAAAGTTTATCAGTGGTTTTTTCATTTACTGCATCAAATTTTCCTATGTGAACGCGTTCATTTATTTTTCTCAATTTTTTTTCAACCACATCAATTTTTCGCATTCCCATGTGCTTCCTCTCGCAGATTTGCCGGTTGAGATTAGACGGATCGAACACGTCTCGGTCGCATATAACCAATTTCTCACAACCCGCCCTTACTAAAAGCTCAGATAACATACCACCCAGTCCACCTACTCCAAATACGCCGATAGGTGTGGTTCGAAGCTTTTCCTGTTCTTCTGGAGTGACATGACCAATATTTCTGCTCACGTGTTTAGAATAATCTTGGGTCCATTTTTGAGATAACTCTAACATAAAATCACATCTTTAGATTGGAATAATTTGCATATATTTAAATGAAAATTTCTAAAGAATTGTTTAAAACCAGCATCGGTGCAAGAATTAAATATTAGTTGATAATAACTAGAATTAGATCAAAATGGCTGAATCTAATGAAGATAATGAAATCGTTGAAACTGAACTCAAGATGATAAGGAATAAGTTAAATGGCATGCATGATACCTTGAAGATCAGCTTGGCATATATTGTTGTTTTATTAATTCTGGTTGTTATCATGTTATGGACTTCGCCAACTTTTTAATTTTCTCATTTTCTGTTTTTGTCACTTGTTCTTTAAATAGAATCAGATAATTTGTGAGTATTCAAATTATATTAATATTTAGTGAAGACTCATGATTACTCAAGAATTACTTACTTACCCCGTGATTCCAAAAGAGTATCTTTTCCCGAAGTCCATCGAAGAATTTTTGGATATGTTTAAAGGAATCCTTGATCTGGATATTGAGAAAGGAATGGAACTGAATTTTATCATTGAAGGACGTAATAACAATAAAATTAGTCCCATCTTGAGACTGGCAAAACCTAAAGATGCTAAAGAGATAGCAAAAATTTGTAAAGAGGTTTATAAGAACAGTTACCCCTATAAACAAATAGAAGATCCATCTCACGTAAAAAAAATGATTAAAAGTCCTAATCACCACTTCATTTTATTCATTGTGGACGAATATATAGCTGGATGCTTTCGTTGCGAAATCGATTTTGATCATAAAAAGGCTTATATGGGCACTTTCATCCTTAGGGAACAGTTTCATAAAAATCTTGATGTAGTAAAAACCATTATGGGAGCTTATTACTGGATGTGGTCCACGTTCAATGATGAAGTGATAGTTTGGTATTGCGAAAATAGAACTGCACACGCAACATCTCAGTACATTACTGCGGTATGTGGTATCAATACAATTGCCATTTTGCCAAACAAAGATGTCTTTTACGGAGAAGTAGAAAGTGATGTAATGGGAATAATGTATCGTCAAGATACACTGAAAAAGTATCGTTCTAAGAAAGTCCCCTCACTTATTGAAGGGTCAGTGGATTGTTTTTTGCATGCAGATAATCTTTATCAATTAGGGTTTTTTCATTTAGTATCACCTCATTTAAACTTGGACAAACAGTTAATAAATAGCTTGAAAGAGAAAATTAAAAGAAAAATCACGCGAGATAAGCAAGGTTACCAACATTTTTGCTTGAAAATTGAGGAAAGAGATTCGTATTTTACATTTCTTCACACGCTATCCATTCAAAACTTTGAAAAAACAAAGTATAAAGTAAGCTGTCTAGAAGAATTATATGTATTCTTGGAAGAGATCCAGAAATATATCACGGAATATGAAATTCGATATTGCGAGATTTTCATCTCTTCATATGAACCTCAATACCAACAATTATTGCAGGAATTTGGATTCCAAGCGAGAGGGTATGCACCTAGCCTCTTATATAACGAGCTTAATGGAACATATGATGATCAAGTGATTTTCAATTGGTATAAAGGAGAAATTGAAAAAATTGAGTTATTACCTCAAGGACAAGAACTTTATGATATGTTAGGACTTTAAAGTTTCTCACATTTTCATAAGAAAATAGCCCACCATAAAGTTATTTTTCTTTTTTTTTTAAATTCAAAATTTAAGGCACTCTCTAATTTTATTAATAAATTTAACTGTAAAGTGTATGCATTTCTACCCAATCGGAAAACAGTTCCAATTAAATAAATAGAAATGTAGGGAATTTAAAAGTGCGAAATTATTGGGTAATTCAATTCTATATAGTATTGATTGTAGGAGTGATGTTTTGGGGAGTCATTCAGGCAAGATCCATCACTAGTTCTCAAGAAACATCCGTCTTATACAGTGAAATTCATACTTTTAACCCGCCAGGTAACCATCTCATCATTGATACTCTATCATTTCAAGAAAGTCGGTATTATGAGCTTTCGTTCAAAGTAGTTTCCCCCCATAACTGTCAAACAAACCTTTCTATGACGGATCCAGATGGTTATAATTATCTTTTATATTCAGGGACGATAACTAATGACCTTAAAAATATCATGTTCGGAGCATCAGTAACAGGAGCCCATTCATTAATTATTGAATTTAAAACAACAGAAACGTTAAATGTTCACGTGCAAGTTAAATCTTTTGGTAAGATTAGTGAAAAACTTGAACTTTCAGGAAAGATAATAAAAGCTCAAACGATTCGGTATTTACCTAATGAATCAAGAAAAGAAATTTCATTCATACTTGAAAAAAAGGATGAATGCATGGTTAATCTTTTTTCTACCACGCCCCTTCAAATTCAACCTTCCCTTTCTTTAAATGTTTCCCTAGAAGACCCAAAAGAACAGTTCTTTTCCTTTTATCAAGGTTGTATGGAAGAAAACCTCAGTTTTGAGTTCCAAACAAATTACATAGGATTTCATTCTCTGATTACGGAAATAGAAGCTCTTGAATCTCCCCTTAACTTGATGGTCATTATTTCACTTCAGGTAGAAAAATCAGATGTGATCTATTCAGTTCCATTGGAAGCCCAACTATATTCTGGTATCATTTTATTGACCATATTGTTGATACCCTACTTTATTATTCGAAAATTGGAATGAACTTTCTTTTTTTCTTTTAAATATTCCTCGTTCTAAATGATTCTATTATGATTACAACTAGTAATTTTGAGTTTACAATAGAAGTTAATCCACCTTCAACATTTATGCAAGAAGCGCTCGAAAACTTGCTTCAAGTTCCTGATGAGCGAGTAAAGCCCAAGATTATTGAAGAAATTATTAAGCATTATACCATAAAATTAAATACTCCTGATTATCGCGTAGCAATCTTTATCGCATATCAACAAGATATTCCAATAGGGATGGTTGCAGCCCAGAACGATCCCGAATACCGTACCTACAGCCGAAAGGCTACAACATTTAGTTGGCTACTCTGCGAAAATTTTGAAACGTGTAAAGCATTAATGGAACAAGTCGAGGGGTTTGCCAGAGAGAATAAGCTTAAAAAGATTAGAGGTCCTATTAATTATCCAAAAATTGTGGGTGGGATCGGCATCCAGACTGAAGGATTTGAGGTACCCATTATGAACGGGATCAATTTTAACCATCCCGAATCCAAGATATTAACCTTTCTTAATGAATTAGGATATGAATCGGAATCGAAGTATAGTTGTGTTGAGGTGGTTTCTAAGCAATGGGGAAGCGGGAACAGGTTAGATCCTGAGTACTACCTTCGATACTTCTCAGTTAAGCAAATGAAAAAAATGAAATCGGAAATTATGAACCTTGCCGAACATTCATTTTACAGCATCCTTGCAGATGCGCCCGGTGGGGATGCTCGGTTCGAAGAGATGATGCGATCCTATGAACTCGCTTCCGTTGCCCCCTTTAATGAAGAATTGACCAAGAGAATTATCGAAGAACACAGTCATATCTCTGAATTCATGGAAGCATGGAATACTTGTGATTTAAGAAATATCA
>CAZWEM010000071.1:0-15668 GCA_964632315.1 uncultured archaeon
TTTATTTTCTTAACATCAAAAGATTTATATTGCTAATTTAATAAAGTAGAATGGGTATAGGAAATCTATAAGGGGGAAAAACAGAATAAAATTAAGAGATTTATATACGTATATTCTTACTGTAATAGGTTTAGCAGCTTTGGGTACGTTAGGTTATTTGATCATATTTCTTGCAGGTTTATTTATTAGTGGATAACATATCTTTTATTTAAATAGCCTTTTAGTTCCATTTATCCTTATTTCTAATAAAATTCGTTCAAATAGTTCCTTAGCTTTCTCATAATTTTCAAATCTTTGTTCATGTTTACGAAATTCCTCTGAGTGATTTTTAAATTTAATATGTAATAATTCATGATATAAAATGTACTTGATTAGGTATTTTGGCGCATTTTTAAAGCTACTTGAAATTAGTATTTCATTGCGTAGTCCGCCCGTTCGTTTATGCTTAAAATAATTTCCCCCTACTCTATAAGTAACCTTAGCATTCCATTTCACTTTAACAGAATCTAAAAGCCTTTTTTGTTCAATATCAAAACTTTGAAAAATTTCATACTCTTTTTTGACTTCAGTTAACAATAATAACAAATCTTCATCTCTATTGATATTAGATCTCTCAAAGGGAGGTATGGGAAGATTAAGGCTTTCATCCTTAAATAACAGAAGATATGGTACCCGATATACTGATTTATCAACTTTAACCGTAGCCGTCTTTTGATTTTTTTTAACCACTTTTGCTTCCAAGCTTTCTCCTCTATGCGGGAAAAACACATTATCTCCAACTTCTAAAATTTCTTTCTTAATCATTCTCGATGCGGAAGTTAAAAAATTTACTAATTAATGGTCTATTAAAACTAAAGATGAAAAAGATATTTAAATTAAATCTAATTTCTTATTTTCTGCTTAATGTTTCAAATCAATTTAAACAAAGTATCTTGAATTTTGTTTATGAGTTCTTTTGAGAGATCATTTATAAATTCGGGAGGTAATTTTTCTAAATATTCTTCTAATTCATAATGTACGACTGTATTAATGTTTACCATCATGTCTTCTATTAGATCATGTTTTCTAAGATATCTATTTTTGAAATTAAGAATGTAGTTTCTATTCATTTTCTTTAACCACGCGGTTCCCTCACGTTCCAAAACTCTTAGAAGCTTCCTACTTCCAGTTGCATTAAAATTTTGGAATTCAAATTGATATTTCATCAAATTTTCTTTAATCTTGTCTATTAAGCTTCTTTTTTCTTTAGAATTTAATTCTGTGTTTGAATTTAATAGAGCAATGACCATGAACTTATCTAATAAGAAATAAATTTGAACTTTAATATTAGAACCATCAATTTCAAAGTGAGATAAATTTTGAATGTTGATTTGACTTGCAATTGCTTTTAAAGAACTAAAATACATTGGAATTAACTCTAACAGATTTTCGTCATCCCTCGATAAATAGGATTTTATCGGACCGTAATTTGACTCATTATTTTCACCATATTCTATTACCATGAGTGAATATCCATCTAAATTTGAGATGATAAGTCCAATTATGGGAGGAGTGCTATCAAAATTACATGTTTTAAATGCAATATCACAAATCTGTTGTTCTATTATTTTTGTCGGTTCAAAATTAGAACGCTTTATTTTATTATGTTGCTTTAACTTATTCATTTATCATATACTCTCAAAATTTCGATTAGAGAGGAAAAGTAGGTATAATTACATTAATAAAAAAGGACTGTAATTGTTTTGTGAGTCATAATATGTTGTAGATGATATGAGAAAAACTGATTTTTATGATTTTTCAATTTTAATATAATAATTTTCGCCATTGATTTTAAATTCTAAAACTGTATGTCCTTGTTGTTCAACATAGCGTTTGATATTTTCTCCAGATTCAGCGAAATCTCCCTCAACCTCTAATACATCTCCGATTTGTAGCTCATTCAGCTTCTTTTTAGTTTTTGCTACTGGTAAGGGACATACTAATCCATTTAATTTTATTATATGTATTTTTGACATTTCTATTCCTCCTAACTAAATAATACGTTATCTGCTTCTTCACACATACTAACAAATCCGTTCATAGTTGTTTTTGAGATGCCTGGTATTAACTCATCATCAGTAAGACCCCTTGCTCTCATGCAAACGCCACACGCTAAAACTCTTGCTCCTTCTTCAATTACATCTTTCATCCATTTTCCTACATTATCGTAAGTTTGTGGATCTTGGTTGTTTTTTCCTACAAATATTCCATCTTCAACTAAGAAAATATTGATATTATGGCCTTCTAATAAGGCTGTATAAGCAAACCTAAGCATAGTGTATGGTCTTTCTGATGTATAGGCGCCGTCTCCAATAACAATAGTGAACGTTTTTTTCTTGTCGGACATTTAGCATTCCTTTTTTAACTTATTTTACTTAATTCTTAATAGAAGAAATATTCATCAAAATATTAATGTTTTCGATTTATATTATTAATAAAATTGATAATTGACAAAAAAGATGAATATCGATATTTTACGAAATTTCATAAAATTAACAGAATATCAGAGTTTTTCAGATTTAGCTAAAGATCTTCCAATAGCACAAAGTACCCTCTCTCATCAGATCTCACAGTTAGAGAAGGATTTAGATTTGATTTTAATAGAACGTTCAACAAAAAAGTTCGAAATTACAGAAGCGGGAAGTCTTTTTCTAAAATATGCTAGAGAAATAATAAATCTTTATGACAAATGTCTTCAAGAGTTATCGAAATTTAGTGAACAAGCACACGAAGATATCGTAATCTCGGCCTCTACAATACCTGGTTCGCACATTCTCCCTAAATATATCGCTTATTTTAGCAATAAAAATCCTAATGTTAATTTTAAAGTATTAATCAATGATTCTCAAAAATCGATTGAAAATCTTAATAAAAAATTAGCAGATTTCGCAGGAATTGGAAGTTTTATTAATTATGATCCGAAGGACTACGATGTTATAAACATCGGCAATGATGAATTAAAATTTATTTGTTCACCTTCTCACGAATTATTAAAGAAACATAAAGATAATCGGGTGAGTTTTGAAGAAATACTACCTTATCCATTTGTATGGAGAGAAAAGGGTTCTGGAATGCGAGATGTATTTACAAATCAATATCCCGATTATAACAAATTAAATATTGAATTAGAAATCAATAATAATGATTCAATAATATCCACTGTCAGTGAATCAAATTATATTAGCATTATGAGTGAGATAATGGCAAAAAAAGCCGAAAATGCTGGTTTAATAAAAATATTAGAGGTTAAAAATCGTCCTATTATTGTTAAGAGACCCCTATTCTTAATTAGAAGAAAGGATGAAGAGCTAAGTGAATTAAAAACTAATTTTTGGAATTACATTCTAAGGCAATAAAAAACAACCATACGGTTTAAATCTTCATATTTTAAGTACAAAGCGCCTTGACATTAAATTTCTAGATAAAACTTTTATAAATTACTGAGCAATTCTTTCAATTAAAAATAATAAGATTTATTTAATCTGGAGTAATGTTTCATGAAAATTGTAGAAGAAAATTTTACCATCAAATGCTCTGATGGAATTGATCTGATGACTTATCTCGCAAGACCACATGAACTTGGTCAGTATCCAGGTCTTTTTGTTATTCATGAAATTTGGGGACTAAATGATCAAATTAAAGGAGTAGCTAGGCGGTATGCAGAACAAGGATACGTGGCATTAGCTCCTCATCTTTTTAGTAGTCATGAAATTCTTACTGAAAAAAATATTCGAAAAGCAATGGGCCCCTTTTTTTCCATACCACGAGAAAAAAGAAGCGATCCGTCATCATTAAAAACCCTCATGGAAAACATGTCAGACGACAATCGAGAAATTGTCAATCTTTTATTTCTAGAGAGGCAAACTCTAGAAAAAAACATAATCATTGAGGCAAAAGATTGCTATGATTATCTTAGTAATCTGTCCGTAGTAAACGATAAAATTGGAGTGACTGGCTTTTGTTTTGGAGGGGGATTAGCCCTTCATCTCTCAACTGAATTTCCATTTAATGCCTCTGTCATTTTTTATGGAGCTAATCCGAAATCAATTGAATCTGTATCTAACATAAAAGGCCCCGTTCTCTCTATATATGCTGGTGAAGATGATATGGTTGATGCAGGGATCCCAACACTCGTACGAGCTATGGTTAAGTATAAAAAAACTTACGCTATGAAACTTTATGAGGGGGTTCAACACGCCTTCTTTAATGAAACTAGCTCGATCTACAATAAAACAGCAGCGGAAGATGCGTGGCAAATGGCTATAAATTTTTTCCATCGCTACTTAAAATCTTCAAAGGGTTGATCTATTATGAAAGAAGAAAACAAAGAATTACCCGATTTAATTTGGTCTTGTTTTATAAATTGGCTAAATACATTAGAAAAAGTAGGAGATTTCGAATTAGAGAATCAACAAAATTTAGGAGAAATATTAAAACCAGAAAAATCTTAGAGGATTTCTATGGATTCGACAGTTTAAACGATTTAAATTTTGTATTGCAAGGAACTATTTAATTAAATTACAGATAATTTCAAAATCTAATAAAATCTTAATTTGCATTTGTTCACTTGT
The DNA here is from genome assembly GCA_964632315.1 of uncultured archaeon. Classification (GTDB taxonomy): domain Archaea; phylum Asgardarchaeota; class Lokiarchaeia; order Sigyniarchaeales; family SOKP01; genus SOKP01. The sequence continues at coordinate 4,611 of CAZWEM010000071.1, forward strand.
TCTAATCTAAAAAAGAATAATTAACAATTCCTAAATTTTTCTTAATAAAAAAATAAAGATATTAAATTATTTAATCAAAACACCAGTTTTATCGAAATTTAAGAAATAGCTTATCTTTTCCTTTAATGGATATATTCCTTCTTTAAACAAGATATATAAGAATAACACAAAAAATAGGACTGATCCCAATCCTGGAGCAATATTGCTCACTATATCAACTGTAGTTGATGAGACGTCCCAAGAAAGTAGTGTTTGTACAAGAGAACCAACAGCGATCAAAATTGAAATTAATGATATTATCATGGCCGTTCTCTTGCTTACATCCAAGTGTAAAGGACCAATATCCACATGGAAATGTTTTGGTTGAACGATTACAGATAGTATTGAATGATTAATCACATTTTCCTCAAATTCCACATAAACATTGAGATGTCTTCTTTCTCCTTCCCTTTTTTCTTTTTTAGTACGCTTACCTTTTTTCTTAACGGGTAACACTGAAAAAATCATTACAGGAGGATTAATTGCATCTTTTTTAACAATAACATTACCAAATAAGGGATGAATTTCGAAGTCTTCTCCCTCAACCCGTAAATTTAGAATTGGAGGTTCCTTTTTTGTAGTACTTATTTTAAAAGATGTTTCAAAAATTGTCTTTCCCTCTTCATCAACAATTTTCAGTTCTTTGTGAGAGAAATAAACGTAAAAGAGATAACTTGTTTGTTCCATCATAACTGAATAGTATTGAAGTCCCATATTTATTTCATAGGTAGTTTGTATTGTTTCTTCTTCCTTATCTGCATCTGGTTTTAATAAAAAAGATTCTGCCGGAAGATCTGAAAGAATTTTTACAGATTCCTCTTTAGCTGCTTTAGGTACTGGTGCTGGAGCACCGGGAGGGCTTGTTGGGGTAGATACAGTGGATGGTGGTGCTGAGGGGGGAGTTGCTCTTGATCTTTCTTTTTCTTCAGGATATTCATCAAATTTATCTTCTTCTTCTAATCTGTAATCTTCCTCAGAATATTCTTCTTCCTCTTGCTTTGAAAATACATCCTTATAAACAGGTTTTTTAGCTTTTCTTTTATGAGGAGCAAATGATATTACTTTCTTTTTGGATTCATCCTTTCTCTCTTCTTGAGGTTCAAGTGTTTTTTTTACATCTTTCTCTATGTGTTTTTCAGCGTGTCTTTTTTTAATTAATGATAATTTTTTTAACGCTGTTTTTTCAGAGATAGGATAATTAAGAACGAAGTCAACTATTGATATTTTTTCTCGCGAGAGAGAATTAATGTTTAAAGCATCGAAGATATCATCCAATATTCGAGAAAGTTTAGTAGATTTCTTATAATTCCCGATAAAAACAATATCCAAAAGATATACTGACAAAACTTCGGTTTTAGGATCATAAAATATTTTATTGGTAGGAATTTTTAACTCTTGAATTGATTGCATTGAAATCTCTTTTCTTTAAATTAATGTTGTAAGATTAAAAAAATTCAAATTTTATATAGCTTTCTAATAATAATTCTTTTAAACACTTAAATCTCTGAAGTATGCTTGGATCTTGAAAAGATATCTATTCAAGTCCTTGAGCTTTTTAATTTTAACGTCAGTTCCAATTATCTTTTCAATCACTTCATTCATTACCTGAAGATCCTTATAAGCTTTAAAACTATTTATTTTTTGATTTTGTAGATTTCCTTTCCACGGCATTAATCCTGGATATGCTGTAATAGGACGCATTTCAATATCCAATTTCTTTCTGTAATCTTTTGTCAATGGTTTTAAACTCGATTCATCCCATTTATGAAGAATCCAAGGACTATAAGAATGAAGTTTATCATAATCTAATTCTAAATCCTCCCTCCATTCAAATTGATGATCCCAATTTGCTGTAGCAAAATAATTTTGATTGAACATTTTATTTATAGGAAAATATTTCCAATTGTTTCTATCAATTTCTTCGCTTTTAAAAGGAACTCCTTGCCCATATTGGAAAAAATATCCTAATGGTTTAAACTTCGGGTCCTCCTTTGGTATATATTTAAAATGAACTTCGATTTGAGAGATATCTAATTTACTACCAACCAATTCATCTTGATAAAGTTTATATATGATATTTTTAGCTTTATTAGGATAAGCTTTTCCCGTAAAAATTGGATAATATATTATAGAGTAATACCTCCCATTTACAGGGGAAGAGTATTCGTAAATCTCAAACCAACATTCTTTCAGTTTAATATTCACATTTGATTTTATGTAATTATATAAAAAGAAAGCTGAAGCTAAAATAGCAATTCCTAAGATTAAATAAAACAAGTAAGGATTAAAATATACAGAAATAAATATAATTGAAATTGCAATGTAGATTAATAAGAGACCTAAAATAAAGAGAAATGAAATCAATGATTTGAAAGCATCTGGTTCTTTATCCCTCTTGGAATGCATAATACTAGGAGCATACTTTATGATTAAATCTTGATCGTATTGTTCAATAAAATCCTGAAATTCAATTTGTGTCCATTCATTCATAATTCATGCAAAATTTCTTGTTTTAGGGTATTTTAAAGATGCTATAGTACATTTATAATAAATTTTGATTAAAAATTTTTTGACTATTCTAGATAATTTTATTCTTTCTATCTTAAAAATAAATAAATCTAACCTCTATGTTATTTTTAATTGCGATTCTTCATTTCAATAATTGATATCAAAGATGGATGATTTTGAGGCTTTTTTAAGTTATATAAAATCTCAAGATTTTTATAGTGGACAGATAGTACATATCGAGACTTTACCTGAGTTAAAAGCTCGCTATGGAAACCTAGAACGTCCGATAAGAAAAAGGCTTCAACGATGGTTGGATAAAAGTAATATTTCTCTTTGGAATCATCAAGCAGAAGCAATTAATAGTATAAGAGAAGGAAATAATACCGTTATAACAACATCGACTTCTTCGGGTAAATCATTAATTTATAATATATCTGTACTTGATGAAATTTTTAAAAATGATAAATTGACGGCTCTCTATATTTTTCCGACAAAAGCCTTAGCGAGAGATCAATTTGTAGTCCTTTCTGATTTATTAAACGAGACAAATATTAAACAAAATAGAATTGGGATTTATGATGGCGATATTGAACCCAATGAGAAACGTCTCGTACTTGCAAATGCAAACATAATAATTTCCAATCCTTTTGGCTTGCACTTTTATTTACCATGGTTTAAACAAAAGTGGAGAAGATTTTGCTCTAATCTAAAATATATTGTGTTAGATGAGATCCATGTATATAGAGGAATCTTTGGGTCTAATTTTGCTTTACTACTTAGACGATTGAAAAGAATTCTTAATGAATTCGGAGTGACACCAATTTGGATCCTTTCAAGTGCCACAATCTTCAATCCTAAGGAATTTTGCGAAAAACTAGTTGGTGAAGAATTTCATCTTATAGATAGAGATGATTCCCCTTCAGGCGCTAAAAAAGTAATTTTATGGGACCTACCTTATGATAAAATATCAAATAAATATCGTTCTGCTCATCAAGAAACCAAAAATCTATTTATAACCCATTTAAAATATCCCAAATCCATTCAGACTCTTACTTTCACTTTATCTCGTAAAATGGCAGAGTTACAAGCCATTTGGACCAAACAAGCTTTACCAATTATGAAAGATCAAATCGTTAGCTATAGAGCGGGCATCACGAAAAAAAAAAGGCGTCAAATAGAACAAAAATTTAAACAAAAACAAATCTTAGGTATCAGTTCTACAAATGCATTAGAGTTAGGGATTGATATTGGATCTCTAGATGCTACCATAAGTTCAGGATTTCCTGGAACTCTTTCCAGTTTTAAGCAGCAAATAGGAAGATCTGGAAGAACAGGGAGTTTATCAATATCGACTTATATTCCTATGCAAAATCCCCTCGATCTTTTTTATGTTCATAATCCTGATAAGTTATTTGGAAAGATTCGAGAAGAGATAATGATTACTTTAAAAAATAAATACATCCTAAAAAATCACCTTTGCTGTGCTTCAAAAGAATCTCCCTTAACTTTAGATGAATATCACGCGTTTGGGATTGAAGATGTTAACTTATATAAGAAATGTATTGAAGAACTAGTGGAAGAATCTCTTCTCATGAAAAGAAGTAACAAGTATTATTGGAGGGGTGATTTTTTCCCAAATGAACGCTTCAGTTTAGAGGACCTTTCTACTAGAAGTTATAAAGTAATAATGATGACAAAAACTGGTCAAGAAATGTTAACGGTTGAAGATGAAAGTTATGTATTTCGTGATTTGCATCCCGGAGCAGTTTACCTATTTGAAGCTGAAACTTACAGGGTTATTTATCTCGATATTGAGAGAAAGGAGGTTCTAATTAAGAGGGCTGAAGTGGATTATTATACTCAATCTCTTAAACATACGGAAATAACTCCATTAGAAGTAATATATGAAAATAGTAAAGATTCTAACCAAATTATCAACAGTGCATTTGGACGCGTTAAAGTTAAACATGATTATTATTCATATAAAGTTATTGATACGTTCACTCAGGAAATACGTTCAAGACATCCTCTTGATGAAATTCCCGTCATTAGCTATGAAACCGTTGCATTTTGGTTTTATATTCCTTTTGAGTATCAAAAAGAGTTAGAGTCTAATGGCTTTGATTTAGGAGGGACAATACATGCTATAGAACATGCCATGATTGCTATTGCTCCGAATTTAGCACAAATCTCTAGATGGGATTTAGGTGGCGTGTCTATAGATTTTGATCCCGTTAAACAACAACCAATCATATATATCTATGACGCATTTAGAGGTGGTATCGGAATATCTGAATTATTATTTTTTAACTTGCATGAATTATTAAATTTAACTTATAATTTGATTAATACTTGTAATTGTAAGGCTCCAAATGGATGTCCAGGTTGTTGTTTGAGTCCTAAATGTGGTAATCAAAATGAACCGTTAGATAAATATGGTGCAATTTTCTTATTAAAGAAAATTCTACAAATTAACGATTAAACCAAATGATGCAGCTCTAATTCCCTCAGTTTTTCTTTCAATGGAATACCAGTTTTACTATCCCAACCTTTATAATCATAAAACAGTTTCTTTAATTTTTCAAAGTTTGGAGTTTTACCCGCCGCTCCACCTTCATTAAAAGGCTGTAATAAAATGTTCGGTAATCTATCATCTTTAGAAGTTAAACCCATTTTAATATTGAAAAGACGTTTTAAATTGGCAATTCTTTCACCAAAAATTTTCACCTCGTTTAATCCAAACTTGATCCCTATCGCCGTTTCTATTAATTCAGCTACTTGTGAAGGGAGAGGATTGCAAAAAGAACACATAATAATTGAGCCATATAATGCTCTGTAATCCATAAGTAAGGAACATACTTCTGCCATTTCTTCATTATCTAAGAATTTATCGATATTTCTAATTCCTATTTCTTCAAAAGGTACGCCTAATAAAGCGTAGTACGCATCTAAAAGGTTATGCGAGGGGCCTTTCAGGCCCATTCCATACGCTATAGCCATTCCATAATTTGAACGCAAGTCATGATAAGTTACCTCCATTCCATTAACCGTTGCGATCTCATCTAAAGAAATGTTAAATTTTTTAGCAAATGCATTCGATCCTTCTGCGAGTAAATTACCGATCCCTTCCCTATATGAGATTTTATGCAGCATTTTCTCGATAAAACTAATACTACCCCATGCAGGAGTTATATCATCTAAATCTCGTGAGGAAATATTTCCTTTTTCAAAATGATGGTTCAAACAAGCTATGATTGCTCCCGAACTAATAGTATCTATACCATAATCAAAACATAATTGATTAATATGGGTTATTGATTCAAGATTATCATTTAAATTCAAACTCCCAAAGCTCACTAAAGTTTCATATTCTGGACCTTCCATCTCATCAGTCTTGTACTTTCCCTCATCGATCTTTATTCTTCTTCCGCATCCAATCACGCAAGAATGACAAAATCTATTTTTAACGAGTATTCTTTCAGCCATAGTAGCTCCTGAAATATTATATACTCCTTCCCATTGAGCTTGAGAAAAGTATTTGATGGGAATTTCTCCCGTCGTATTATACATGTCCATTCCACCAGAAGTGCCAAGTTCTGCTAACATTTGAGTAGCAAACGATGCTTTTACCGTATCACGGGCTTTTGCTACAGCCTCTCTAAATTTTTCAGGCTCAGCAACCTCAGCTTTTAATAATTCCCCCTTTATCACTATTCCTTTTAATAATTTTGATCCTAAGATTGCACCCATACCGGTTCTTCCTGCAGCTCGTTCTTCAGAAATGATATTTGCAAATTTAACTCGATTTTCTCCAGCGGGACCAATACAAGCAACTCTAGATTTCTCATCTCCCATTTCTCTCTTTAATATCTCAGTAGTTTCATAAGTTCCTTTGCCCCATATTTTCGTTGCATCTTTTAATTCTACTACTTCATTTACTATCTTAAGATAAGATGGATTTTCCGCTCTACCAGTAATTATTATTCCATCATAACCTGCTTTTTTTATTTCTGCTCCAAACCAACTCCCACAATTTGATTCTGCCCACATTCCGGTATATGGAGACTTTGAGCACACAACCCACCTACCCGTATTAGGCGCAAACGTTAAATTTAATGGGCCTGTCATTATCATAATAATATTCTCTGGAGATAAAGGTAGGGTCTTCTTGTTCAACCTTTCTATTAAATATCTACAAGCATAACCAGCTCCTCCAAGGAACTTTTTTGCAAATTCTTCATTTAAAGCCTTAACTATCCACTCTTTCTTAGTAAGATTGATTTCAAGTAATTTTCCTCTAAAGGATTTCAGCATTTATAAGCACTAATTTAAGTTTTTAGATTTCTATATATTTACTATTTATTTAATTTTAATTCTTAAAATTCAAAAGAAGGAATATTTATTGTTAATTAAGGAAAATTTTAATTAAAAAAGAATTTTTTATCGGATTATGACATCAGATATGACTCTCAAATGGAATGATTTAATTTCACCCACTATTACTCCAAAGGAATATTTAACTCAATTTTCAGATAAAGTCGGTATGATATATAAAAATTATGAACCAAAGAAGGATATTTTAAAGAAGATCTCAACTTTACTGCAAGAAAAGAAAGAAAAACTTAAGATAGTAGCATTAGGAGCGGATTGGTGCCCCGATTGCTCAAGAAATATACCCCGAATGATTAAAATAACTGAAAAAATTCCTTTAGTAGTGATAGAATTTAAAATCTTATATGGAATAGTAGTAAACGCCCTACACAAACCAGGAGAGGTAATTTGGCATAAGAAACGATCTCCTCCTGAAGCGGCAAATCCTAAGTTTAATTTAAAAGCAATTCCCACATTTTACTTTTTTAATAAAGATGGTAAGTTATTAGATGTAATTATAGAAAAGCCAAAGATAAATTCCAGTTTAGAAGAAGAATTGCTTGAGATTTTAGAAAATCACCTCTAATTTTTTTCTACCATTAATATTTAAATAAGTGCATAGCGATATTTACTCTATGTTCAAATTAAAAGTTAAGAAAGTTATCATATTTAAACATGGAGTTTCCTATTTTGTTTTAAAAGGTGAAATTAAGGGAAATGGGTCCTTTGAACTAGAATTTAAAATCGATGAAATGGATGATATCTTGAAATCCTTATTTGTTATCGATACAAGTGAAAAAGGATACATAAGTTCAATAAGCTATGATGCCGCTTTAGATGCGACGCAACTTTTAAAGTCAATTATGTTGGATATTCCTGATGTAGATTCTTTTTCTTCTTTAGTCACCCAAATCAAAGGAGCTTCAGTGAAGTTATCTATTGCTGCGGGAAAAAGTTTAAATGGTACCATTATGGGTATAGAAACAAGTGAAAAAATAGTTAAAAATGAGATTATTAAAGAAAAATTCCTAGTGATGCTCCAAGATGATGATTTCATAGTGAAAATTGCATTCCCCGAAATCAAGCATTTTGAAATATTAAATGAAGATCTCAAGAAAGACCTCAAATTCTTTTTAGATACCGTGATAACAGGGAAGAAAAAAGACGCTAAAAAAATAATCATAAATTGTGAATCAGGTGGTGCAGATCAATTAGAACGAGACATATTTGTTTCCTACATTCGAGAGAGTCCCATCTGGAAGACTTCCTATCGATTAATTATGAGTAAGGAACAAGAACAGGAAAATAAATGCTTACTTTCTGGGTGGTGTATGGTAGAAAACACCACAAATCAAGACTGGGAAGAGATTGAGTTGTCATTAGTCGCTGGTATGCCAGTATCATTTAAATATGACTTTTATAAACCAATTTTTATCCAACGCCCAATTATTCACCCTCCGAAAGTTTTAAGCGCTCGTCCTACTGAAATAGAAGAAGGATTGACCAAAGAAAGATTTCGGGATTTCGCAATGGCAGAGGAACCACGGGCAGAAATGGCTAGGGTAAAGAAAATGAGAGCACCTCCAGCACCCGCTGCAGCACCTAGTGGTGGAATTCGATTCAATGCGAGAATGGGTTTGTTAGATGATTCAATTCTCGAAGAAAAATTTAAGGCACAAACTAAGACACAAACAAAGGATTTAGGGGAACTATTTGAATACAACATTTCAAATCCAGTCACTATTAAAAGGAAACAATCAGCACTAGTACCGATACTGACTGAAGCGATTAAAGCTAGAAGAATTTTATTATTTAACATGAATGAATACGAAAAAAATCCAAATGCTTGTTTAGAAATTACTAATAACACGGATTTGATCCTTGAGAGAGGACCCGTGACTATAATTTATGATGATAATCTCGCAGGAGAAGCGATCATTCCTTTCTTAAACAAAGATGATACCCGATTATTGAACTATGCTGTGGAACAAGCAGTTATAATTAATTGGGAACAAAAAAGTGAGGATCTAAATGTCCATAAGGTTAAGTTTGGAAGTGGATATTCATATGAATATTATTACACGGATCTCTATACAGAGTACAAGATAAAAAATAAAACTAAGCAAGAGAAGATATTATACTTAGATCACCCAAAAAGATCTGGATATAAATTTATCGAACCTGCTTTAGAACCAGAAGAAACAGAAAATTTCTGGAGGTTTAAGATTACCTTAAAACCCAGTGATGCCATCAACTTTAAATTGAAGGAAAGAAAGGAAATCTACTCTAGTAACTATATCTGGAACTGGTCTAGAGACACTTTGCTAGATCGAACTACTTTCTATTTAAAACACAAATTTATCGATGAAAAACTCGAAAAAGAATTAAAAGAAATCGCAGAAATGATTGGAAAATCGCGAGATTTGAAAGCAAAGAAAGATAAATTAAATGAAGAACGGTCTATGATGACAGATGAGCAAGCAAGATTAAGAGAAAATATATCCGTGTTAGGAGAAGACACCCAATCTCTCACTTTAAAAGAAAAATACGTGAGCAAATTAAGTCTCCAAGAAAATCGGTTTGAAGAAATCACTTCTGAATTAGACCAACTGGAACAAAAGATTGTAAAAATCGATAAAACTATTGAAGGTCGCTTGAACGCTTTAAAGGTTTGAACAGATTTTAATTTTTTTCTATTTATTAATTAATAAAAAATCGAGGTAAAATTCATTAAGATCAAATTCATGCAATAATTAGATCAATTCAAAAATGATGTATCGCTATTATTGAACTAAAATAGGTGATCAACATGTCCGTAGAAGAATTAGAAGATCAGGTCGAAAAGCTTCTAGATGAAAGAGATAAATTAGAGGAAATCTGTGACACCCTTCCTAAATGTGAGGAAGATGATGGATGTGACACTTGTCAAAATTACAAGAAAATTGCTGAACTCGATGACAAAATTGAAGCTCTAGAAGAGAAGATCGAAGCTTTAATGGGAGAAGAAGAGGATTAGTTATAATTAGCACGGTCTTTTTTATTTTTAGTTTTTGTTCTAAGTCTAATCTATTGTTTAAGCCACTTTTTTTTAAATTTTAGTTAATTTAAACCTAAAAATTTAATCAAAACATAATTTTCTTAAGTTGGATAGTAAAAAAAATTAATATATAAACTCATATTCTCCACTTTATACTAATTCTACATCCAAAATATAAAATAAAAATAAGTGTGAAACATAATGCCTGGTAAAAAATTTGAAACACAAGCTATAAATGATGAGATTTTAGAAAAGTTTAGCTTGAAGAATCGTTATGCATTTTTAAATAATAATTTAACCGCTGTTCTCTCCCCAAAAGAATTTAATTTCCTTAGAGAAGTTCAGCGATTTTGTTTGAGATTTGAAAAGAAAAACGAAATTGTCCATGGACCAGATGAGGATATTTATGATTGGGTTCCCGCTTTTGGAGAGAAAGGGTACATTACTCGGCAGCACACGTTTGATATGTGTGAAGTGCATTACGATGAATGGGGTCTTGCAGCTGATTTTATGCGAAATATAGCTCTCGATATGTTCGATCCTCAATTTGCTATGGGAGGAGGGGCAACCGTTTTGGCAATCAATCCCGTTTACGAGCACCATGATCTCGTTCCAGAGCGATTGGAAGCATTAAAAGATTTAGCTACTGGAAAAAGCCCTGGCGCCATTTGTATCACTGAACCAGAACGCGGTTCGGATGCTGTTCACCAATTAACGACTTGTACGGAACAAACCGATGGTAGCTTCTTATTGAATGGTACTAAAATATTTAATACGAATGCTCCTCGCTCTAAATGGTTGGTTGCGTATGCCACTGCGGAACAAAATAATGGTAACACGATGGCGCAATTCTTAGTCAATTCTGAATGGGAAGGGTTCCACGTGGAAAGAGTAAACATACCATGGGTCCCGAAGTTATATTTAGGAAAAGAGACCTTTAAAGATTTACGTGTACCCAAAGAGTACATTCTTGGTCCAGTTGGAAAGGGACGAGAGCATATGTTCGAAGGTTTAGTTCCAGAACGTATTTCGATTGCCATTATGGGCGTGAGTGAATGTTGGGGTGCTCTTGCCTATGCCGTAATCTACTCAAACTTGAGAAA
>CAZWEM010000072.1:0-14666 GCA_964632315.1 uncultured archaeon
TTTTAAACTCCTTGCTTAATTATGGTTTTAATTCTCACAAGATAAGTTCCAAGCTTTTTCTCATCTGCTTCTGGGACAGCAATTGCTAATAATCTATTTTGATCTAATTCGTGCAAGATAATTGACCCATTTTCTCCCCCAATTATTGAATACTCTAAGTCTTGTTCCAATAAAATACCCGCTAGATTAAAGATCGCAGATGTCATGGCAGATAAGATTGGCTCTGGCATTGTAGATTGAACTTTTATGGGTAAACCATCTTTTGTTATTATTGCTATTACTAAAGCATTAGGAATAGCCCTTTTAATCGCAACGAAAATTTCCTCTTTTATCAGATCAGACGTTTCGATTATTGCTGAAATTTGAATAGCAAAAGCTCTAAGAGTTTTTATGTAGAAATCCAAACCTTCAAGCTCTGCCAATTGACGATTTAAATAGGAAATTAATGCAATGTCATCAGTTAAAATTGAAAGGATAATCCTATCTTCTCCCGTAATAAGATTATAGGCGATTTTTTGATTTAAAGAGTCTTGTAATATTTTGGAAGATAGGAATACCAGACTACTACTAGCTGCAGACATTTCTGTTCGCGACATCTTAGGATTTTTTTGCTTTTTGAACATGCTAGCAAGATGAGTTCCTCCATGAGTAGAAATGCTAATGCCTAAAATTCCGGGATTTTTCCCAAATTCTTTTTCTATTAACTCAGATAAATCTTGTTCCAAGTCATTAACAATTGGTTCAGAGTTCATGAACTTATAATAGAAATTATTCAATTTAAAAGTAATGCAGATATTTTTTTTAACTCATCTTCGGCATATTTTTTAATTCGAATTTATATTACTAAATAAAAATTAAAAAGGAAATTTTATATTATATTTCTAATTTTGAGAAAAATCAGTTCTGTGAGAATGAATCTGAAATGATAGAAGACGATCAAAATCGAGACAGCTTGTTAAATCAGATTGCCTCTTTAGAATTAAAACTAAAAACAAAAGATGAATTAATTAACAATCTCCAAAACTCAATGGAATTAAAAGATGTTCAGATAAAAACCATAAAAGATTCAATTAATCTAAAAGATGAACAAATCGAAACTTTAGATAATACGTTGAAAGTTAAAGATGATAAAATTACCACCTTAGAGAAGTCAGTTACATTAAAGGATGAGAAAATCTTATCATTAAAAGAAAATATGATTGAGAAGGAGCCTTTTGAAAAACAATTAAAAGAAAATAGGGATCTACAAAGAAAACTAGATATACTAAAACAGGAATTGATTAAAGCTGATGAGGATTTAGAAGCACTTGAAGCAGAAAATGAAAAGCTGAGAAATCAATTAGAATCTTCATCAGGAACGAAACTCATCGATTGGACAAATATTGAAATACCAAAATCTCTAATTTTAGAAAAAATGAGAGAAATTTTGATGAATGCTGTTCATAATGTCTTATTGGCAGTACCAAGTATTCAAGATCTTCAAGAATTATATTTATATGAAATTCGATCATCAGTTAGCATTAAAGCTTCTTGTTCAATTGATATCTCTTTGGAAGATGATGCGATGCTATTAGAAGAGCTTGAAAGTTTGGACAATATTACTATTAGGTTATTCGAATCAGAAGATAGATACGTGATTGAACGTGATGGTGAAGAATTGCTTTTTGCCGTTATCGGAAATACTGAAAATAATCATCTGGTACTTCACACCCGAGATTCAAAGCATATCAAATTCTTTAAATCTTTAATAATGGAAGCTTGGTTACGAGCAAGAAAAATAGAATAAGTTAATTAAAAGGGCAATTTTCTTTTACACATTTGATATTTTGAGCAGAGAAAACACACTTTTTAGGACTATAGGGTAATTTAATCCCAAATTTCTCATTTAGAATTTCAATTGTTTCACAGATCGAGATTTTTAAAGATCTTTAACAACAATGTTCGAGATTGTCAGCTATTTTAGCTAAGGATCTTGAAGTAGCTTCATTAGCAATACTTCGTGGGATGTCTGTACTCGGATTAGCTCCTGTAAATACACTTATTGCTACTCCTGATCCCATTCCAGCCCCACAAGAACCGTAAAATCCACACCATCCTCCTGGAATCTTCGAGGCTCGCCTTATTGCCTCTTTAATGTCAAAGAGAGTTATTTTATCTCCATTTGGTTTATGAATTCCATTGTTTTTTAATGCAGTTATAATGACGGCGGGGGTTAGAACGTGATGCTCTGGGCCATACATCTTGAATTTCGGATGCTTCATGATTTTGTCAGCCATTTCAAAAGGATCTTTTAAATCCGTGTTTTCTAAAAAGTCTTCTATCACTTCAATGGGACCCTTTGAATGACATGAATCGCAGATATAATACCCATTTTTGCAATATGTGTTTGCATTAAATAACTTACCACAAAATTCACAAGTTAGATCCTTGTAATCATTCAAGTTAACGGCATAAACTAATTCTTCACCACAAACTTCACAAATATCTTTCTTTTTACTCATTTCTTCTTTCACTTTGATCAAATAGTAATATATGATTTGTTTAAATTCTCAAAATGGCTGATTCTTGAAAACCCACATTCTTTCAATATTTGATGCATTTTATCAAATTCATATGCAATTTCGTTTGGATTATGTGCATCGGAACCAAGAATTACATCGATATCTAAATCGTTCATTAGATAAAGGATCTTCTTACTCGGATACTGCTCTTTTATGGGCTTCCTTAAGCCACTAGAATTTAATTCAATCACATATCCTCGCTCTTTAACTAATTTTAGTACCGTAAAAACCTTATCCATTATTAAATCTTCATTTTCAGGATGCTTATCAAATTTTTTTGGTAGATCAAAATGCCCTAATATATTAAAATTAAAATTCTTTGAAGTTACCATATCTTTCAAGGTCTCATAATATGCAAGAAATAATCCCTCGATTTTATCATAATTTTGATAATGGTTAATGCTTCTAAAATCATCAAAAGGGAATAAACCCATGAATTCAGTATGAAGATTGTGGATTGAACCAATAATATAATCTAAATTATGAATAAGAGGTTGTAAATAAGTACGATGTTTTTGTACTTGATTTTTAATATAGTCAATTTCAAATCCAATTTTAACTTGAATCTTTTTTTCATACTTTTCTTTTAATTTCAGGGCGGTAGAAACATAATTTTCAAGATCTACTAAGGGCATGGCATATTCTTGATATTGCAGATGATCAATTCCGCTTAAGAATTCATACGGAAAGTGAGCACTTAATCCAATAACATTTAATTTTTTATTTATAGCTGCTTTAACATAATCTTCTAAATTACCAACTGCATGTCTACATAAAGAACTATGAGTATGCCAATCCTCAAAAATCATGTTGTCTATCCTACAATGTGATTGAGAATAATCTAATTTAGGAATATTAAAGAAAAGTAATAAGATTTACCAATATAAATTATTAGTTCTAAATTTTTATTGATACATATTAATGAAGATACTGAAAACCATCAGAATCAATTTTATTACTATTTCAATAGAAATATAATTGATTGGAGGTTTTAAATCTCCCTAAATAAAATTATTGGTAATCTTATCATTAAGATTACTCACTTGGGATAAAAATCTAAAATATTCTGAAATTTAATCAATCAATTATCATCCTTATTTAGTTCTAGCTTTTTTTTTCTTCAAATTGATAATCTTTTATAATAAAGACAAACTCAATTGTTATAAGTATAAGTTTGTATTGGATTTATTTTAGAATCAATAAAGCAAAATTATTTAAGAATAAAAATTAATCTAAATCTCACCAGAGAGTAATTTTTATAGGTGCGAAAAAAATTGGCAGCAGTAAAAGAATTAGCAAATTTAAATATTGAAGAAGTTTTAAAAAGCGAGGAAAATCTTACTTTTCTAGCGGGAGCTGGGTGTTCCGCCATAACTCCTTCTAATTTACCACTCTCATCTGAACTGATTGGAAAAATTTTAATGAAAGCAGTTCCAAAATCAGAATTAGACAAGATTTTAAAGATCTCACATCTAACTTTTGAACATTTATTGAAAATTTTAATAAATTCAAAAGAAAATGCCATCGATTTAATCGACTTCTATTCTACTTGCGATAAGCCTAATTTGGAGCATTATTTCTTGGCAAATATGATAAAAAAAGGAAATTTTGTGATAACAACTAATTTTGATCATTTAATTGAAGACGCTCTTTTAAAGTTGGAAGTCCCTAAGAAGAAAATTATACCCGTAATCACTCAAAAAGATTATGAAAAATACGATGATCCCTTGAAATTATTCGAAAATGGAAAATATCCTGTTTATAAGCTTCATGGTGCCTTAGATAACTTAATCACTGGAGAAGATACTCGAGAATCTTTTAAAGAAACGATCAAGTTATTAGGAATCAATCAAAAAATGATAAATATCGTGCAATTAGAGCCATATAAGTCAAAATTATTAGAAGGTATATCAAGTGAAAGGAATCTGATAGTTTTGGGGTATTCCGGGAAAAATGACTTAGATATAGCACCAACAATCAAATTGATGAAACATTTGAATAATTTAGTCTGGATTAATCACGTGAAAGATAAATCTAATAAGAATCTAAAGAAGTTAAGGAGTGACAATATTCAGTCTCTTAAAGACATTGATGAATTAGATCAAATATTAATAGATATAGCTATGTCAAATCAGGACTTAACTGTCTTTCGCATCGATACTAATACTTTTAATTTAATTGAGGCTCTAACAGAAGATTTAAATATAATTGGGACAGAAAAATTTGAAATTAATTTGTCAGAACGGGTTAATGAAATTCTTAATAATATTTCGGAAACTAATAAGTTTCTAATTGCCTATAATATATACTTAGAATCAAATCAATTCAATGATGCTTTAAAATGCCTAGAACGGATTTACACTATAGCAGAAGATGCTGGAGATGATAAATTGAAGTCATTAGCATTAATGAATATGGGAGTCGTGAATTTGGTTCAAGATGAGAAAGATAAAGCACTGGAGTGGTTTCAAAAATCTTTGCAGGCACAAATAAAATTAAAAGAATTTCCAGAGAGAATTTCCGTTTTTAAAAATATTGGAATGATAAATCGATTAAAGGGTAACTTTAAAGAAGCGTTGAAATTTTTAGAACAAGCTCTTTCACTTAATCAGAAATTAAGGGATTTAAATTTAGAATCTGAAATTCATAATCAGATTGGCTTACTATATCAAAGCCAATCAATGTATAAAGAAGCATTAAAGAATTTTGAGACTTCTCTAAAAATCAATGAGAAGCTAGAAAAAATCCAAGAGAAATCATTCAATATGAAAAATATTGCAAATGTATACCTAGAAATGAATGAGCTAGGAGAAGCATTAGACTTTTTAGAAGATTCGCTTACTATAAATAGGAGCTTAGGGAACATCATCGAGGAGGGTTTAGTTCTGAATTCAATGGGATTAGTTCATCATCAAAATGGTGAGTCATTAGAAGGAATTGAGAAATGTAGCCAGGCATTAAAGCTCTTTAATCAATTACAATATATTGAGGGAAGAATGGAGGTATTAGGAACATTAGGAATGATTTATAGCGATCAATGGAACTACATTAAGGCTTTAGAATATTTTAAAGAAGCAGCACAAATAGCTCAAGATTATGATAAGTTAGAATCGCAAGCAAAATATTCAATACAAATTGGAATAATTTTCAAGAATCAAGATCAATTCCCTAAATCTCTTCAATGGTTAGAAGAGGCTTTTAACTTATATGATCAGATCGGCTCACTTCCGGGAAAAATCGAAGCATTAAAACAAATAGGTTTAATTTATATAGTTCAGAAAGATTATATGAAGGCTCTACGCCGATTTGAAAAAATCTTAGAAATTAAAGATAAATTAGATGATGAAATCGGAAAGGCAGAGTTTTTCAACGTTATTGGATTAATTTACGTCAATCAACGTTTATTTCAAAAAGCTTTAGAATATTTTCAACAAGCACTCGATATATATTCACTTTCAAAAAATCGTGAAGGAAGTGCTGAAACTCTCAAAAATATCGGTGCTTTTTATCAAGAACAGGCAAATCACTCAGAGGCATTAAATCGTTATAAGGATGCTCTTAAAATAATTGCTGATTTAAATAAAATCGATAAGGAAGCTGATCTTCTTAATAGAATTGGGACTATATACCAAGATCAAGGTCACTACGATGATGCTAGAAAAGTCTTCGAAGAAGCCTTTAAAATTTATAATGAAGAAGTGAATTATGATGGAAAAATCGACTGTTTACATAATATTGGTCTAAATCTTCGATATCAAGGCGAAGATCAACAAGCTATTAAATATTTTGAAAAAGCAATCACAATTGCAGATCAAATTGGGAATTTACAGAAAAAAGTAAAATGCTTAAAAATTGAAGGAGAAATATTCAAGGATCAATGGGATTTTCTCGAAGCATTACGAAGATATGAAGAAATACTACTTATAACTGAGAAATTAGGCAATTTACCAGAACAAATAAATACATTGAATGTAATAGGAAAAATTTATCAAGCTCAAAAACATTACCCTGAAGCTGTACGTCGTTTTCAAGAAGCATTGAATTTGAGTGATCGATTAGGAAACTTAGAAGTTAAATCAGATATTCTCAACAAAATCGGGAGATGTTTTTTTGAAGAGGAAGATTATCCTCAATCTAAGTCTTGGTTTGAAAAAGCTTTAAGTATAGATGAAGAACTTGGAAATGAAAAGGGATTAGCTGAGAGACTGCTAAATCTTGGCAATATATTTTTAGTTTGGAACGATTTTGAAGAAGCACTCAAAAGATTTAAGAAATCTTTAGCAATAAAGGAAAAATTAGGAGACTTCTCCGGGCAAGCTCATACTCTACGTAAGATCGGTCGTATATATCACGCCCAAGACTTTTATGATGAAGCTGAACGGTGGTATATAGAAGCTTTGAAACTCTTTCAAGATGTTGAAAACTTACAAGGACAATCAGATTGCTATGAAAGTATTGGAGATTTATATAGAGTTCAATCTAATCTTTCAGATTCATTAAAATCTTACCAAGAATCATTTAAGATTGCAGAAGAAATCGATGACCTTGAGCGCAAGGGCTATATCCTTAACAAAATCGCATCCATTTATCAACTTCAGGGAATTTATAAAGATTCAATCAAAAAATATGAGAATGCTTTGGAGTTTTTTGATCAGACTGGTGATTTAATTGGAAAAACAAGAAGTTTAAATCAAGTGGGAACTATTTATCAAGAATTGGGTAATTATAATGAAGCTATTAAATGGTATGATAGATCAATAAAGTTTTTGAAATTTTTAGGTGAATCTGAAGAAAAAGCATACGCTCATTATAACATAGCTATGATTTATCGAGATATTGGGAAGGATATTGGAGCTTTGAAAAATTTCGAAGAAGTTACAAAAATAGAATTAGACATTCCGAATTATTCACTAATTGCTGATAGTATGTTCAACATAGGATTAGTGTACTTAGATGAGGGAAAATATTCTATTTCCAGAGAACGATTCAATGATGCTATTAAAATAGCTGAACAAAACAAATTGCTAACGAGAAAAGCTAGATATCTCAACCATTTAACTCTTGCTTATCTAAATGAAGGAGATTATACTAATGCATGGAAATCATCAAATAAAGCCCTTGAAATATTTGAGGAACATGATGATCAGGAAGGTATTGCTGATTCTAATTATAAATTAGGATTGGTGTATCTTGAACAAAAAAGTTATGCTGAAGCACTTCGAAAACATGAGCTCGCTCAAGAAACACTTGTTGTTAATAATCTTACTAAAGATCCCTTGTATAAGGTGTTAAAACATAATATCAAGCTCATAAAAAATCACGTAAAGTAATAGAGAAACTTGATTTATTTAGAAACAACAAGTTTAACTAAATGTTTCTCTGTCTTTTTTCTTAATATCTTTTTTGAAAGGAATGGTAATACTTCCATTTGTAAAATCCATAAGTATGGTGCACCTTGATTAAATAAAAAGAATAACTCATAGATGAATAATAAGGTTCCCATAGGACGTATATGATATAAATTCAGTGGAAATTCCATAAAAAAGGATTCTAAAACTCCAATTAAAAATACATAACCTATTAATTTGTAGTCTTTCTTCCTCCATTTACCTGTTGCATAGATGATAATCAATAACGAATATCCTACAAAGACATTTATTATCCAAATTAAAATTTGAGTGTCCATGTGCCTAACTGTATATACAATCGTATTATTAAGTGGTAGTAATGCTGAAATTAAAGGAGTAAGCATCCATGAACCAAAAAATAGGCTTGTATAAAGGAAGATTTCTCTGTAATTTCTCTTAACATAATTTTCGAACATTATCCAAAGCCAACCAAAAGCAAAGAGGGAATAAGAAATATCCATCATAAAATCTGCTCCGAATTTTGCCCAAAAATATTCTCCTATAGGATGCGGCATTTTTATCCCTCCAAAATAATATTCACGAATCGTAGTGCCAGGTGGATAATTAGCCCCAGCTGGTGTATTCCACCAAATTATACCATCTATAATGTAGACAATAACTGCTGTAAAAAGTCCATATAAGATTGGGTTCCATTTTTTTTTCTTAATTAAAACGCTTAGCCAAATAGCAAGGAAAAATGCATCAACATAAATGTAATCATATTGGAATCTTCTTGAAACTTCGTTTAGAGACTTAAAAAACTCATCAAGAGACTCAAAAAATGCATTGATCATAATTAAATTAAAATTTTCTAATTAATGAAGATATGGCGTATAAATATTAAATCTTTATAAAAGAAATCAGATTTATAACAAAATGAAACTTCGGTGTCAGTGTACTCTCACTTAATATATTGATTGATATATTCTTTTACTTTTGATGCTGGTTGGAAAATGCCGAAATGGCCTTCACAAAGAATATCTGCTTCTAAATCTCTTACTAACTTGAGTGACTCCTGATAATTATCATAATCACTCACTCCTGGAATAATTGGTCCATGCAAGTCTTGTCCAAAGAGAATCTTGACTTTTGGATCACTTAATTCTAGAAGAATTGCGATTGAACCGGGAGTATGTCCGGGTATATGCAAGCATTGGAACTCATAACTTCCAAACTTTAAAATCTCTTTTTTACCTGTTAATCTCCGCTCCAATTTAACAGGAGTATATCTAACTCCGTACCACGAAGCGGCAGTTTCTTTCTCATAACCCGGTTCCTCAATAGCATCTGCGTCTAATTCGTGAGCGTAATATTTTATTTTTTTATTAAATTCCTTTAATTCTGCACATATAGCAATATGATCAATGTGAAAATGAGTAATTATACAGTGTTTTATATCTAAAGGATTCAAATTATACTTGCTAATACGCTTAATCATATTTAGAGACATGCCGCAATCTATTAATACAAGCCCATCATCACTCTTAGTGTTGACTAAAAATACGGAACACCCAGAATCACCAACGTGGTAAACATCCTTTACAATTTCTTTCATTATAATCTATTTATATATTTTTTTATAGAAGATCACCGTGATAATCATAGCGAAAAAAGTCGAAAAAAGAACATCTGAAGCATAATGTGCTCCTACTATCACTCTTGAAAGCGCAACAAAAATTCCCCAACCGAAAACGAGAATGTATGTAATTATTTTAATTGGATCGGACCATTTTTTCTCTTTTACAAGGACCAATAGAGGAAGAAACATCCAACTCATAGCAGCGTGGCCGCTTGGGAAACTATAATTATCTGTAAATCCATTAGGTATGAACCAAGGAGTGAAATCAATATAACCTGTACTCAAATCTCTAAACCTAACCCTTCCCCAAAATACTTTGATTAGTTGTACTAAAAGCAAAGGATTTAAAATAGCCAATATAGAAATTAGACTGCTAATCTTTCTAAAGTCTTTCCAATCTTTATTCCAAGTTAATACTATGTAAATAAGTAAACTTAATATGAGAGTTGCTCCAAGAGCAGTGTCAGTTACATCTGAACTTAGTAGTCCAATAATCAGATATATCATGCCAACAATAATTCCAATACAACCTAAAATCTTTTGTTTTTTTACGTTTGGAATATATCCTCCTATGTATGTAGCTAAAGCAATAGCTATTAATCCATATCCGGGAATTTCTCCATAATCTGCTCCAAAATTACCCCAATTAGATGTTTCATCAACCAAAGCAATAGAAATTTGCAAGTCATATATTCCAAAAATAACTGCAAGAATCGCCCAGACAACAATAATGAGTATTATAATTAAATTAATATTTGATAATTTCATTAATTTTTCACTCAAATTATAGATATTATAATTAAAAGACGTATTTCTATAAAAACATTAAGTGTTTTAGCAATATTTCATTTAAACTTATCTCTAATTTCTTTCACCATATTGGGATAATCAGTATAGATTGCCGCGACTTTTTTGCTTTCTTCTTGTAAACCTAAAATCCTTTTAGTTCGTGATTTATAGTTTAAAGCCCAGACATAGCAATCTAAACCATTTTCTATGATTTTTCGAAAATTATGAATATTTGCCCTATGGGATCTTATATTTATTGCATTTACAGCCAATCGTTTCAATCTTGGAAAATTTACATTGTTCTCACCGACTTTAATAATATTTTCAGGCAACGTATATGTTAAATTAACCCGCTTTTCAAAGCTTCTCAACCGTGCAAGCAATGATAATCTTCTATCTGTAATTTCTACTCTATTTAAGAGATCATAGTCCCTCATTAGGTAAATGAGTTTTTTCGCAGCTTGAAAATTCCTAATGTCAAAACTTAAGCGAATATTCGGATTTTTCAGAATAATTGAGAATAAATCTAATATAGTAGGAATTTTGCGTTGATCAGAAAATTCGAATTTTAATAGGTCCTTATACGTTAAATCAGCAATGTCATAGGTTTTAGAGTCATGCCTAATTGAATAGTCATGAAAACAAATTAGGATATTGTCTTTTGTCAGCTGAACGTCAGATTCTATTCCCACTCCTAAATTGATTGCGTTCTTAAAACATTTCATTGTATTTTCTATGCATAATCCCATTCCTCCGCGATGCCCAAAAATATACGTTTTTTCCATTTTCAGAATTAGTGTGCAAGATATTAAATTTTAAAAATTAATGCTAAAAACTATAATTTTTATAGAAATTTAAATTAAATATATTACTCATAAATAAAAAGTGAATACGATACATATGGAAGCAAATGAACCGCAAACTGAAGAAGAAAAATCATTTAGTTCTAAGTTTAAGAGGTATATAAAAAATCTCTTTGATTTTTCTCAATATGATAAAAAAACTATCTTATATGTAGCAATTTTCGTATTCTTATTAGTCTTTTCGATAATTATACTGATTTATAATTATGTTTTCAATCCCACTTTTCTTCTATGGATTGTAGCAACATGGTTTGTAAATCCTGTTCACGATTTGGGAATATTAGGAATTATATTATTCTTAGTGATCATGGCAATACAAGGATTAATAGTGCCTTTACCTTCAGAAATAGTGTTATTAGCAACCGGCATAATATGGGGTTGGTTTATAGGGGGATTATTCGGTATTATAGGTTCAATGTTAGCCGGAATTCTATGTTTTTACATCAGTAGAAAAGGGGGGCGTCCGCTAGTTGAGAAATTTGTAGGCTCTAAAACATTAAATCTTGCGGATGATTTAATTAAAAAGTATGGAATATGGACAATAATAATTTCTCGATTCATCCCTTTTATCTCATTTGATGTCATTTCTTACGCTTCAGGTTTAGTAGATATTGATTTCAAGAAATATTCAATTGGGACATTCATAGGATCTACGTTTCGCGCGTTTTTTTATTCTGTAATTGGGTCTCTCTTAGGAATAAAGCCTCCAATTGATGTTACCGATGCAAAAGCTCTTGAGGCTCAAGCAACCATCTTTAATGTATGGCTTCTTATCATTTTAGGAGTATTAATTTTAATGTTTGTGGCGTATTATCTTACTAATCGTTACCTAGAAAAAAAGAAAATTAATCAGCAAGAAATGTAACAATTATTTTCATCAATTTTTGCCAATTAGGCAAAAATATCCAATGCCCCTCTTGTTTTAATGTCCTAACATTAGCATTTGGTATCTGGCTTGCCATAATATCTGCGTTAGTTACAGGAATGAGGAGATCTTCTTTACCATGCAAAATTAATGTTGGAGCGATAATTTGCTTCAATCGCGAATAAGAATCGAAACGATCTACTGACTTAAGTTGGAGAATGTATGATTTCGGTGGAATTTGTGTTTTAGAGATTTTTTTCCTGAACTTCGAGATTACTTTAGGATATTTTTCAACTATTTTTTTTGAAAAGCAAAGGGAAATAATTCCATCAATTAAATTTTGGTTTGAAGAAGTCATCATATCTAGAACTTCTTGGGAGGGATTTATCTTCTTTCTCCCACCACAATGAGTTGAGCAGAGGACAAGTCTTTCAACTCTCTCAGGGTGGTTGATAGCAATTTCTTGAGCAATCATTCCTCCCATTGAGGTCCCTAAGATATGAGTCTTCTCAATTTTTAATGCATCCATGAGACCTAAAACATCAGTGGCAAATTGATCGATTGAATACTCTTCTTTTGGCTTGTCTGTACGCCCTGCGCCTCGATTATCGAAGATTATCAGTTTAAAATGATGAGAATATGCTTTAATTTCCTCTCTACTCCACCAATTTGAATCTCCAGCTAAACCAGTTATCATTACTAAGGGAACACCTTCCCCATAAATCTCATAGTAAATATTTATATCATTTACATGTATTATTGGCAATTCTGATTCCTTTCAAGATTTTTTCTATTTCTAGCAAATTTATTAATCGAAATAACAAAGTCTTTATTAAAAATTATTTCAAACATTTAAACAACATGAAGAAAATTAATTTTAAAAATCTAATTAAAAGAGTAAGTGGTTTTGATATAATCATTCACATCTTATCGATAGCTCTTGGAATCCTATATTTCATTAATCCTACAAATTTCTTATTATTTGATTTCTTTGGGATAATCTTTTTCATCGCATGGATCTTTGATTTAAGTTTAATCTTAGTAAATGATAGAATCTTAAACAAATCATCCCAAATAGGTATCAAAATGAATCGACATTCTTATTATTTCATAGCTACTTTCATAACATCACTACTCCTAATGGTGTTTGGTGTAATATTCACTGCCTTTATTTTAAGTGGATTTCTGGCAATCTTAGGACAAATAATGATCATTTTTGGCTTTTTCAGTTCTATAATTTACGGATTATATTACAATTTATTAACCTTTTCTAATATTGAAAATAGAGGGGTGTGGAATCCTGACTAGAAGCAAAAAATACCTTAAATTGATTTTATTGGGCCTTTGCATAATCACACTATTAGTAGGGATATATTTTACAGCGGTTGTATTATTTCCAATTCCTGATGGATTAGCTATTACACTCTCTTATTTTATAACTCAAATATCTCTCTTTTTATCGATGCTATATATCCTCACAACAATCTTATTTCTAAAACTTTTACCAAAGCGAATAACACATAAATGGATTCCTGTTGTAATATTGATTTTTGGCATTTCATTGGGATTTTTAAGTGCGTTACCTGTTATTTCCACTCCAATTAGCATTCAAACGGCTGAAACCGAGTTTAATAATACTTATGGTTCTAACTGGCGTTCAAACATCCCCAATACAATTGAATCTGATATGCTTCCATCTCAATTTAATTTATATAGTTACTTTTTGGGATTTCCCATAAAGGATTGTAATGTGGATACTGACATACTTTATTTTGAAGACGGAAATTTGAGATTATATTTTGATGTATACTATCCTAAAGGAGATGGCCATTTATTACCGGGAAATAATAGCGTGATCATAAAAATTCATGGTGGAAGCTGGCAGTTCGGTGACAAGAGCCTGGGAAATGTTTTAGTTTTGAATGAATATCTTGCAGCTCAAGGATATGTAGTTTTTGATATACAATACGGATTACTTGATGCAGGAGGATCCTCATTCATACCGACTCCAGATTATGTTAAAGGAAATGTAACACTTGCTGATATGATATATCAAATAGGAAATTTCACTAAACAACTTGAACAAACATACGCAACTGTGTATAGTGCAAATCTTAATTCGGTGTTTATTTCAGGTGGGAGTGCAGGAGGTCATTTAACTTCTGTTTGCGGATTCGGATACAATGATCCATACTTTGCCGGTAATTTTAGTACCGCATTAAAAATTAAAGGTGTTATTCCGATTTATCCCCCAAACTTTGCTGATCGATATTTTGTAAATGAACCTCTTTCAAGGTTAATTCCTGGAGATCCCTCATCAAACCCCTTAGCATTTGAAAAATTCACGCCAAGTAATTTAGTAGATCCAAATGATCCTCCTACAATCATATATCAGGGCTTAAGAGACGATTTAGTATCATTAGATAATGCCCAAACTATAAAAGCGTCATTACTTGCTAATGGAGTTGATTGCCTTCTATTAACTTTTCCATTCGCAGCTCATGCCAGTGATCTCATAGTCGGTAATAGCTTTTCTCAAGTTTGGGTGTATTATCTAGAGCGATTTCTTTATATGAATCAATAATTCCTTTTTTTTTACTT
>CAZWEM010000073.1:0-14537 GCA_964632315.1 uncultured archaeon
AGAGGAGTATATCCAAAAGCTAAAAGGGTTTTATATTTCCATTTAGCGACGTTTATCTTTGCGATACCGCTTTGGCTTCCTTTTTTGCCATTCTCTGCATTTTTCTTGTCGTTATGGGGCTTTATCCTTTTGATTCACTATGGTTTATTTGAATTCATTCATTTCGTTGTTCATAGAAATTCAAGGGATAACAAAGGTTCTAAAACGTCGCATATCCAACGTCTGGTTGAAAAAGAAATGGAGAAAATGAAGAGAGAATTATAAAGTCGTTATTATTTTATATTCTAATTTCTAGTTATTATTTCACCAAAAAAAGAAAATGAAAGATATTAATTACAAAATAAAAAATGAACTTTTTATCCAAACTTAGAGCAAGAGTAGTATTAGTAGAATTACAATTACACTGATAAGTGCAAGGTATGAAATTAAGATCATTCTGTATATAGGTTTTTTTATATCATCACCTGACATGCCTTTAAATCCAGTTCTGCTAAGGAAAGACCTTGCTTGAAGATCTAAGTCCTTTTGATTTCTAATTGCATGCTTTTCGAGGTCTTGCTTAATGACGAAGTGCTGACTATAAGGAAAGATCATAGCGTTTACTGGTTTGAAAGGATCTATGATATTAGCCAGATAAGAGTTTGACTGGATTGAAACCTGTTCTAAAGGAATGTTTATCGCTTCTTTTACCATATCTGAGTTAAAAATCAGGCTGAAAGGTTCTGAGAAATCGCTTTTTACCTCACCGCCATAATCTACAGTAAGATTTCCTTCAATCCAGAGAGATTCGTCCAATTCTCTCGAAACGCCATTTTTTAAGTCAACCGATACAATGAATTCTTTATTGTTGGTGCGATTCTTAATATCAACCAGTAATTCCCCAAAACATGTGGTTGCAAACACCGCAGGGTCACATGTATATCCACAAAATCCATTCTTTGGATCATAGCTGTTAGTATTCGTTTCATAATCACAAATGATCCAAGATAACAACCCAGTTTCTTTATTACGAGCAATAATATAAAACTCGATTCGCATGCCTATAAATCCTGATGTTCGAGCGGTAAATACGCTTGCAATTGCCATGGGTATCTTTGCATCGTTCTTATAGAATGAGGTTTCAGCAAGTTCATATCCGTCGGGGAGCATCTCTTGTGCTGCTGAAGTATTTGTTATCTTAAAAGATAGAAATAAACCATAGGGATCTACTATGAATCCCATATAAGGGACTTTTTTCTTACCGCTCTCCGTAAATTTATGTTGTGTTTTTTTAGGAAGAGAGGCACTGAAGCTACTCAAAAAACTTATAGCAGTTACATCTTGAGGCTTTACAAGAGATTCTGTCTTCCTTATGAAGTTCTTGTATTCTTCGTGGTTCATTTATATAACCCTCTTTTTTTAAATCCATCTTCATGGATTAATTATCAATAAAATAATTAGGAAAATAAAGATTACCATAAATAAAGAGATAGTCAATAAAAGCATTATCTTTATATTTCGTGTTGAAAAGGTTTTTATTTCTTTCATATCTGCAATTTTGTTATAGATCTCGATCATGTCATTGATATCTTTGATATAGGTACGACGGCCTGGACTATCGGCAATATAATGCTGGGCAAAGGGAAAACATAACACCTTACATAGTTCGGGATCTGCTAAATCCGGGAAAAGATTGTTAAACTTTAAATGAATATCCTCAATAGGAATATCTAAAGCTTTTTCAACTTCAGCAGGATCAAATATTACGGCAAGTGTATCATCCTTGTTATCTGATTTATTATCGGAATATTTTTTACTGTGTCCAATCGATGTATTTCCTAGTACCCAAAGGGGTTGATCGAGGTTTCGCATTTTTCCATTGGTAATATTACCCGTTAATATTATCTGTCGGTCAGTCTTGTCTTCTTTAAAATCAAGTAATATTTCTCCTTTTGAGTTTGTCGTAAATATAGCATTTTTACTGTTTCTGTCTGCAACTCCTACTGAAGGGTTGGCAATTATTGTATTGCTCAAAATATCTATAAAAATAAAGGAAATAAGCCCAGTTTCCTTATCTTCTGCAATGAGATAACATTCAAGTCTAGAACCCCAAAAAGTACTTGCTCGGGTATTAAAAATCCCCATTCCGAAATAATGATCTGGATCTTCATCAGCAAAAATTCTGGTCTTTTTCAACTCATAGCGTTCTGGCAATAACGATTTTGCCTTCTCGATATTTTTGAGCTTAAAGAATAAGAACAGACAGTAGGGTTCAATAACGAAACCCATGTACGGGGTCTTTTTGGAAGTTTTGATTAATAATTTTTTAAAAAGTGAGCGAGGCAAAAGCTTTTTGAATGTTTGAAAGAAATACAAATGGCTAACTTCCTTTGGATCAATTAAGTTTTCCACATGTCTGATAAATTTTTCATCGTCTAAAATTTTCATATTCAAAAAATAAGATATCTATCAAGAAATTTAAAATCTATTGGAATTTATTATAAATGATCCTTTTGTTAGCTTCAGTTAAAAAATAAGAGCGATTCTCATGAGTTATAGAATTGAAACTAAGGAACAATTCGTCAATCTATGGACGAATATTTATAATACTCAAGGTAAACCAGATTGGTCACACATACTTCCCTACTATGATGATGATATTCATTTCCGTGATACTATTCAAGAAATTCGAGGCATGAAAGAATTTAAAGCTATGACTGAACGGTTAGTTGAACGATCTCAAGATTTAAAGATGAAGATTGTCAATATTCTTTTTGAAGGGAACATTATTTTGTTTGAATGGGAAATGTCATTAAGCTTTAAGAGATCTCCTAACTCAACATTATTCGGTGCAAGCCGAATCACGTTGAATGAATCAGGCAAAATTATTAAACAACGAGACTATTATGATCTATGGGGTGATATTTTTGATAATATACCCTTGCTCGGAAAAGGATATCGGAGATTTATGAAAAAAATGTTTGGGTGATTCATTTGAATAAATATTTAAAAGAGTATAAATTGTCCCAGATACGTGCAATGCGCAAGAATAAAAAAGCAGACGTCAAGGAATGTGAAGAAGATTTTAAGGGAAAATTAGTGGTTATTACGGGAGCAACTTCGGGAATCGGCTATTTTACAGCAAGAGAATATGCAGCTCATGGAGCTAATCTTTTATTGATAAATCGAAATGAAGAAAAATCAATAAACGTTTGTGAGGAAATTCGTCAAGAATTTGGAGTAAAATGTGAATACAAAATTGCAGATTTTAGTCAAATTTCTGATGTAAAAAACGTTGGGAATGAGCTATTAGAATCTGATCAGATAATCGATGTTTTTATTCATAATGCAGGGGTATATTCGACAAAAAAAATTATAACTGACGATGATTTAGAACTAGTTTTTCAAGTTGATTATTTAGGGTCTTTCATTCTGACTTATATGCTAAGAGATAAATTAAAAGCTCAAAAAAAAGCAAGAATTCTTCTAGTAAATTCTGAAGGACACCGTTTTGCCATTTTAGGAATACATTTAGATGACCTTAAATGGGAAGATCATCATTATTCAGGTCTACGCAGTTATGGGGTTGCTAAAACTGCTCAACTACTGTCAATGATTAAATTTGATGATTATTTCAAAGATAGTGGAGTAACTATCAATGCCATGCATCCTGGAAGCGTAAAGTCAAATATGGGGCAAAATAACGGTAGACTTTATCGTTTTTTTAAGCGTCTATTTGTTGATCGAGCTGCAAAATCACCAGAAATATCAGCTACAGCTTTATACTATCTAGGTGTTTCAGAAGAACTTGAGGGTGTTAGTGGAAAATTTTATAGAGTTACTGCAGAAGAACAGCCAGCCCCTCCAGCATTGGATAGAGAGGTTGCAGATGAACTTTGGGATTTAAGTATTGAATTGGGTGGATTAGAATGAATGACTCGAAGCATCAAATTGTAATAGTTGGTGCTGGTATGGCCGGATTAGCTGCTGCTGCCTATTTGTCTAGGGCAAAATATGATGTCCTTTTAATTGAAAAAAATAAGGAAATTGGAGGTTTAGTTAACACAATTGAACGAGATGGATTTTTCTTTGATACAGCTGCAAGATCGATTGAAAATTCTGGTATTATTAAACCATTTTTGAAGGATTTAGGAATAAATCTAGAGATTACTAACAGTCCTATCTCTGTTGGGATTGAAAGCGAAGTTATTAATATCCGTTCGAAAGATAGTTTGTTTGATTATAAGAACTTACTAGAAAAATTGTACCCTGAAAAGATAGAAGATATCCAAAGAATTGTCTCATTTATGGAAAAAATGATGAAAGATATGGCCATTTTATATGGGATTGACAATCCCCTTTTAAAAGATCTTAAGAAAGATAAAAAGTATCTATTTAAAGAACTACTTCCATATTTGGGAAAATTCTTGTTAACTGTTCGGCGCATGAATCGCCTAGATGAACCAGTTGAAGAATTTTTGGAAAAAATGTCTTCATACAGACCTCTTACTGATATAATCGACCAGCATTTCTTTAAAAATACACCTACATCTTTTGCCATGGGCTATTTCTACGTTTATCTTGATTATATTTACCCAAAGGGTGGTACAGGTCAAATACCTAAAGCTATTGAACAAAAAGTTATCGAATGGGGAGGGAAAATCCAAACTGAGACAGAAATCTCCAAAATTATACCTTCAATGAATCAAGTAATCGATTTCAATGGTAATTTATATCCCTATGATTATCTCATTTGGTGCGCAGATCTAAAGACATTATACAAGAGACTCGATACAGATAATTTGGAGAATAAAATTTCTCGTAAAATTGAAAATCAAAAAGAAAAATTTATTTCTAATCGTGGTGGAGACTCGGTATTTAGTTTGTTCATCGGAGTTGATGAACCACCTGAAAAATATAAATCAATTTCACACGGACACTTCTTTTATACTCCATCCAAAAAAGGTCTTGGAAAACTTAATCGTTCGGTATTAAAATCATTACTCGAAAATTTTGAAAACACCCCAAAAGAAGAAATCCTAAAGTGGTTAGATAAGTTTTGTAAATTAAATACTTACGAAATTTCAATTCCTGTACTTAGAGATCCATCATTAGCTCCAGAAGGAAAAACCGGGTTGATAATTAGTTTACTTGTTGAATATGAGTTATTTAAAAAAGTTCAAGAAGCGTCTTGGTATGAAGAATTTAAAACAGAATTTGAAAATTGCATTTTAGACACAATTTCAAATTCTATTTATCCTGGAATCAAAGAAAAAATTCTATTTAAATTTTCATCGACTCCAATAAGCATCTCAAAAATTGCGGGAAGTTCCGAAGGGGCAATTACAGGATGGTCATTTGAAAAGCAGGTTCCAGTAGTAACCAGTCTCCTTAAAATATTTAAATCGGTTTTAACCCCAATTCCTAAAGTACTACAAGCGGGTCAATGGGTTTATAGTCCTTCTGGAATACCCATAGCAATTCTCACTGGTCTTCTTTCTGCTAAGAAAGTAATGAAAAATATTAAAAGTTGAATTTGAGTTGGCAAGTCTAAATATAACTACGAATATAAAATTAGATTTTCGCAACTATCTAAAATGCGATTATAATCTTGAAGCTATATAAAAGAGAAATGGAAAAATTGAATGAAAATAAATAGCTCACCTTTTTGATCTATGTAGATCCAACAATATTTATATAGAGCGAACAACTAATTGTGTCACAAAAATCAACAAAAATTCATTTGCTTATAATCTAATTAAAAAGGTTTTAAAATTGAATTCAAAACAAAATCCCGTACAGAAAATAAAAACTCCAGATTTTGATGAGTTTAATGATGAAGATTTGAGCGATATTTTAATGAATATTCATCGATCGAAGCGAAGATTAATAATTCATGCTGAAATTTATATCCTGCTTATTTTAGTCATAATTGCGTTTAGTATAGTTATAACTAATCTATCTCTCTTAATCTTCAGCATAATCGGTGCCTTGATATGGTTCATTGGGTTAGGTGAACACATCGTAGCATATCGTGTGAAATCCCGCGAGGTATATCCGAAGTCTAAACGAGGATTTTATTATCATCTTGGAGCGTTTCTTTTTAGTATTCCCCTTATGGCATTCGCAACTATGTTTGTATTTATCTTTATTCCCCTGCTAATCTGGGGGAGTATTGTATTTACGCACTATATCATGTATAAATTAATGGATAGTAATTCAATACTTCATCAAGTTGAGTCATCTAACTATGATACGATTCCTAAGTATGGTGGTTTTTCTGAAGCTCAATTAAGAGTTTTAGCAGTAAAGAAGGTAAGATTTCGCATATCTGTTTATATTCATGCTGTAATTTTTATCGGGGTGAGTGTAACTTGGAATTTTCTTTCAGGAGCAAGAACTATTTTACCATTGATAATTATAGGTCCTTGGTTTATAGTTCTTGGGGAGCACATCACTGCATATCTAATGTTCTCGAGAGGAGTATATCCAAAAGCTAAAAGGGTTTTATATTTCCATTTAGCGACATATATCTTTGCAATACCACTCTGGCTTCCTTTAATGCCAATTTCTGGAATTTTCTTGTCCCTATGGGGCTTTATTCTTTTGATTCACTATGGTTTATTTCAATTCATTCATTACGTTGTTCATAGAAATTCAAGGGATAACAAAGGCTCTAAAAAATCGCATATCCAACGTTTGGTTGAAAAAGAAATGGAGAAAATGAAGAAAGAATTATAGGTCAATTGCATTTGACCTATGTAGATCTAACAATATTTATATAGAATGAACAATATTTTATAATATAAAATTTCACATTAATTGTGATATGTTAATGGAAGGATCAAGATTTAATGGATTTTCAGAAGAAAATTTGAGGGCTATTGCGAGTAGGAAAGTAAACTTCCGCATGTCCGTCAAGATTCATGTCGGAGTATATCTCATCGTTAATGTCTTCTTATTCATCGTCAATTTGCTTTTTACACCGATGTTTTGGTGGGTTCTTTTTCCAGCATTGGCATGGTTAATTGGTGTAGCTGAACATGTGGCTTCTTATCTAATGTATGCCCGTGGTGTTTATCCCTATGCTAAACGGGGCTTCATTTTCCACTTTATTGCGTTTATTTTCGTAAATTTGATGTTATTTATAATCAATCTTTTGACTCTACCAAGTTTTTATTGGATACTCTTTCCGGCACTTTTTTGGGGTCTCGGCTTAGCTATCCACGGGATTTCTTACATGATTTATCATAGAAGTTCTACTAATGAGAAGGGAATATATCAGTCTCGAAGGGAAAAGGCGATTGAGAAGGAACTGGATAAAATGAAAAAAAAGATGAGTCGGAAATAACCTCGGAGGATGATGTGGCATGTGGCTTGGAAAGTTTGTTGACTTGGAAGAGGATTTAGATGAACTAAAAGAACAAATTGAGAAGGAGATCTTCAATGGAATTAAAAAAAGCAAACTCACTCCTGTAGAATTCACGATAATTGAATCCATCTTTAATTTCAAAGGAATGTCTGGATATGACTTAATTCAAAATCTTAATAAGCATTTTGCAGGTACGTGGGTTGCCCAATCGGGAACAATTTACCCAATCCTATCTAAATTAGAGCGAGATGGCTTTTTACGATCCAACATGGTGAAAACTCCCATTGGGCCCCTCCGCAAGGTGTATTTTTTGACTGAAGCTGGGGAAGAAATCATTAAATTAAAAGTCAATAAAAATTTTCACGATCAGCTTAAATTTCTCGAAAATTTTCTCGTAGAGTTGAGTTCTATTTACATTAGGTCAAACCCTCGTTCAGAAAGAAAGGAACAGATAAAACTTCTTGAGGAGACATTAAAAGAGACATTTCAGAATGTCATGGAGCGAATTCCCTCAATTTTAGACTATAAGGATATTTGCGAGAATTGTGGCTCAGAAATAGGTCGTAAGGCAGCATATTGCCCCTATTGTGGCTTTGGGTTGATTTCTGTATAAGTAATGAGTCCTCGATGGTTAGATGATGGAGATGAGACGTGGGAACGTTGGTTTGCCAAAATGTGTGATGTTGACTTGGATGTATCGCCTTTAACTATGTTTGCTCTTGAATCTCATTTAGATGCCATTATTGAACGATTAGAGTATCTGAGATCCACGATCACTAATAAAGAGCTTGCTTACAGGGGCAAAGGTCTTTTTGGTGAGGGTATTTATGATGAGTTCTGCACATCGGAAACTCAACTCGAAATCGCATATCAGATTCTTGCCATTCTAATTCTTGAAACAGGTAGCTATCTACCAGATAAAGTCCGTGATGAAGTCTTAAAGATAATAGATTGGGATAATGATAAAAAATGGGGGTGGGATCCAGAGATTTTGGATTATCGAAGAAGATATTTAAGCCTATTGAGAATTGCGTTAGAACTTCAAAACAACAAAAGAAAAAAATGGAAAGTTTTTTGAAATAAAATTGTTTACTTCTCTTCTATTAATATATTCTTTTTACGGAAATACTTTTCAATTTCATCTTTTGCGATGCTGGTTAACACGTCTCGTAATGGTGCCAAGACTTCATCCTTGGTCAAAGTTCGGTTTTTACTGATCCGTCCTTCTTGAATTTCAAATGCGCTCTGGGCCCATGAGTATTCGTCATTAAATGTAAACCAGATGTCTCTATATGCTCCTTCCTGTCCGCCATCCCTCGCTAGCGGCTTTTGTTCGACTAAGAGCTCGGGATCTTGCAAATAGCACCAATCTAAAATAATCCATTCAAGTTTACGCTCTGAATCTGGACGATCGGCTAAATATATACAATAAGCATGCCCACCTAACTCCTCCTCCGAAGGAGCAAATACAGGATCAGCAACTACTTGAGCAGCACACACTTTTACTCTCCATGAAGGGATACCCGCATTAATTAAAAGAGCGGCAATTAGAATTGCGCCATCTTCACAATCCCCGATCTCTGCTTGAATTGATTCAAAGGGAAATAACCAGAATTCGGGACAATCTACGGTCACATCATCATTAGCGTACTTGAGAAATTTGCATACGAACTTTTGGATTTCCCACGCGGTCGCGTTTGCACTGTCTTTATAAAGCCCCGCTTGAGATATCACGTGCCAAAGTATCGCGTCATTCTTTTGGATGAAAATCTTAACATCAGCATCAATTTGCTTCTCATATGACTTTCCTCTTAATGCTCTTCCAGTATAGATTATTGCAGCTTTTTCCCATTTGTTATTCCAATAGTCAGGCCCATATTCTCCATAATCTCCCACGAAGGGTTTTATATCGACGAGATCAGGGCTTGCGGGAGGTATATCAGAATCGGGAAGTTGCTCAATAGGAGCTTTCTTAGGCTCCTTATCCCTTGGCTTTTTCTCTGGAATTCCCTCAAGCGAAGCAGCATTTTCTTTCCACTTTTGCACGTCTTTTTCTGATGGAATTTTGGAGAGAGCCTTAGGATTATCAATCTTTAACTGTTTTAGTTTTACTATGGTATTTTTAACATTCCTTCTGGCGAATTCCTTTACAGAATCCATCCCTATTAAATTGAGAGCACTTGCAATTTGAGGAGATACTCCTTCTATTCTCATCAAGTCAGCATGCTCTTGCCACGTATCGAGTGTTCTTACGGATACACCAATCGCTCGTGCTAATTGTTGGATTTGATAATACGTAAGTGGAAGAAGATCATCTACCTCTTTAATTCCCGCTTTTTCGAGGAGCGTGGCATGTCTTTGTTCCAAACCTATGATATCAGTTAATTTCATTTTATTATCATTTAGAATTAAATTTTAAGTATGAATATGGATATATTTATATTAAACCTTTATCGATTCTCAAACGAATTGATTATACTGAATTAAACGAGTAGGAATTATGGAAAATTCGAAACTTGACTCCAATGAGAAATTCTTAATTTACATTCAACATGGATCTCATTTATTATATTTGTTCATTCTCTGGGTTCTAGGATGGAGTTGGGACGCAGGTTTTGCCATAGGCCTCCCAAGTGGACTGATTTTTCCAATGGTTTTGTTTATTATTATTAGCGTTTTAAGCATTGTTATTACATATAGATTTATCATCCCTAGGATGCTAAGAAAAGAGAATCCTCATAATGCGTTATTCATTATAATAGTGATTTTAGGTTGTGGGGCAGAAATTCCTTCTATTTTAGGATTACTATTTGGTGTAATAGGAATCATAGATTTTAACGCCATTTATTGGCAAATAAGTTTCTCTTTTATTTTACTTGGATTTGGACATTCACTATTCCTTCATTTCTTTAAAATTCAACCGTATTTAAGAACCTCAGAAGAGAGATAAGAAATTGAATTACAAAATTAATTTTTTTACTATTAATAGTCCACTCATATTGGTCCCGCATAGCAGTATCTCCTACAATTCGAATTAGGTAATTATCAACCCCAATTGTGTTTTGTTGCCACAAAAGAAATACTAAGAGTTAATTATTATTTTTTCTCCCATTCAAAATCAAGCTGTATGAATTTTCGTGAGTAGAGGTAAGCACCGATAAGAATTAGAGAACATATTGGACCCCATATAACATAACCTAATGAAAACATTGAAGTTCCAACAGTAATTTTAGGCAATTCTAAGATAGCTCCCATAATCAATAATCCAACAGATTGAAAGAGGTTTAAAATTATACTTGGAAAGCCAGTATAAATTCCTGCTTTTAATTCGCCAGTTTTTTTTTCGTCATCTTCGGCTATATCTGCTATAAAAATAGCAGGGAGTAAATACCAACCAGCTAAACATCCTCCTATTCCAAGGACAAAAATTAATCCAAATATAAATGAAGATACCATTGGAATTAAGCCTATTAAAGAGAATGGAAGAAAAATTATTGCTACAAGAAAAATATATAAAACGCTTTGTTTTTTCCCTAATTTATGTACTAATTTTCTCCAGATATAGAGAAATGTTAATATCCCTATAAGAAATACAGCTGCCACTATTATGTAAGTTGTCTGACTAAAAACTAATACCACCTGTATGTATTGGAGAAGTAAAGCTCCAACCATTATCCATGCAATGCTTGCAATACCCATCATGCCATTTACTAATAAATAATTCTTATTTTTCAAAATTATCGTTAAATTTTGAAATAGATTTGAATCTATTTTAAAATGCGGTTCTGTAGGCATTAGAAAAGTAATCAAATAAAAGAGTACTACCGGTATGATTCCGAAGATCATAACCGATAGGGAGTATTCAAAAGGAATGACATTAGGATTAGTTTGAATTTTAGTGATAATTCCGGTTAAAATTATCAATGAAAATACTGACATTACACCTGATCCTAACATGCCAATTGTATTTTGGTATTGCGATGCTCTAGGACGTTCATCTGTAGAAAACTGTTCTACCATCCATGAACCATATGGAGATGTAACTCCATAGCTAATGTTAAAAATTTGATACAAGATTAATAACCAAAGAAAAACGGCATTTTTATCGCTGATATCAATCATTAAACCCGGCAATAATAAAAAAAAGAAGGACGCTCCAAGAATAGGACTTAAAATAATTAAATAAGGTTTTCTTCTCCCCCAACGAGTATATTTAGCATCACTTATCCAACCAAAGAAGAATTGAGAGGCCGCAATAGTAAGTTTTCCCATAGCTAACGCAAACCCGACTAAAAAAGCTGATACTTGAAAAGCTTGAATGTAAAGAGAAGCTAAAGCAAAATCTGCGAATCCGATAAGAATAGATGTTCCAAACTTAGGTACTCCAAAAAGGAAAAATTTGCTTCTTGGACTTTTACTCCATGCTACATTATCTACTTCAGTCATAATTATTTTTACCTTTATTTAAGATTCCTTAAAAATAAATTTACATAAATCGAATAATATTTGATTTTAAGATTTTTAAATTTTCATTTTTTTCTCTTGATAACTTGATAGTTAGCAAATAATCAAATCTAAATTAATAACCATAATTCTCGCTTAAAATTCTCTCTCTCTTAAACAAGACTCTAAGATAAGGACAATGACTAAGGATGAAGTAAGTAGTAAAACCTCTAGAGCCCTCTTCACAAGAGATTAGGAGTAAAATTTATAACATAACAAGTTTTTATTTATTTATCGTTTAATGTAAAATCTTGACCCTTGCTTTGGAGGGGTACCCGAGAACACGAGTCTCTACGACTCTGAACGGGAGTCTGGTCAATTATTTTGACATGGTGTAAAATAGGCCTTTGGGATTCTTGAGAATGGGTCAAGACCGATCATAGGGGCTGGACTTAAGATCCAGTGGTAAAGGCCTTCGAGGGTTCGAATCCCTCCCCCTCCACATCCCTTATTTTTTTGTTAATCTGATTTTGAGATGACGAGCTATAATAATAAAAAGATAAAATAATAAGAAAATAAATATAAATA
This sequence comes from uncultured archaeon, assembly GCA_964632315.1. GTDB lineage: Archaea > Asgardarchaeota > Lokiarchaeia > Sigyniarchaeales > SOKP01 > SOKP01. Next base: position 12,383 of record CAZWEM010000073.1, read on the forward strand.
AATAATCACACGATCTTTACATAGAATAAGAAATAATAAGATTAAATAATAAATAATTTAATTGATAACGAGGTTAAAGGATTGCCTGTTGGTATACTTGTAATACGTTGGGACAACGAGATCGGTCCGATTAATGAGGGATTTTATCCAGAAAATCTTAAGATTACGAATAACTTGTTAACACAAGTCTACTCTTCACATAGATATCAATCTCTTAAACCAGGATTTGCGTCAATCTCTCTAAAAAATAACAAGGTGGTAAGTTTCTTTAGTGGTGTCGGAGAGGATCACATCAGTGTAGAAAACTTCGTTGTTGCTTTACTTTTACGGCGAGACGAGAAACCAGGGAAGTATAGAGAAATTTTAAAAACAATTGCGGCAGAGATATTAGATAAAATTAATGATGGGAAGTTCAAGAAAGTATTACCAGATCTATATAAGGATTTAGCTAAAATATAATTTTACGTTTACTATTTACACTCATTCTTCGACTTTTTTAACGTGTATCTTCCCCATCTCATCTATTTCCAAGAGATCTACTTTTTCAAGGTTTTCTACTACCTTTTTCACTAACACGATTGGAGACCCCATTGCATTTCGGAGGTCTTCAATACTTATTGATCCGACATTCTCAACCAATAGGAATGCTTTAAATTGAGCCTCTTGTTCCATTAATGGTACTAATTTATCAAAATAATTTATTTTATTGAGATTTTCTTCATAAAATTTTTGATATTCGTCCAACTTTTTCTGGAGTCTGCGACTTTCCTCTTCTGCTTTCCTCTTCTCATCACTTAAGGTTTCTACTTTGTTAATTAATTCTTCTTGCTTATTTCGTATTTCTTCGAAACGAGACTTCACATCTTTTGCCTCAGAAGTAGCTTCAGTTGAAATTAACTTACTATCTAATAATATGTTATCCATTTCAGAAATTTTGGCATTTAATTCTCTCTTTTCTTCGAAGTGTTCCTTTTTAAGAGATTCAATTTCAGTTTTATACTTTTGATCCATATCGTGTAAAAGTTTAACTTGTTCATCTTGAAGCTTATCAGCAAAAGCTTGTACTTCTTTTACTTGATTTTCAAGGGTTTTAATTCTTTCAGTTTTAAGCAAAATTTCCGATTTTCGTTCCGCCGCCTCTGCTTTTAAATTTCCTATGGTTTCAAATGTTTCTTCTAGTTTTGTTTGGGTAGGAATCGCTTGTTGCTTATATAATTCTAATTCTCTTTGATATTGAGCGACTGTGCCCTTGGCATGCTCTAATTCAGTTTCTTTTTCAGTCAATAATGCTCGTTGAGTTCCAATCAATTCTTTTAACTCTAGCACATCTTCTGGAATGTCATGCATTTTAGATATCTTTGTTTTTTGTTCTTCCATTATGTTTTCTTGTTCTGTAATTACCCTTTTCTGTCTTTCAACGAGTTCTTGTAATCGATTAACCTTTGACTGCATCTGTGCTATCTCGGACTCACTTGATTCAATTCCATCAATCATATCCTTCAAATCTCTTGACATTACGACTGGCTCCTTAATTCTATTATTAATTTATAAAATTATACATATGAGAATACAAGTAATTTGGTAAAATACAAATTTTAACCAATAAAAGTTAATAGAGAGATAATAGATTTGATTTATATAATTTTCGAAATAATTACTACCTAATGCTGTCCTATTATTTATTTAAGCCTAAAAACATCAAAGCAATCATCATATTTTTATATAACTTTGATGGAAAAAAAACGAAAATTCTCATTCATGGCATTAATATTTATAAAACTGAAAAAGAAGCATCGAGCTATTTAAATGAAAAAAAGCTCAAATCATTAGTCGAAGGTAGTCAAGTTGAAAAAGAAATCCTTGAGAATTTAAGGTTAATATTTCAAAAGTATTTCAGTGGTGAATTAAAAGATATTTATCACGCAATTCAAGAATTAAATATAGAACTTCACTTAAAAGAAAAATTTAGAACGGATTTTTCTTGGTCGGTTATGAATGAAATTCTAAATGTGAAACCTGGTGAAACGACGTCTTATTATAAAATTGGTAAAAAAATTGGATCAAGAGCATATAGAGCTATAGGGAATGCTTGTAAGAGTAACCCAATTCCATTAATAGTGCCATGTCATAGAGTATTAAAAAAGAACGGAGAGGT
>CAZWEM010000074.1:0-13846 GCA_964632315.1 uncultured archaeon
CCCGGCACCGGTGCTCATCCCTCAGACGCCGTAACGTGTCTGGCCATACACCCCAGTTCGAACCGTAGATCAGCAACAACTCCGGTCTGAATTCAGCCGCCTCTCGCCGCAGCCTGCGATTGAACCGTCGCCTATCGAAAACATTCACGCTGACACAGTTGATCGCCTCCAAGAACGGTTGGTCTTCGTCAACCGCGACCAGTTTCGTGTCACAGCCGAGTCGCCGAAGCGCCCTTTCGACCAGCAGTGGGACGTCGCCGGACGGCAACGTGATACTTGCGACGACGATCACCCTAGTCACGGCACGCCTCGTTACGGCTACGCAAAGTGGCAAGACGCCGCCTGCTGCCGGCGGCGACCCGGCGGACCGCGCGAATCCAGCGCTCGGCACTCAGCCTGAGCAGGACGAGCTTGATCTCATCGTGGTGGAATATCACCAGGCGGCGCTTGCCAACCTCGTACAGTCCGACCCAGCGCGGACGCGCTCGCGCCACCTGGCTGACGGACACGCGTCGCCATTTCAGACCGTGGATCCCCTCTCGATAGGGTATGACGGCAAGGTCACACTCAAGAGCAGCCGGTAGCGAAGAAGCTTCGACCTGCACCGCCGGAAACAATGTTGCCAACTCTGCGGAAAGGTCCTGGAATAACCAGTCACCATGAGTATCCATAATCCAGACTTGGCGCAGCAGATCCACCCCTGCTCGCTCGAGCCGATGCCTCAGGTAGGCAGTCATGTGGTGTCCATACAGACAGCGGAGGAAGTCCGATCATCCCCAGATCCATGAATGTGCATGGGCACCTCATGGTACCAGGCACTTGGCTGTCTCATCCTCTCGAGCGATGACCGATCGGAACCCATTCAGATTCAAGTGCCGCTTTGTGTGAGCAGCCGAAACACTCTTCTGAAGTTCTCCCGATGCCCCGATCTGAGGAAGTGGTCCGAGATCCAGAGACCGGTGAGGTAGACGGACAAGCCCGTTCCGGAGAGCAGCGCCAGCTCCCACGTTCCCGGCACGATGCCCCAGCGCTGCAGAGTCACGACGGCGGAGACAGCGACAAGCGCTGCGATGACCGGTGAGCTCAACATCCTCACCACTTCGGCGAGCCGAACCCCAGTCAGCCGCAGGAAGCGAGGCCATGTGTACAGTTGCGTGACGAGGGTCAGGAGGCGTGCGTAAACCGCCCCAAGAATACCAAATCCTGCGACTAGAGGGACAAGGCCTAGGGCCAGCACGAGAATGTTGAGAAGCGAAGCCTTGGTCTGGATGTCTGGCCGTCCTGCGGCCAGGAACAGAGACCCGAAGTTCGCGGTCAGAGATCGTACGGCTCCAGATATCAATAGGAGTTGGAAGGCGGGAATCATCGGCGCCCATTTCTCCCCAAGCACGAAACGGACGATCTGGGGTGCGAGGGCGAGCAATCCAGCGGCGACCGGCAGCGACACCGTGGACACGAGACCCAGCGTGCGGAAAACCGCAGCGCGCAACCTCTCCCGATCATCGCGCACCTTGGAGAAGGCGGGAAACGTAACCTGGGAGACCACGAGCGTGACCTCGGTTGCCGCCATCCCAGACATCCGCGAGGCCATGTTGTATAAACCGAGAGAGCCCGCTTGCAGCATGCGTCCTACCACCGCGGTGTCCAAGCTCTGCACTAAGTAGTTGAGCACCCGGGTCGAAAAGACCCACTTGCCGTAACGACCGAGCTCAAGGGCCAGCTCTCGTTTGAACCGGAGTCTCGGTCGAAAGGGATGAATCACCCACGACATAACGGTTTGGGTAAGCTGCGCCGCGAGAAACCCCCAAGCCAACGCCCAAGCATTACGGAGCACGACGCCTGCGGCGATCGAAACCACCACGTCCGCCAGTGACGTCGCCAACTGGTAGATGGTCTGCTTGCGAAATTCCAAATCCTTCTGAAAGTAGACCACTCCGATGTTGGTGAGTCCGCGTACGAGCAGTCCCCCGGCGATTAGTCGCAACAACGGTGCGGCTCCGGGCTCTCTGAAGAACGTAGCGATCGTTGGGGCGGCTGCCACGAGGACTAGCGCCAGCAGCCAGTTGCGGACTATCTGGACAACCCACGCCGTGTCGAAATAATCACTTATCTCATCGTCCGCCTTGTGAATGAGTGCAGCCTCGAACCCAGTCTGTGAAACCGTGTCTAGGAGGGTGAGCCCGAGGAGAGCGATCGCGAACAGCCCGAAGTCATTGGGGGAGAGCAGCCGGGCCAGAACCACTGTTCTTGCGAAGGTGATGAACCGACCCAGCAGCCGCCCGACAAGGACCCAGACGCCGCTGCGAACGGCTTTCTCGGATACAGTGCCACTCGAGCCTACGAGGCCGTGCAGCAATCGGGCGAGGTCTCTGTAAATCGGCACGTCTTACAGCTCCGACGTGCTCACCGCGTGAGGCACGCCGCCATCCTCCGGCCGGTGCGCGCACCTCGATCCCCGCCAGCGGGCGGTGCGGATACACGGGTCCCATGCTGGAGCGCGCTGGTGCAGCTCACCGCCCGCCAGTCCTCCGGAGCACGGCATTCGCTGCTCGCCGAATCGAGGGAAGCGAGTTGGCAATCGAGGCTGCCCTCCGTTTCGCGGAGCCGAGCGCTGCGTTCCTGACAACGTGCAATCGACCTCGGACGCCCGTTGGCGGAAAGTTGTAGCGGGCACGGATCGCCGGATCGGTGAAGTCGGTGTCGAAGTGCTTGTACTGCACTCTGCCTGCTTCCACGCGAACCCCGCCCTGGGCCGCAAATGCCAGTACATTGTTACCTTCCAGCTCCCGGTAGCCGGCCTTGACCAGGTTCGCCACTCCATCCACCGTCGCCTCGCCGGCTCCTGGATACGGTCCGGGCCGCAGCAGCGGTCGGAAGTTACCTTGGTGGAGGTTACCGAAGATACATCGATAGCGACTGTAGGGGGGGAAGACGTTGGAGTCATATCCAACGTTGCCGACGTTGTCGACCACGAAGAAGTGGAGGCCCGAGTATGTCAGATCTCCGGTATGGCGCTGCTGGTTGAGCATGTAGGCGATGCTGCCGTCGTCCATGAACCGAGCGACTAACCGACGCTGCTCATCGGTGTAGGCGCGGGGATAGATTGCTCCCTTGTATCGTCCCTGGAAGCGCCTCAGGTGAACCGGGAATCCATGGCGGGCGAAGAAGGCGATGTCTTCCTCAAGGCGGTCCAGGAAAGGGGGATAGGCCACGTAGACTATCGGCACCTCGATTCCGTGCTCGCGGAGCAGCTGCGCCTTCGCAAGGAAGCTCTCCCGGTCGATGGTGAGGGGATGAAAGGACGCGTTGATGTGGAGCCGTCCGTCCCGTGCGAGCCGCGTGCGGACAATCTCCTCAACAGGACCCGCGATGTTGGTGGTCATGCGGAGCTGCCAGGCGGGCTCTGACGCGACCATGTCGAGGATGTCGAAGAACGCACCGCCAATGGAGGGCTCACCGAATGCGAGGTAGAGGATGAGTGCTTGATCTCCGAACGAGTTCTTGAACGACGCATGCCACTGCTCGATGGTCCCGAAGAAGGCATCCGAGGGATTCCAGAGGCCTACGTAATAGCAGTAGGGACAAGCGTAGTTGCACGTCGCTTCGCGGCCGTTGTATTGCCACAACACGGTGGTGTGACGCCGCGGCAGTACGTGGAGGAGGGTTTCGCACACGAGTTCATTGCCGGAGTCGTTGGGATGAATGGCGTCACGCAGCCCACGCCGGGCCGGCCATATCTTGTCGCGCCAGACGGCATTGACGTCGGCGATCTTGACCCGTTTCTCGAATGCCAGCTCTCGAACTGCCTCGCTGTAGCTGTCCACCTCACGGTTGCTTGCGGCACGATGGCCCTCGGTCACAGGATTGAGGGTCATGGGAAGCACCCGCACCCCGGCAGCCACAAACGCATCTATCATCCCACCGACGTTCCGTTTGTACTCGCTCCTGCTCACCCCCTTGCGCCAGTCATTCATCCCGAAGCAGATTACAGCTACGTCGGGTGCCGTGCCCACGACACTGTCGAGACGAGCCATCCCGTCCCGGGATGTCTCGCCCGAGATCCCGGCGTTGATGAGCTCGACACCCACCTCTGGCGCGTGCTCCTGCACTCGATGCTCTAGCTTTGACGCCGCGCCCTTTATGATCGAGTCACCGAAAAGCAGTATGCGACAAGGATTCTCCACCTGTGAGAGTCCACCCCTCCAACCGACCGCTACCTGACAAGCGCCAGCCACCTGTCCACGGCTGCTCGCACCCGCGAGCGGTGAGCCACGACGGCGCGGACGATGCTCGTCGACCGTGACGCGTAGGACCCGAAGGTCTCGCCCACGAGCATACCCAACTCCTCGTGGCTGAGCGACTCCAACGGGACACAAAAATGCTGCTCGCCAAGGTCAGTCATGAATCCGTGCACTTTCGGCAAGTAGGAGAGACCGATCATGGGGACGCCCCGAACCGCCGCGAGGATCAACGAATGAAGGCGCATGCCGATCACCATGTCACAGTGGTCTAGGATCTCCAAGAACTCCCGCGCAGAGGGCGCCTCCGTGAGGAGTCGTGCCGCATCAGAGTGACGCATTTTGTCTATCACGCGCCGACAGACCGACACATCATCGTCGCCAGCGGTGACCCGCAGCGGAACAAATAGGAGGGTGGCACCCCGGTTGCGGATCGCCTCATCCGCGGTTCTCGCAACGGCCTGCAGCACAGCTTCGAACGCCCCTTCCGCCTCCACGAAGTGCCCCTTGGAATACCAATGCCGCATGCAGACCATGATCCGTGGTGGATCGGCCGGAGCCTTCCTAGCGGGAATATCTTCATCCCCTAGCAGCAGTGCGAGGTCGCCCGCCACGTGGATCTCACTTCCCACACCGATTTCGGTGAGCAAATCCCTAGAGCAGCAATCGCGCACGGTGAGGTCGTCAACTCCTTGCAGCCCCCGCGCAAGCTGACGCCGAGACTCGGGGAACCTGATGCTCTCAACACCGACGCAGGCGAGAGCTGTCGGTCGTCCCAGGCGACGGGCCAGTCGGAGGTTTGCCAGCCAGCCGCGGAGTGAGCTCGAGTCGATACCGTAGTCCTTCAACAACCCACCACCGCCGAGGAGGAAAAGGCGCGCGCCCAGGATCGCGCCGGCACGACGCGCCATGGAGGTCCGGCGCGAGTGAAGTGCAGACAGTCCACCTTGTCGACGCACCTCCCCCGGACGCATCGTGAACACCAGCGGCTGGACGGACGCCCGAGCGCGCAAGGCGCCCAGTAACGCTTCGAGAATTGCCTCGTCTCCGAGGTTGCCGTGACCGTAAAAACCCTCGATGACGACCTTCATCTGGACCCAGAGCCTTCCTGCGTCTGATCAGGCGGCGTTTATCATCGCGAATGGATCGCGTGCTGCCTCGCCCCCATCCCATCTACAATACTCGAGACGCGAGGTGCTGATCGGCATGCGATGCGCTTTAGTGGAGCTCAACCCCTTTCACCGCGAGACGCTGCCGACGTTCGTTCTGCTCTTGAATCAGCTCGGCGTCACCGTCGACGTTTTTGCGCGCGGGGATACGCTCTCCCGGCGCCCTTTCGCACCATGCCCAAGTCTCCGCTACAAGGCTCATTCGATCGACGACCTGCCGATGAAGCTGTGGTTCGAACTCCGCCGACTCGCCGGCTACGATTTCGTCGTTGCCAACTCTGTCGAACCGGTCTGGATCCTCCGGAAGCTGGCCCGGTTCCAGGTCCCGATCATCGGGGTGGTCCACAACTCGGTCCTGATGCTCGAGGATCCGGAGTACCAGGCCTTCTTTTCGCCCGCGTCGCGGCGCCCGCTGGTCCTCGCACCTCACATCGCGTCGTGGCTTGGGGGTCGCGCAGCAGTCAGTTGGGTGGCGCCGGTGCACGTGACGGAGGATCTTCGTCTCGACACGGCGAGAAATGACTGGCTCTGTGTCCAAGGCACAATCGACTTCAGACGCCGCAACTACGGATCGCTGATAGTGGCGGCTAGTGAGCTTGAGGCTGCGGGTGTGCCAAGCTTTTCCGCCATCGTCGTCGGAAAGGACTCTCACCTCGACGGTATGCGATTCCGGAGGGAGGTAGCGCGGCGGGGTCTGGAGAAGATCATCGTACTCGATGGCGAGAAGTTCGGCTACGACGACTATCTCGAGGCCGTCATGACAGCCGCATTCATTCTGCCCCTGGTTGACTCAACCTCGCTCTTGTTCCAGCCATACTTCGGAGAGAAGGTCACATCGTCACTTTCCATGGCGCTCGCCACCGCGCGCATTCCGGTGGTCCACGCGGCGATCGCGAGGCTCTACGGGATCGAGGGAATGGCCGTGACGTACGAGGACGGAGGCCTGTGCGACGCCATCCGCCGCGCCATGGCTCTCCCAACCGATGAACGGGGAGAGATGATATCCGGCCTCCGGGAGTGCCGCGCGTCACTCCTCAGGAACTCCCTCAGCAATCTGAGGGCCGTCATGGAGGACCTCGCCCTCGACCCACGCCGACGGTGACAAGTTGCCGAGGAGAACTGCCCTGAAACGGCCGCGCGTGACACTTGCCGGCGGAAAGGAACGCCAGTCGACCACGGGAGGTTGCGGTCATCTGGGGACTACGTGCCGCGCGACCCACTGGGCACCGGCCGCGGTGACGGAACCGGAAAGGCGGGCAGGTTGCAGCCCCTTGTGAGCATCGTCGTCCCCGTCCGTAACGATCCCATCGGCGTCCGGAGATGTGTGGGGGCGTTGCGGCGTCAATCCTACTCCCGCGAATGTCTCGAGATCCTGGTCGTCGACAACGATTCCACGAACGACACCTGGGAGGTGATTTGCGAGCTGGGCGTCAAGGCGCTGCGCGAGACGTCGGTTCGGAACTCCTATGCCGCAAGGAATCGCGGGCTGGCGGAGTCCAGCGGCGACGTCCTGGCCTTCACCGACGCCGACTGCGTGCCTCACGAGCGATGGGTGGAGGCCGGCGTGCGCTCGCTGCTCGACGAGGGGGCGCACCTAGCAGGTGGCCGGGTGCGCTTCGATCTCGGGTTCAAGCCGACTGGCGCCGAGATCTGGGACTCGATCACCAACATGCAGATGGCCGACAGTATCCGTGCGCGTGGGGTGGCCAAGACCGCCAATCTGTTCGTTCGACGAGAGGTTGTCGATGCCATCGGTGCTTTCCCCACGGCAGCACCCTCCGGCGGCGACGTCGCATGGACGGCACGCGCGACGGCGGCTGGATTTCGACTCGTGTATGCAGCCGATGCGGAGGTTCGCCATCCCACACGCCGCCTCGGGGCTCTCGTGCGGAAACAGATGCGGGTCGGCGTCGGGCAGGCCTCGCTGCTCGGCGCCGCGGCCGGCACACGGCAGGCTGTCTCCCTGCTGATGCCCTTGCGGCCGTCAGAACTTCGCGCCAGATTGCGCGCTAAGGGTCAAGAGGTGTCTTCGGCGAACACGCTGCGGGTGTGGACGGCGGCATCGATCTGCCGTGCGGCGACCGCCGCCGGGATCCTGTTCGGCCTTCCGCGCCTGCGTTCCGAGGAGACCGACGGGTGAGGCTCGCCGACGTGATCGAGGCGACCGCGGAGGCCGGTCTGGTTCTGCAGCGGTCAGACGGCTCGTTCCCGGCAGGGCACAACGGCCCCTATGACGATGCGGAGACACCTCTGCGCAACACGGCCCACTGGATCGTGACCGTGCTCAAGGCTTACGAGCTGAACGGGAACGCGTCGTTCCGCGAGGCGGCGCGGCGCGCCAGCAACATCCTGCTGGCGCCTGATGCGCGCCCCAGTGGGGCGACCTTCCTCTGTCGGACCAACCCCGCGAAGGACTCCGCCAACGGACTGATCGGGCAGGCGTGGGTCATGGAGGCCCTGGTGGAGCTGCACCGGGTGCTCGGCGACGATCGTGCACGCGAGGTCGCCGCCCAGGTCTTCCTCCTCCACCCTTTCTCGCCAGTCGGGGGCCTGTGGCGCCGCGTCGACGTGGATGGGAGCCTCCTCACCGTCGACCCCACCTTCAACCACCAGCTCTGGTTCGCGGCGGCCGGAGCCCTGCTCGACCCGACCGGGGACACGGAGATCGGAGACCGCGCTGGTCGGTTCCTGGACGGAGCCCTTGCCCAGACCTTCGCGGTGCGCCGCACAGGGAGGATCCGGCACGAGGCTGTCCAGCCGTGGCTGGCCCGAGCCAGGGGCCTCCTGGTTGGTCTCAAGTACCCTCGGACGCGCCTCAAGCAGAGGCGGGCCCAGGATGCCCGGGAGGTGGGCTACCACGCCTTCAACCTGTACGCCTTCGCCATCCTCCACCGCTGGCGGCCCGAGCATCCCCTGTGGCGGTCCCGTCGCTTCCTGCGTGCACTGCGCTTCGTGGCCCGAGGAGGGCTCGCCGGAGCACTCTCCAACCCCTTCGGCGGCCCGTACAACCCGGTGGGATTCGAGGCGGCGCTCGCCATCGAGACGTTCCAGCCGCTGCTGTCGGTCCGCCTCGGTTCGCCGGTGGAGTGGATCGAACGCCAGCTCGAGCACACCTTCGACGCTTCCAGCAACCTGATGAACCGCAACACGCCGGATCCTCAGACCCTCGCCGCCAGGTTCTACGAGCTGACCCGGCTGCGGGCGACCGACATGTTCATCGAGCTGTGAGAGGGCCGACCGGTTCAGAGCCGGCATAGGTCCCGACACGAGCCCGCGGCACGGACGACCTTGGCCATCCAGACGACGAACCATGCTCCGACCAGACGCGCCGCGGGCAGCCGGCCGACCCGCCGCCGAGCCCGCGCCGGCAAGCGGTGCGGGGGCATGGGCAGGAAGCTTCGCGCGGCGGCCAACGCCATCTTCGGGGGCTTCATCCCGAAGGCCGCCCACACCCCAGGGGTCCCCCGACCGACCCGGTACTGCTTGCGTAGCAGCGCACCGAGACGGCGGGCCGGGTACGAGACCACCGCGCTCGGTGCGTAGACGAGGGTGAACCCGGCATCGGTCGCCCGCCGGGTCCAGCGCATGTCGCCTCCGGAGCGGAGACGGGCATCGAAGGGCCCGATCGCCTCTAACACGCGTTGGCGCACGAAGAGGTTGCAGGTCATGCAGGCGCGATGAGCTTCGATGCTGGCCTCCGCGTCCACATTGAGGATTGCGTCCGCAATCTCTCCCAGAGTGGGAGGGTCGGACGTGGCGAAGGCGGACTGCCCGCCAGCCAGGTCCGCACCGTGCTCGCGGAGTGCCTCCACGCCGCGCTCAATCCAGTCGGCTGCGGGCACGCAGGTGCCGTCGGTGAAGGCGACGATCTCGCCCCGCGCCATGGCCAGTCCGGCGTTGCGGGCGGCGTAGGGACTGCGTACCGTGTCCTCCCTCAGCAGGGTGACAGGATACCGGGCAATGACATCCCGTGTTGCGTCTCGGGAGCCGTTGTCCACCACGATGATCTGGGTATCGGCCCGGGAGTAGGTCTGGGCCAACAGACCCTCCAGGCAGGCCTGGATGGCAGGTGCCGCGTCGAGCACGGGCACCACCACGGACACCGACGGCAGCTGCACGCCATCCATCTGCTCCATCATACGGGCCTGTGTCTCAGACGGCTCGGCACCGGTCGAGCCGGTGCGATGCCGGCTCATGGCGGCGCTGCGAGCTCGAGCCCCGCCGCCGCGAGGGCATGAAGGAAACGAGGACGGACGGACTCTTCGCTGAACTGCCGAGGGGGTTCGACCTTGGCGTCGGGCTGCGCGCACCGGGCGAGAAAACGGGCCACCACGACACCCGCCTCCGAGGAGTCGGGGGCCAGGGTCCACACCTGGGAGAGCGTGCGGGTCGCCTCCCAGACGGCGCTGCCCCGGGGCGCGACCGCCAGGATGGGCCGGCCCGAGGGCAGGTACTCGAACAGCTTGGCCGGCAGCGACGCCGTGGAGGAGGACAGCAGCAGCAGGCCGTCCGCGGCCCGGATCAGCTCCAGGATCGCGGCCCGGTCCACCGGCGGTCGCAGCTCCAGCTCCCAGCCCCACGCTGCCAGCCGCGGGCGCCAGGCGGCAACCGCCGCCCGTTCCTCGGCGAGCAGGTTGCCCACCACGAGCACCCGGCCGCGGGGTCCCGCCCCGGCCTCGATGCCATCCAGCAGGGGCCTGAACAAATCCTCCACGCGGCGCTCGGCGCGGGAGCCGAAGAACTTGCCTGCGTACAGCAGGGTCAGGGGATCGTCCGGTCTCCGGCGTTGCTCACCAGTGGAGGCATCCATGACTTTCGGGTAGCAGTTGGTCACCACCGAGACCTTGTCCGCGACCCACGGCAGCCGCTCGGCGAGCAGCCGCCACCAGGCTTCGGAGGTCACCAGGACGCCCTCGGCCTGCCGCAACAGGCGGGCTTCCAGCCGCCGGTGCCGCAGCCGCTGCAGTGCCAGGGTGTTCAGCAGCGGGATCACGGGCTCGTCCAGCCAGCCGTCGCGCAGATCCATCACGAACGGTGCCTGGAGACGGCGTGCCAGCCCCGCCCCGGCCACGTGCACCGACTCCGGCGGGCTCGAGGCGAGGACCATGGAGGCGCTGCGCCCTGCTTCCAGAGCCAGGGGATGTTTCGCCGCCCTGCGCGCCCACGCCACCAAGGGGTCCGGCACCATCAGCAGGTAGGCGACGGTGCGGCGCAGGCGGTTGGTGGTCCGGGGCGGGAGCGCCGCCCGCCGGCCGGGAGGTGGATCGGAGAAGAAGCCGATCGGGTCCCGGATCGTGACCACCTGCCCGAAGCTCGTGCCCTCCACACCATCCCGGGATCCGGCCCGCAGGACCAGGCTCCCCACCCCCTCCTCGCCGAGCCAGCGCACGAAACGCTCGACGCGGGTCCAGCCGAGGTGGCCGGGCTGGCCCCAGTAGGGCGCCGGGATCACGACGCGCTTCACGGATTGCCGTCCCGCGGCGCGGCCACCGGCCCCTCGCCGAGCACACCCTCGAGCTCACGGACGTGTCCGGGGGGCGCTTCGAGGAGGTCCCGCTCATAGGCGGACAGCCTGCGGCCGGCCCCCAACCGAGCCGCGTCGCGCGCCCGCTCAAGCGCGTCTCGAGCCGCTTGGCTGCGCCCGAGATCCAGCTCGACACGGCTGATGAACAGCCAGCCACGGACGAAGTGCGGCTCCTCCCGGACCGCTCTCTGCGCCAGCTCGAGGGCCCGTGAGGAGTCCCCGAGCATGCGTTCGAGCTGGGCCCAGCGCAGCCAGGACCACGGGAGATGGGGCTCGAGCTCCGTCGCCCGCCGGTACCCCTTCCTGGCGCCGGCGATGGCGTCAGGCCAGCCTCCGAGGTCCTCCACGATGCGGGCGTTCACGAGACCGTAGTTCGACCACACGCGGGCGCTGCCGCCGTGGAGTGCGGTCGCCCGCCGGCTCCAGCTCAAGGCCTCTCCGGCCGTCTCCCAGCCCCAGCGCGGCTCAGCCAGGAGGTGGCGGGTGGCCCACTCCGCGGGCTCCGCGAACCAGGGATCCGCGCGCAGGCTCGTCCGCGCCAGGTCCGTGCTGGAGGTACCCTCCCACCAGAGCCGGCGAGCGTAGGCCGGCTCCGCCGCTCCCCACAGCAGAAGCCACATCACCGCCAGCCCCGCCGCCAACCGCACGCCTGGCCGCGCGGGCCACCTTCTCGCGGACTCCGCCTGGATCTGGCCGGTCGCCGGGAGCAGGCTTCCGACCAGCAGCGCCCACGTCCAGAGCACGACACCCTGGTCCAGGAAGTCGTGGAACAGCGCCATGACGGCCAGAGCCGCCAGGGCCACGACGCCGGCCCGCCGTTGCTCGAGCCCCTGCCGGCGCAGCTGCCAATACCCCAGAAAGATCGCCGCCGCAGCCAGGGCAGCGCCGACGATCCCCGTCCGCACCGCCAACCCGAGGACCGTCGATTCCGCGCTGCCGATGACGTGCTGGTGAATGGCGATGGCCTCCGGGCGGGCCAGCCGCACCACCCCCGTGGCGTCCTCGAGCCAGCCCGGCCCCACGCCGAGCACGGGGTGAGCGGCCGTTAGGCTGCCCACCGCACGCCAGATGGCGGGCCGATACCACGCCAGCGCATCCGGATGGGAGAGGAAGCGCCAGGTCGCGATCGCCGCCGCACCGGCCGCGGTGCCCGCCAACCCCAACCACCGCAACCGCCCCCGAGGGAACGCGACCGCCGCGGCCGCCACCAGGGCCAGGAGGCCGGCTCGTGAGCCTGTCGCCGCGATCGCCGCCGTCGCCAACAGGGCCGGCAACCAGCGCCAGCGCCCGAGGCTCCTCCCGACGTCGGACCACGGCACGGCGAGAGCGGGGATGACGAGCGCGATGGCCACGTTCGGGTTGCGGTACATTCCGCCGAGGCCCAGCGCCCCCGCGGCCAGATTCGCCCCCAGCACCCAAGCCGCCGTCAGGCCCGCGCCGGCCGCCACCAGGGCGAAGGCCGCGCCGCGAGCCTTCCTGCCGCTGTGGCGGGCGAGCACGAGGATCGCCCACGCCGCAAGCCAGGTGGTGACCGTCTCCTTGGCGCCCATGGGATATCGCTTCGCCACCACGGCGGACACCACCGCCCAGCCCAACACTCCGAGGCCCAGCCACTCCGCCGTCGTCAGGTGGTCCCGCCAGGTTGCAGCCGCCCAACCGACGATGACGGCCAGGGCAGCCGTGACGACGAGCCGCGGGGTCGGTGCGAAGGCGCCCCCCCAGGCGGTCGCGACGAGCACGAGCGCCGCCGCCGCGATCGCGGCGCGGTCAGTTCCGCGCATCGCCACCCGCCTCGAGCCGATCCAGCAGATCCGCGAGCGCGGTGGCGCGCTCCCTCACGCGCGGCTGCTCCACGGCCGCCTGCCAGGCGTCGCTCACCGCCGACGGCGCGTGGCCGAGCGCCAGCTCCAGCCGGCTGGCTAGCGCGGCCAGGGAAGCCGACCTGGGCCGGAGCCACCGCACATCGTCCAGGACCTCCAGGGCCCCCCGCTCCAGCTCCACGCGTCCGCTCTGCAGGGCCGCGGTCCCCGCGGCTGTCACCGGCGGGAGTCGCCACGGCGCAAGGTTCGCGGCACGGACGGCGACTGCGTACCTGGCCGCCGGATCGGTCGCAACGACGCTCCCGACGACGACGCTCGTGAGGTGCAGCAGGGAGAGACCGACCGCCAGCGAAGTGGCTCCCAACGCCGCCAGACGCAGGCGAGGGTGATCGGCGGGGCCGGGCGCCGTCGCGCGCACCATCGCGACGCCCCAACCCACGAGCACGGCCCAGGGCAGCGCCACTCCGCTGCTGTAGAAAGAGAAGTCCACAAGGTTGGCGAGAGGGATCACCGCGATGGCCGCCGTCAGCGCCGGCGCGCGGGGCCACAACCGTCGCAGCAACCGTCCCAGAGCGAGCGCCGCCGCCACCGCCAGCAGGATACCGACCACACCGAGCTCGGCCGCCCACTCAAGGGGCATACAGTGGGCGTGAGCCGGCACGTTGCCCACCGCGAAAGGTACCGCGCGGGCAGCCTGCCCGAACCCGCCCACTCCCACCCCGGTCAGCGGCGCCTCAGACCACACCCAGGCGGCGGTGCGCCAGTTGTCGGCGCGCAGGGCGAGGGGCTCCAGCTTGGCGAGGTCGGGCCTGGACACGAAGGCGCCCGCCAGAGCCGCCGCGAGCAGAGCCACCACGACGACAGCGACGAGGCTCCGCCTCCGACCCGGGACCACGACCAGACACGTGCCCATGCCGAGGGCGATGCCCACGGGCGAGTAGGTGAGGGCCAGCCCCAGCCCGCACAACGCCGCCGCCGCCCCCCATGCCAGGCCTTCCCGAGAGCGGCGCACACCGGCCACGAGCAGGGGAAGTGCCGTCGCCAGCAGGGCGGCCAGGTGGCCGGGCACCAGCAGCGACGCGAAGGCGCGGCCGC
>CAZWEM010000075.1:0-13610 GCA_964632315.1 uncultured archaeon
AATTTATTCCAAAACTATAATTTAGATTGATTTATCGTGTAAAAGGGAAAGGAGCAATTCTTTTTTAAATGAATATCGATTCAAATTTACTACAATCACTTCTCCTATGGCACATAATTTATTTTTCGAATAAACTAGACAATTTACGATAATTTTAGACTTTTTCATTTCTTTGATTTTGGCCTTCAAGATAACAGGTTTTCTAGTAGATATTGGTCTTAAAAAATCTACCTTAATCGATGCTGTAGCATAGTTTTCCTTTAGTTTCTGATTCAATTTTATACCCATCTTTTTGTAAACCATCGCATAGGCGCTATTAATACTATGGCAATCAATTAAGGTAGAAATTATTCCACTAGAAAGAATTCCGCTAAATGTTTGATGATATCTTTGGGGTTGCCATGTGCAAATAGTCTCGTCTCCGTCCCAATAACTTTTAATTTGTAAACCATGCTCATTATTTCTACCACATCCCCAGCAGTATGTAGCATGATTTGGCCATTGGTCTTGAAATGCTTTTTTTTCTTGAATGTACATTTTTAAAAATTCTATTTTTGTCTGGTATTTATTCTTATAAGTGGAAATTTAAATATAATTGCTAAATATTATTTGTTGAGTGAATCATAACGGATTGTTTCAGGAACTTCCAAAACAAAATCTGCTCCGAACGCTAATGCAGGAGTTAAAGCTCCTTTTGGTTGCAGTTCAAATACCTTTTCGATACTAAGCACCGCAGCTATGGATGTAAAACGATAAGATTCCATTGTTTCCAGCCAAGCTTGTTCGCTTTTTCCTCCGTCATTTCTCACGGATGCCCAAATATAAGATCGATTAGTATGGCGTGTAAGTTCATCTGGACCATGGACATTTTCTTCAATCCAATCTTTCACTTTTTTCTTCGCTTTCTCATTAGAACTTAGTTCTTCTAACGATACCCCAGATAGTTGTAATACATTTGGGAATTTTGATGGCATTGGAAAATAGACCGTAATATTCGGAATACCAGTAGTTCGATATGCAGTGGATAAATCTCCCCATGTTACTGGTCTAACTTCTAGTTTTTTATCACTGAATTTTACTTCTCGTTTATATTCTTTCTCAAGTGGAACAAGTTTTCCATTCCTTCTAACCATTTGCCCCATCCTATTATATTCTAACATTGTTTTAAGTGTTCCTGGACTCAAATTACTTATTGAGTTAATTCCAATTTCTAATGAAGTTGGATTTGATACTTTTTCACTTACGTATTTAGCTAGGCAATCGGTCGAAACGACATCGAAACCAACTCCGGAGATTATTACCATTCCATTTTTTTTAGCTTGCGAATCATATGTAAAGTTCTGTTCTAAAATAGGAATCTCTCCAGTAATGTCTAGATAATTTGTCTTACCCTTTAAGCAAGCTTTCAACATTGGGCCGCTGGTATATTTATAAGGACCTGCAGCGTGAAGAACTAAATCAAATTCCTTGACTACTCTTAAAATATTATCTTCATCTTTTAAATCGAAAATCATATAGTCTAAATCGAGTTTTTCAGCCAAAGGGATGAGTTTATCTGCAGATCTACCAGCTAATATGGGATTATGGCCACGATCTTTTGCTTGTTGTGCTATTAAAGTTCCAGTATAACCATATGCTCCATATAAAAGCCAAGATTTATTTATCATATAGAAAAAAATTAATTTAAAGTCTTTATAAATTTTCATTACAAATTAAAAGCCTGTTTTTAAAGATTAAGATCTGGAAAAATAAAAATAGTTCAAATTTTTAAACCTCAAAAAAAAAGAGTTAATTTATAGAATTGCAATTTCAATCAGGAGCTTGCATTCCAAGCATGCTAAATGTTTCGGGAAAATCAAAATACACGTCAATCGTGTACTCAAATCCCTCGATCTCGTGAAATGGGACCATGGCATTTTGCTGACGAATAAGTGCTTTATTCATCATATCTTCCTTGACCTTGCTGATTGTTATGCTTTTTGATTTTCCTCCTTCCACCTTTAGGATTCCTTGGACGAGTTCTTTGGTCAAGCTCTTATCTACAGGAAATTTCTTTCTTACTTCTGCATAAGTATCTATGACCTTTTTTCCTAAAGAGAGTGGAGCCCATGTTGTTACTACTATATATGGCATTTTTTCCAACATGTTGAATTTCATAAATGTACATTTCTGTACAAAGTATAAAGTAAGACGAAATAGTAATTAAATATGTTGCTTTTATGCTTGTATTAGTAAAGTAATTAGATTAATTTTTGTTATGAACTATCAACAAGATTTCATCCTACTTTTAAATCTCGTCGCGTTAGGTGGCATATGGCCGATCGTAGAGCATTAAAGCGTGTAGTGCAGTTTGGAAAACATGAATTCTCCACTAAGCGACCCACATCATTACGTATCTTGCTAGTGAAGAGCAACTCGTTATCTGCTTGGGGATTCCTGCCAAACATCGTATATCGAGAACATGGACCCATACAATATTTAGTGGTGTTAGACTACAGAGAGCATCTTAGGATATATTTTTTTGATAGCAATGGCAGGAGTCTTGGAGCACAAAATTTTGATAAGAATGATAAATTACTTCGAGATCTATCCAAGATGACTATTCAAAAATATTCACTACCTCGTGATCGCATTAAAAGTTAGACTAATATTTTTTTGAGTTATGATTGGAGGAGGATTTTATAAAAGAAAGGTAAGAAAAGCTAGTTTTTTATTATAAAAAGACAATATTCTTTTATGCAAATTTCATATTACAAAAAGCCAATTCTCGTATTTTTGATAACTTTTCTTGTTGGCATTTTGATTTTTATCTTATTCCCACCGAATTCGACACCATATACGATTTTAATTCCGATTGATGATGCTACCATAGAAATTTTAATGTTACTCATTATATATCCTATTAGTGGATTATTGGGTTCCTTTTTAATAGGATATATACTAGTTCCTATCATACTTTCAATTCATGTTAAAATCTGGGGTCGTAAATTGGAATATGGATTTATTGAGACTAATAAACCAGAAAAGTTCAAAAAGACATTTAATGGATTTTTCCCTATTCTATTAGCGGTAAATCTTGCCTTAATCCTTGCTTCAAACCAAGACTTAATGAAATTGATTATATATCCCGATCATCAAGTAACGGAAGGAGTAAATTCTATTGGGGTTATTTTTCTTTTGATGTATACCGTTGGTATAAGCATGGGTATCTTCTCAGCTATATGGATGATCAATGATGCAGGGGTAGTATATTCAAATAAGAAAAAAGTCGAAAGGACTGATAAACCCTTTGAAATAAGATCTGTAGGCAATTTTATTAAAAGTCTGCTTAAAGGTTATGCCGGGTTAAGTGTCATTGTATCTTTTATCAATTACATATTCTTTTATATGATTACTTTTGGGAATTATGAAGAACTTATCGTAAATACATTCATCCAAATTCTAATCCCTATCGCACTAGCCTGCTTTAACGCCATTTCTATTATGTTTTTAGATATATCGAAAGAAACAAATATTAAATATGTGAGATATTTCGGAAAAAAATTAGGAATTGTTGATGAGCTTGAAATATCAATTAATAAGAGATGACTTTCACATCAGTAGCGAAAAATTTTATGGCAATAATATAAATTCAAAATTATTTTTTTAACTCAAAATTATCCAAAAAAATCTTTTTCAATATCTGTGATTTCTTTATCAGATATAAAACCCTTAATTAGCATTTTTTCTTTGATTTTTTTCAAGATTTTAGGAGAATTTTCTATTTGGGTCAAATCATTTTCCATTTCTGTGATCTTATGAGATAACTGTGTTGTTTCATCTTGAGCTGTTCTTAACTTGCTTTTTACAACTCCAATTTCTTCAACCTTTTGATTAATCTCTTTTTTTTGATTTTCGATAATATTGTCCTTGAAAGTTAATTGTTGAGTTAATTCTTTATTTTTTTCTTCTAAAAATTTCGCTTCCTTATTTAACTCCGCGATTTTAGCTTCAAGTTCCGTTTTTTGCGACTCCAGTTGCTCTTTCAGGGAATCGTTTAATTCAGTTACTTCTTCTAAAGTCGGTTTTAATTTAGTAAGCTCAATATCAACATCCAGTTTCTTCTCGGAAACTGAATCGAGGTTCTCTTTTGCAGCTGTGAATTTTTCAGTCATTCTTACAAGGCTTTTTTCCCTTCCATTGAGTTTACGCTGGGTGTCTTTCAAATCTTCTATTATTTTTTTCAAGTCTTGCTTTTTTAGCCCTAAATCTCTTTCCAATTCAACCATTTTAGCCCTAAAATCTAGTAACACTCTACCTTCTACAGCTACTTTTTTTTCTGGTTTCGATTCAATTTTCTCCCAAGGAATCATATAATAACCACTTCATTGAATAATTTGCCTTATTATTTGAACTATTCACAATTTTTTATATATATTTCTGATTTTTTAATAGAAAGGGGGATATTAAACTTTATCAAAATCTAACCAGATATTTCTTGTATTAAATTTAATGGTAATTATTCAAAAATCTACAAATAATAAGAGAAAATATTTTATTGGTATTTGATATTTTAGAACTAAAATGGTGCTTCAGAATAAATTGGAATAAAACGATGAAAATTTACGTTGGGACAGCAGGTTGGGATTATCAAGACTGGGTGGGGCCATTTTATCCTCCTAAACTTGAAAAATATCGATATCTTCCCTATTATGCGGAATATTTCGATATAATTGAGGTAAATTCATCATTTTATTCCCTTCCTACTCTAGAAATGACAGAAAGTTGGAATTCAAGAGTAAGTGATTCTTTTCGTTTTACTTTGAAAGTATGGCAAAATATAACTCATAAACTTGAAAATCCGCAAATTGAAGTGGACATTGAAAATTTTGTAGTTAATATTGAGCCATTAAAAGATAAATTAAGTTTGCTAATCCTTCAGTTTCCACCATGGTTTAGACATTCTGAAAAACATAAAAATCATCTAAGCTATATTCTAAACAGTTTTCCTAAAGATTATCGACTCGCTATAGAATTAAGAGACGACTCATGGTTTGAAAATGGTGCTACAAATTTTATTGGAAGTAATAAGAGTTCCTTTCTTATCACAACATATCTCCAAAATGTAAAATCTTATTTCCCTTTGAATCAAGAAGTATATTACATTCGGTTAATTGGAGATCGAAAGTTAGAAAAATTTAATCGAGTTCAAAGAGGTCAAAAGCAATTAATGGATCACCTTTATTCCAACATTAAGCAATTACAGAAAAAATCCGACATTCACGAGATTTTCATAATTGTTAACAATCACTTCTCTGGCTTCGCCCCTGAAACTGCTAATCAAATTAAGAAAGAGTTGAACTTACCCGTTAAGAATTTTTCACATCAAGTTAAGATTACAGATTTCTTAAATAAAAAATAAAAATTAATTTATAAATTTCTTAGTTTAGAAAGTTTACAAAAATAGAGGTTCCAAATCCCCATAATAATATTCCTTGAACAAAGCAGAATATCATTATTATAAAAGCTATTGGAGGCCATGAAAGAAACTTAGAAACTGCTTGTAATACTTTAATATAAAATTTAGCCGTAACAGCAACGATTGCGGTAACAAGGATAAAAGTTATTATTAGTCCTAATTTAGGGTTAATCCAATACGCAATGATTTCAACAGCAGAATCTGGTATAAATATAGCTAATAAAAATGCAGCTGCACTCCCTGCTAACAATGAAATTATACTAACTAAAGGTAAATCATTAATTGGTTTGAAAAGCATCGCGATTCCAATAACAATCAAGAAAATGCTGGTAAAGTGATCTGCACCATTTTCTGTAATTGCTGCGTATCGAAAGCTAGGAGGTATATCAAGAATCAAGCCCATTGATCCTGCCCAAATATCTAATAAACCTACAACTATACCTAAATAAGAGAGAACGCGTAAAAATCTGGAGACATCAAATTTCTTTCCATCTGCTTCTTCATTTGCTTTACGTTTTGTGAAAGAGCCTCTCCTTTTTCGTTCATATCCAAGCCAAGTTAATGCTATAAATCCACTAATAAAAACCATGACCCCTAAAGATTGCGCGACCCAATCTAAAAATGTTAAGAAAATTTCTGTTTGTAGTAGCATAAATATCCCTTGACATAAAATTTGATTAAATATTAGATCGAGCTCACTAATAAAAAATTATTTTTCTTCAATCTCGAATTAAAATTATGACGCACCAATCGAGAACTTAATTTTAAAAATATGTACTCAATTATTATTTCAATAATTATCAAAAATTTACTGATTCAGAGTTAAAATTATGGACTCAATCGACAATTTAAAGAAATTGTTTTTGAAAGAGAATTGGAGATATTTAATTTTAGTAGTATGGCTTCTTGTCGGAGTAGGTCTTGTACAATTTGAGTATACCAGATTAGTTGGCTTGATTTCGTTTTTACCATTTTTAACTTTCTTGTTGTACTTATTTTTATTTTCCTTATTTGCAAAGAAAGACATACAAGAAGTAAAACCATGGAAAGTGTTATTGATTTTCTTTTTGTCACTTCCATTAATGGTACTAATTGCATTCTTTTTAATAATTCTATTTGCATTTTCAATTTTGTCATATTTCTTTCTCACTTCATGGTTCATATTATACGGAGCATTTTTATCAAGCAGACGATTAGATCGCGGTTTAAGGGAAAAGAGGAAGTCTAATTTTCTAAGATCGCTTGAATTTTTTGGAGGTTTGGGAATAGCGGTTCTATTGTCAATA
Source organism: uncultured archaeon (assembly GCA_964632315.1). Taxonomy (GTDB): domain Archaea; phylum Asgardarchaeota; class Lokiarchaeia; order Sigyniarchaeales; family SOKP01; genus SOKP01. The sequence goes on from CAZWEM010000075.1 coordinate 6,745, forward strand.
GCTTATATTCTAAATTCACAAGAAATAGGAGCTTTTTTAGGAGAAAGTATAGCTAGCGTAATTTATCTTTCCAATTATGTTGTGATATTTGTTTTGATCGTGATTGGTCTTTTCACAGCATTCGTGATCATTTTCCTTTTCAAGAAAGTATTTGTTGCTTGGCTTGGACCTTGGTTTATCCTGTTGATAATTTATACATTTTATTTGCTTATAAAGATCTTTTTAGCTTTCAGAAATGCTACAACAGGAGCAGAAACGTCCTCCTTATTTACGCAGATAATTTTGCTTTTAGCAGATTTCGGAATTCTTTTATATACAATATCCACATTAATGGGTTCTCAAGCAGAAATGCTCATGAAACGCTTAAATAGGAAACGAATTGGGCTAGATACGATTGTGTTATGGTTAGTATTCTCAAAAGTAGCTTATGAATTCACTCATTACTTCCCTTTTAGTGATTTAGGTTTATTAATAAATTGGTTTCCAAATATCGCCGGTTTATCATGGATTAATGCAGATTGGGTAAATTTTGCTAAAAATATGGCAGTCTTAGCCTTTTTCTTGCTATCATTATTAATAGTAGGATTCTATCAATTTATGAAGTATTATAAGAGTCAGAAAAAATCTGGAGAATTTGAAGTAGATATTAGTCCAAAGAAATTCATCGATAAACTTACAGAAGTGGAAGAAAAGGTATTAGATTTTGGAGAAAAAGAAGAAGATCTGCCTAAAGAGGGATTTAATTATATCCGGCCACAATACGAGGACACTCCCAACAAAAAAACCGAACCAACTGACGAAAATAATGAAAATATTGGAAGTAATGAATCTTAATAACTAATTTAGTTCCTTTTTTTTTAATAAAATCATTAATTCTTGAGAGATTAATAGTTTAATAATTAGTTTTATTAATCAAGCTGTTAGATAAAACCATACCTTTTTGTAATAAGGTAGTCTCGATGGATGAATGTGAAAATCTAATAGATAAGGAATTATTCCTTGATAAGTTTGAAAAATTGTCGCTTAAAGTTGATCAACTAACTGAAGAAATCTCAAAAATGAAATTTAAATTAGATAAATCGAATAAAATCAATAGATCTTTCGGTTTGGAGGCTATTAGAAATTCTGAACCCCTTACTTTCACCAGTGAGATAAATGGAATCGGGAGCCCATCGAAAAGGTATATCTTATCCATAAGGGCAGTTTCTGAAGTATGGAAAGGAAGAAAAAATGACGTTTTACTTACTATCCGGCAACAAGAAAAAGAAACTCACATGGATCTAAAAGCATTAGGCATTCGAATTCCCATTTATGATACAAAAAACCTTCAAGTTCTTGCTAAAGAAATACTTTCTTTATTATATATTTCTTGTGGATTAAACGGACTTGAAATTAATGATATTTTAAGACAGACTCTAACTGAAATAAATAGTAAGAGTTATGAGATGCTTCAAGAAATAAAAACCAAGATGAAATTACCCTCTTATTAATATCAAGAAATTCGTGAAACAGAACTTTCACGAAAATTGTTTAAAAAAGCATCTTAAGCATCTAAATAATTAGCTGATATTGTAAAATTCAATTTAAATTTCATCGATTCAAGATAAACATCAACATTTGATCACAAGAAAGTCTAAATATATTCACTTCATATAAATTGCTTAATGAAAGATTAGGATTGATGAATATGGATTATGAAGATATTATTTTTGAGAAAAATGAAGGCATTGCTCGGATAACTATCAATAGACCCCAACGCTATAATGCTTGTACTCAACATACTGTATATGAATTGATTGATGCTTTTAATAGATGCATGGATCCTGAAATTGGAGTTGTAGTATTTACCGGTCAAGGTGAAAAAGCTTTTTGTACGGGAGGGGATCAAACTACACGTGAAAAAGGGGGATACAAGGGAGGTTTTATGCTTCCATTAGAAGTTGGGTGGCAGACAGTCACACACTTGATACGCACCCTACCCAAGCCAGTGATCGCTCGCGTGAATGGCTATGCAATTGGAGGAGGGCATGTATGGCATGTAGCTTGCGATCTAAGCATTGCGGCAGAGCATGCTCAGTTAGGTCAAGCAGGACCGAGAGTTGGTTCTTTTGATCCTGGATATGGTACTGGAGATTTAATGCGGGCTGTAGGTATAAAACGAGCAAAAGAAATTTGGTTTCTTTGTCGTCGATATGATGCCCAAGAGGCACTAATGATTGGTCTTGTTAATTCAGTTGTACCTTATGAGAAATTAGATGAAGAAGTGAATGCTTTTTGTCAAGAAATATTAGAAAAAAGCCCAACTGCCTTGAAGATGTTAAAATATGCATTTTTAGCAGAAAGTGATGGAACCACAGGTATAACTCAATTAGGAGTAGGGGGACTTTCGCTTTATTACGGTACTGACGAAGCTGTAGAGGGGAAAAACGCATTTTTAGAAAAAAGGAAACCAGATTTTAAGCAATATCGAAAGAAGTGATACGAATATGGAAATTAAAAGAGTTTGTATTATTGGTGCTGGTATAATGGGTTCTGGAATCGCCCAACTTGTTTCGACCCATGGATATGCTGTAAATCTAGTTGATTTAAGTGATGATATTCTAAAAAATGCTAAAAATTCGATTGAAAAAAATCTGGAAAGGCATTATGTAGCTCGAGATAAAATGACAAAAGACCAAGCGGGTTTAATATTAAATTCTATCCATACAATGATAGAAATAGAAGAAGCGATTAAAGATGTAGATCTTATCATAGAAGCTGTTTTTGAAGATATGGAACTTAAAACCAATTTGATGGCTAAATTAGATTCCTTATGTGAAAAAAATATAATTTTAGCTTCCAATACTTCATCCTTAAGTATTTCTGATATGGCTTCTCAATCAAAGAATCAAGAAAGAATAGTTGGAATCCATTTTTTCAATCCAGCACCTGTAATGAAATTAATTGAATTGATTAAGGGAAAAAACACATCTGATGAAACTTTGCAAATTGCAAAAGACTTCTCCAAAAAATTAGATAAAAGGGTTGTAATTGTGAAAGATTCTCCTGGATTCGTCACTTCAAGACTCATTTATACTATGTGTAATGAAGCGATTAAAATGAAGGAAGAGGGGTTAGCTAGTACGGAAGATATTGATGTAGCATGTAAAATGGCATTCAACTTTCCAATGGGTCCCTTGGAATTAAGTGATCTAGTAGGTTTGGATGTCTATCAGCATATCGGTGAGTATTTAGCTATGGAATTTGGAAAAAAGTATAAACCCAGTCCTTTAATTGACAAAATGGTTGAAAGGAATTATTTGGGTAGAAAAACAAATAAGGGTTTTTATGAATATAATTGAATTCCACTTATTCTCATTATTTTTATTATAATTTATTGAGTTATTAAATCGATAAAAAAATCATTAATTTTAATAATCCTTGTGTTGCACCTTGATTATATATTTTATAAAAAGTAGCGACTGATTAGAAATGGAAAGTAGTGCCTTAGATGATTTATTAGGAATAGGACCACAAAGAATCTATAAGGATAAATATTTGAATGAGATATCATTTCCTTTAGGTGGAATTGGAACCGGTTCTATAGGGCTAGCGGGTAATGGCTCATTGAAAGATTTTGAGATCTTTAATAGGCCTCATTTAGGAAGCTGGTTTCCTAAAACCTTCGGGATCATAAGAGTTAAAGAACAAAATAAAAATCCAGTGTGTCGAATTTTAGAGGGTCCAAAAATAGGTCCTTACACACCAAGAGATGGGGGAGCATATCATTGTAATGGTGAAGGATTTCCCCACATGGATAGCTGTGAATTTAGCGGAGAATTTCCTTTTGCAAGGATCAAATTTAAGTCGAAAGCAATCCCTTTAGATGTAGAGCTTGAAGCATACAATCCTTTTATCCCATCTGATGAAGCTTCTTCGAGTTATCCCGTTGCAATTTTACGTTATCATGTGAAAAATATATCAAATAATAGCGTTGCTGTAAGTATTATTAGGTCAATGCTAAACCTCGTTGGTTTCAGGTTAGGAAAAAATGAAAATATGATCTTTAATGCTACCGATACTATTCAAGGCAAGTTTTTAAATGAATTTCGCGAGGAAGAGAATATTAAAGGAATTTTTTTTACTCGTAAAGAACAAAACAGAGAGAGCCCAGATTTTGGAAGTCTTGCTTTAACTACCTCCAATGAAAATTATAATTATACTCCATATTGGCCAAAATCATATTGGTATGCTGCAATAGAAGAGATTTGGAATTCAGTTAAAGATTCAAACTCATTACCTTTTAGAAAGAGGGACGTATCTAATAAAGCAGAAGCTGGGGCTTTACTCATTTCAGAAAACCTTGCACCAGGGGAATCTAAAATTTTTAGCTTTTATATCACTTGGTATTTTCCTAATTTTGAGAAATATTGGAGAAATATGCAATTTAACCGTACAGACGGCAAAAAAATAACGTGGAAAAATTATTATGCTTCGCAATTTGATGATGCATTTGATGTTGCGGTAAATTTTGTGAATAATGAAGATCAATTGTATATCCTAACAAAAAAGTTTCATCAAGCTCTTTTTTCAAGTACGCTTCCGCCTTTTATAATTGATGCAATATCTAGTGGTATGTCTATTTTAAAAACTGCTACTTGTATTAGATTGACCAGTGGTGAATTTTATGGATGGGAAGGTACCTCAATTAACCATGGTTGGTGTGAAGGAACTTGTAATCATGTATGGAATTATCAACAAGCGCTCTCTTTCCTTTTTCCAAATCTGCAAAGAACAATTCATGATTTAAATTTTGCTCATAATTTTATTAATGAAGATACTGGAGCCATGAGATTTCGTTTGCAATGGCCACCAGAGACTTCAGAATATAATCAAAGCTTTGATGCAATGATCTCCCGTGCTGTTGATGGTCAATTTGGAATGATTATAAATTTTTATCGTGAATGGAAAATCAGTGGAGATAACCAATGGCTAGAAAAACATTGGAAGAATATAAAAAGATCCCTCGAATATGCATTCGAATATTGGGATAAAGATAAATCTGGTGTTTTAAATGGATTTCAGGCGAATACGTTCGATATTGAATTTTTTGGTCCAAATCCACTCTCGATGTGTTATTACTTAGGCGCTTTAAAATCAGCTTCAATAATGGCTGAATTCTTAGGTGATAAACTGAAATCTATAGAATATGAAAGGATTTTCGAAAAGGGTAAGCAATGGATTGAGGAGAATTTATTTAATGGAGAATATTACATTCAAAAATATGAATCTAAAAGGGCTAAACGTAATCAAATGGGTATAGATTGCCTCACAGATCAATTACTTGGGCTTCAACTCTCTCGTATTGCTGGATTGAATAACTTTTTAAAAGCAAATCATATAAAACAAACCTTAAAATCAATTTTTAAATATAATTTCAGAGAAAATATGATTGAGCACGTAAATAATGCGAGACTATATGCAGTTAATGATGAATCAGGTATTCTTGTATGCACCTGGCCCAATGGGAGTAAGCCGAATATACCATTGCCCTATGCTACCGAAGTATGGATTGGATCTGAATATCAATTTGCGGTTCATTGCATAATGGAGGATTTAGTAAAAGAGGGCTTAAAAGTTGTAAAATGTACAAGATCTAGATATGACGGATGTCATCGTAATCCATGGGATGAATTTGAGTGCGGTCACCACTATGCAAGAGCAATGGCTTCATATGGATTACTTATTGCCCTTTCTGGATTTAAATATGATAAATGTCAAGGGAAACTTAGCTTTTCACCAAAAATTCATCAAGATAATTTTAAATGTTTTTGGGCATTAGATGGGGTTTGGGGAACTTATCTCCAAAATGAAAAAGCCGCAAAAATCGAAATTTTGTATGGAAAAATAAATTTAAAAGAATTAAAACTTCAGATCCTTGAGGATTTAAGCTTCGTGATTATTGAATTGAATGATTTAAAGACAAAAATTGAAGTTAGAAATCAGTTGATTACTTTTCCAAAGCAAATTGAGTTAGCAGAGGGTAAAAATTTGGAGATCCCAATAATCAGATAAGTTATGATTTTTAATGAGATGGTTTAAATATCTATTTCTTCTTAGTTTATTAATAAAATCTAAATTTAAAGGATAAATTATGCCATCAGATAATTTAGAACAACAAGCTAAAGAGGAAAAGAAAGAAGGTGAAGTGATTTATCTTAGAAGTTATTCTAAAGTCATCTTTTTGTTTCCCTTGTTTTTAACCACAATTATTTTATGGTTCATCCAATATTTCTTCGGCGCTTCTGGAGCACCAGTGCCTTGGTTAGGGTTTGTGTGGACAGTAGTACTTTTTGTAAACCTAATAACAATGGCATTTGATATGTCTTCAACCAAATTCTTTATACTTATCTTAATAATTGCTGTGCTCATTGTTCTTTCAATTTTTTTAAGCCTTCCAGCAATAATAAATACGTTTTTTCAAAATGTAGCTGTTGTAGAATTTAACATCGGAATGAATGTGGATTTTTATTTTGTCATGACAATTGTGATAGGAATACTTTTATTAATTGCTTTAATAGCACCTAGATTTAACTACTGGAAGTTAGAGCGTAATGAACTATATCATCGAAAAGGAATTTTTGTTGAAGCGGATCGTTATCCTACTAAGGGCTTAAGGTTTAAAAAGAAGATTCCTGACGTGTTGGAATTTTTCTTTTTAGGAGCAGGTTCTCTTACACTTCTACTAGGAACCGATGAGACAGAGCATTTGAGTACCATACTACGAATTGACAACAAAGCTAGACGAATAGATTCTCTCTTAAGCGAGATAGAGGTTGAAATTGAACCAGATAAACCATAAATACAATAATTCTAACAATATTTTT
>CAZWEM010000076.1:0-12996 GCA_964632315.1 uncultured archaeon
GGTTCTGTTGATGTTTCTGAAATTGAAGAGAAAATAATTAAGATAATAAAAGATAAACCTGGTTTATCTGATAAAGCATACATGGGATTAATTATGAAAGAATTTAAAGGACAAGTTAATGGTAAAGAAGCAATGGAGATAATTAAAAAACATTTGAAATAATAAACTTAATAAATATCCTTTTTCTCTTTAAGTCATGTTAAGAAGTCATAAAATTGGTGAGGTTACTGATAAATTAGCTGGTAAGAAAGTTGAGCTTTGTGGTTGGATAGATTCTATTAGATATTTTAAATCATCCTTATGATTACTTCTCCACATCAACATACTAATTTTTTTTTCCCTTGAACGTATTAACGCTGAAAGTATAACTTTAATACGTCCTCCGCCAATAACAATTATTCCTTCAGGGGTTAAAGCGCGTTTATATTCGCTAAGTGAGTGATGAGCTACAAAATCAAGAATTAAATCATATTGGGATCCTAATGCAGTGAAGTCTTCTTGAGTGTAATCAATAGTATAATCCGCACCAATTGATTTTAACATTTCTATTTTTTCCGTACTGTCCACACCCGTAACTTCAGCACCAAAAAGTTTTGCGATTTGCACAGCAAACGAACCTATCCCACCCCCTGCTCCATTGATCAAGACTTTTTGCCCAGTTTGGATATCTCGTTTACCACGAAGACCCTGCAGTGCGATTAGTGCTGCTGAATTTATTGTAGATGCTTCCTCAAAAGAAATAATTCTCGGTTTGATCATAAAAACTTCTTCAGGGCCACAAACATACTCTGCAAAACCACCAAAACCTTTCATGTATAAATCTCCAAAAACTTCATCCCCTGGTTTAAAGCGTGTAATATTGGAACCTACAGATACAACTCTTCCAGCTACATCAGTTCCAAGTATTTTAAATCGAGGTTTTAAAAATCCAGTTGGACGAGCCATCCAATAACCTCTTAAATAATCTAAATCAGCACTATTTAAGGAGACGGCATAAACTTGGATCATAATTTGATTGTCTTTAGGAAAGGGCAGTTCAACTTCTTTTAATTCTAGAACCTCTGGAGATCCATACTTTTCATAAACAACTGCTTTCATAAGTATTCATCTAAATGACTATTATTACCACATTCCCCTTTTTATGTCCCTTTTCAACATATCTATGCGCTTCAACAATTTCTTCAAGTGGATAACGTTTGTCTATAGCGGATCTTAATCTTCCTGCTTCAATTAAATCTTTAAGGAAGGTTAGATCTTCGACTTTTAACTTACTTGGGGAATCTTTTATAGTATTGAGATAAATTCCTGATTCTTTTAGTGAATTTTTACAATATGAAGAAGAAATTCGAGCGACAGCATCAAAAATAACATCATATTTAATTCCATTTAGGGTAAAGTCTTCTTGTGTATAATCAGTAACTTTATCAGCTCCCAGAAATTTAACCATTTCCAAATTGGTGGTACTACAAACTCCAGTAACTTCTGCCCCATAATATTTAGCAAGCTGTACTCCAAAAGTACCGACGCTTCCTGAAGCACCATAGATCAGGACCCTTTGTCCACTTTGGATATTTGCTTTTCTAAGAACTGTTAAGGCAGTAACTCCCCCTGATGCGAAACCACCAGCAGCTTCTTCAAAATTTAGGTTAGTTGGTTTTAAAGTTATTATACCATTCTCAGGCAAGCATTTGTACTCGGCATAAGCTCCAAACTTGAATCCGGTTGATGCAAAAACTGCATCTCCCTTTTTAAACTGTTTTACATTTTCACCTAAAGCTTCAATTTCTCCTGCTAGTTCCATACCTAACACGGGTCTCTTCGGCTTTTTAATACCAAGCATTAAATACAACATTACAGTTTGGAATTTGGAAGTTGGGTGCTTACCACTTCTAACTATAACATCCCCTATTGTTACAGAAGTTGCGTGTATTTTTATCAATACTTCATTTGCTTTAGGAGTGGGTTTTTCTACATCTTTAAGTTGAAGAACTTCTGGGGGTCCATATCTTGAATAAACAACGGCTTTCATTTTATCCATTTGTTTCACATTTATCAAAATATTTTAGAATAATTTTTTAAATAGGGAAATTATCTGATAATATTTTTTTATTAATCATAAATCATTCTAGGTTTCTTATAAGAGATTGATTACCCTTTAAGAAAAAAATGACAAAGTTAGATTCTCCGCCTTTATATCAAGAATTTATCATCAAAATCATAAAAAATATTTAAATAAAAATCAATTGCTACATAATAATTACGTTATTTTTATTGAATTGGGGAGTAATTGAAACTAAAAATTCTAGAATTTTCCCTATCTAGTTGAAATTCGGGAAGATATCGTTCCACCCCAATTTATTTTTTCTCTAAGGAGTAAGTTTTGTCTAAAAATTAAAATAAAATTTTCGAAAATTTTTTCCATTCAATTGAAAATTAGATCTTTTTATTCATTTAGTTCTAAGTAATTGATCTACCCAACAGGAATACCAATTTAAAGCTAAAAATACGTGAGGAACAATATCTTTGAATCCTTCAGATTGAAGTTCTTTCTGAAACATTCGAGATGATTGTGCAGTTTTTGACCAAGAGGTAATTGTTATGAAATTAGGAATATTACTATAGCTATAGCAATGAGCGATGTTTTGATAGTACTTTTTTTCAAGGTACTTAATTGTAGTACTGATATCAGTTCCTTCTTTTAGAGAGATGTGAAAAACAGTTATAAAGCTACTATCATAGAGGGGACTATATTCAATTGAAAATAACGCTAAATTATTCTCGATCATGTGGTTTAATCTTTTCCTAACTGTCTTAGCAGAAAGTCCCACGTCATCTGCTATATCTGTTATAGACTTCCTAGCATCTCGATTTAAAATCCTAATTATATTATAATCAATTGTAGTGAGGGGTTCAGGGATTGTAATATAGGGCACATTAATAATTCCAACTGTTGGATTTTCTATTTGAGCAACTTTTGAGACAAAACTACTATAGTCTTGAAGTTCTGATATATTTCTCAGAAAGCCTGAGATATAGAGAAACTTTCCGCCAGCTATGGCCACAAATTCTACATTTTCATTTTGTCCAAGCTCCTTGCTAACAAACTCTAATGATTTTGCTTTAGATGTACCAAATATCATAATCCATAAACTTTTTAATGCAAATATGCTCGGTCGTGCGGTGTAAGCATTGATTACTCCATCATCTTCGAGTTTCCGTATTCGTTTATGAATTGCACTTACACCCAATTCGACCATATTGGCTAATTCACGATAGGTCAGACGCGAGTTACCGAATAACTTCTTTATGATGGTTAAATCAATTTCATCCATTAATTTATAATTTAAATCATCTTTAGTATAAAATTTTAATTTTGTTATGGATAATTATTCACAAGTCTGAAATCTAGTAATAATTTTCTGTAAATTTTGAAATTATTAATTATTTAAATTTGTAAATCTTTCTAAAATAAAATTAAAGAAAAAAAGGATTAAATGTTGCTTATTCTTTGCCCCGAACTAGTTTTACTAAAAAAACTATCAGAAAAATTGCTCCAATGGTAACAGAAATAATCGTAAAAATCATATCTCCTTTTTACTTAATTTAATTAATCCTCCAGCCAATACACCAAGCAATATAGTAAGAGAAATAGCAACCACAAGGAATAACATATCGCCTGGTGCGATTAGAGCAAAACAAACCCAGACAATCGCTATACCTGCACCAAATAATTCACCTAGTAGTCTCTTATAATTAATTCCTTCATTACTAAATCGGATAAATCCTCAAGAAAGTACACCAAACAAGATAGTAAGAGAAATAGCAACAGCAAGAAATACAAAATTCCCTGCTCCTAGAAATGCAAATAGGATCCAAACAACTGCTATGGCAACACCAAATAATTCTCCAAGCATTCTCTTATAATTATACATATCTTCTACACTCCGAACTTATTTCATTATTTTTTTTTTATATTTTCAATTAAGATTTGTGATAGAGATTGGGGTTCTAATAAGATCTTGTTCACCAGAAGGTAAATATTGTAATGAGAAGGTTTGTAAGAACAAATTAGAAGGAGAATTATATTATTATGAATGACAAAGTTAAGAAGAAAAAGTTTAACCCAATAAAAGATTCACTTTTTTCCACTAAAAATGAAAGATAAGATATTTAATATTCCTAAAATTGTTCTTTTTGGTTGAAAATTTAACCTTTCATCAATCTTATTTTTTCTAAATAGTATCTTTACAAATTCAGTGAATTTTGTAGGGTTAAAAAAAAAATTTTCTTAATTTTTTATCATTCTTTCCCTCTAAGGCGAATGAAAATTATAAAGAAGATCACAAATAGGACTGATGTGATTTTATGAATAGCATAAATAATCTCATACACAAATCCTCTCACAAGGATTGCAGCAGCTCCACCTGAGACTAGGGAAAATACAATGACAATACTTACTATCCATAGCCATTTTTTATTTTTTTCCATAATTTAATTCTCTACCTCTCTAAATTTATTTGCTTGATCTATTATATCTGTTATTTTTACAGTAGAGTGATGATAATGTTCGGCGTAGGATACGATTTCACCATAAATTGATTCGTTAGGACACCACGAAAAGCAAGCAAAACAATTTTCACAATGATTTTGCCATATAGGTTTACCATTTGTGAGCTTTATATTGTTGACAGGACAAATCCTTACGCAAATCCCGCATCCACTGCAGCTTTCGTCAACAAAAAAACTCCGATCTGCTAAAGGAATCATTTCTTTAAAGGGTAAACGTGAAGTATTAGAAAGTTTTTGATATCTCTTTTTAAACACTGGTTTCATAAGTAAATAAATAAGTGGAGCAAAAATGAGTTTAGTAATGCTTTTTCGAGTTTCTAATTCACCTTTTTCCTTATTATTGATATAATTACTTATATGTGTAAGTTTTTCCTTCCAATGTTCTACGACCTTCTGATGCCTTTTCTGAATCTTAAATGTACTCTTGTTCATAGATTCTTTTCTGAATATTATTTTTTTTAGCTTTTCACCTATACTTGGAGCATCATTATATGTGAGTACGGTGAATCCGCCAGCCAATTCTCCACCTCGCGATTTACAAATCTTACTTACCTCTTCCAACGTGGTGCCAGGCATCCCACTATGAGTACACACTGCAAATATATATTTTGAATTAATATTATCTAATTTATAGAGAAATCTTTCAACAATAAGTGGAATTCCACTACTACAATTTGATGCGTAGTAAACAGGAAATACGAATCCTATAATTTGAGCGCTAATAGTTATTCTCTCTTTTTTTACCACCGAAGATATAGGTATGAGTTTACCATTAATATTTTCCGCAATATCTCTAGCTATAAATAATGAATTACCTGTACCCGTAAAATAATAGATTTCTGGATTCATTCAACCATCATCTTGTCAATTTTCACCATATCAAAAAAAAACGTGATGTGAATCGAGACTTTTTCAAGTAAACTATCAATTAAAGCCTCATATGAAGCTTCATTATAATCGAGTATAAAGCATTCAAATAGCAAGTAGAGAGTATGGTAAAAGAATTCTTTCGCTAGGGTTTTAGCATCATATTGCTTGATATATCCTTTATCCATCATTAATTGAAAAATATTCTCAAACATCTTAATGGTGGGCGCTATATACTGGTTTTTAAGGAAATCTAAACATTTCTCATTTTGATAGAGTTCAATCCATATAAGTCTCAGAATCTTACGTATGCGTGGAATCCGTATTTGCTCTATCATTGGTCGAATCGTGTTGTTTAAAAGGAGTTTAGGTTCTATTTCATCAATGAAATCTTCTAAAGGAATTTGGTTTGAATTATACTTGAATTCATCAATTAAGGATTCAATAATCGAATCCATAATCTCTTCTTTGCTTTTATAATGACTATAGATCGTACTTTTGTGAATAGGCAGCTTTTCAGCAATATCTCTTACAGAAACAGCATTAAATCCTTTTTTTGAGAATAAGTCAATCGAAACGTCTCTGATCATAGACTTAGTTCCTTTTTTGTCCTCAATTTTAACCTTATCTGACTTTATGGATCTCTTCATACCTTAAATCATCACTTTTGAATAAGAAAATTATTCTTTTCTAATATTATAGAATAAAATTTAATATATAAATCTTACGACCGACCGGTTGGTCATAAAACTTTTTAGGCTAGATTATTTAAAATTAGGTCCTATTGTAGTATAAATGGCACCAAAATTCATTTTTCGAACAGGATCTTCCTTCATTTCTGTCCAAGTCATACCATCCCACCTAAAAATCTTATTTGAATGGGATTTCGGGATCTAATATCAATATCTTCATAAATAGTTCCCAAAAATCGCCAAAGGGAATCTTTACTTGCACGAACACCTCCATGATGCCAATGACCAGGCAAATTAGACTCAAACTGCCAATTATTAGAGTCATAATTGTACACTAAATGTAGCTTCTTAACGGGACCGTAATAATTTTCTTTCTCCTGATTATAGAAATTCATATTAATATTCCAAACACCAATGACATACAATACATTGTTCCATTTGTCTCCCGATCCATCAGTGGTTGGAATCGGGCACGGTGTCATCACTTCCCAGACGTCATTTTTAGGACTATAGCGCTGATTTAAAGATCCTTCATAAGTGTTTTGTTCGGGTTCATTCCCCGTGTTTTCTGTGGAACAGTATAACCGACCCTTATGATAAGATGGTATTGGAAATGATTAAGCAAATGGAGCGTCTGCAACATCGACGTCCCATGATTCTTTTAACAAGCCATATCTCCAGTTCCAATTCACTCGACTAAACGGTCCTTTATTATTATCACCTCCAAATAGATATACATAATGATTATCAATAACGGGATAATACTTGCCTAATTTACTACGTGGTTCTGGCATAGGATCGTAAAGTTCCCAACTATCCTCCGTTATATGATATACTTGGATGTGATCACAGCAACCAGAGTGAGCTTTTTTTTTCCTCCAAAGCAATATATCTTATTTTTCAAATAGGTCCAACCAGCTCCTTGAACGGGATGAATCATAGGAGTAAGCTGTCCATTTTCACTACTATACCAATCGTCCGATTTAATGCTATAAACAGTGGTATCTCCTACAGCACGTTTATTTTCTACTTTTCCCCCAATTGCCCATAAGAATTCTCCTTTAATCATAGCTAGAGAAAAGAAGTAATAGAATAAAGAATTATGTCAATTTTAACAGAAAAATAGAGAGAAAACCTAAAAAAAATGTTATAAAGTAATCTTGAACTTGATATACTTAACTTTTTAATTCTTTTTCTATTTCAAATTGACGTATTAATAAAAAAAGCCTATAAATCCAATAGATACAAGATCTTAGATATAAAATACAAGATACTAAACAAAATTAAAGCCCAATTTTTAAGTTTAATACCGTACAAGCTAAAAAAGGTCATTGAAACTATTATTATTAAAACTGAAATCGTATATAATATCCAATTACTGCGATCAATTCCAATAACTATTGAAATGATAAAAATTACAGCCCCTAGTGCTAAAAATTGAATGAAATCTGATGTTTTATTTTTATAACAGACCAATAATGGAAATACTCCAATACCTATGATTAAAATTGTTCCGGGCAATAAATCATTGAAAATTAATCCGTATATTCTAAGAAATTCAAGATCTTCATCAGTTGGGGAATGCAGAAATATTCCAAGAATGAAAAAATTAGTGATCTGCCATAATATCGCAAGTATGCTTCCCACAATTAATAGATTGGTTGACTTAATTCGCTTATCTTTTTTGATCAGTAGAGCTCCTATGAAGAAACAAATATAAGATGCTAATAACATGAAATCTGAAAGGAGGAGATCTCGAAAATGAAAACTAATACTCAACATCATGATTAAATACTAAGCTTGTACCATGCTTTAAATGTTTTAGTAGAATCATGATTATTGCTTTTATGAAATGTTAAACAATCGAATTGGAGTATCGAAAATTGTATTGCTATTGACTAGAAAGGATTTAATTTATAACATTAACTAGATCATAAGAATTGATTAATTTCCCCTTAAAATTTTATCTTTCACTAATCAACACGAATTATTATGATCTCTATCCTCGATTTGATTGATATATTGCTTATTGGAGAAATTCCTTTCCAATATTCTCAGAAATGCTAATAAAATCCTAAATTGTTTGAAATCCAAATTAGATGAAAAGGACAAAATAATCCCCAATCTTATTAGTTTACTATGTTTTATTTGCATAAAACGTACATATACCTATGTTTCATATTTGTTTTGGTGAAATTTTATCATGAGTCGATTTTCAATTACATTCAATATTGAAACATTAGAAAAGATTGTCTTTGATCCTCATGGGGTTTTGAGAAATTACGACCAATTTTGGGAAAAAGAACGCCCAATGGTTCTTACCAAAAGATGGGCAGAGTCTGTTCATAAAGAGATTGATTACAATTTATGGAAAAAGAAATTGCTTGATTGGGCAGAATTTTCTGAGACTGAAAGGGTAGATCATAAAATCTACAAGACTGCAATTAATATTATTAAATCTAAAGATAAATTTTTAGATGAAGCAATTCCTCATATTAAATCATTTTTACCTGATGAAGCAGAATTGGATGTTCCAGTGGATTTTACCGCCTTTATTCCTTGCAATGCATTTGCATGGGAAGATGTTGTGGTCAATGTTGCTGATCCATATTGGAATTTTAATCCTGTTCGAATTTTAAACATGATTATCCATGAAGTCTTTCATGGTGGTCATAGTTGGTATCGGCAATATTATCCAAAAGGATCCTATGGATCTGAAGCTCTTTTTATCATTTTAAGAAATCTTCAAGGGGAAGGGATCTGCAATTATGTATCTTATACAGGTCAAAAAGTTTTTCCTGTTCTTGATGAACGCGATTATATAATGCTTGAAGATCCTGAAGAAGTAAAAAATGCCTTAGATCGAATAAATCTGATTTTTTCACGAGTGAATGTCGATCCTGAAGAAAAACTCCGAGACTTAGCTTGGGATCTTGGTGTTAAACATAGAGCTTATTATGTGTTAGGTTCTTACATGTGGCAAGCAATCGATCAGAAGTTAGGAAGAGCCGCATTAAAACGTATCCTATCTATTGACTTTACAACTTTTATTCATATTTATAATACTTTAGTTGATCCTTCATTACGGGTCATTCTTCCAAATATTGTTTTTACACCTGATAAGATAATTCCACCTAAAATAACTTTTCAAGCTATTGTACGTGAAAATTTATTTGATGTGTTGAATTTAGACGTAAAACCCGAACAAAGAAAATTTGTCGCTTCTAATGCACGATCTATTGCACTTGCAAATTATTCTGAAAATGTATATTTCAAAGCAATTTATGCAGACGAGACACCAGTCGGTTTCATTATGCTTGCAGATCCAGGTAGGTTTGGAAATAGTCCCGAACGATATTTTCTATGGCGATTTATGATCGATCAGAAATATCAAAATCTTGGATATGGAAAAATGGCTTTAGATTTGCTTTGCAAATATGTAAGAACCCGTCCGAATGCAGAATATTTATATGGCAGTTATCATCCTGAAACGAATGGTCCTGGAAAATTCTATAAACGCTACGGTTTTGAAGATATCGATGAAATGTGGGGTGATGAACAGGTGATGCGATTTAAATTATAAAGAATATCTTTTCATTACTTTATATTCTGGAACTATTCTTTTTATTGACAGATATATTATTCAAATCCGAAATTACTTGGGTATCTATATATTAAAAAATTTTTTCGAGTCTTTTTCAAACTTCTCCATAAGGATGCCTTAATTATATTACTTTTTTTAATCCTAATTCTTCCTATAGTGACGATTCTTGTTTTTAATTAAATATTAATTAATCGATAGGGAACCCCAAAAAAAGTATAAGCACTGATAAGAGTGAGGATCGCATTCATAGTGTCAACCACGTTAAAATATATGATTAATTCTCCCTTTCCATCGCATCTTTCATTAATCATTACTGACACGCTAGAACTTGTATTCTCAATTTGATCAATAAGATCTTGATGATTAGTCACGACTACTTGAACAGTAACGATATCTGGAAGAGCTTCACAAGATCTAGGTAATCCGTACAGATAAGATCGAGCAAGTATAAACCCAAAATAACCTACAGGAATCATTATTGTTATAGATATTGCCACAACAATTAGAACCAATCGAGCTGATCTACTTCTTAAATTCATAATCTAACTAGAAACGTATTTTTTAGTCCAGAATAATAATTGATAATGGAATAATTATTCTTTACTCGTATTTAAACTATAATTAAAAAAAAAAAAAAAAAAAAATTAAAAATCTTTAACGTATTTAAACAACACATCTAAATCCTTTAACTTTTCAATAGGTTTTATGATTACATCATCTGCTAAGGTACTTTCTAAAATTTTTTCTTTCTCAGATGGAGTAACCACTGCTGATATTAAGATAATAGGTATCCTACGATATTCTTCATTAGATTTTAGAATCCTACAGAACTGGTCTCCATTTAACTTACTCGTTTTTAAATTAATGTCTAGTAAAATGACCTTTGGAGTCAATTGCTTTAAAAGATAAAGTCCTTCATCTGAAGTTTCTATTGATTTAATATTAACTCCATTTCTTTTAAAATATGTATCTAAAGACTTCCGCTCCAAATCATTATCTTCAATGTATAAGATATCAACCTTTTTCACAAATCTTACTAATTTTGGTTCTTCATATCTCTGCTTAACTAGGGTTTCTAATTCTTCAATTGCAACCTTTGCATTACTAAAGATAGTTAAAAACCGATCCGGCTCATCTAATAATTTTTCTAACATCAATACAGCGACTTTCAATGGTGAGATTTTTTGTTTTAGTTCTTCCTGAAAATTATCACCATCTTCATAGGCAATAATTGCGTCTCGGATGAATTGATCAAGTTGTTCTTCATTTAATTCACTACTTTCCTTCTTTGACTTCTTTTGATAACTAATAGTTGCATAATCGATGAAATTGCTCACACAACTTCTCATAATTTTTGCTTGGTTGCGCACTCCGTGCTTTGACATGAATTGCTTTAATTTTGAATCAAGACTTGAATCCACGTACGTGTACCATTTTACGTCTTTTTTTAATTTCTTTTGGTTCATATTAATGTTTTCAGTCATTAATCTTCACTCCATATAATTTTAAATTGAGGTATCAAGAGAATGAAATTACTACCTTTAGAATAATCTCCCTTAATTCGATCTTCTAAAGAGATCTTTCCACCACATAATTCTATTAATTTTGCAACTAGTGAAAGTCCAATTCCCATCCCTTTGGATAATTTGTGTTGATACTGTTCTCCTTGAAAGATTTTTTGCTTGTGATCATCCTCTATACCAATACCATTATCTTTAAACTCAAGCTTGACATAATCCCTATTGTTTTCTTCTATAACAGAGACATAAACGGTAATGTGAACTTTCTCGTTTTTATTATAGATAATTGAATTCATAATTAGATTTTCGAAAACGTCAAGCAATAGCTCATTTGCCATAACATAAAGATTTCTTTGCTCAGGTAAGACTTTGAACTCAAATTTTTTATTGGAAAAATTAAGTTGAGCAAATTGGATAGCATTTCTTAGAGTTTGATAGATCTCTATAGGCTCTAATGGCATTTCATGGTCTTCTAACATTGAAAGACTTCGCACGTTATTTATGAGCTTCTTTCCCCGGTTTAACTGCTGGGCAATTAATTCAAAGTAATCTATAATTTCCCTCACATTCATTTCATCTCTAAGTAAAGATTCACATATCTCAACTGAATTACTTATTATTTGAAACAAGTTTGAAACGTCATGAGTAAAGATACCTTTGAAACATTTAGTCCTGTAATATGCCTCTCGATAATCTTTTTCAAATTCAATTTGTTGCATTTTTTTTTACACCTAATTTTTCTTAATATAGAGATATGAAATGGTTTTATTATAGTTTTTAAGTTCTTACTTTTAACGAAGTTCGAATTATTGACCGAATTATGATAATGAAATAAAAAGCAAATTATCAAAAATTAAAGATAAAGATCATATAAATTCTCATATGAGGAGAATAGTACTTTTTTCAACACCAGAATTAAATGATAAATTTTCAGAAATACTAAGCTTAATATTTCCATCAGAAATTAGTGAAAAAAAGCACTTTTTATGCCGTCCCAAGGTGTTCCTAATACTCAACAGAAATTTTTTGATGAATGGAATGGATATGCAAAAGAATACAACGTTCAGCTTGAATATATCGATAATACTGCAGTAGATAGACGAAAAGAAATTAAAAAACTTAACAGATCAAATATATTAATTACTTCTGGAGGAAACCCATTTAAACTCCTTCGAAATTTACGAAATTATGGATTAGATAAAGCAATTGTCAAATTTACTAGGAAAAAAGAGTTCATTCTAGTTGGATATAGTGCAGGAGCTCTAATCCTAACCCCTTCATTATTTATTGCTAAATTTATCTCTGAGAAAGATCCAGATAGAATAAGATATATATCTCAAATTATTCTTAATAATTTAACTGGATTGGGTACTGTAAAATTTGAAATAATCCCCCATTATTCTAAAACAAAGCATGAGGAAATTCTCAAACAATATATTTTTTGAGTAAAATAGCAGAGTGGTGAAAACGATTACTTATGATGAATATATAGTGATCAATTACTAAAAAAGCGAACTAATTCTATCATCTAATTTAAATCTTAAGTCTCCCAAGATTGCATCTATTTTTTTATTGAATTCTGTAAAAATCTCCACATCTTCACAAATTATTTCATGAATTTCAAAATCGTTTAAAAAGGCATTAAGTATTTCCTTTAAATGCTTCTTTACAAATGAAGGATCAGTTTCTTTCTCAATAATCGCAAATATTAGCAACGGGTCAGCATTATCAAGATCTGTAATTG
>CAZWEM010000077.1:0-12988 GCA_964632315.1 uncultured archaeon
TTAAAGATTCTCACATACTTTCAACAGGTTATAATGGAGCCCCCTCTGGCTTTTCGCATTGTACAACTGATACGTGTATTCGACAAAACCTGAAGAGTGGAGAAAAACCTGAATTATGTAGGGGTATTCATGCAGAAGTAAACTGTATTATTCAAGCGGCGATTCATGGTACCTCGATAATGGGTGAAACAACATTATATAGCACTCATTTTCCTTGCATGAGCTGTTTAAAATTGCTAATAAACGCTGGTATCAAAAGAATCGTGTATCTACAAGGATACAATATGGAAAATAAAATCAAAAAGGAAATGGTTAAAGAATCAAATCTTATAATCGAAAAACTCATCAAGAAATAACGATTAATTTCTTAGAGAAAATTCTCCGAGCGATTTCCTCTCTTGCAAATTTGGAGATGGAAAAGATTCTCGAAAATGGATTTTGGCCTAAAAGTGTATCAGGAAATTGGACAATAATTCCACCAATAATTATAGATGAAAAATACGTTAAAGAAACTCTACTTATAAGAGAAAATTTTGATGAAACCTTTAAAATTTATTCGCAATTTTTAAGTGATCTAGAAATTTTAGCGATTAATAATATCTCTCATATCTCTGATCAATTAGATCCTCAAGAGAATAAAATTTAACGAAACATTCAAACATTTCCACATTTCTCAAAAAGACAGTTCGAAATAGCTTCATATGCAACACGTCATGGATATTATGAATCACCAAAAAATATCAAAGCCGAAACATTAGCAACAAAGTTTAATATCTTCGATTTCTGCATTAAATGAGCATTTAAGGAAAGTAGAACGAACAGCAATGCGATACTTTTTTTCCTAGCTAATTATCTTCAGTTTCATCATAAATAACATAATAGAATTGATTAAGCCATATAAAAAGGATGGTAGATTCTCACTATTTAATACTGCTAGGATGTTTCAGTTTTAATTAAATTTGATTCTTCTATAACTAATTTTAAGCTATTTCCATATCTATCGAAGCATTTGGCACAGTTTAGACCGTTATAGGGATATGCTAATAATAGGGTAAATCGCCGTCTTCTAAATACTATATCTAATTTTTCATTTACTGAAAGATCTCCAGAAGGTCGTGAGATAAAAGTTCCTTCATGAGAGAAATCTAATGGGATACTGCAAGATTGTTGTCCCCATAAACTAAAGTCTTTTAGTGGATCTGTGCACGCTCTTGAAGGTAAGATATATTCAGATACGATCCCTTTTTTCACTCCCATCAATCCAACAAGTTTATGTGGATGAGTTTCTTTGCATATATCCATCAAACCCTCAAGTAAATCTTTCTTAATTATAATTTGATCTGATTCTAAATTATTTATTATAAGTAAAATCTCTTTGATTAGATCTGATAACATTGATGGATTTTCTTTATTCCATTCTCTTAAAATTGAAGAAACTCTATAAAGCCGGAACTTTCGTCCTTTTTTGTTGACTAGTTTTGCTCTCGGCTTTTTTGGATACCTTTTAAATTTAATAATTAGAAAAACTTCATTTTGAATTGGCAATTTAAAACTTGTTTTCCGAACGAAGGAAGCATCTGGAAACTGTCTAATGAGATCCTGGTGCTGTTCTTTTATCATCTCTGATTTCATTCTATGGGAAAGATGGGATTCAATATTAATAAAATTAACCACTAAGGTAATCAGATGTTTAAAAATCTCTAATTATAATTTGAAAATTACATTCTGAAACCTTAAAATGAACTATCTAGAATATGTACTTCAGAAGTTACCAACACAAGATTCTAGAAATTAACCTTTTCATTCCAATACTTTTTATTAACTTGAGTGAGTAACCTCATATTGATTTTTCATAAGTTAAAAATCATTAATTTCACTCTATCTGTGAATTTTCGCATACAAAAAACATTTAAGTAAATATTAATTTTATTTTATTGTGAACAATCGACTGAAAATCATAGATTTCAACGATTATAACATAATTTAATTTAAAATAACAAGAAAACAGGTGATGCATTGAATATGCATTCGAAAACAATAGAAATTGATGACAGCGGCACTGGCGATCTCGTTGGTGACGCGTTTATTGGCTTCCACGTACTTGAGACTGGTAAAATTATTTTTCGTGGAATTCCTGTTGGTTTATATAATGATGAAAACCACAAAGATCGTAAATGGTTTGACTATATCGTAGATATGGTCAAAGATGGACTAAATGCACTCGATTTTGATAAAAAGAAGGATTTGGTCCAAATTTGTAGGGGGAGTTGCTTTGATCGAGTCCGAGAATGGTTCGATGAAGAAGGTATTAAGCATGAACCCGCTATTATTGAAGGAAAGCTTCAAGATGCTGTAGAAGGTCGTTTAGTCTCACATCTTCGCAGTTTAGGTGTAAAATCCAGGAAATTAACAAAAGAGGCAGGTTCACAACGCTTTTTTGTATTATTTAACTGGGTTGCTCATGATTTTCCTAAGCGTGAGAAGTTTGTTAAATCTGGATTTCCCGCTTGGCAGAAAAGATGGAGAGAAACCGCCAAAAATAAGTATGAAAATTACAAATATGGTAAAAGTGTGAATACAAGTCAAATTCGTGTTAGTATTAAAAAACGAGCTAGTGAAATACTTAAAGCCATGTAATTTTCATTCTTTCTTAACTATTTAGTTTTTTTAATTCTTAAATAAATAAAATTTTTTTAATTGCTTAATATATAAAATAAAAAAATTAGATAATTATTTCTATAATTTAATGCCCTCTACAGGATAAATTGCTGAATCTCGACTTACAATTTGCTGTAATCTTTCCAGTGCATTTTGAGAAGTTGAAAAAGTTTTAGCATTGTGTCGTTTCACCAATTCTATTAATTCTTCATCAGCTATTCTCACATAGACCTCCATTTTTGGGTATCTCAAATGAAATTTGGAGGCAAGATAAAGAGATTCATCGAATTCAGATTCTAATTTCCAGCAAATGAATGCTTGAGTCACTTCATCAAGGTTTACATGTGGGCGTATATCACTTAGAAAACGAGCAAATTCTTGAATATAATGCAGTTTATCCGACTCTTCAAATTCAATTCCGTCGTGTTCATCATCAAAAAGGTAAGTATCACGATTTCTTTCTACAGAGATATGATGAGCAATTCGGTGGGTTAAACGATCTCTTCCAATCACTATCGCTTTGCCTTGCTTTCCTTTACACCATTCCCTTATTCCTTCCATTGCCCATTTTGAAGTAGAGAATCCAAAAGCATCCAAATTACCTTGTTTTAAGTATTCCTGCACATGATCCTCAAATACTCGTACATAAATAGGACATTCCTTGTTAATTTTACGTATTTTTTCGGTACACAAAATCGAAATCCTAACGTCATTCTCACAGATAAAAACTTCTTTTGCATCCTCAAAATTTGCTGATTTGATATTTAAATCATCAGTAGGATCTCCAACTATGACAGGATACCCATTATTGATCAAATCTTCTACTAATTCAGCATCGTCTTCAATAGCAGAGAATCTCTTTTTATGGTCAATACAATATTCGATTATTCTTTCGGCGAGGTGATCATAACCGATAATTACGGTGTGATTATGTCTATGTTTTGCCAGAATTCTACTCGTAACAACAGGATTATACTTCTCTAATAATTCCCCGACAAGAAACCCAAAAACAATTACTTCTAATAATATCGGCCATATTAAACCATAAAAATTAGTAAAGTCGGTTGCATCCGGTGGTGTACGAACTGCGATTGAAATGAGAAATAGGTCCCATAAATTTTGAAAGGGTTCTGTTATGGCAAAAATGGTAAATCCAATTAACCAGAATATAAGCAATAAAAGGAATTGTACTCTATATTGTTTTAGTTTGAGTTGGATCGCGATTAATGAATTCATTAGACTCATAATATATGATAGAAAAATAGAAAATATAAATAACATATATATAGAGAATTGTGAAGACTATATTCTCAATACTTTCAATGAAAATGTTGATAAGTTAACTTGATTTTTACTTTACTAATAAATTTTAAGAATGCGAGGATCAAATGAATAGAAGGTGATAAAATTAAATCAAAAATTAAATCCACTTCGCATCTTAAAATTTGGGGGATCTTGTCTTGAAGATATAGAATCTTTCAAACAAACTACTTCAATTATTAAAAGATATTTGAAAAAAAGCAAACTAGTCGTAGTGACGTCTGCTTTAAAAGGGATAACCGATAAACTAATTGAATTTTATGAGAGTTCAAAAGAGTTTGGTTTCTATTGTGATATGATTTTGAATGAAATTTCCGATATTCACATGAATATGGTTCAAGATTTACTTTCCGGGGATTCGGAATATCATGAAGATTCAGTTAATTATATTAATAAAAATATCAAAGAATTATCTAATTTAGGTTGTGTTGTGGAATTAGTAAAGCCAAGTAAGAATATAAAGGATTTAATAATTTCATATGGTGAAAGACTAAGTACTTATCTACTTAATGTCTACCTGAATAGTTTAGGCTTTCACTCAGAATTTCTATCTTCTGATGAGTTAATAAAAACTGATGAGAATTTTGGGAATGCGTTCCCTTTATTGGAAGAAACCGAAGAACTTGTAACTCTAAAAGTGACACCATTATTCAATTCCAATTCAGTAGATATTGTTTGTATCACTGGATTTTATGGATCTACAAAAAGCAATAAAATTACCACGTTTGGAAGGGGAGGTACTGATCTGACTGCTGCGATCATAGCTTATTCTTTACGTCATAATTTTAATTGTAAGATTGTATACTGGAAAGATGTTAAAGGTTTTTTGGAAGCTGATCCAAAAATAGTTCCTAATTCAAAATTACTAAAAAAAATTTCTTATTTGGAAGCAAAAGAGCTTGCTTACTTTGGGACAAAAGTTCTCCATCCCTTATGTTTAGATGTAAATGAAAAGGGAGCTATTCCTTCTGAAATTCGATCTTTTAAGGAACCTTATTCAAGCGATTTTACCTCCATTGTGAAGGAGCAAGCCACCTCTATAGTTGTTATTAAAGCAATTTCTTCAATTGCACGCCTTTCTATGGTCACCATACAAAGCGGAACCATGATTTCTTTAACCCGAACAGCATCAAATTTATTTGCCTTATTGGATGATAATGAAATTTATATTAAGTTCATATCACAAAGCTCTTCAGAAAATAACATAACATTTGTAATTGATATGGAAGATTCAATGAAGGTTAGCTATCTTTTACGTAATTCAGAATTATTTGGCAAGCAATGGTTCAGTGTGAAAATAGATAATGACGTATCTCTTATTGCCTTGATTGGTCCTGGAATGATGTATTCTCCAGGTATAGCTGGAAAAATTTTCACGGTACTGGGTGATAATGAAATAAATGTGAAAGCTATTGCTCAAGGATCCTCAGAAATTAATTTTACGGCTATTATCGATAGAAAAGATAGAAAAAAAGCAATAATTTCCTTATACAACGCTTTTATTGATCAAAAATAGTTTTTGAAACTTTCACTAGCAATCTTGTTCCTTCTTTCCCTTAATTCATCAAATCCTTTTTGATTGATGAGTGCTTCATTACATATTTTTTTACCAATAACAACTTTTGGATTGTTTGCCCAATTCACATCTAATAAAAGGCAGAGATAGTAAACAGATGATTGAATAAAGCCTACTAAGTTCCCTATACTTTTCTCATTAGTGTTATCAACTGAAATCATTGCTGACGGAATTCCTTCCTCAATTAAAGCTTGAAATGTTGCCACAGCTTGATAATTTATGATTTTATGTGCAGAACTACCATTGATATATTCTATTGAGGAATCCAAAATTAATGGATCCTCTTCATTCTCAACTATCCACAATACTGGTAAAGCAACTTTCTCTTTACCTCCTAATAAATATTCAAGCACCGAGTGTTGACATAAGGGAGCACTCTGATACGTACCAATCATTCCCTTCTTATCCTTTCCCGTGCTTTCAGAAATCTCTTGAACAAACAAACCGACTGTCCCCTCGAGAGTACTTGAATAAGGCATCGAAAAGACAGTTCCAAATCCAATTTTATACAACGCATAGATAAATGAAGCAAACTCCCTTGCTGGATTAATGCTTGGAGACATAAATGCATCATAAGCTTCATTTAAACCCCTTAGGAATTGATGAACATCAATACCAGAAAGCATGGCTGGTACAATTGCTACGTTTGAAATAGAACCGGCAAATCTGCCCGATAAATCTGGAACATCCAATAGAGGTGCATCCATTTTACTCAATATGGAATGCATGGTTCCCTGTGATGATAATCCCAACATAGGATATCCTTTCTTTTCAAATAATCCAATTGTAGAATTTACATCTAAAGTTTCTCCTCCTCTTGATATTGGAATGACAAGAGAGTTTGAAGGGGAAGTATTTTTTAAGCATTCACTTAATTCGTTAGTTCTTGAATTCATTAATGGATATATCCGTTTTTTAGCTAAATGTTTCAATGCTAAAAGCGTTTGGATTGATCCTCCCGTTCCTAACACTATTAGATTCTCAATCTTCTGTTGATCAAAATGATTAATTTGATCCTGAATTTCCTTAAAATCCAGATATGATTTTGTATCAATAAAAAATGGGTCATCCCAATGTGGCTTGTTCTTATCTATTTGCGTGTTATATTTTTGTATCTTCCTTTCGAGTAATTTAGGATAATATTCTATATTTAGATTCATTTTTTTCCCTTTTTAAAAGAATATAATTATGTACTATTATAAGCAATTTTTTGTTTTATTTTCTTCCTATAAAAAATAAAGATTGAGATTATAATAAACAAAAATTTAATATTCCCTAATTTTTACTATTTTAAAATAATAATTTTTTTGGGTATATGGTATAAAATCAAATGTCGGATGATCAATTATTATTACTACTCCAGAATCTTTTTGAAAATGTTGATGGGGTTAGATCAGCGGCTATAGTAAGTAATGAAGGATTAATTGTTCACTCGATTTTAGAAGAAGGGATTGCTGAATTAAATTTGGCGGCCATGACTGCTACCATTTTATCGGTTTCAGAACGTGTTTTACTAGAATTAAAATCGGGAAGACTTGATGTTTGCATTCTTCAAGGAGAAGATGGTAATTTTGCTATAATGGAAGCGGGAGAAGATTTAATTTTAGCCATGTGTTTAGATGTAGATGCGAGAATGGATACTTGCTTTATTGAAATGCGTAAAACATCCGAACAGATTAAAAGCCTTTTTTAATTGTTCGTTGAGATCTTATCAGTGGATTAATAATTGTTATAAATTGAAAAATTGGAAGCCTATTTTCTTTAATATATCGTTAGCTACACTTGTTCTATAATAGTATTCAACTATAAAAAATACACTAAATTTTAATAATTTGTGAACTTATATGGCTAAAGCAAGTCAAATTGAGGAACAAAGTGGGTTTAAGATGGGAGATCCTTATTTTTGTACCGAGTGCAAGCATAATCATACTAAGGGAAAGATTTATAAGGAACACATTCAGTTTGCCCAAGCGATAAGCGAGGAGGATGGAGAGGATTCTCTTGATGTAGAAGATGAGGAAGAATATGATGATGAAGCTGAACTAGAAGAAGCATTTGAAGAATTAGAGCAACTTGAAAATGAAGATTTTGATGAAGATGAAAATTTTGAAGACGATGATGATAATGATGATGATATTGAAATAGAGATCGATGATGTTGATTTGAAAGAAAGTGTAGAACAAGTTAAAAATCTTCCAGGAGTTGGAGAAGCTACCTTAAAGAAATTGATAAAGGCTGGCTTTGGTTCCTTAGAGTCCATTGCATATACCCCTCCAAGAGTGATCCAAGATAGTTCTGGATTAGGAGAAAAAACAACAGAAAAACTAATTAAGAGTTCAATGGAGCTTTTAAACATTGGATTTAAATCTGCAGAGGATGTATGGGAACTTCGAAAAAATATTGCACGCATTACTACAGGAAGTCAAGAATTAGACGATCTTTTAGGAGGCGGCCTTGAAACTGGTTGTGTAACTGAGTTTTTTGGGGAATTTAGAACTGGGAAGACACAAATTGCCCATCAATTATGCGTGAATGTTCAATTACCTCTAGAAAAAGGTGGATTAGCAGGCAGAGCTCTCTATATCGATACTGAAGGGACTTTTCGACCTGAGAGAATAATTCAAATGGCTGAAGGACTCGATTTAGATCATAATCAAGTATTAAAGAATATCATTTTTGGAAGAGCTTATAATTCTGATCATCAGATCATCCTCATTAAAGAAGCAGCAAATCTAATCAAAGAGAAAAATATCAAATTAATTATTGTAGACTCATTAATTGGTCATTTCAGAAGTGAGTATGTCGGTAGAGGGACGTTAGCAAACCGACAACAAATCATTAATGGACACATTCATGATTTACTGCGATTATGTGATATCTATCCTGAATTAGGGGTAATGGTTACTAACCAAGTACAATCAAAACCTGATGTGTTTTATGGAAATCCCTTACAAGCTGCTGGAGGGAACATAGTTGCTCATGGTTCTACGATTAGGTTATACTTAAGAAAAGGTAAAGGTGAGCAGAGAGTAGCCAAAGTAGTAGATGCACCCCATCTAGCTGAAGGAGAAGCAGTATTCAGCATTACTGAAAATGGAATCTCTAATTAATTTATTAAAGTTGAATGATATAAAAGAAATATATTTTGAGTTGAAGTTTTTTGTTCTATTTACTTAGCGTTTTTATTTTTTGATTTTTCAGCATTTTTTACTTTCTTTGCTTTTTTTGCATTCTTTGCTGTCTTGTTTTTCTTATCTTCGGGTGGGACTGAATTAGGTGATTTTTGTGCGTTTTCATTCGTTCCTTCTTTGGTCATTGATTTAGTTTCTTCAGATAGGTTATCTTTATGTTCTTCCTTTGATGTTGGCGTAGGTTTTTCAGTAGGAACAGGTTCTGTTTCTTCCACTGCTTCTGGTTTAGATGGTTCTTTTACTTTTTCTTTGGGTTTTTCAACTGATTTGCTTTCTGCTGGAATTTGGTCCTTAGTTTTTAATTTTTTCTTTTTTGCTTTCTTCCTAATTACTATTACTCCAGTTAATAAAACAGCTATCCCTCCGCCTATACTAGCTATTAATACTATCTCAAATGGGAATCCACCATTCTCTACTGGTATCAAATCGATATCAGAAATTTCTAATGTTGCTGATGTGTAGGTACCATTACCTGAATATGATGCGATAATAACGATTTTATTCGCATTTTTTGGAACTGATATTTTATAACTATTTATACCACTTGAGTTTGTAAAAGCATTAACATTTAAAATTGAAGTTCCAAAATCAATCATTAAAGATACATTTGCGTGATTAATTGGATATTCCTCAAATAGTGTATAATATAGTTTTAAGTTCAAATCAAACGAGTCACCCTGTCTAACACTATCTGGTTTTTGAATGCAGGTGAGTTTTGCGATAAGATTATTTAATCTAAATTCAAATAGATACGTACT
This sequence comes from uncultured archaeon, assembly GCA_964632315.1. GTDB lineage: Archaea > Asgardarchaeota > Lokiarchaeia > Sigyniarchaeales > SOKP01 > SOKP01. The sequence continues at coordinate 9,504 of CAZWEM010000077.1, forward strand.
GTTTTCATAATACATTTTATAAAATGTGATGTTGAAATTGTATACACCATAGGGTAATGAAATAGTATTTAGTTCCCATTCATATATACCATTTGTATTTTCTACGCTCGCGTAAACATCTCCATTTAAAGATAAGATCCCTATTGCTCCAGTTATTGTTTTATTAGGATAATCATTAAGGAAATTAGCAAATACAGTAATATTATCTCCTATTTGACCTTCATAAATAGAAGCGTCTAACTGAAGTGCTTGGTTATATTGGATTAAATCTATAATATTGATGGAAGTTAAACCAATTAAATTAATATTTAACATCTCAGTTTGATTGTAATAGTTGCTTTTATTTAGCATGAAGTAAAGCGTAAAGGGACCACACCCATCGAATTCAGGAGATCGTAACCAGAGTTCAATTTGATAATTTTCGCTCACGTAACTCACATTGGTACTAGAAAAAGTGCCACTCGAACCTACTTTCCATTGAATACTTGCTCCAGCAATTGGAATTTTCGTGATATCATCATCAAATGATAACACAATTAATAACGTTTCATTTGAATAGAAAGTTTGATCCTGGGACGGCGAATCAATTTGAGAGGTCGTTTGTCCCAAGATATTAATGTTTAACGACTCAGTTTGATTGTAATAATTTGTTTTATTGAGTATGAAATAAATAGTGAAAGGACCGTACCCATCGAATTCAGGAGATCGTAACCACAATTCTATTTCATAATTTCCACTTGCATGGCTCACGTTAGTGCTAGAGTAAGTACCAGATAATCCTACCTTCCATTGAACGCTGGCACTATCGATTGGAATACTCTTCACTAAATCATCCAAGGATAAAGTAATAGTAATAATTTCATCTGAATTGTATGTCTGATCTTGAGTGGGTGAATCAATTTGAGAATTGGTTAATCCCAATATATTAATGTTTAAGACATCAGTTTGATTGTGATAATTGGTTTTATTTAACATGAAGTAAATATTAAAGGGTCCATACCCATCGAAATCAGAATATCTTAACCATAAATTTATCTCATAATTTCCACCTACATAACTCACATTAGTGTTAGTATAGGTTCCTCCAAGCCCTACTTTCCATTGAATAACACCACTGTCGATTGGAATATTCTTCACTAAGTCATCGAAGGATAAGATAATTGTCAAAATCTCATCCGAATCATATGTTTGATCCTGTGAAGGTGAGTCAATATAAGAGGTGGTTAAGCCCAAAACATTAATATCTAATTGCTCAGTCTGATTATAGTAATTCGTTTTGTTTACCGTAAAATACAATGTAAAGGGACCGTAGCCGTTAAATTCAAAATATCGTAACCAGAGTTCTATCTGATAATTTCCACTCACATAACTCACATTGGTACTGGAATAAGTACCGGTTAATCCCACTCTCCATTGGATGTCAACATTATCGATTGGCAGACCTTTTACAGAGTCATCGAAAGATAAGATAATCGTTAGTACCTCATCTGAATCGAAAGTTTGATCTTGAGAGGGTGAATCAATTTGAGATGTTGATAAGCCTAAAACATTAAAGTTTAGTTGTAGAGTTTGGTTGAGATAGTAGGTTTTGTTTAGCATTAGATAAATAGTAAAAGGACCGTATCCATCGAATTCGGAATGACTCAACCAGAGATTAATCTGATAATTTCCACCTATATAAGTCACATTTGCGTTAGAATAAATTCCACTCAACCCTACTTTCCATTGAACATCTGCCCCGCTAATAGAAACTCCTTTAAGAGTATCATCAAATGATAAAACTATACTTACAATTTGGTCTGAATCGTAGGTCTGATCTTGGGAAGGTGAATCTATTTGCGAGATCGTTGGTATGCAATTTATCGTCAAGTTGAATTGATAAGACACGTTTTCCCAGTTAAGTTTAGTCATTATGATCTTAATCGTAAAAGTTCCTTCTTTATTGAATGTCGGTATTACCCATGAATAGGTTCCATCACTTACAATACTAGTGTTGTAATAATAAATTCCATCAAATATTATTAGGCAGCTAGCCCCTGAATTTATCCACTCTTCATTTAACTTGTCCCAAAATGAAAAAGAAATGGTTGTATTATAGCTTAATAAGCCCGTAAAAGTATTATTTGATGAATAATAGGTTAAATTTTCAAGAACTCCAGATACGTGATTTATTTGAGAAACCTCTAAAAGAGATCCATTCGTAGGAATTAAAACGATACTTATTTTTCCATTGATTATAGAAGTCTTATAATCATCTTTCGAAAATGTTATGGTGAATTCATAATTAGAAGTTATAAAATCGTGTGTCGGGATGTAAAATTCATATTGACCCGATATGTTCGTGAACGATGAATCAGAATAAATCGTAGTTAATCCAATCATTAATGCAAATGATATTCTTGCATTTTCTATTCCAACATTATCGTCTTCATTCCAATATTCTACGAGAAATGTAGAATTATAATTGCGATAAATAATGTAATGAGTTCCATTATAATAAGAATCAATTAAACCTCCCGTTTGTTTGACGGCTAATAATGAAGAATTAGTTTCATACTTCACGATTGTTAAATTGAACCATAGTGTATATTGAAGATAATTTGATTTCCAGAAAGTTACATTAATCACAAAATCAGATTCTTGCTTATAATTACTGGAATTTAAAGTAAACCATGCATTCCCATTAGATAGAGTTGTATTCATTAAAAATTGCTGTCCTTTAACAGTGACATTACCATCTGCTCCAGCAATAGGATAAGTGTGATTAGCATCCCAGTAAGTTATGATGAATGTTACATTAGAGTCTCCTTTTGTTGTGTAAATAGCATAGCCATTTATATAATAAGGATCTAATGTCCCACTATCATCAAATATAGATGTAATTGTTATTTCAGTACTAATTATGTTGATATCAAAAAAGAAAACTATTGATTGATTATAGTAATTTGTTTTATTAAACTTGACAGAAAACGAATAAGAACCTGGAGTAAGACCACTGGTATCAATTTCCCAAGAATAAAGTCCATTACTATCACTATAGTTTATATAATTCACACTTTCGAAGGTTAAATTACCAATTGCTCCCGAAATTAAATTATATGGATATAGATTTATAAAATTCATGTAAACAGTGATATTTTCTCCTTGAAACGCTTCATAAATACTATTATTAATTTGTAATTCTTGACCATATTGGGTTAAATTGATAATATCATATGTTGTCAACCCTAAAATATTCAAATTAAGCTCCATTGTTTGATTATAGTAATTTGTTTTGTTTAACGTGAAATACAAGGTAAAGGGGCCGTAACCGTCAAATTCAGAATAACGTAACCACAATTCTATCTGATAATTTCCACTGACATAGCTTACATTGGCACTAGAGTAAGTGCCCGATAGCCCTACTTTCCATTGAACATCAGCACTATCAATTGGCAAACCTTTTACAGAATCATCAAAGGATAAAGTAATTGTCAAGATCTCAT
>CAZWEM010000078.1:0-12455 GCA_964632315.1 uncultured archaeon
CTTGTCTGACATCGTGACTGCCGAAGCGACCGCTTCAAGTATTCTCCCGATATCTCCGCCGGCCCTTTCAGCCTGCCCTATCAATGTCAACGCCCTTGAAACGGTGGCATTTTTCACGTCATCCGAAAAGGTCTGGAGCGCGTATTTGAGCGGAATTCCGAGAGAGATCTGGTTGGCGAGTTTCTGGACGTGGATTGTGAGCGCGCCGTAAGGCTTGTCTTTTGAATTGACTATGCTCTTGTTTATCGGCGTTCCGCTTTTTACGCTTTCAACAAGGTCTCTCGCGAATTCGAGGAACATCTCTTCTTTTTCGGCTTCGGTCTTGTTTTGTTTTATTACCGCCAATACAAAAGGCGTCGCCATAAAAATTATTCCTATCCCCATGATCAGGAAGAAGAACCTCGTGTGCATCAATAGTAAAGACACGGCTATAAGAACCGTCCCGGAGATTATCCCGAATATGTGAAGCTTGCTTAATTTCATTGTGTCGGTTGCCTGAATCTAAGGAACATCAGGAATACGAAATTTATTACCGCAACTCCCATTACCATCGCGAGCGAAATCAGCGTCGGGCTAAGGGAAATCCCAAGGCCGCTGATCTGGATCATGACAAGCAAGAGCATGAGGATCATCGGAGCAGCTATCACTATGCTTATGTAAATGTCTATGAAAGTTTCCGAACTTCTTGTGGATCTTTCTCTCTGAAGCCTGTAATCTAGAAGAAGGGTTTGCGATCTCTTCTCGAAGAACTCCGCGAGATCTCCTCCGGAAGTTATGTTCGTGGCAAGCCCGTTGTAAAGGTCGGAGAGCTTCTTGCTTGGAGAACTGAAAGCCGCGTTCCGCAATGCCGTGACGAGGTCGTGGCCGTAGACGTTTATCTCATTAAGGACTTTCGTGAATTGCGTCTTGAGGCTAGGGTACTGGCCGGTGGAAATTATGATCCCGAAGATATTCGTTGGCTCGATCCTCGAACCTGCTATAGCAGACATGTTTATCGTGGCGAACGGCAATTCCTGGTCTATTCCAGCCTCAAGAGATTTCCGTTCCATGCGCGGGTAAAAATAAGCGAACAGGAATGTTCCGCCGGGAATAACAAAAAGTATCCAGAACGTTTCGATGAATCGCGAAGCCAGATTGGTGGCGGGAACAAGGAAGGGGGGAGCCGGGCTGATATTGAAGAACAGCGCCACTATGAAGACAAGAACGGCTATCCCTATCGCTATCAGCGTCGAGAAAAGAATCATGGAGATATAAACTGTTGGGATGAGCTGCATGTTCGTTTTCAGGAGATCTCTCACGACGCCGCTGAAACTCTTTCCCGAGACGAGCGCTCTCGAAATATCGGAAAAGACCCTGCTTGAGATTCCCGCAAAAACGTTCGGCTTCCTCTCCTTTTCCTGAACTTTTTCCTTCTTTTTTTCGTCCAGCCTTTTCACTATGGCTTTTTCCAAATCGGAGATGTCGAGCTTCCGGAGTTTTCTTCTGTCTTCCATTTTCTCGAGGAAGCTTCTTTTCTTCTCTTTGGTTTTTTCTTTCTCCGATACCTGCGCGGGACTATGGGCGCTCAGCATTTTTTTCAGGAAGATTTTCTTCGCCAGGCCGGGGATTTTTTCGTTCTCCTGTTTTAGGTAAAACTTCAGGTAATTTATCTGGGACCTCACGTTGACATCCGTTCCCGTCTTTCCGAAATTCCGCAGGAAGGTTTCCATCTCGCCGATTATTTTTTTCTCTTTTGAAATTGTTTTCTTAAGCTCAATAAAATTGTCTTTGGTTTGTTTTATCATTCGGCTATCTCCGATATTTTTCCCGCCACGTCCAGCATGAATTTCTTTGCCTTGTTCAGGTTTTCCGCATCCTCATTTTTGTAGAATTCTTCTATCCTTTGCTCTGATTCGTCCAGCGCATCGACAAGCTGTTTGAGAAGCGTTACATCCTCATCTATATCGCCGCGAGCGTTTTTTGGAACCTCTTTTTCCATCAATAAAAAAAACCAACTGCTTTATTAAACATTTTGCTAAATGTTTATTCCGAATTCTTTCAGGACATCCATCGGCCTTTTGTAATATTCGTTGACCACCTGCTGGATTCTCTTGAATCCTGAGATTTTCTGCCTATACAACTCGTAGATCAATTGGGTCCTCCTCCTGAATTCAAGTTCTATTTCCTGTAGGCTCAACCCATATCTTGTCGCGATTTTTTCGAACACTTTGCTGTTCCTTTTGAAATAGAATCCGTCGTCGCTGGGATTCCACACGAAAGGCGTGTTGGTATATGCGGTTCCCTCCGGAGAAACTTCTAGCAGTTCTACTATCTCCCTTAATCTCCTTGTCTCTTCCTTGTTTACTATGGCGTGAGTCATAATACAGACACAGTCCAACACATTAAGTAGCGTCGGCGGAAGCTCGATTGGCGGGGTTTCCAGTCTTTTGATAACTGATTCTACCGAGTCCGAGTGGATGGTGCTTATCGAAGAGTGCCCTGATGCCATTCCCTGAAACAGGACAAAAGCCTCTTTTCCTCTGACTTCTCCCACTATCACATAATCGGGATTCTGCCTGAAAGAGCTCCTCAACAGGTCGAATAAACTCACGGCTCCGATACCTTTTATTCCTGACGACGAACGCGAAACGCTCGGAAGCCAGTTCTCCCTTGGCAGGTTCAACTCGCGTGTGTCTTCAATCGAAACAACCCTGTCTTCCGGCGGGATGAAGAACGCGATAGCATTCAGCAGCGTGGTTTTTCCGGACGATGTTCCTCCGACTATGAGGATGTTCATCTTGTACTGGATAAGCAACCAAAGGTAAGCGATCATCTCAGGGCTTAGCGTGTTGAAGTTTACCAGCTGCGGAGGGGTCCATGGCTCTTTTGTGAATTTTCTTATCGTGAACGTCGGGCCTCTTGAAGTGATGTCTTTAGTGTATGTGGCGTTGACACGCGAACCATCCGGCAAAGTCCCGTCAAGGATGGGATTGGCGTAAGAGATATACTGCCCCGATCTTTGCGCGAGTTTTTCGACGAACCCTTCCAGCAGGTTTATGTCCTTGAAGACGACGTTAGTTCTCATGTTCCTGTAAAGTCGATGGACGATATAAACCGGAGTGTCCGCGCCGTTGTTCTCGATATCTTCAATGAAGTAATCTCTCAACAGCGGCTCGGCTTCATTGAATCCTATAAAATCCCTGCAAAGGTAATAATAGATTTTCTGATAACTTTCATAAGACATTTCCATGCCCAGTTCAACTGCAAGGAACTTGAACCTTTTGTCGATATAATCCAAAAGCCCGTCAAGGTCTTTGTCCACGACAATATCAAAGTTTATCATTTCTCTTATTGCGTTTATTATTCTCTTTCGGTATCCGTCCTCTTTCGCATTCAGGAGAGGCTCTTCCAGGTCATATACCACTTCAAAACTTTTCGGGTCCCAGTAAATGTGAGCGAATGCAAACGGTGCGATAAGGCAGTATCTGACGTCAACTTTCGTCTTGTCCCTTATCCTTTGCATGTGCGGAATTTGCGGAGTGAAATCAAGCTCCACTCTCTTGTAGTCTTGTATTCCTGCTTCTTTCTGCTCTGCCATTATCCAAGTTCAAAATCCATGTTAGGATTTGTTCCTCCGTTGTTTCCTTTGTTTGAGATAAAAAGGGTGTAAGGCGTCGATGCTGCGGTTATGGTTTTCATTGCGTCTTTGCCTTTGTAAGTGATGTTATATTTGCCGGAATAATTCAAGGTCATGTTGGTGATGCTAAGGTCATTCAGCGGCTCGGTATGCACAACAAGCGCCCCATAATCCACATCTTTCCCGTATTCGCTGAACTGGTAATGGCTGTTTATGTTGAAAACGATCCGGTCGTTGGCTCCGTCGATGTCGAGCGAGCCGGCTTTCATGTCCAGGTCAAGCCTTCTCTTGTTTCCGGACCCGCCTTCAGACAATGCAAGAACCACATTGTTTATGTTATTCAACATGGAAATCGATTGCTGCAGGACCAGCTTGTCCTGGATCTCCGTGATCCTCGGCCTGATAAAAGTCAGTATCAATCCTATCATGACAAGCGCAATGAGCGTGTAAATCACAGTCTCGACCCAAACCTGGCCCCTGCGCTTTTTCGGAAAAAAATTGTATAATTGACTTCCTTGACCTCTCTTTTTCATGGATTTCTTAATTGGAATTAATTTAAATAGTTAATGTTAAGCCAAGAGCCTGCAGTCGGAAAGCTCTGAGATGGAATCCGAAATCCCGCAATTGGAACCTGCTATCACCGGAGAAATGCTTATCGAGGTCGGAGCGTAAGATTCGGTCCAGTTGTAAACATAAGTGGCTCCGGAATTCTTGTTCGGCAGGGCAACAGCGTCTCCGAAATTGGTGCTGGACCCGTAAGGTTTCAGTTTTGCTATAGATGCCGAACTGTTTGTTAAGGTAATTGTTTTAGAACCGCCTTCACCTGTTATGGAGACGATTACCGAATCTAAACCTAGGTCTCCTCGCTGTATGGAAAACTGAACATATTCCGGAGAGGAAGCCCCATAGCAACTGTATTGCTGATTCAGCGTTATCTTGTCGAAGTTTCCGAAGCACGCGCCTGCCTGGCCGATTTGCCCGTTCACCAAATTGCTCACGACAGTCCACACGACGGCAATCAAAGCTATGGAAAGTGCAACCAATATCAGAGTTACAATAACCGCGGACATCCCCCTTTTTTCTTTAATCATATTACAAAGTTACCTTATAGCCGTATTGTTCGCTGCAGGTGTACAATTTTACTTTTCCTCCGCTAACGCTTCCCCTTAAAACTGGAATGAGGATTATGTCTGACGCCGACGAAGAACTCACGCCGGTCAGGGACCCCTGGAATGCATCTCCCTTATTCAATCCTGTAGACGGCCAGTCGCTTCCCGCGAGAGTTCCGATATCGCTCGTAGAGTATCCTCCTCCATCTTTATCGACTCTGACACTGAAACTATAGATAGGGATTCCATTGTTAGAAATTGAAAGTTGGCCTCCCACGTATTGCGCGTCAAACTGAATCTGCCCGTTGCTGCAAAAGTTCTGGACATTCTGGCCGCCAAATTTTGTAATGGCTTCCTGCGTGAAACTCCTGAACCATACGAAGACTACGACAGACAGCCCCACAACCAAAGCCACAAGAAGGATAGTTGCTATGACTGGCGATACTCCTCTTTTTTTCATATTCATTTTAATTTTGCATTATTTATAAATGTTAACTTGAACAGCTTACCTTTTCAGATATCTTGGCGCTGCTGCAGACGGAATATTTTAACTGGCCTTTGTAATTTACATACCTGACCGGAGTTATCTCTATGCGCGTAAGGTTCCCGTATTTTCCGTCGATCCCGTCGAGTTCATTGCTTGTTAAATAAGTTGGATTTCCGTTGCTGTCCTTGTCTCCCAACGGCCCTATTGCGTTGAGTCCCCGACTGATGTAAAGGACAGCGTTCGCTTCCACTGTTCCGGATCCGGAATAATACTTTGTAAGGTCTATTGTCGCGATGGTCTGCGCGGAATTGTTGGTTGCTTTCACAAGATAACCTGCGATGCTGAATGTTCCGCTGTTTTCTAAAGTGAAGTTGAGTTTATGGGCGGTGCAATTGTAATAATAATCCGGGACCGAAACGGAGACGCCGTCGGGGCAAGTCAACGCTTCTGAAGGGATGTAAGATTTCATCCATGTATAGACTCCGACGCTGATTGCTATGACTATGGCCACAAGCATTATGTACCCGACTATTGCGCTCACACCTCTTTTATTTTTTGACATCATTTTAACCTGATACTGTGTATTCTTGGCCGTTCGCGAAGGATGAAACCACAAGGTAAAAATTTTCACCTTCATTCACTGTAAAATTATAGTCTGTTTCATTTATTTTTATATCTATCCAATTTCCGCCGGGAGAGAACCCGCTTTGCATATATGTCTGTCCTGCGGTCATGCCAGCCACTTCCTCGTTATTGACAAGAACATTCTCGGCGTATGTTTGACGCGCGACTAGCGTAATGTTGTCTTTTGCTCCGAAGAGAAAATAAGAATTTCCGTCTGGGACTCCGTCTGCATAATAATCGGAGAGATTTATCAACATGCTGTTTATCTCAGAGGTAGTGTTTGCGTTGTAAGTTCCGTAATTTATTATCGCGGAAGCTTCCGAAATTATTTCACTTTTCAGATCCATGATGTGCGGATTTTGGACGTAAGAAACGCTGTTCGAGACCGCGATGAATCCGCCGAAAATCGCGAGGATAACCACTGCCGCGATAAGATAAAACTGGCCTCTTTTATTTCCTAAATTTATCAATCTCCTCATCACTGAAAAAGTTTAAAGAGGTTTATTAATTTTTAGAATTCCTAAGGCTCTTTAAGCGGGAACATTAACGACAGAATTCGTGACGACGCTGTTCACAGAACCCCAGACAATTCCCACAAGAACTATCGCTAAGACCCCAAGAACAATCGCGGCTATGCTCAATACAAGTCCTGCAACTGCCAAGCCATGCTTTTCAGATTTCAATCCAAGGGCGGAAAAAATGATTCCCGGAATGGCTGCAAATTGAATGAAAGGAATGAATGCAACAAGTCCGAGGACAAAACCTGCAATCGCAAATCCCTCTTTGTTTCCCATGAATAAATCAGGATTATAATGTTTATAAAATTATCAATTCCCTGTTGGGTTGCAAAAAAGAAAATACTATAAAGATTAGCGGCCTCTTGACTGGATGGTGGATGAGATTGTTTGGATTTATGGAAGCAGCGCTGTTGGTAAAGAAACTTTCATTAGATATCTTGCAAAAGAAAAGCCTCAAAGATTAATCAAAAGGCTTCATTGGGAAAACAAGAAATTGATTCCTATTTGGGAGAGTATAAATTACATTGCCCAGTATGATAATGATCCCCTAGGAGACAAAAGAGAAGAGATAATTGACAGTGTCTGTAATATCAAAGGTCCGGGAATCGCATTGATCAAGGGGCAGGATATTGATATTCTAGATAAAAGGGTCCAGAGGCTAAAGGAAAAATTGCCAAAATCCAATCACAGAATTATCTATCTTTACACTGATCTAAAGATTGTCTATGAACGATGCAAGAAAAAATCTTGGTGGCCAAAAGAAGGCGTAGAATTCAAGGACTTCAAAGGTTGGACAAAATCTGAGATAGAACTTATCAACAGCTTAAATGGGTTTGACATAATCGCATTGAACAATGAAAATAATCGGTTTAGAAAGATAAATTTTCCTCCGAAAATATAAAATAGCGCAGACCCGGAGGGTTGCTCAAGTCTACACTGGAAATTAACCGTTTCCTTTCTCGGCTCTGCGACCTGTCAAGCACCTCGACAAATGTTTAGGGCTGCTCCGATCAAGGCCTGACCCGTTTCGCATCTGCAAGATCGAGACAGACAAAGCGTCAGCGTCCGGACGCGGGTTTCCCGCTTCAATTATCACTTCCCTCCTTGCAGCCTGCCATGAAGTCCGTTTGCAAACGGCGGAGGACTAACCCGCCAGCCTGGTCTACGAAAATACGACATAAATCGGGTTTTTTAATGTTGTGAATCTATATTTTCAGAAAAATTATAAACTTCCTTCGAGAATCTTTCCTATGAAACTCAATGCTAAATTAAAATTCGCAATCTTCGTCGTTCTGTTAGCGGCCGCGATTATAATCTTGTGGCGGCCTCTCGCGTTGATATTCTCTTCTCCCGATTCGGTGAGGGCTTACATCTCCGGTTTTGGCGTTTTCGCTCCGCTGGCTTTCATCTTCCTTGTGATTTTGCAGGTTTTGCTCGCCCCGATTCCGGGCCAGATCGCAGGCCTCGCGGGAGGCTATATTTTCGGCTTTGTTCTCGGAACGCTTTACAGCATGATTGGTCTAATACTTGGCTCTTTCATTGTCTTCCTGCTTTCGAAAAAATTAGGCAGGCCATTCATTGAAAAAGTCGTCGACAAAAAAATCCTCGGAAAATTCGATTCACTTATAACCCGAAAAGGGCTCTTCTTCCTTTTCCTGATTTACCTCCTTCCCGCACTTCCCGACGACGCGGTCTCGTACATCGCCGGCCTCACAAAATTCAGAATAAGAACGCTCATGATCATTTCCGCAATAGGCAGGCTTCCCGGATTCGCGGTCTTGAGCCTCGCCGGAGCAGGCATGGCCTCGAGCAATTCTCTGGCTTCAATAATCCTTTTCGCTTCAATGATTGGCATTTCCCTATTGATATTTTGGAAAAAAGATTACCTCGAAAGTCTGATGCTCCGCCTCGCGAAAAATCTGAAATCAAAGTTCTCAAAAAACTGAAACATTTTCTTTAACCTTTTGTAATTACTAACTAATAACAACAAATAGAAAAGTTTATAAACTTCAAAACTATTGTAATTACATCTAAGTAGTCACAATAAAGGTGATGAAAGGAGGTAAAACAAATATGAAAAACTTGATACAAAAAGTCCTTGGAAATAAATGGGTGCAAAGAGGATTAGCTGTTCCCACTTTAGCCAGCGCTTTGGCAGGACCACTTTATGCAGCGCCTCAAGCAGAGAAAACTTCAGACGAATGGGTAACGGTAAGCAAAGCCCAATATGAAGCAGTTCAGCAAGGCGCAACAGGGCATGACGGTTACCTCACATTCCCAACCTCTCAGACTGCATTAAAAGAAGCAAGAGGATTGCTTGATGGAAAACTGAGACCTTCTGTTTCATACATAACACCTGAAGGAAAAGTTGTAGATGCAGTTGAGCAGAATTTTGGATACAATGATGGAATCCAACCAACAAAACAGGATTATACAAACGCAGACCTAAATGGAGATTTAGTGGTGGACCCTCTTGAAGGGGCCGCGTATCTTAAAGATGCGATGGATCAGTCGGTGCTTCATAGCTCTGCGCCGGTCAAAGTTCGCTCTACTTTAGGAGAGATTGAGTTTGAGAATCTTTTGGCTTACAGAGTTCTTGCAAAGGCGGATGATGTTCTCTATGGAGTTACAGACCCGAAGAAATCAATGAACATAGGAGAACGTTCTAAACTTCAAACATGGGGAGAAGACTTTTACCGTTTAGCAAAAGTTTCGGAAAATGACGCAGGAGTCGTAACTTTAGATTATGCTAAGGACACCCTTGTAAGAACTTATAAAGCAGTTAATGAAGTTAACAGCAGAGAAGCGCAGGCAAGAAATTTACAATAAATTTATTTATTTATTTATTAAACATCAGCAAACAAAAATGAAAAACTTAATGCAAAAAATAGGAACCGGAATTTTCGCCTTGGGGGTCTTAGCCGGAGCCAAAGCTTACGCTGAACAGCCAATAACTTTCGCGGATCAGAAAGCGTATGATAACATTGCTACAGCTAACGAAGTCTTGTATGGATTGCCGGTCAACAAAACTATCTCTTATAAAGGAAAAGTCGTGGCAAAACTTCTGAATGTAATTCATGGATATTCTGTAGCCAACAGCATCACAGAATCTTTCGGGGATAAAACTATAACTTACTCAACTACCGGTTCTCTTGACAGAACAAAAGTGCCCGATTGGAACAGTAAGTTCAACGGTCTGGCTAAAATGGCCGACAGAAATCACGATGGGGTTGTAACCGACGGCGAAACGGAAGACCTGGCTTGGGACACTTATAATTTTGAATACCAAAAACAAAATCAATAAATTCGATAAAATGAAAAATAATTACGGCCAAAAAACATATAACCCCAATTCTTAATTACCCTAAGCTCCCGACTTATTGATATAAGTAAAATAAATCCCAGTCCAATTATATCTTATCAGGTCCTGCGCTTCGGTGAGTTTCATCTGCCCGGAACAGACTTGGCGGTGAAGATAATTCTCGACGAGATCTTTTTGAGGATAGCCCGGAAACGGATATTTGTATTCTATCTGCAGGTTTTTTATGCTGTTGCTTCCGCCGAGCTCGAGCGAGACGATGTGATCCAACTCTACGCTTCCGGCCGGCTGCGGAAAAGGCACACCGTTCATTTTGTAAACTTCTTCCTTTAGCTGAAGCGGAACATCTCTCACGCTTGCGCTGTAGCCCTTCATGCATACTACCTTCGGATCTGTAGTCAAAATTGTCCCGTCTCCGGAATTCGCAACTCCGACAAATTTTGTAAGCGCGCCGTCAAGAAAATTATAATCTGCTGCAAAAAGCAGAAGAACCAAGACCAAAAAAACAATCCAAATCAATCTATTATTCTTTCCGTTCTTTTTCATTGCTTTTGTTCTGAAAGGAATGTAAATAAATCTTGGCATTATTTCGGAAGTTCATAAACCCCTGCGGCCCTGTTGTAAACCAAACCTTCTTCCATTACACGTTCGCGGAAATAATCCCTAAGCCGTGGTTCGGATCTGAAATTTTCTCTTGACAACAATTCTTCCACCATGGCCGAAAGGCGAACCTTTCCCGAATTAATATAACTGTCAATTATCTCCGCCCCGGAGTTAAAATTTGATTCTTCTTTCATAAAAATCCCTTCGCAAAATTATTTTTTAAAAATTATTGTTCTTCTATAACTAATTATCATTATAGAAAACTGCAGGGGGCAGGGATCGGCTTCGCGAACAAGTCGCTCGCTGCATTTTGCTCCGCAAAACACAAACCACCGGTTCGAATCTTATTTATCATTATAGAAAACTGCAGGGGACAGGATTCGAACCTGCGCAAGCACTAAGCTACTGCCTCTTAAGGGCAGCCCGTTTGACCACTCCGGCACCCCCGCATCTATTGGTGGTGCCGCTCCTAAAAGGAAAGTTTGATAAAGAAAACCATTGGTTGTCTTTATTCCGGCACCCCGTATCTTACACTTTTCCCACACTGATTAGATTTAAAAAAGTTCTTGTGCTCTTATTGAAATGCCTCAAAAGATTCCTAAAAAAGAATTGGTAGCCAAAATCATTTTCAAGGCTCTTGAAGATAAAAAACTGAAACTAAAACAAGAAGATATTCTTAATAAAATAGAAATCCCGCCTTCTCCTGAAATGGGCGATTTCGCTTTCCCCTGCTTTTTCCTTTCTCAAATTCTTAAGCAAAACCCAAACCAAATTGCGATAGATATTAGAACAAGAATAGGAACTCAAAAAACTTTCTCAGACATCCAAACCAGCGGGTCTTACATAAATTTCTTTGTCGACCGGCAGGAGATGGCAATGGAGATTATCTCAAGAGTTTTGAAAGAAAAAGAAAACTTCGGAAGTTCTGAAATTGGAAAAGGCAAAACCATTGTCGTTGAATTTTCATCCCCCAACATCGCGAAGCCTTTTGGAATAGGGCATTTAAGGTCGACGATTATAGGAAATTCTCTTGCGAAGATTTCTGAATTTGAAGGTTTCAAGACTGTAAAGATGAATTATCTCGGTGATTGGGGAACCCAGTTCGGAAAACTCATAACAGGTTTCAAACATTTTGGCGACGAGAAAAAACTTCAGAAAGATCCGATAAAACATCTTCTTGAACTTTATGTGAAAGTTAACGCTTCCGAGGACCTTGCGGAAGAATCGAGAAACTGGTTCAGCAAACTTGAGCAGGGCGACGGGGAAGCGGCAGAACTTTGGAAAAGATTCAGGGAATTGAGCCTTGCCGAATTCGAAAAGATTTACGGTGAACTTGGAATTCGTTTTGACGTTTTTTCGGGAGAATCAATGTACAACGAAGAGATGAAGTCTGTGGTGAAAAAATTAGCCGACAAAAAGTTGCTTAAGGAGAATCAAGGCGCGGAAATAGTGGACCTTGAAAAATACAACCTTGGCGTGGCGCTCATTAAAAAAACCGACGGCTCCACACTTTATATCACGCGAGACTTGGCCGCCGCAATTTCCCGGAAAGAAAAATACAAATTCGACCGCATGATTTACGAAGTCGGACAAGAACAAAAGCTCCATTTCATGCAGGTCTTCAAAATCCTAGAATTGCTTGGATATGGTTGGGCGAAAAATTGCGTTCATGTCGAGCACGGATTGTATCTGGGAAAGGACGGAAAGAAATTTTCCACAAGGAAAGGCAAAACAGTTTTCATGGAAGACATAATTTCCGACACGAAAAAATTGGCCGGAAAAGAGCTGAAAAAAAGAAATCCAAGAATCTCCAAATCAGAACTTGAAGAGAAATCAATGAAAATCGCAATCGCTTCGATATTTTACGGCGACCTGAAAAACAACAGAAAAAGCGATATGGTTTTCGATTTGACGAAATTCACTTCTTTCGAAGGCGACACCGGACCTTACCTGCTCTACAGTTACGCCCGCGCAAACTCAATTCTGAAAAAAACTCTGAAAAAAGAATCCTCTGTCTCAAAAACAAAACTTGAAGAAAAAGAAATCTCGCTTGTAAAAAAACTTTCAGAATTCTCCCGGGTCGTTTCAAAGTCTTACGAGACCCTCAACCCCGCAAACATCGCTAATTACGCTTACCAACTTTCACAGGTTTTCAATGAGTTCTATCATGCATGCCCCG
>CAZWEM010000079.1:0-10762 GCA_964632315.1 uncultured archaeon
GCTAAGAGATGTCTGGGGTGACACGGAGCGGTTCAAATCCACCTATCTAAATCGATATCCGGGGCATTACTATACGGGAGATGGCGCGAGACGAGATGAAGACGGTTATTATTGGATCTTAGGTCGACTTGATGATGTCATCAAGGTATCAGGTCACCGCATCGGAACGATGGAAGTGGAATCAGCTATAGTGAGCCATCCAAAAGTGGCAGAAGCTGCAGTTGCTCCATTCCCACACAAGATTAAGGGGCAAGCAATCTGGGCATTCGTTACACTACTAAGTGGAATCGAGAAATCCGAGGAATTAAGGAAGGATATCAAGATGCACGTGCGGAAGGAAATTGGACCCGTATTCCAACCAGATGTGGTTCAATTTGCAGATGATCTCCCCAAAACGAGAAGTGGAAAAATCATGCGCCGTATCTTGAAAGCTATCGCGTCCGGTACGGAGATTGGAAATGTCACAACGCTAGCCGATCCTTCAGTGGTAGATGATCTATTAGCAGAACGCAAGAAACTAGATGTTGAAGTAGGATAATTAATCTTTAACTTTTATTTTTTCTTTTAATTTTATTTATTTTTTTTAGTGTATTTCTCATATAGTTTATATAGCCCAGACTTAATCTCAATAATACTTTTACCTACTAATTTTGAAACTGTATTTTTACATAGTAGTATTAAAAATTAAAAATTTTTTTTTATGATGGACTTCATACAATTCAGATATTCTCACATGATTCACTAGGTGAGAAATATGCTTCGGAACTACGCCATTTTACCATGAATGACTTATAGTGGTAATTTTTTGCTGGTTGAATTCATATTAGGGGAATTGGTTAGTTGTAGCGCCTCCTATAACATTTAAAGCTCCAGCATTAAGATAAAAACTGTAATCATTAGCATGAGCAACATTACCATATATAATGCTGTTGTCTCCACCCGCTCCAATTCCAAATCCATATGCATCATTGCTAACATCAGCGTTAGTGCATGAATAAACTCCATTTCCACTAATAGTACAGTATTGAGTATTAATATATATACCATATCGATTACCAGAGTAATTCGCTGCTAAATTTTTGACTATATTTCCCGAAATAACCGAATTATCACCATTGCTGGTCACTGTAATTCCACCATAAAAAACATCCTTAACATAATTACTTGTAATTAAAGTATGAGGTCTCGTTACAAATATTCCTGAATCACAGTTCTGAATGGAGTTTTCTGAGAGTATATTATCCCCACCCGTAATACCAGCATATATCCCATATTGAGCGTATGAAATGTGATTATTAGAGACAACATTATCGTAACCATTTAAACTAATTCCAGCTTGGGGTATACCACTAATATGGTTTTCTGATACAATATTGTCATTACTACCTCCACCAAATATATAAATAGCAGGAAAAGCCGCCGATAATGAATATATTTCATTTCTTATTATTGTATTATTACAGGAATATGAAAGTTCAATGCCACGATCTGTATTATTTAGCAGGTTATCAGTGATCCTATTATAATCACTACTACTGCCCAAATATATTGCAAAGTCTGAACAAGCTTCAAATTTATTGCCATGAATATTATTATAATCCCCATTAATAGACACGGCATATGAAACACAACCAGAAATGACATTATAAGAAATATCTGCATAATTTCCACCACTATTAGGTTGGTAGATAGCTTGATAAATTTGATTCATATAGCAATTCTTAACTCTGATATTATCTGATAAAATATTTATTCCCATACCAGCGGTACCTGATATTCGTGTAATTTGAACATTTTCAATGTAAACTGGATTATTATTAATTTCCTCTATGTTAATTATTGCCTTCGAATTTGTTATCACATCTGTAACATTTAATATTAAATTTTGAATTCTACAGTAAGCAGCATTCGAGATATTAAATGACATCCAATCACCTTCAGAATGAATAGTTATAGCTGGACTTTGCCCTTGAATTACATAAGACCCCCCACCATTGACATTTATTTCTCCATTTAGTGTAATATCATTTGTTATAGTTATTACGCCACTTTCATTACCAATAGAATCTAATGTTTGTTGAAGCTCTAAAGCTGAAGCACAATAATAACCTGGAGGTCCTTGGATTTCTCCAACATTTAAATCGCTTATAAATACATATCCTCCAAGCCCTAATCCCGCAACGCTCAGAATAATTGCTAAAATTCCAACTATGTTACTTTTACTTTTACTCATATTCTTACTCCTTTTTATTTTTTAATAGATTTAATTCTTAATTTCTTTTCTTGTTAGTTGATTTAATTGTCATTATTTAATTATTTATTGATTAAAAAGCATTCTAAGATCTCTTACATATTCGTCAATAGAGCAAATCAGTCAAAGTTATAATCTAAATGTAATATCTCTAAATTTTCCGATTGAAGAACAGACTCTCATTAAAGACGATCATTTCATTTGCTCAACGAAATCATATAAATATTAAAGATGTTTTAGCAGAACGCAAGAAACTGGATGTCGAAGTAGGTTAAGCAATTATTTTTTTTTCTTTTTTTAAAATTAATGATATTTAATACCTACCAAGATCTAAGCTCTAACTTAAAAATTTCTCTAAATTTTAAATTTGTGGAAAAAATAATGTTAGTCTTATATTTTTTGCAGGTCATTGCTATAATTTCATCGAGTAGTTCATGACTTTCGGTGTTATTTAGCATCAATTTAATAATTTTTAAATCAAATTCATCAATAATAACATTTTCAGAAGCTTCCCATCGAGCCAGAGCTTTTTTGAATGCATTAATCTTTCCTGCTTTTCTCATTTTCCATAATAACTCTGAGATTGCGATGGTAGGAATAATCACCATGATATCTCCTTTAATAACGTCATCTTTCAGTTCTCGAAGCAGGGGAGGGATTTTTTCATAATCGTAATGAAAGTAGAATAAAACTTGAGCGTCAACTACTACAATCTGGCTCATTAGTCACTCACTTGGAAATAATGATTTTTTGGCTTCTTTTAATTCATCTTCCGTAAAAGGTGATACACCCTCAAATAGGTTATCATTAATTTCAAGGGGATGGATCTTTTTTTTGATTAAAATCGTCTTGTCCTCTTTTAATTCCATCTCAATTTCATTTTTATCCTTGATTGCCAGTTTATCTCTCCATTCCTTAGGGATTACGATTCTCCCATTTGAAGAAACTTTTTGAGTAATCTTTTCTGTCATAAACATTTCACATTCAATTGTCATTCTAACAATGTGAATGACATTTAATATATTTTGCGATCAAATATTACTTGACCATCTTTTTTAAAATAACTATTTATAAAAGCTCATCCTACCTTATCGAATTAACGACGATTTTGGCATCGGGTACTGAAATCGGAAATGTCACGACGTTAGTGGATCCTTCCACAATGTTAGTTTTCGCAATCATCAGATAGGTTTTTAAGTCACTAAGTCACTAAATTATTATGGCAACTATAAAATTTGATCGTCAAGATGAATTAGATGAGCTTATAGCTCGCGTGTATTTAGATACTAATAAAAAATTCACTAAAAAAGATCTTTTAGAAATTATTTTCGAATTAGGCATCCAGGACTATCATGCTTTACTTGAGAAGATAAATACCATGGAACAATCAGATTCAAAGGACCTAAGAAGGGAATTTATCAAAAAATTTTCAGGATCAATTTCAGTTTCAAATCCAGATGAGATTGAACCTAAATCAATTTGGGAAAAAGATTTAGAGGATTAACATGACGAGATTTTTCCTTGATACTAATATATTATGGTGGTATTTCGTCAAAAACTCAAAATATCATCAATCAATAAAAATTTACATGGATAAACTAATAATGGATGATCAAAATTCCTTTATAATAAATGAGTTCGTTGTTATTGAATTATATCATTTACTTATCAAGAAAAAAGGGGAAGATGGATTTAAAATTGCATCCTTGTTACTCAATGAAAGATATCCATTTTTAGAAGTTAAATATGATGTACTTCATGTATCTGATTTGAAGGCAGTATTGAAGAATTTATATAAATATGGGATAACAAGTTCAATTGGTGGAAGAGATTCTACGATTATTTACACCATGAATCGGCATAAAGTGAAAAATATTATTACAAACGATAAAGGATTTGAAAAAGTCGAGTCTCTACTTGTTCACAATCCCTTATAAATTGATAAATAATTAGAATGATAAAAATAATGATAAAAATAATTAGCCTGAACCCGAATAACGCAGCTTATAAAACATCTCAAGATAATCGAGCTAATCAATTAAACCCGAATAATGAAGAGTATGAAGGAGAGTCTGAAGATTAAGGAAAGGAACTCAACCCTTAATTATTTTTTTTAGCTTTTTTTATTTTCATACACTTATCTCCTAAATATTGTAGGATAAGAATAAAATATAAATAACCCAATTTTTATTTACTTTAGAGATGCGAAAATAATGAATATTACAGACATCTACGAAGACTGATCCGCTTGTATGACGCAGTGTTTAAGATCGTGGTATTTGGAGATTTCACTAACAAGAAAGAAACTTGTAATGGATAGATTTGTTCGCCCAATTGATTCCTCAGAGGCAAAAATGACAATAGGAGTGGACTTCATATCCAAGAGTCTTGTTGTCGATAATCAGAAGGTTAAACTTGGGATATGGAATTTTAGTGGGGAACGATTTCGCCATCTATTTCCTATCTATTGTCGGGGTGCACGAGGAGGTCTCTTCATGTTCGACACTACTTACCATGAATCCATAGCCCATGTTGATGATTGGCTGACAATCATTAAAAAGGAAATTAAAGTATTATTTCCAATAATTTGCGTTGGCCTTACATCAAAAGATAATAATAATCGTGAGGTTTCAATTGAAGAAGGCATTAAAATAGCAAGATCTCGAGGGTTAGATGGATATATTGAATATGATGTGGAAACGGGGGAAAATATGGAAAAAATGTTCCACGCATTAGTTCAATTGATGCTTGCCGAGTAAATCATGAATTTTCCTTTTTTTCTACTAATTGCCCTTTATATAGAGTCGTTTTAAAGCCATTCATGATGGTACTATTCTCTCTGTTTTATCCAATTTCTCTTTTTTTTTATTAGCACCAGACTGGTGGTGTATATTTTTTTAAGGGTAAATTAATTATTTTTTGAGTTCGAGAAGATTCATATGACGCTAAAACCAGTTCCAAAGCTGCCCTACCATCATATATCGTTGGAATCCATTTTTCTGGAAATCCAACATCATCGTTTGAAACATCTAATGCTTGGTTTATAAATGATCGAACCTCGCGTGCGTAAGAAAGATTCCATTTATCCTTAGGCAGTTCTTTTCCTATATTTTTCATGCTTTTTCTCCTAGTTTGTTGTTGAATCTTCATTGGTTCTACGAAATAGGCGTGAGGAACCTCAAAAAAATAATTCCCTTTTGTTCCGTGTATCCTTCCTTTTTCTTCTCCGAATGGGTCTCCAAATATGGCTTGCGAACGTTCAAAAGATGCCGTTATGTTCTCATTTTTAAATGTTAAAATTATATTCATGTGATCTTCATTAACCCTACTTTGATTAATCCGCCGAACTTGAGCGTACACACTTTTTATATCACCAAACCACCATCTTAGCAAATCAAAATAATGGGGTCCGTGATCAAGTAAGTCTCCACCACCACAGCGCTCATCTAACATCCTCCACATTCTTCCACCTTCAATTAGTTCTTTCTTTGGATTTGGTCCGAGATCAGGTATAGAATGATACCAAAAAATTGAAACATGAAAGATATCTCCAATTGTTTTTTTCATAATCTGTTCTTTAATATATTGAAAAGCATGATCAAATCTTTTTTGAGTAGCAGTTTGAAACAAAATTTTATTTTTCTCTACAGCCTTAATCATTTTATCAACTTCTTCTAAATTTAAACCAAGAGGTTTTTCACATAAAACATGTTTTCCATTTTCAGCGGCTCTGAGAACTTGATTAAGATGAGCCCAGTGAGGAGAACAAATACTAACAGCATCTATATCGGGATCATCGAGTAATTCGTCAGGATTAGTATATACCTTAGGAACATTATACAAATCTTGAACTTCTTTAAGATGAGCCTTTACGGGATCAGCAATAGCTATAATTTCTGAGAGTGGGGATTTTTGATAAGTTGGTAAATGCCCGATTTTTGCAGCATCCCCGCACCCCACCACACCAACTCTTAATTTTTTCTTTGGCATAATTAATATCTTCAAAGCAAGAAAATAAAAAAACTTTATTTAGATACTTAATCTATATACTAAAGATCTTTAGAATTCATAATAAAACAAACTGTTCATGAGAGATTGATATGAAAGAGCCCATGTTTAAGAATATGACCCTAATAGATTTATCTGTTCCAATCTATAATGATGCTCCAATTTGGAGTGCTGAACCCCGGTGTATCGTTCATAACTGGTTTATTATAGGTCGAAATAGAGGACAAGAAGAAAGAATAAACATGAAGTATTTTTGCATGTCTGGTCACCAAGGAACTCACATAGATGCTCCTTACCACCTCAATAATGAAGGAGTTAAGCTTGATGAAATCCCTTTAAATAGATTTATGGGTTGGTGCAAGGTTCTAGATTTCACGGATAAAAAACTAGGAGATCACTATCAACCTGATGATTTTATTAAAAAAAATATCCAAAAAGGTGATAATATTCTAATTCATACAGGATGGGACAAATATTTTGATCCTTTTGATGAGAAATATTTTAACATGGATCATCCACATTTTTCAGAGGACGCAATAAATTGGATTTTAGATAATAAAATTGGAATCCTGGGCATGGATACCCCCAGTACGGATCCTGCTCTAATAGACCATCCAAAAATATTCAAAAATAGGGAAGATTTTCCGATTGTTATAGAATTATTGACTAATCTCGACAAAATCGTTGATAAAGAAGTCTATCTGATCGCATTACCTATTAATGTTAAAGAAGGGGATGGTGCATGGATACGTGCCGTGTGTTTTGTTCCAAACGATTCTTAAAAAAAGAGAAATCATTTCCGTGCATCATTCAAGATATCAAAACGAAATTCGAGCATAACTTGATCTATATATAATAATAAATTATTATAGAATTTCACTAGAAGGCGTTTTAACAGAAGCTAAGTTCTCATCGAATCTCTTTCTTCCATAGAAGGGACTTTAAGTCATGGGACGAGTCCCCCAATTTGGGGACACTCTCTTCCAGAATTTATATAAGAGGGGATCGCATGATAATAAATATAATAAATGTAGGCAAAAATCAATAGAGTGATAAAAAATGAAACATAATAAACTCATGGTTAGCGTGCTCTTTCTCGCATTCTTGGGCCTTGCGTGCTCATTTGGCTGCTATAACTCTCCTTCTACAGATTCAGAAAGTTTAATTACAGAACCAGATCCCGAAACAAGCGCGGGAGAGATCAATATCACAACTCCAGAAACTAAGACGTATACTAGCCCCATGAGTGGATACTATCCTGGAACATACAGTTTTGATGATGAAATCAGTGGGTTATATGGTGATGCTATGGACTTTCTTGACGAATACCATGGCTCTTCCCCTAGTAGCTATTGTTATATTAGAACAATAACAAATTATGATGGACATATGAGTGAATTGCTCGTACAAGATGCGCAAGGTGGATCTTATACCTCTGGCACTCATCACATTGATTCACCTCAATCTTCTGGGACTATAGAATTTTTATTGAATATCCATTTTGGTCTAGATAGCGGGTCCACTTTAAGAAGACAATACTTATCTTTTCGAGCTTTTGATGGTACCATTGGGTTTAGAGCAATGATTGAAATTCATGATGGAGATATTTTATATTATGATGGATCAAATTGGCAAGAGATTGTATCTGGTTTAAATTATGTGGTTTGGTA
Source organism: uncultured archaeon (assembly GCA_964632315.1). GTDB lineage: Archaea > Asgardarchaeota > Lokiarchaeia > Sigyniarchaeales > SOKP01 > SOKP01. Next base: position 7,930 of record CAZWEM010000079.1, read on the forward strand.
TCATCATTCGATTTCATTTAATTGTAATGGTGGCACAAACGGAAATTTCACTTGGATAGTCAGCAATGAAGAAGGAGAAGAAATTAGTAGAGTAGAAAACATAGAATTTGAAAATAAGTTGTCTTTAGTTGAAGAAATACATTTTGAATCCGTTCTTGGAGATTATGGAGGACATTGCGTATATGATGCCTTTGGATTCAGTTGGGATCCAAATTATAATGTCGGTGATAATTTAAAAGAAGGATTACTTCTAAGTTATGATTCTAGTGTCAATTTTGATTGGCAGGGATATTCATTAGATGGTCAAACCAACAAAACTATAAATGGAAATTATACAATTCCATTGCCTTCAGATGGACAACATTATATTCAGGTGTTTGGAAATGATAGTTTAGGAACGATCTATGAGTCAGAGGTTCGTTACTTTGATGTAGATGCGAATCCAATTGATATTACCATAATTTCACCCCTTTCCAACGATCTTTTTCAGACGACGCCCCCCGATTTTGAGATTTTCATCGATGATCTTGATCTCAATGCCACGTGGTATTCAATAGACGGAGGAATTACAAGCATTCCATTTACTGGTTTTATTGGAACAATCGATCAAGTAGAATGGGATAAGATTTTTAATGGAACAGTTACCGTTGGCTTCTATGCCAACGATTCCGCGAATCGTATTAGTTATGAGTCCGTCACCGTTAGGAAGGATATCTTGGGGCCCATTATCACGGTGATTTCCCCTCAAGACGAAGACGTGCTTGGATTTAATGCGCCTAATTATGCGTTATCAATAGAAGAATTCAATCTTGATGAAATTTGGTGTTCGTTGGATGATGGAATCACCACTTTTCCACTTTATGGTCTAATGGGAACCCTCAACCAAGGAGAGTGGGAAAAATTTCCAGCTGGAGAAATGAATATTCGATTTTATGCCAACGACAGCTTGGGTCATGAATCGTTCAGTGATGTAGTGGTTGAAAAAGATCTCACGTCTCCAGAGATATTTATCAATTCACTTGCTTACTTTACTAATAATATCTTCGGTGATTTTGCTCCCGATTATGACATTACAATCATTGAGGGAAACTTGGACTCTTACTGGTACACGTTAGATAACGGTGAAACAAACATATCTATCAGTAGCTTTGCAGGTTCGTTCAATGAATTCGAATGGGACAAGCTTGGAAACGGAACATTGATTATTAAATTTTATGCGAGAGATGAGGCTGGAAATCTTGGATCTGTTTCAGCGTTAATCAGAAAGGATATCATCGCCCCTATTATTGCCATTAATTCTCCCAATCAGTACGAATTATTTGGGACAGCGCCACCTGAGTTTGAGCTTTCCATACTTGAAGCGAATCTTCAATCATCTTGGTATTCTCTTGATAGGGGTGTTACGACTTATCCCTTCACTGGATTAAGTGGAACAATAAATTTCGCAGAATGGAACAAATTTTCTAATGGAACAGTGACGATAACCTTCTCAGCAGTCGACAGTTCGCTTTCACAAAATTACGCAGAAACATCGGTCATGGTTTATAAAGATGTCGTTGGTCCCATCATTGACGTAATCAATCCTACTCAGAATGAGGTGTTTGGATCTGAAGCACCACAATATGAGTTGTTAATCGAGGAATTCCGTTTGGATTCCATTTGGTATTCCCTTGATTATGGAGTAACTGTGTTAGCTTTATCTTCTCTAACTGGAACTCTCGACCAAGCAGCATGGGAATCGAAAGGAGGTGGTACAGTACCAATCCGCTTTTATGCCAATGATAGTTTAGGACACGAATCCTTTATTGACGTGTTGGTTGTTAAAGATTTAATTCATCCCGTTGTAACCATAAATTCACCAAATAAGGGAGAAGTGTTCGGCTCGACTTCTCCTGATTATGATATCTCCATAATGGAATCTCACTTGGAGTCATACTGGTATACCATAGATGGTGGGACCACGAATATTACGATAGGAAGCCTAACGGGAACAATCAGTCAAACGGAATGGAATAAAAAAGGAAATGGTACGGTCACGATTCGATTTTATGCCCGAGATGAAGGTGGTAATGAAGCACATGCGGAATTGATGGTGAGAAAAGACATTAACGTGCCACTGATTAGCATCATTTCACCCAGCATATCAGATGTGACCGGTCATACTCCCCCAGACTTCGAGTTATCGGTAACAGAACCTAATCTTGATTCCATGTGGTATACCTTGGATGATGGAACAACCACGTATCCTATATCAGCATTATCAGGGACTATTGACTTAGCAGAGTGGAATAAGTTCGGAGAAGGAATGATCACGATTAAGTTCCATGCCGAAGATAGTGCCGGAAACCAAGCATTTTCCGAAGTACAAGTTGAAAAGGATTTAACCAAGCCGGTCATAACAATCAATAAACCAGAAATTGGAGATGTTTTCGAAGCGTTTTCTCCAATTTATAGCATTACAATTGATGAAATAAATTTGCACTCCTATTGGTATTCATTGGACGGGGGTATTACAAATATTTCGATAACTGAACTTACTGGTACGATATCCGAAAACGAATGGATTGATCTCTCAAATGGCCATGTGACCCTTACGTTCTATGCGAAAGATGAAGGAGGAAATGTGGGGTCTGCTCACGTTTTGATCACCAAAAACGCTCCAGAAAAATCAACACCGCCTCCAGCAATTCTGGGATACGATCTCTCTTTAATAATTGGAATTTTCAGCATAATTTCGATTTTAATCATTCGAAAGCGACTCAAATCCTAATTTTATCCATTTTTTTCTTTTTCCAAATTAATTTCCTATCTGATTGGGGATTGGATCAATAAT
>CAZWEM010000080.1:0-4474 GCA_964632315.1 uncultured archaeon
CGGCCGATGCCCCGGGCGGCCAGCCACTGGACGCTGGCCTCCATGTCGGCGATCAGCTCCCCGTAGGTCAGCTGCACGGTGCCGTCGTCGATCGCCGGCGCGTCCGGGAAGCGCGCCGCCGTCTCGTAGATGATGTCGATGAGGGTGCGCGGGCTCGGCGCGGCCGACGACAGCAGGTACTGCCCCGGGACTTGCGCGGGGGCCTGTGCTGGTGCGGGGCCGGTCGCCACGCTATGAAAATACTCAAGACTCGCCGCCGCGACGGCGACCGCGTGCGGCGTGTGGCATCTCGCCGGCGCAGATGCCCTGCCGGGTGGACGCGTTCTAGCGCTTCTGCCAGTGCGGGCTCTTGACCGCGTCGAGCGCCTCGGTGACATAGCGGTCCAGCGGTTTGCCGGCCTCGCGTACCCACACCTGGAACGCGAAATCGGCCGCCGCGAAGGCGAGCTGGACGAGTAGGCCGGGGCGGAGGTCGGCGCCGGGATCGGCGCCCATGCGCTCGGCGATCAGCTTGGCGGCGCGCTCCTTGTCGCCGGCCGTGTGGATGGTGGCCTTGGTCAGCGGACCGGGCGCCACCAGCAGGGCCTCACGCCACACCGCGCAGTCGTCGCGGTCGAACGACCGGGTGCGGGTGACGATCGCGTTGATCAGCGCGACGTCGGGCGGTTCCGCGTCGGGCCGCTGCTGGAGCAGGTTGACGATCGCGGCGCCGCCGTGCCGGACGGGTGCCAGCAGCAGGTCCTCCTTGGTGGGCACGTGCCGGAACAGCGTGCGCACCGAAACGCCTGCCGCCGCAGCGATTTCCTCGGTAGTCACCGCGTCGTACCCGCGTTCGACGAACAGCCGGAACGCCGCCCGCCTGATGTCGGCCCGGACTTGGGCGCGCTGCCGGTCGCGCAGCGATTCCGTCATCGGAAGCAGCCGATCCCGCCGTCGACGTGGATGGTCTGCCCGGTGATGAACGTCGCATCGGAGCCGAGCAGGAACGCCACCAGCGCGCCGACGTCGGTGCGGACGTCGCCGATGCGCTTCATTGGGACGCGGCGCACCGACTTGGCGTAGTCGTCGGGGGCGAACTGTTTCCAGAGCTTGACGCCATCGGACTCGGCGAACGGGCAGATGACGTTGACGCGGATGTTGTCGCGACCCCACTCCAGGGCCGCGACCTTCGACAGGCCCCGGATGGCCTCCTTGGCGGCGGCGTAGCCGCCCCACTTGGGTTCGCCGCCGGTGCCCGTGCCCGAGCCGAGGTTGACGATCGAGCCGCCGCCGGCCTCGACCATCAGCGGATACACCGACTGCATGAGCAGGAACGTCGCGCGGGGGCCGACGTCGTAGCCGAGCGCGAGGTCCTCGGTGGTGACGTCCACGAACGCCTTGGGTTCGTTGGTGGCGATGGCGTTGTTGACCAGACCGTGCACCGTGCCGAAGGCGCCGGCCGCGGCCGCGGTGATCCGCGCGGCGCTGTCCGGGTCGCGCAGGTCGGCGACCAGCTGCGCGACGCGGCCCAGCTGCGCGAGTTCGGCGGTGGTGGCGTGCAGGGCCTCGCCCTGGATGTCGACCAGCAGCACCGCCGCGCCGCGCTCCAGCAGCGCGGCGGCGATGCCCTTGCCGACGCCCTGGGCGGCGCCGGTGACGATCGCGACGTGCCCGCGCATCGAGTCGGGGTGCGAGTACGTCATTCTTCGGGCCCCAGCCGCAGCTTCACGCCCCGGTGCATCTCGTAGGTGCTGCGCGCGCCGCCGGGTAACTCGATCAGCTCCACGGGTGTGCCGTCGGGATCGTTGACGAAAAACATTCGCACACCGCCGATTTCGAACGGTTCCTGGTCGGGGGTGTAGCCGGCGGCGGTGATGCGGCGGTGGGCGTCTTCGAGGTCGGGAACCGACAGCGACAGGTTATGGATGCCGGTGATGCTCGGCCGGTGGGTTTGCTCGGGCGGTTTGGTGCCGAGTGAGAGCAGCTCGACCATCAGCCCGCCGAGCAGGCCGCCGACGACCCGGCCCTCCTGCTTGCGGGTCGCGTGCAGCGCCGCGTCGAAAGGCTCACCGGAGATCAGGGTTTCGAAGACGACGTCCATGCCGAGCACGTCGCGGTAGAACGCCACCGCGCGGTCCATGTCGGTCACGCCGATGACGAGGTGACAGAACGACACGTCATCCAGCGGCACGGCTCACCGCGCGAGCTTGGGGGCCGGGCGCCCGGCGAACAGCGGCAGGTCCAGGTAGGTCTTGATCCCGGGCCCGGCGGCGCAGACGTCGGGAATGGCGTTGACGCAGTGGTTGGCCGTGGCTACGACACCCGGGTTGCGTTGCAGCCCTTCGGCGATCGTCGGCGGCTGCAGGCCCTTGAAGGTGAGGTTCACGGTGGGGTCGCCGGTGATCTCGACCTCGAAGCGTTCACCCTCGCCACCGAAATTCCAGCCGGGGTCCAGGTTTTCCTCGCCCATCAGCCAGTTGACCGCGGCGGTGATGACCGGCTCGCCGTCCACCAGCGCCTGCCAGCGGAACCGGCGCGCGGCGACAGCGCCCACGGTGATCGGGAACGGGTCGTAGTCGATGTCGGCGGTCGCCACCGCGATCTCCTGGATGGTCCTGACTTCGGGCTCGATTCGAAAACCCATGTGGTCGGCCACCATGCGCACCGACTGCTTGAAACCAGCCTCCAGCAGGGCGGCCATCGGCCCCTGCATCGCCTCCTCGGGGGTGCCGCCGAAGCCCATGATGTGGCGCACCACGTCGGGGGCGTTGTAGGTGCGGATGTCGGAGAACTCCTCGGCGCGCACGTGGGTGACCGCCGACGACAGCGAGGAGACCATGAGCGGGAAGCGTTCGGTGATGCCGCCGGGGTGGATGCCCGACCCGTGCAGGGTCACCCCGGCTTCGAGCGCGGCCTCGGCAATGGCTTTGACACGGGGGTTGTCCAGGTCGGGGTAGACCCAGCCCACGGGGGTGACGACGTTCTTGCCGGACCGCAGAAGCGCGATGACCTCGTCATCGTTGGGCACCAGCGGGCTGTAGACCACGCAGTCGGCGTCGGTGGCCATGATCTCCTCGGCGCTGTTGGTGGCGGTCACGCCGAGCGGGCCGGCGCCGAGGATCTCCCCGACGTCGCGGCCGTTCTTGTCCGCGGAGTGCACCCAGCAGCCGGCCAGCTCGAGCTGCGGGTGGGTCAGCACGCATTCGATGGCGGCCTTGCCGACGCCTCCGGTCGCCCACTGGACGACTCGAAGCTTGGACCCGTCACCCATCTGCCGACCTCCCGGAATTGCATGTATTTTCACGCCCACGACTGAACTGGCACAGTATGACCGGCTGGCAGTGACTGTCAATCAGCCCGCTGCTGTTCGCCATCCTGGCCGGCGGCGGGGGCGGAGTTCGTCAACGGCACGACCATCGAATGCGACGGCGGCATGCTGCCCGGCGTCCGCTACGAGGCCGGGCCGAAGAGATCATCGATTTGCTGTTACGCACGCGGCGAAGGGCCTCAGGCTGATAGTTTGCGGGAATCGGACCGACCGCCGGGAGGCGTCATGCGTCGCGGAGTCACTATGGCCGCGGTTGCGGCACTGGGAAGCCTCGTCGTCGGGAGCTGGCCAGGGATGCCCCGGGCCGTCGCGGACAATCCCGTGTGCACCGCGACGTCGTGTTCGTTCTTGCTGCCGTCGCGCAACCTCGGTTGCGAGATGAGCTATCACCGCGGCAATGACATACCCGACGAAACGTATTGCCAGACCGACTCGCCACCCCAGACCGTGCGCATGTCCACCGACGGGTCGTTCAAGAGCTGTGTCGGGGAGACCTGCTTGGGCAATCCGGGCGAGGGCACTCCGACGCTGGGCTACGGCCAAAGCGCCGCGGTCGGCCCCTTCAATTGCCGGTCGGAGGTCAGCGGGATCACCTGTACCGTCACCTCGGGCCGGGGCTTCACCATCTCACGGGCTGGGATCACGCCAGTCGGGTGATGGCGGATCTCTGGAAAGCCCGGTCGTTTCCTTTCCCGCGTGACCGGGCAGGCACCAGCGTGAGCACCGACACGACAAGGAGGCTGATATGAGCACGTCGTTGGAACCCACCGCCGAGCAGTTCAAGGCGCTGGCGGCGCGGCCGGCCGACGCGCCGGTGGTGATGGTTAACCTGTTGCAGTTCAAGTCCTCCGGGGGGCTGGAGTCCTACCAGCGATACGGGCGAGAGGTCGCACCACACCTGCAACGCGTGGGCGCCACCGTCCGCTACGCGGGCACGGCGCCGACGTACGTGATCGGCGATGGAGAGAAGCCCTGGTGGGACGCCATCCTCGTCGTCGAGTACCCGACGCCGCAGGCCTTCATCGACATGGTGACGACGCAGGAGTACGCCAAGATTCACGAGCACCGCGCCGCGGGGCTCGAGCGCGGCGACCTGATCGCGACGTCGGCGTGGTCGGTCGCGGCGGACTGATTCCACCCGTCGGTGACTTAAGGCCCTGACCGGCA
>CAZWEM010000080.1:4574-9747 GCA_964632315.1 uncultured archaeon
TGTCCTCCGACGACCTGGTCCCCGGTGACCTGGTGCTGCTGGAAGCCGGCGACAAGGTTCCCGCCGACGTGCGGCTGGTGCGCGAGACCGAGCTGCGCGTCAACGAGTCAGCCCTGACCGGTGAATCGGCACCCGTCAACAAGGACGAGGTCGTGCTGCCGGAAACAACCCCCGTGGCCGACCGGCGCAACATGGCCTACTCCGGCACCCTGGTGACGGCCGGGCACGGCGTCGGCATCGTCGTCGCAACCGGGGCCGAGACCGAGGTGGGAGAGATCCATCGCCTCGTCGGAGCCGCGGAGGTTCTGGCGACTCCGTTGACCGAGAAGCTGGCCCGGTTCAGCAAGATCTTGACCGTCGGCATACTCGGCCTGGCCGCAATCACGTTCGCGGTCGGGCTGCTCCGCCGGCAGGACGCCGTCCACACGTTCACGGCGGCGATCGCCCTTGCCGTCGGTGCCATCCCCGAGGGTCTGCCGGCGGCGGTCACGATCACCCTCGCCATCGGGGTCGCCCGGATGGCCAAGAGGAACGCGGTGGTCCGGCGGCTGCCGGCCGTCGAGACGTTGGGCAGCACGACCGTCATCTGCACCGACAAGACCGGAACGCTGACCGAGAACCAGATGACGGTCCAGGCGATCTGGACCGGCGGTGCGACGATCGAGGTGACCGGATCGGGCTACTCGCCCGACGGCGAATTGTGCGGCGCCGACGGCAGTCCGGTGTCGATCGATGCCGACGCGGCGCTGCGCTGGTCGCTGCTGGCCGGGGCCTGCTGCAATGACGCAGCGCTGACCCACGAGAACGGGCGGTGGGACGTCGTCGGGGACCCGACCGAAGGCGCGATGCTCGTCGCCGCGGTCAAGGCCGGTTTCGACCCGGAGAGGATCGCCGCCAGCCTGCCGCGAATTTCGGTCATTCCGTTCAGTTCCGAGCGCCGCTACATGGCCACCATGCATCGCGAGGACGACGGCTACGTGGTGCTGGTCAAGGGCGCGGTGGAAAGGCTGCTCGAACTGTGCGAGACCCAGATGGGCGCCGATGGCGCGCTGCGGCCGGTTGATCGTGCCGCGGTGTTGTGGGCCGCCGACCAGCTCAGCCGCCGGGGGCTGCGGGTGCTGGCCACTGGCGTGCGCGCTGCGGCAAGCCCCGAGGATTTCGATGAGAACGCGCTGGCGGGTTCGGTCGCGTTCACCGGGTTGCAGGCGATGCTGGATCCGCCTCGGGCGGCAGCGATCTCGGCCGTGGCGGCCTGCCACACCGCCGGCATCGACGTGAAGATGATCACCGGTGACCACGCGGGGACGGCCGCCGCAGTCGCGGGGCAGATCGGCTTGCTCGACGCGGAGGAACCGGAACCGGGTGTCGTGCTCGTCGGCGCGGATCTGGCCGCACTGCACGCCGACGATTGCCCGGAGGTGGTGGACGGGGCCAGCGTGTTCGCCAGGGTGTCACCCGAGCAGAAGCTGCGGTTGGTCGAGGCGCTGCAGGCCAGGGGCCATGTGGTCGCGATGACCGGCGACGGCGTCAACGACGCACCGGCCTTGCGGCAGGCCAGCATCGGTATCGCCATGGGGCGGAGCGGCACCGACGTCGCCAAGGACGCCGCCGACATGGTGCTCACCGACGACGACTTCGCCACCATCGAGGCGGCGGTCGAAGAAGGCCGCGGCGTGTTCGACAACCTCACCAAATTCATCACCTGGACGCTGCCCACGAATATCGGCGAGGGACTGGTGATTTTGGCTGCCATCGCATTCGGCGCCGCGCTGCCGATCCTGCCCACCCAGATCTTGTGGATCAACATGACCACCGCCGTCGCGCTCGGCCTCATGCTCGCCTTCGAACCCAGGGAAGCCGGCATCATGAGCCGCCCGCCGCGCGATCCCGGCCGGCCGCTGCTGACCCGTGGCCTGATGACCCGCGTGTTGCTGGTGGCCGGCCTGCTCGTCGGCAGCGCGTGGTGGCTGTTCGAATGGGAACGCGGCAACGGCGCCGCCCTGCCGGAGGCTCGCACGGCTGCGTTGAACCTCTTCGTCGCCGTCGAGACGTTCTACTTGTTCAGCTGTCGATCGCTGACCCATTCCGCCTGGCGGATCGGTACGTTCTCGAACCGCTGGATCATTGTCGGGGTGGCCACGCAGGCCCTCGGCCAGCTGGCCATCACCTACCTGCCGGGCATGAATCTCGTCTTCGAGACCGCACCGATCACCGCGGGTGCGTGGCTGCGGATCTTAGCCATTGCGGCCGCGGTCAGCGGGGTCGTGGCCGTCGACAAGCTGCTGCGCCGCACACTGTCGGCGGGCGCGCCGGCCACCGATCGATAGGTCAGGTGAAGCGAAGGGGCTCTACAGCAAGCGCTGGGGCTTCACAGCTTGTAGCCGATGGCACGCAACAGGTCGTGCCGCTCCGCGACGTCGCGGTCGGTCTCCACCCCCAGGGGGGTCTGTCCGTCGACCACGCCCGCAATGCCGCGGCCGCGCGGCGTCACCGCAACGACCACATCTACGGGATTGGCGGTGGCACAGTAGATCCCGCAAACCTCGGGCACCGCCCTCACCGGGTTGAGGACGTTGAGCGGAAACCCTTCGCGCAGAAAGATCACGAAGCTGTGCCCGGCCCCGATCGCCAGCGCGGTGCGGGTCGCGAGTTCGACCAGCTCGGCGTCGTTGCCGCTGCGGCGCACCAGTCGCGGCCCGGACGCCTCACAAAACGCCAGCCCGAACCGCAGTGACGGGCTTACACCGGCCAGCGCCTCGTGCAGGTCTTCGACCGTCTTGATGAAGTGTGCTTGGCCGATCACGACGTTGACGTCGTCCGGCTTGTCGATGGACACCACATCCCAGGACAGCGGCGGCGTGGTCATCATCAGCCCAGCACGGGGAACCGGCGCTGGCGAGCCAGCCGGTCCAGCGCGGCCTGCATCACCGAGCGCACGTGGGCGTCGACCTCGCCGATGTCGGGGTCGTTGCCGAACCGGGCGGTGACGTCGATCGGTTCCAGCAGCTGATAGACGATCTTGGTGGGCAAGGGCATGTTGGCCGGGAAGAACACCGTCATGCCGAAGGGCACCCCGATGGTGACCGGCAGGATCTCCATGCGAATCCGCTTGAGCCCCAGCTGCTTCGCGATCCAGTTGCCGCGGGTGAGGAACAGCTGGGTTTCCTGTCCGCCGATGGACACCGCCGGCACGATCGGCACGCCGGTCTCGATGGCGGTCCTGACGTAGCCGGTGCGCCCGTCGAAATCGACCACGCCCTGGCGCAGGGTGGGCCGGAATGCGTCGTAGTCCCCGCCCGGGAAGGCGAGGACGACGGCGTCCGAACGCAACGCCGCGGTGGCGTTTTCCCGGCTCGCGTGGATGACACCGAGCCGGCCCAGCGCCCCGCGGAACGGCGTGAAGAACACGCCGTAGTGCGCCACGGTGTACAGCGGGCGCTCGTAACCGAACCGGCCGTAGATGGCCGGTGCAAGGATGTTCCAGTCCGGCGTCAGCACGCCGCCCGAATGGTTGGAGACCAGCAGGGCGCCGCCCGTCGGCGGAAGATTCTCCAGCCCGCGTACCTCCGGCCGGAACCACCGTCTGATCAGCGGCGTGGCGGCGTTGATCACCGACGCCGTGAAGGCGGGGTCGAACTTGGCCATCTCCGGATGGTCGGCTCCGTTGCCGTGCATGGTCGTCCTGCTGGTTGTCGGGGTGACGTGATTATGCGCCGCCCAGCAGTCCTTTGGACCCAGCCGAGGACCAATGGCGGCCAAAACGGGCCGAAAGTCCCGCTTCGACGGCTCCGGCGCTCGATAGCCTCGGGTTGATCGCCCGCTTAGGTTGGTGCAGATTCGCCCACCCCAACCACTTCGGCAATACACCGGCCAGGGATGGAGACAGCGATGACAGTGTTGATGACCGGGTTTCCCGGCTTTCTCGGCAGCGCGTTGCTGCCGGGAATCCTCAAGCGCACCGACGGTTCGGCGACCTGCTTGGTGCAGCCCAAGTTCGCCACACAGGCACAGCGGCGCGTGGCCGAGCTGAGCGCGGCCGATCCGTTCTTGCAGGGGCGGATCCAGCTCGTCGAGGGTGACATCACGCGCCACGGCCTGGGGCTGGCCGCGGACACCCTGGCCGGGGTCACCGAGGCGTGGCATCTCGCGGCCGTCTATGACCTGACGGTGCCCCGGGACGTGGCGGTTCGGATCAACGTCGGCGGCACCCGCAACGTCCTGGACGCACTCGAGGGCTGCCCCAAATTGACCCGCCTGCACTACTTCAGCACCTGCTATGTCAGCGGCCGCTACGCCGGCCCGTTCGGTGAGGACGATCTGGAAGTCGGCGCACCGTTCAACAACTTTTACGAGGAAACCAAGAACCTCGCCGAGGCGGACGTGCGCTGGCACATGTCGGCGGGCATGCCGGCCACGATCTATCGCCCCTCGATCGTCGTCGGGGACAGCCGCACCGGCGAGACACAGAAGTTCGACGGTCCCTATTTCGTCATGCAGTGGCTGCTCCGGCAGCCGCGGTACGCGATCCTGCCGATGGCGGGGGACCCCACGGCCACGCGCGTGAACGTGGTCCCGCGCGACTTCGTCGTCGATGCGGTCGGCTACTTGAGCGGCATTCCAGCCTCCGAGGGCCGGACGTATCAGCTGGCCGATCCACACCCGCTCACCGTCGACGAGATGTCGGATGCGTTGGCCCGGGCGATCGGCCGGAAACTCATCAAGGTTCCGTTGCCGCGGCAGCTGGCAAAGGCGTCCCTCGCCCACGTTCCGGGGCTCTACCGGTTGATGCGGATCCCTCCCGAAGCGGTCGACTACTTCGCGCACCCCACCTCCTATCTGACCGAGCACAGCCGGGCCGACCTCGCCGGCAGCGGCATCGAGGTACCCCCGTTCGGCAGTTACGTCGATCGGCTGGTGGAGTACCTGCGCGGCCACCGTGAGATCGGCTCGGCGGCGATGTTCTAGGAGCGGCTTCGCGTCACACGCCAACCGCGGTCTAATTGGTGCATGGAATTCATGGCGCCCACCGATGCGATCTTTCTGCTGGGCGAATCGCGCGAGCATCCCATGCACGTCGGGGGTCTGCAGTTGTACGAACCGCCGGAGGGCGCGGGTCGCGGGTTCGTCCGGGAGTTCTACGACAGCCTGGTCGCCCAGCGGGACTTCCAGCCCA
>CAZWEM010000081.1:0-8324 GCA_964632315.1 uncultured archaeon
CGGAAAAATTACGAAGCATGCTACATGCACGGATGGACGTTAAAAGATAACATGAAAATGAGCAAATCAAAAGGAAATCAAATCGCTCCCGAAGATGTCATAGAGGGAACAATTCCTGAATTGAAGAAAAATAAGAAATATTCAAACATTAAAGGAATAGAGACCTTTAGGTTTTACTCTATTGGAGGTCCGCAACCTGGTCGTGATTTCAATTTTAGCGTCCAAGATTATGCAGATAATTATAAGGTGATTAATACCATATGGAACGTCTATGTGTATGCCGCCCAAAAATTTAATTTGGCGGAATTTGACCCTACAAAAGCAAAATATAATCTTAAAACATTGAGTAAATTAGATAAATGGTTCCTATCAAGGACTAATTCATTAATTAAAAAAGTAACCGAGTTATCTGACAAGTATGAATTACCATGGATTCCAGGGGAATTGAAAGAATTCATCCTTAATGATGTGAGTAGGTGGTATATCTTATTAAATAGGGAAAAATTAGACATATACTCTGATGATCCTCGAAAGCTTGAGGTAATGGCTCTACTACATGAAGTATTATATAAATTCTTGTTGATGTTAGCACCAGTAAACCCAATGTTGTCTGAAGAAATATACCTAAAAATGTTCAAGCCCTACATCAAAGGTGATTATAGTGAATCCGCTCATCTTCAAGATTATCCCGAGGCTGATGAGACGCTAATTGATGAGAAATTAGAAGAACAAATGCTTTTTGTTAGAGATTTAATAGAACAAGTGCGTGCGATAAAAGATCAAAACAGTATACGACTGAGATGGCCAAATAAGCAATTGATAATCGAACCCAAGGAGAAAATGCCAGAGATAGCACTTCCAAATGTGGTAAAACAACTTAGTAACGTGAAAGAACTCGTGATAGAAAACGATGTAAAAGAACAAGACGGATTCTTGAAAGCAGAAACAAAATATTGTACAATATATCTTGATAATAATTTAGATGAAGACCTATTATCTGAGCGAGTAGTTAACGATTTAATCCGACACATCCAATTTTACAGAAAGAAGAATAAATTTAAGGTTGGAGAAAGCATTTCATTAACAATTGGATCTCCTATAAAGTATCTGGAAAAATTAATTTCAATTGGCAAGGGTACAATTGCAGATAAAGTTACAGCGACGAACCTAAAGATAGTGAATGAAGATCTTAAAGAAAGTGATGGAATGGTACATGGTAAACTTAATGTATGTCCCAATCCAGACTGTTGTGCGACCTTGAAAGATAATTTTTCAAATAGGTTGAAGAAGCAAAAATCGATAAATTGTCCTCATTGTAACGTCGTAATAAAGCAAGGAGACCTGAAATCGATATCTTTCCAATTTAAGAAAGAATAACTAAATTTGATTTGAATAAGAACACAAATAGGTTATCTTTTTTTTTACCCTTATAATTATTTTATTATATCTCATTAATTTTGAAGATCATCAAGATGATAATCCGTGCAAAAGCTCCATTTAGGGTAAGTTTTGGTGGAGGAGGTACTGATATGGCTCCTTACTGCGTGGATCATGGTGGTTGCGTGATTAGTACCACAATCGACCGACACGCACATGTATCAATTTCACCGCGACAAGATCAAACCATAAATGTTATTTCTCCCGATTTTAATAAAACACTAAGTTTCAAATATGGAGATAAAGAATATTCTGAGGATTTTGAACTATTTAAGGGCGTTATAAACGTTTTAAAGGTTAAAGAGGGGTTTGATATAATTACACATTCAGAATTACCTCCAGGATCTGGCATGGGGGGTTCTTCTTCTTTAGCAGTTGCTTTAATAGGGGCTTTTAATGAATATTACGAATACGATTTAACACCTCACGAAATAGCTCAAAAAGCATATGATATCGAGCGGGTTGAACTTGCTCAAAAGGGAGGATACCAAGATCAATATGCAGCTGCCTATGGAGGTTTTAATTTCATTGAATTTACTAATGAAGTAAAAGTAGATCCAATTAAAGTAGAAGAAAATATACTTAATGAAATTCAGTATCGAGTGATACTATGTTATGTTGGAGGATCGCACTTTTCTTCAGACATCCAAGATGAAGTACTATCTGGTTATGAATTAGAGAAGAAATCCTACATAGAGGCAATGCAAGATTTAAAGGATGTAGCTAAAAAAATGAGAAAGGTTGTAGAATCGGGAGATGTCTCCCAATTGCCCTTATTTGGAGAACTCCTTCATGAGGGGTGGTTAGCGAAGAAAAGTTTAAGCTCTAAAATTTCAAATACCAATATAGAAAAATTTTATTTAACTTCACGTAAATACGGAGTACTTGGGGGAAAATTGCTTGGAGCTGGTGGAGGGGGTCACCTTCTGTTATTTTCTGATCCTAAGAAGAAATATGACGTGATAAAAAAGTTAGAAAAAATGGGAGGTATTATTATTAATTTCCACTTCAATCCAAAAGGACTTGAGGTTTGGAAAGCATGATCTATTTATTAGAGTAAATTAAAAGAGAAGAAATATAATGGAAGAAGAAATTATATCAATTTTGAATGAAAATATAACGGTAATGGAAGGAATTAAAGAATTATCTTCGATAATATCCGATATAGCTAATGAAATCATAAAAACATATCAAAATAAGAAAAAAGTGGTCTTATTCGGAAATGGAGGAAGTGCTGCTGATGCCCAACATATAGCTGCGGAATTTGTGGGAAAATTCTATAAAGATAGAGAGTCTCTCCCTTCTTTAGCCTTTCACACGAATACTTCCGTAGTTACAGCGACTGCGAATGATTTTGGGTATGAATATATCTTTGAACGACAAGTATCTTCTTTTGTAGAAGTTGGAGACGTAGTGATAGGATTAAGTACTTCTGGCAATTCTCCTAATGTCATTAAAGGTCTTGAAAGAGCGAATGAAAAGGGAGCAGTAACCGTAGGGTTCACGGGAGCAAAGCAAAATCAAATCGAACTAATAGTCGACTATTGCTTGAAAATTCCTTCTACCGATACTCCCCGCATTCAAGAGGGGCACATTACAATAGGGCACATAATCTGTTATTTAGTTGAAAAGGAATTATTTGGCTAGCATGAAAGATAGAAATAAAGCCATTTTTTTGGACAGAGATGGTGTGATCAACGAAGAAGTAAGTTATCTCTCTAATCCAGATGATTTTAGATTCATTGAGGGGAGTATAAAAGCATTAAAGATCCTTAAAAGATTAGGCTATCTCTTGATCGTAGTAACGAATCAAGCAGGAATCGCTCGTGGATATTTTACAGAAGAAAAATTACAAGAAATACACAAAAAAATGATAACAGCTCTCGAGGTTAATAAAGTTTCTTTAGATGATATTTATTATTGTCCCCATCATCCAAATTTCACTGGTGCCTGCGAATGTAGGAAACCACAGCCTGGAATGATAATAAAAGCAGTTAAAAAGTACGAAATCTCTCTAGATCAATCATATATGGTTGGAGATACACTGAGAGATATAGAAACAGGTTACAATGCGAAATGTAAAACCGTACTTTTATTGACGGGATATGGAAGAGAAGAACTCAAGAAACTTAATGAAATCAAACCAGATTTAATATGTGAAAACTTATTAGACTTTGCTGAAAATTTAAAATCTAAACCATAATTATAAACTTATATTAAAATAGCATATGTGATTATAAGATGAAATTTTTTATTGATACGGCTAATTTAGATCAGATTAAAGAAATGCAAGATTTAGGGATTATAGATGGAGTGACTACTAATCCTACACTTTTAGCTAAGGAAGGGGCTGAACCAATTGAACAATTAAAAAAAATCTGCCAAATTGTAGACGGTCCCGTTAGTGCTGAAGTTGTAGGGTTGAAAACGGAAGAGATGGTAAGTGAAGCACGAGAATTAGTGAAAATTGCTCCAAATATCGTTATAAAAATTCCCATGACTAAAGATGGAATAAAAGCAGTTAAAATTTTGGAATCAGAAGACATAAAAACCAACGTTACATTAGTATTCTCTCAAAATCAAGTGCTTATTGCAGCTAAAGCAGGAGCATCCTATATAAGCCCTTTTATTGGAAGGTTAATGGATAATGGACAAAATGAAATCGACATGTTGTGGGAATCGATGGAGATCATCCGAGTATATGAGTTTGAATCAGAAATCATCGTTGCCTCAGTTAGAAATACCCGCCATGTTATTGAAGCTGCAAAAATGGGAGCCCACATTGCTACGATACCATTTGCCGTCTTAGAGAAAATGTTCAAGCATCCAAATACTGATAAGGGATTAGAAGATTTCTTAACAGATTGGGAAAAGTTGCAAGCTAAATTGAAAAAATAAAGAAGTTTACTACTATGGATGTTTCCGAGCAATTTAATAATTGGAAAGGTAAAAAAGTTCTTTTAATTGGAGAAGCTTTAACAGATCGATATATATTCGGGAATGCCGATTCAATCTCGCCAGATGCTCCAGTACCAAATGTTAAAATTAATGAAAGTAAGACCCATCTTGGTGCTATAGGCTTAGTACTTCAATATGTACGCTCTCTTGGAGGTGATCCGGATATCTGCACTATTCTTGGGAATGATTATGAAGGAGATTTTTTTTATAAAGAGTTGAAAAGGCTTAATTTTCCCACTGAAAATGTTATAATTGATGAAAATATAACCACTCCACAAATTACTCGGATTAAAGCAATGGGCCAACATGTATTAAGATTAGAGACTGATTTTTCGAACGAATTGTCTTCAGAAACTGTAAAGGATATTCTCTCTGTTGTTGAGACTCAATCCAACAAATATGATTCTATTGTAATACTAGATTATGGTGCGGGAGAACTTTTTCAAGATGTTTTTATCCAGCAATTACTCAATATCTTAAAAAGTGAATGCAAGGATTCTCCAATTATTGCACGCCCTCACACGGTTAATTATTTTCTTTATGAAAATATTGATTTAATAAAGATTAACCTTCAAAAAGCTTTAAATCAATTTTCTATAGATTGCTGTACAGAAACGAGTGTTTCAATCGTGGGGAAGAGAATTTTAAATTCCGCAAGGTGTAAAAATGTATTCTTAAATTATCTTGAAACGGAATCATATTTATTTACGAAAAATCAAGAAAAAGTAGAAATCTTTCAACCAATATTAGATCAACCTGTAAGGAGTTTTGTGGCTGTTGGAAGCGCGATTATGGCTGTTCTTGGCTTAGCACTTGCTGCAAATATTCCAGTTTCCCAAGCAGTTCAAACTTCTTTATATGCCGCTGTTCTTTCTGCAATTTCTCCTCCCGTAGACTTCTTTTCTGCCAATAAATTAGTTCAATTTATTACGTCAAGAAATTAATCAAGACAAAGTGATAAATGTGGAATTATCTGAAATTGAAGAGAGACAACTTCATTTTGATATCTTAGAAATAAAGCGAGATATATTATCGATGATCTTTAAGGCTCAATCAGGTCATCCAGGAGGATCGCTTTCGAGTTCGAATTTGATTTATCTTCTATATTCAAAAGTAATGAATGTTGACGTGAATGACCCCCAGTGGGAAGGAAGAGACTATTTCATTTTAAGCAAAGGACATGCCGCTCCAGCATTATATGCAATCCTCTCAAAAATAGGGTTTATAAAACCTGAGGAACTTGATTCTCTGAGAAAACTAGGTTCTCGATTACAAGGTCATCCGGTAAAGAATGATGAAATGGGAATAGAAGTATCTACTGGCTCTTTAGGAATGGGTCTTTCGATAGGATTAGGATGTGCATTATCCTTCAAGTTAGACAAGAAAGATAATAAGGTATACGCATTATTAGGGGATGGTGAACTTAACGAAGGAGTGGTATGGGAGGCCGCAATGGCAGCTAGTCAATATAAAGCAGACAATCTCATAGCGATCATAGATCGAAATGGAATTCAAAGTGATGGCTCCACAGAAGAGATAATGTCTTTAGAACCTTTAGGAGAAAAATGGAGAGCTTTTGGATGGAATGTTATTGAAGTTGATGGATCAAACCTAAGGGAATTATTAAATGCCTTTGAAAAAGCTAAAAAGAGCATCGGACGACCAAGCGTCATAATTTCTTACTTAATTAAAGGCGCGGATATCTCTTTTATGGAACACACGAGAAAATTTCATGGACGCCCCCCAAATAAAGAAGAATTTGAGCAAGCGATGGAAGAACTTAATAAAATTGAAGTGAATATAAGAAGGGGATGAACTCGTGTCAAATGTTAGTTTGAGAGACGTTTTCGGAAGTTTTTTAGTTAATTATGCTAAAAAGTACGAAAATTTAGTTGTCATTGATGCGGATTTATCTAGCTCCACCCGCACTGTAAATTTTGCTCAACAATTTCCACAACGTTTTTTCAATATGGGAATCGCAGAACAAAATGCTATGGGAGTCGCAATTGGTTTTGCTATATCGGGGAAGTTGCCTGTAATTAGTGGGTTTTCAATTTTCAATACAGGAAGAGCGTGGGAGTTCATTAGATTAGCATGTCATGATAATCTAAACGTTAAAATCATCACAACACATGCGGGTTTTGTCGGTGAGGATGGTAGCACGCATCACGCTTTAGAAGATCTTTCTTTAATGGGAACTCTCCCCAATCTTAATGTTTTAGTGCCAATTGATGGTATTGAGTTAACCCAGATGCTAATTGATGCATTGAATACTGAAGGACCATTTTATATTCGATTACCGAGGAGTACATTTCCTCAAATTCATGATGAAACATATAATTTTAAACGTGGTGCTGTAGATATGTTAAAAAATGGAAATGACATTTGTTTGATGGGTACTGGTTATGGGAGTATTTTAGCTTATCAAAATGTCACCCAATTAGAAAAAGATTTTAACTTATCAATAAAAATTTTGAACTTATCGACAATTAAACCCTTAGATTCCTCAACTTTGGCACGAGAGTTAAATAATATGATAGCTGCAGTGGTCATCGAAGAACATAATTCTTACTGGGGGGTTGGGAGTATGGTAGCTAAATTGGTTTGCGAGACAGTTAAAATTCCAATGAAATTTTTAGGCGTCAATGATTCATTTGGGCAATCTGGTTCGAGAAGAGACTTATTAATTAAGTATGGTTTTACTTATGAAAATTTGAAAAAATTAGTGCGTGAGTCATTAGATATAGAATAATTTCACAAATTCTTATAATAAGTTACTTTTTCTTTATACATCTCTCTTATGGTATCTTTTAATGTTTTTTTTGGAATCCAACCAAGTTCAGAAGTGATTTTTGTATTATCCCCAATGATGATATCTTCATCAGTATGACGGATTTTTGCGTGATCTTGCACTACTGCAATCTCTTTCGATGACAATGCCAATATCCAATCTAAAATTTCACCAATTCGAGTCTTCTGGTTTGAGCAGACGTGATAGACTTCACCTGGTTTTCCCT
The DNA here is from genome assembly GCA_964632315.1 of uncultured archaeon. Classification (GTDB taxonomy): domain Archaea; phylum Asgardarchaeota; class Lokiarchaeia; order Sigyniarchaeales; family SOKP01; genus SOKP01. The sequence goes on from CAZWEM010000081.1 coordinate 7,413, forward strand.
TAAGTGCAGAAAGCCATATTGCCTGAACAGCATCTTGTACATCCAAGAAATCTCGATAAGGATCTAAATTACCTACTTTAAGGACTGGCGTTTTCAGACCTAACTCAATTTGGGCTATAAAATCAATGAAATCAGAGGGTGCATCATTTTTCCGACGTGGTCCTGTTAGGTTAAAGAATCTCAAATTTATAGTTTCAATATCAAAATTTAAATAATATTGGCGAGATAGTAATTCAGTTGCGATTTTACTTATCCCATATGGATGCACTGCGAGTAAAGGATCACTTTCTTTCAGAGGCCTGCCCATGCTGGCTGATGTTCCAAATTCTGTTGCTGAACATGCTACAATCACTCGTGTCTTGATATTGTATTTCTTTAGAGGTTCAAAAACGTTAATTGTTCCAATAATGTTCACTTCCATTGTATTTATTGGATCTTTCCAAGATTGGATAACGTATGGTTGAGCTCCAAAATGAAAGATGTAATCTGGTTTTATTGTATATATTATATCTTCGAGGAGTTTTTGATTTGTAATATCACATTCAAGAAATGATAACTTTTTTAGATTTGATTTAAGCAATATGCGATGATCACAAAATTCTTTCCTCTCTGAGTCATCAAATTTTATTTTACCATCCGTGTAGTGAATTAGATTTTGAAAGGATGAACTTGGTCTATCCAACCCATATACTTCACATTTTTGTTGAACAACCCAATCAATTAAATGAGAGCCTAAAAACCCATTTGAGCCTGTTATTAAGATTTTCATCTGAGATTTACTGCATTAAAGATAATATTTATGAATGTGAATAATTCAAAATAAAAGATACTTTTTAAGTTCTTCTTAAAAATAAGATAAAGTAATGTTTTAGTTAGGTAAGTAGCCCATTTTATCAAGAGCTTCCAAAATTA
>CAZWEM010000082.1:0-7738 GCA_964632315.1 uncultured archaeon
GTCGATTTTGCCTACGGCTGGATGCTCTGGGTGTTTATTTCCTGGATTCCTCTCTATTTCATGACCCGCTTTCATCTGAATATTAAATCTTCCGCCATGCATACTGCCATCGCCCTCGTTGCCGGGGTGATCGGGGATACTTTCGGCGGCGTCGCCTCCGATTGGATTCTGCATAAGACCGGCAACAAGCTCATCGCCCGCAATCTTTTCATTGCCATCTGCCTGTTGCTCGCCGGCGGTTTCCTGGCCGCCACCATGTTTACCAATAGTATTAACGTGGTTACTTTTCTGCTGTTCGCCACCTTCTTCTGCTCCGAGGCCGTGTGCGGGCCGATTTGGGCCTGCCCCATGGATATCACCCATGAGTATGCCGGTATCGGCGGCGGCCTCATGAATTCCGGCTTTGCCATCGCCGGGGTAGTCTCACCCATCGTCTTTGGCTGGGTCATTGATCGCTTCAAGAGTTTTTATGTTTCTTTCTGGCTCACGGTGGCGATTTGCGTCATCGGCGCCTTCCTGACCATCTTCATGCGGCCGAACAAGCCTTTCATTCCCCCGAAAGAAGTTTTGGAAAGCCAGGCCGCCTGACGGAGAAAAACCTCCGGGATAGAGCGCTGGCTCAAAGCTACTCCTTGTACCCCTCTCCCCGACATGGGGAGAGGGGTATCTCGTAGCGGGCAAGCGGCACCCTCCCGCGTTTGCCACTGGGGAAACCGGCTCCGGCTGATGGGCTTTATGAATTGATTAGTCTATAATTAGGCATTATGCAGCTCGCAAGGCGGGAAGCGCAGCGTCTCCCGCCTTTGCCGCTTGTGAAAGAGTTAAGGGTAAGTTTTCCCAAAAATCCGGAGAAATCTATGGAACTTGTAGAAGGCTTGACCACTAGAAAAAGCATACGGGCGTTCACCTCCCAGCCGGTGCCCCGGGGCCTGATCACCCAAATTCTGGATACCGCGCGCTGGTCCCCTTCCTGGGGCAATACCCAACCCTGGGAACTGGTAGTGGCGGCGGGACCCAAGGTTAAGCAGCTCACCGGGGATTTGGCGGCCGCTTTTGAGGAAAAGCACCCACCCAACCCCGATGTCCCCATGCCCCAAACCTTTCCCGACGCCTACAAAGCCCGTTACACCGCCTGTGCCGCCGGCCTGTTCGGCACCATGGGGATCGCCCGGGATGACAAAGCGAGCCGCTGGGCCCACATGGTCAGGATGACCAAAGCCTTCGGCGCGCCGGTCATTATCTATGTTATTTTCAATGCCGAGCTGACCGAGCCTTACACCATGTTTGACCTGGGGGCCATCACCTACGGCATCTGCCTGGCGGCTCACGCCCTGGGGCTGGGGACCTGCATCGAAGCGCAATTGGCCCGCCATCCCGATCTGATCCGGCAACACCTCGACCTGCCCGCGTCCCACAAAATCGTGGCGGGCATCGCCCTGGGCTATCCGGACCTTAAGGCCCCGGGCAACGCCTTCCGCACCGACCGGGAGCCGCTGGAGCACTTTGTGCGCTGGGTGGAATAGCCGTCAGACATTTAAACTGAGGAGAGCATGTGTCCACAACGAATTGCGTTTTTTGCAAAATAGCCCAAGGCCAAGCCCCGGCGATGCGGGTGTATGAAAATGGCCGGGTGCTGGCCTTCTTAGACGTTGTCCCGGTACATTTCGGGCATACCCTGGTCATACCGAAAGCCCATTATGAGAATTTCCTGGATCTCCCGGATGATCTCTGGCTGGAAATGAGCCAAATTAGCCGCCAGGTGGCCCAGGCCTTGCTGCAGGTCCTCGACGCCCAGGGCTTCAACATGGCCATGAACAATTTTGCCGCGGCCGGGCAGATTGTCTTTCATGCCCATATCCATGTCATCCCCCGCTATGCCGATGACGGTTTGCATCTGATTCCTCAAGACAAGAAAAAATATGGGGACAGGGACATGACCCAGGTCGGCCGCCGCCTCAGCGAGGCCCTGGCCAACCTTTGCTTAAAGCAATCAAACCTTTAAGCAATTTTACTGTGTATATCTGAATCCATGTACGAATATTTTCTGGTTTGTCTGGTCATTGCCTTCGCCGGCTTCACGACGGGCTTTTCCGGGTTCGGTTCGGTTCTGGTCTCCCTACCCTTACTGACCCTTTTTCTCCCGATAAAGACCGTGGTTCCGCTGGTAAACCTCATGTCGGGCTGCATTGACCTGATACTCGTGGTGCAGTTGCGCCGTTTCATCCAACGGCCGAAAATTCTCCCCTTAATTCTCGGCTCTCTCCCTGGAATCCCCCTGGGCGTCTATGTTTTAAAAACCGTGGCTCCCTGGAAGTTGGAACTCTTGCTGGGAATAGTGCTCCTCGCTTTTCCCTTCTACTCCCGTTATTCCGGGAAAAACGAACGGGATCTTCGCTCAATATGGGGCTACGTGGCGGGGTTTTGTTCAGGATGCCTGGGAGGCAGCCTGGGGTCGAACGGGCCGCCCATCATTATCTATGCCGCGTTGCAACCCTGGGACAAGGATGAAATTAAAGCTACCCTGGTGGGCTTTTTCTTCATCTGTCATCTGGTTGCTCTTGGATTTCAGGCCTTCGCCGGCTTGGTCACAACTAAAGTGGTCACGATGGTTTTGTGGTCTCTCCCCTTTCTGGCTTTAGGAGTATTCTCCGGTATCTTCTGCTATACGAAAACCGCGTCCGAAAATTATAGAAGGGTAATGACCATCATGCTTGTGGCGCTAGGTCTTTTGCTTATGGGGAAAGCGGCTCTATGGTAAATTTCTTAAACAGGTAAAAAAATATGCAACGCATCAATGCACCTCAACTGAAGGAAATCCTGCAAACCGCCGGCGAGTTCGCCATTCTGGACGTGCGGGAGCGCGATCCGTTTTCCAAGGAACATCTGTTGCTTTCTTCCTGCGTGCCCTTGAGTCAGCTTGAACTCCTGATCGGCGATCTCGTGCCCCGGTTGGCGACCAGAATTGTGGTCGTAAGTGACGGTCCGGCGGCTGGCGATCACCTGGATGAAAGAGCGGCAGCACGCCTTATCGAGCTGGGCTATTCCGATGTGGCCGTGCTGGCAGGCGGAGTTTCCGGCTGGCGGGCCGCGGGTTTCGAATTATTTTCCGGCGTCGGTTCCTATAGTAAGGCCTTTGGCGAGTGGATTGCGGAGACTTACCATACTCCTTATATTACCGCGCCGGCAGAGCATCAAAAAATGGCCCGCCACGCCCAGCAGGTAATTCTTGATTGCCGCCCCACGCCCGAATACCAGCGCATGACCATTCCGGGGAGCATCAACGCCCCCGGTGCCGACCTGGTGTACCGGGTGCACGACGCCGCGGCGGACCCGGATATCCCGGTGGTGGTGCATTGCGCCGGGCGCACCCGGAGCATTATCGGCACCCAGTCCCTCATAAACGCCGGGATTCCCAATCCCGTGATGGCGCTGGAAAACGGCACCATGGGCTGGCAGCTTGCCGGCTTTGAACTGGAATACGGCCAGTCCCACTTGGCCCCTTTGCCCTCTGCGGCGGGACTCGCCCGGGCCCAAGAATGCACCCGCCGATTAGCCCGGCGCTTCAGGGTGCGGAAGATTTCCCCTGATATCCTGCAAAAATGGCAGGCCGACGCCGGCGATAAGACCTTGTATGTTATCGATGTACGGCTACCGGAAGAATTCGCCGCCGGTCATCTCGAAGGTGTGCGTAATGTCCAGGGCGGCCAGCTCGTTCAGGCTACCGATGAATACCTCGCGGTTTTCAACTCCCGCATCGTGCTGGTGGATGACACGGAAGTCCGGGCCACCCTCACCGCCTCCTGGCTGATCCAGATGGGCTGGGACGAAGTCTATGTGCTGGAAAACGGCCTCACCGGCTTGCCTTTGACGAAAGCTACCTATCAGCAGCCCCTGCCTGCCTTTGAGAAGTCCAGAGTTTTAACCCCGCAGGACCTGAAAAAACGCCTGGACCACGCCGAACCGGGACTGGCGCTGGTGGACGTCGCGTCCAGTGCCTTCTACCGGGAAAAGCATATTCCGGGAGCCTGGTGGGGGATACGTGCGAGGCTGGGGACGGATCTGGCAAAACTTGAGCCTCTCCAAACACTGGTCCTGACTTCTGAGGACGGAGTCCTGGCTCACCTGGCGGCCAGAGATCTTCAGGATTTGGGACTTGGTCCCGAAGTTCTCGTCCTGGAAGGCGGCACCACGGCCTGGAGCACTGCCGGCTTTCCCGCCGCCCAGGACCTGGAACAGGCCATCAGCGAGGTGCATGATGCCTGGTACATGCCTTATATGCACCCGGACGCCCCTGAGGAGGCCAAAAGACAGTATTTCGAATGGGAGTACGGCCTCGTGGCCCAGACCGAACGCGACGGCACCGCTAAATTTCGCGTGTTTCCGGATAGATAAAGCTGAAACGTTTGCCGGCATCCCCTGGATCACTCGCCGGCCTTGGCCATGGGATGTTGCCGGAAAAAATCCCAAATAACCCGGCTGGCCTCCAGGAAACGGTTGGTGGTGCCAATGACTTTTTCGGGCAGGAATTGATGACCACCGGGCCAGGTGTGCCCCCCGCCTGCAATCCGGTAAAGTACTACCCCGGCCCCTTTTCCACCCGGATGATAACAGGTGCGCCTCACCCCGCCTCCCAACTCCGCCACTTCCGGGCCGGCCAGGCATCCGTTCCTGCGAGCCCAACCCGCCACCGTGGCCGCCACGGATTCTACCTGGCCTCCCGCAGCCGTGAACCCACCCTCCCAAGGGACGAATGGATCTGTGGTGCCATGTATCTGCAGCACGGCCACCGGCCTTTGGGGGTGGCAGTTTCCTGCTATTTGGGGGGCAATGGTGCCTCCCACCGCGGCGATGGCAGCAATCTTTTCGGAGAGTTCGCAGGCCAGGCGGTGCACAAAGGTCGCGCCATTGGAAAAACCCGCGGCGTACACCCGCCGGCCATCGAGGGTGAGCCTCTGACTGAGGGCCTCAATCAGCCGTGCGGTGAATCTGACATCATCCACTCCCTGAGACTCCGCTCTGCCGATCCCATGACCGGCGTTCCAGGAGCGTCCGACCCCGTTGGGATACGCCACGATAAAGCCGTGCTCATCGGCCAGGCCGGAAAGATCCGTGAGCTGCGCCATTTTCTTGCCGGTGCCCAGGCGGCCATGGAAAGCCAAAACGAGCGCTGCCGGTTGCCCGGAATCATAGGCTGGGGGAACATGAAGCAGATAACTGCGCCTGAGGCTGTCAATTTTTAGTTCCCCCCGGAGATCCCCAGCCTCCATCATTTTCTCCTGCCGGGGTCTCTGCTGCTTGCCGGCAGCCCCCAAAACCAGAAACGTCCTCTGCCCCTTGTAGTTCCAGCGTAGGCGGTCAACTTAGAATATCCTCCTCCTGGCCGCATCTCCATGTGCATGCAATGGATCTTTTTAACATATCCACCGCCATAAGAGGGCATCGAGCTTAGGTTTCCCGCCGAGTATGACCTGGTTAAAAGCGGCCCGGGGTGATGGCTCCGCCAGACGGCTTTTGCTTTGGGATAGGGCCGGCTGGTGGTTAAGGTATCCGGGTCGACTATGATGAGCCCCACCCACAGCACGGCTTTAATTATTTAACGTGGCGATATCATTAGAATTGAGGGAATAATCAATTTTGTATTTTTGGATTTTGCGCACCACCGTAGATTGATCGACCTTCAGCATATAGGCAGCTTGCCTGGTACTCCCGCCCTTGTTCAGGGATTCCATGACCAGGAATTTTTCTACAGATTCCAAGGTCTCCTTCAGAGAGCCAAATCTTGGCACATTGATTTTGAAGCCGTCCGGGGTCCCCTCTGATTGATCCCTTATATGAGCCGGAAGGTCACTAACGGTTATCAGATCGGACTCACTTAAGACCACCAATCTCTCCACCACGTTTTCCATTTCCCGCACATTGCCCGGCCATTGGTAGGCCATGAACAGGTCCACCACTTTGGAGGAGATACGCTTCTTGAGCCCCAACTTCTGATTGAGTCTTCCCAAAAAGTAGGAGAGCAGGAGTGGTATGTCCTCTCGCCGTTTGGCCAGCGAGGGGATGGACAGCGGGACCACATTGATCCGGTAATATAAATCTTTCCGAAAGGTTCCCTGGCGCACCATTTCCGACAGGTCCCGGTTGGTGGCGGCCAGTATGCGCACGTCCGATTTGATGGCCTTGGTTCCGCCCACTCGATAAAATTGCTGCTCCTGGACGGCGTGCAGGAGCTTTACCTGCAAATGTAGCGGCAGCTCGGAAATCTCATCTAAAAACAGGGTGCCGCTTTGGGCCAATTCCAGCAGCCCGGGCTTGCCATCTTTACCGGCACCGGTAAACGACCCCTTTTCATAGCCAAAAAGTTCTGATTCCAGCAGATGTTCCGGAATAGCCCCGCAATTGATGGAAATAAACGGCTTATGCCGGCGTTTGCTATGCTTTTGAATGAACCTGGCTATCATGCTCTTGCCGACGCCTGATTCACCCAGGATCAAAACCGTGGAGTCGACGCTGGCGACACGCAGGGACAGCTCGAGGGCCCCATGGAAGAAAATGTCCAGGGTGCCCTGGCCTTGGGAATAGACCGCGATAACCTCGAAGGCCGGCTTATGAGAACGGCGTTCCAGAGCGCCTTGGTTCCATTCGATGCTGGTCCTGGCATAGTCTTCAGGGTAAGCGAAAAAATAATCCAGGTCATTGCGGTGGTAATAATCGATGGTGCAGGCATGACCCCTGCCTTCAGTCGTGCGAAAATAATAACTGAAGGCTTCGCCCAGCTCTCGGAGGCAGGCCTCATCCTTGAGCGCAGGTAATTTGGGCAAATCCTTGCGTCTCCGCCAGTAACGGGTAGGGAGGTTATCGGCATTCACGAACAGGAGGGATAACTCGAAGAAGGATTTTTTCTCGAAGAAGCTCCAAAAGGCCTTATCGTAAAATCCGTCCATCTCGGCAAAGATGGGCTCCAGGTCTTCTCCCTCCTCCTGGGCCGCATCAATCAAAGCCTTAACACCATTCTCACAGGCCAAATCGTCGATATTCCGGAAGTCGCTCTCCATAGACCTGCGGGTTTCGCTGGGCAGGTTGTCCCAAGCCTCGTGAATCGGGCCGATACCGGTCTCCGTGAGGGCGGTAAAATCAACCTCCGCCAACACCTGCTTTTCCTGGCAGTAGCGGGATAGCAGCGCATTCGGCGCCTGCCGCAGAAAATTTTTCGGGGAGTAATGCCGGGCCATAAAGGGAATGTCCTCCTTTTGAAAAAGGTTCTCAGGTCAATCCTGTGGGGATGACCCTAAATCCAGACTGATAAACTTTGGGTAGGGTGCATAGGCTGGGTCAATAAGGTATACATAATAGAACTAATCGTCTGTATAGTATATTTAGCACGGTCCTTCCGGCAATCAAAGCAAAAAATGCCAGGACCATTAAAGTCATTTATTTTAAATACTTGATGGTAATGGTAATCTTGATTCTTTTGATGGGTCTTAATCTCGGAGATTCATCTCACTGGGCTTGCAGGCAATTTCTCCAGTGAACATCAGGGAGGGTAATTTTAAACAGGTTTTCTATGGTGAAACACCGGAGCTTCTATTCTTACCCGAGTCACATACCGGCCTCTGCAAAGGCAGGGAAGGCCACTAAAACGTCTGGCGCGGTGAGGCAAAAGGTTCGAAAATCGTCTATGAAGGTACGCCAAAGAAAATCAAGGGGTTAGGTCAAGCGGCCTAACCCCTTCTTTTTGGGT
>CAZWEM010000083.1:0-7563 GCA_964632315.1 uncultured archaeon
GCGCAGGTTGGATCCATAACGATCCTATTACGGGGAAGTCCAAGTTCAAGAGCGTCCTTGTTCATCTTGATCTGGTTGTTTAGATCCAGGCTTGTCCAGAGCAGACAGTTGTGGTCGTATTTCACGGCCAATGGGATCACATCCTCCCACGTAGCCTTATCAGCAGCTGAAAGCATCAATACATCACTCTCCGTTATTGGAGCGGTTGCTTCAAACAATTCTTTATCCTTCTTCTTATTTCCTGAACAACCAATTATAACAGGTACGTCAACAGCTTGAAGGATGTCCTCAAGATATTTGACTGATTGTGAAATTGGGGCATCACCCATGCCAGGATCAATCTCTAATGAATGAAATGTGATACATTGAGCACCGAATTTGTCAACTGCGAATTTCGCCCATTGTGCGGGATGAGCTAAAACATCTTTGTATTCTTGCTTGATGGGTTTTGGGAGCATCATTTTAGAACCCATATCGAACACATCATAAGTTACTAATGGAGGATGAGGGTTCCTTTTATCTAATCCCAGAAAATTATAGAATGGAGGAACAGTTTCGCCACCAATTACAACTCTCTTCCCATTTGATCGGACAAACTCAACAGTTTCAATTTTACCCGGATAATCGAGATCAAGTTTAAACTTTACATCAGTCCATTCTGCTTTCCCTATACCAGGTAGAGTTGCTTGAGCAGCGCTTACTACCATCTGTGGAAGCATTTGAAATTCTAAGTATTCGGCAAAAAGATCGACATCTTTGAGTTCTACTTCTTCCGTATCTTTCATTAATTGAGCTAATTTTTTACTAATGTTTTCAAATGAAATTTTACATCACGTAAATTAAATTATATTAATTCGATAATTAGGGAATTATTGAAAATAATTTAAATTTTCCCAAGTGCAATTTTCGAAAAAGAAAACCATTTAAATTGATTTTTTAACAGCTTAGTATTAAGATTGATCATTTTATTTCAATAATATCTGAAATTGATCATATAATAGTCTGCTTTTTTTAGAAATTCGAAATCAATAAATGATAAAATAAGGGGATTTGATTGAAATCATTGTTGAGACTTAATTTTTAACTTTTTTCTTATTGAGAAAAGAATCAAAGGAATTATGAGAGATAATAGTGTAATAATAAGTGGAATATTATAGCTGGGTATTATAGGTAAATAATATCTCGTCAGTTCATAATTACAATATAAGAAAAACGTATCCGGTCCATTTTCAACTAACAAGATTTGAATATAGTAAACGTGAGGCTCTGATACATTATAATTGATATAAGGATCATCAGAAAGGCTATAATTTATCGCTACATCATATATGTCATTATTTAATGTATTATCAAGATTAACATGCGAAGTATAGGGTCGAGAATCAAAGAGAAATAACGTAAAATTTCCAGTTCCGGAATGAGTAATGTTTACTTCGAAATTATCTCCATCATCTAAACTCACTAAGAAGTAAACTGAAATTCCATCCTCAATATTATCTATGAATTCAAACGCACTAACTTTTGGGATGCAAAAAATCAGTAAGCTGATGAGGACTAACCACGTGAGTTTTTTATGTTTCATGGGCTCATTTTTTTCCTTATTTTTTGTAATATAATGTTGAGCGATATTTAATCAATTTTAAATTTTTAAAAATCAAAAAACCAGCCGATAGAATAACTATTTAAGGAGAAATTACCTCTTTTGTCTTAAGAAAGAAAATCTCTTATCATGCCACCTAAGGAATGCGCAATAAATGACCAGATAACGCTCAAGTTAGAAAAAGGGCAGACAAGAATCTACGTGAATGGAAAGTATTTCATGCATTGCCTAAAGCTCGTGCTCAACATTCCGCGAACGGATCTTGAGGGCATAGAAGAGATATCATCCATCGATGAGTTCGCAGATGTGTATCAGCACCGTCAATTTGATGGAGAGCTCACGAGCGATGGTGAATTGATTGCCGAAGAGGAGGTTGATTGGGATTTCGTCTCGCCCGAGGAAGAGTTCGTTGCCCACTGTAGCAACTTGCAAGCATGGGTTGAGCACGATTATGACACGCGCCTTCTGAAAGCAGACTTGGCGTTTCCTTTGCTCAAAAAGCTGACGGACGAGGGCGACGAACAGGCAAGATTTCGGCTAAAGGAAGAGATCTTAAAGCGATACGAAAGCGGTTACAAGCCAGTCATCGAGTATTTATTCGTCGAGGGGTTTTTCGATTATCTGGATGAAGAAGAGCAGATTTATGGGCTATTAAACCCTCAAGATGCTGAAAATTTAAAAACATTGCAAGAAGAATTAGGAGAACTGAATGTAAGCTTTTACTTTGTACCAGATTTAAATTATTCTAGTGATAAGAGTTTCTATGGCATAATTCCTAATCATAGAAGGTTTTCATCAAAAAACAAGGCGGTCACTCAAATCGATTTAAATGGTTTAAATTTAACTACAATTCCTATCACGCTCACTAAGTTTACGAAATTAAGATTATTGATTTTAACAAATCAAGATATTAATCTCAATCTGGAGGAAAATAAGGAACGGATTTTCAAGATGAAGTTATTGGAATTGATTAGGATAGATAGAGGATTATTAGAAAAAATTAATCAGTCTACTATAAACGAGCTTGAGCGAAACGGAAAAAAAATTACATCAGATTATTTAAAAATATTAGAATTTATAAATAAATCATGCTAAAGCCTTAATAAACCTAATTCATTTTGAATGAAGGCAAAAATTCACGGTCGATACACTCCTTAGCGAAATAAGTCTCAATGACTCGAATGACGAGATACATGTGGCAATAAAACGCTTGGTAAGACGGAAAGTGGTGAAAAAAGAAATGGATGGAGCAATTCCCCATTATTTCGCCGATTTGAAGAAATTACGCCTTTCTTGAGTGCTTAGGCATGACTTTTATTTTCATTTTTTTTGGATATTTCCCTCTTGTTTTTTAAATAGACTCAGATCCAGTACTAATTAGAATCGTTTAGATCAGAATTTACGTGAGAAATGTGAGTCGAAAACACTTGGATTTAAAACGTCCCTGGAACAATCCCGAATTTTTCGGAAGTTTGACAGAAAGCGAATTGCGATTGATCCGAACCGAATTCAATGAATCGGCGTATGTTCGTCACCAGATTGTAATACTATTTTTTTTTTCCCAAAATAAATAAGATAGAAACCTACTAAATTGCCAAGCCACATCACCAATATATACTGCAATAGTTCGAAATATAAACTGATCACAATAAATTGACTTAGTATGGGACTAAGTAAAAGACCAATAATGATTAATGTTTTTATTTGTGGTTTATTAGCTGCGTTCAATTTAACTTTATCATATACGGAAAAGCAAAGTGTGATATAAAAAATAGTAATCAAACATGAAAAGCTTTGAATCAATAAGAATGATTTAGAGAAAAATAGGCTCGAAAAAAATAGACTCAAAGGGGGTATAATCATATAGATTATAATCAATGAACCAAGAGAATAATATTTTGCCTGAGTTTTGGGATTAAGATAAATCCATGGATATTTCTTTCGTCTCTTATCTTTTTTCTCAAGTTCTTTTTCTTTTTTTTTATCAACTGAGAGATGAAGATAATTTTCTGCTATCCATTCAAAATTTTTATTATGTAATTTCCATGCAATATTGTTTCCATCGATGATATTTATCTTGAGTATTGGTCCCTCTGGATAAAATTCACAATATATACTCTCTAAATAAGATTTAAGTGATTTTTGCTTAAAATCAGATATATTTTGATTAGAATAAAAATTAATTTGCTCTACGTCTGCAAAATTATTGCAAATCTCTAATAGTTCATTTTTCCATTTGGTTTTCAATTGTCCTATTTTCTTTACGGTGGTGACAGCTCCATAGAGATTAGTTTCATCACACCAAAAATCTTTTCCTCTATCCCCACTTCCTGTTGGTCCTGTAGTTCTAACCACTGCTACCTCATTTTCTGCGCTATATAACTCTGCACAGACTCGCTCGAATTTTGATTGCTCATCATTATTAGGAATTATTTTAATAAGATAAAGAAGAATATCATCCCTAAACTGATCCCTATTCATATCAATTTAAATATATGTTATCTTTTTCTTAATTACTTAATAGAGGGGGAATATTTAAGATTAAATCTAATGTATCAAATTTTTAAAGAATTCAGGTAATTATATTTAATTCATTAAGCATCATCAGACGACTGAAGTCATCAGCATAATATGTGTAAGAGCTAATATAATTCAAATCATTGATTCAAAGCAAGATAACCTTAACAAATGACACTTATAATTAGTGATAAGGCAGCTTGCTGAAGATCTTTACTCATACCTTCTGAGACGAGCACTTCTTGAAGAATCTTAAACATAAATTCTTGACTCTTTTTAGTTTTGGGGAGTTGAAATTTAGCTTGTAGTTTCGGAAAAATTTCATTTTCGATTAAGTGCCTGAATAACTTAACATACCCATTTCTCAAGAGTGATATAAAGGATTCTGGAATATCAACAATGTCATGAGCGTTCATGTTGCGATTATGGGCAAAGATCAAGAAATCATCCTCTAACTTCTTGGGAAGGTGGAGTGCTTTCACTTTCTCGAGAATTGTTACAGCACCTATAAAGGAGTTTTGGAATCCATTAACTCTTTATTTATATAAATCGATGTGGCACATAATAGATATTAGTGGAATATTTAGTACTATTTCAGGTATCGCTTACACTATTCAAAAAAAATTAAGTTAAAAAAAAACAGAAGCATTAAAAAGTTTAATATAAATAAAGATTAAAAAAATAATTTAATATTCTATTTGTTTTAGTTTAGGGTTTAAAATAAAATTAAAAAAAAGAAGGATTGAATTCCTATCGTTTAATTTTCCTTTTGAAATACAAACTAGTAATGACAACACCGATAGTCCCTAATAAGATACCTAACAAGATTGGAGTAACTTAACTGATATTTGGGTCGGATCATCACATATATTAGAAAATGCTAACGTTTTGGCTAAAGAAAGTAAACGTTTTTTAAGGGAGGGAGATCTCAAAGAAGCGAGGCGGATGTTGAACAGCTTAATTAAAGAGCACGGGTCATCATATTTTGGAGTATCAGAGTTAGGAGATTTAGATAGTGCGATAAAGAAGAAAGAGGTACGATTTCTTTATGAAGAAGGTTTACGAATTAAGAAGGAGGTTAAAGATGGATCCGAAATAAGCATTTTTTTTAAGGCACGAGAAATCCTCGAGTCCCTTCCTATAGAAAAACGAGATATGGAACTTTTAGATTTAATCAATGAGAATCTAAAGAAAGATGTTTATTAGCTTGGATAAAATTTTTTTCGTATAACGTATTCAAATTAAAAAATGAATTAGTTTATTCATTAGATTAATATTTTGTTATGATATATATTATCTCGAGATTATAATTAAAGAGGGATTTTCTTGTTCATAGAAAATTTAAAGAGTCATTATCATTTAGTTAAAGATCAAGGATACCAGAAAGACACTTGCTTGGCGATAATTCAATCTTCGAAGGATTTTTTAAAACCATTAAAGATTGATGAGTTCATAATGTTATATCCATTAGACTATATTAACACGCAATTTGATGTGGATGACGAAGATTCCAAATTTTTAACTGCATTTATCCGAAGAATTGAATTTTACAAGCAAATTGAAGGGAAGTTTGGACATCATTATTATATCCTTGAATATAAATTCATCAAATTAGGTCAGAGTAAAGTTAAGCAAATTGTATCAGGGTTTAGTATTCAAGATATTTTAGAGGATTTATTGAACATTTTAACACTTTATTATAATCGCTATTTTATCCTCTTTCCTTTTAACGTATTTTCTATGTTTGAAACCTCAGAAAAATATAAAGAGAAAATAAAGGTTAATGATAAGAATTATGATGATGTAGAAGTTTCTTCAAGCAATGTCACTAAGAACTTTAATATTTTATGCCAGTTGCGACAAGAACAATTTTATTTGATTCAGAAAAGCATGAAACTTTATTCAAATAGTCTATATGCTTATGAAACAAATCCCACTATTGCTCTATGCTTATTAATCTCATCAATAGAAGTACTTGCTCAAAAATATGTTGAATTTGGTGAAAATTGGGAAGATTATTCGAACCTTTCTTTTTATAACGGATTGAAAAAAGATTTAAGAAAAATATCAGATGATGATTTAAGAAACGAATTGTTCGCAAAAATCGGTAAAAGATATATCAAAGAAGCATTTCTTGTTAAGGCACGATTTAAGGATTTCATTTTAAAATATTGCGATGATAATTTTCATCTTATCGAAGATTCAGATGATTCTCTTTTCAAAGAATTAATTAATGAGTATTATGAATTACGATCTCTTTATATGCATACTGGGAAGGAAATTTTAACGTCAAACTTTAATAGAGCTATAATTTTTAATAAGACAAGCAGTGGAAAGTTAAAGACTTATGAAGAAGGATCTAAATTAGATATAAGAGTACTTCCTTCATTTCAAGTTTTTATTAAAGTCATTAAAAGTTCTATATTAAAATTTATAGATTTTCTCTATAGCCATCGAAAAGATGAGGAGGACAAGCAGCATTATACTGCTTTAGACTTTAAACCCCGAAACGTAATAGAAGTTGTATCCAAGACGGATGTAATGCCTGGATCTCCTGTTATGGGATCTCAAATTCACATGAAAGAGCAATACATTCATTTATATGAAAGGAATGAGAAGATCAATAAATATCTTGCATCACAAGATTTTAAGGGATTAATTGCTGAATATAGCAGAATTAAAGAAAAAATTAAGGACTCTAGTGATTTTAGGCGAATAGCCTTGATCAATGATCTTCTTGGATCATATTATTTATTAAATGGAGAATTTGATCAAGCGCTACCTAGCTTGCTTGAAGCAAAAAAAATATGTACTCAACAAGCTTTTCAAGATATAGAACCTAATGTTGATTATAATTTAGCTTGCTATTATTCACTCAAAAATGATTTAGATCAGGCTAGAGCATATTTTAAACGAGCTGTTAAAGTTCGATATTTGAAAGAGCTGGCGAAGGGTGACCCTCATCTCGATAATCTAATGGCACAATCGGATATGAAAGAACTCCTTAAATAATAAAACCAGTTAAAATCTTTCACTATAAGAAAAATCCTAAAATTTACCATCACCGATGGTTATTCGTGAAGGATGAATACGAGGGATTTGACGTGAGGAAGGATAAAAGATGGTCTGCATTATGGTCGAAAGTTCCTCACTTGAATCACAAGAAATATGGAAACTTAAAATATTGGGAGACCATCACATTACCTCGCATTTTAACTCATTACAATGCAACGAACATCGAGGACGTAATAGAACGCACTCACAAAGAAAATACCTATCTGGAACACTTAAAAACAAAAGTGTGCAATCCCAAATATCTTAGTATACTTTTTTTAGGCTGATGGTAATAAGATGATGAAATTGCTGCCTTTTGAAGGGTTCCCTTTAACTCTATCTTCAACCCAAATCTTACCATTGAGCTTTTTGATTATATTGCGAACAACAGA
>CAZWEM010000084.1:0-7498 GCA_964632315.1 uncultured archaeon
AATGGATTCCAAGCAATTGGATGGGGTCTTGCTATTCTTGGTGGAGTTTTAATTATTGGCAGATTTAATATAAGACCATCAGAGTCAAGTAATCAAACTCTTGTAGAACCTAATGAAACAACTCAAGAGGAAAAGGGTTCAAAAAAGATAATTCTTTTGGTACTTGGACTTATTAGCATCATTATTTTAGTTTATTTTGCATTTAGTAGTCCAACGGTAATCTCACGATGGACTGAAGGTAATTATATAGCGATAGTGCTCCTTACCTCCGGAATGACTATTTTATTCACCGTAGTTATGATACTTAAACCCGAATTAATTAATAATCTAAAGGCATGGATGATTTGGGCCTGGAATATATTATTCGTCCTTTCTTTAGTTCTTACTATCGTCGCGAATATAATAATTTTTCCTGCTACTCCCAGCTCTCCACCAGTAATCGTATCTATTACACCTTTGATATCGTATATTCCGTTATATTTGATGCTTGCTTTGTTACCAATAATCTTCTTTGATTTCATTTTTATTTCCAGGGAATTAATCAATAGAAAAGCATCCTTACCTAAACTAGGGCGAAATTTTACCTTAGGCGGATTGTTGTTTATTCTTCTTATACTCATTCTCATCTTCACAAATGTGTGGGGATACGTTGATGGGGTAAGCATGATCTTTCGAAACATGTTCTGGCTTCCCTTCTTAATTCTCGGTATAATAATGGCTGGATCAACAATACTAGTGAAAAAAAGACTATTGATTTTTTCAAGAATATCGATAAAGATAAAAGATAAAATTCCTAAGTTGAGTATTCTCTTGATCTTATTTGTTTTAACTCTTACCGGTGTATTAATCAATTCTGCAGCCCCTATTCCTCCTACTAGTAGCAGCGTGACTTCCCTAACAGTATTCACGTATAACATCCAACAAGGTGTAAACAAAACTGGTCAGAAAAATTTGGATGGACAAATTGCTTTGGTTAAAGAGCTTAACCCAGATATAATTGCTTTACAAGAATGTGATACTGCTAGAATATCAATAGGAAATGTAGATGCTGTACGTTATTTCGCCGATCGTCTTACCGGATTTAACTATTATTCATATTATGGTCCAAAAACAGTAACGGGAACATATGGAACTGCTATTCTTTCGAGATATCCGATTATTAGTTATCAATCCGTCTTTACATTCAGTGATCAAGATGAGGTGGGGACAGCTGAAGTTCAAGTTCAAATCGGTGGTGAAATCTTTTACGTCTATGATAGTCACCCCGATGGGTCTGATGCTGCGAAATTGGCACAAATGAACGCTTTATTAGATCAAATAGGAACCAAGAATAAAGTAATCGCGATGGGAGATTATAATTTAAGAGAATATGAACCGCTATATCAAGACATAAATTCAACATTGCAGGATGCTTGGAAAACGCGTTGGCCTAATGGGACAGATAGCCGAGGTGTTTCTATTGATCCTTATAATCGTATTGATTATATCTTTTTATCACATGATTTCACAGTTGTAGACACGAGTTATATTACAGATCCACAATCCGATCATCCTGGCCACTGGGCTATAATTCAATGGTAAATTCTTATTTTTTTTTTCATTTATTCAAAACTATTTATAGCTTTACAATGATTTTTAACAATATATTAAATAAAAGTTGAAAAAATCTTGGATATCAATATAAAAAAATTAAGAGAAGAATTTAATAAATCTCATCATATTATCAATACGTCCGATGGAGTAAATCTATTTCTTAGGGCTTGGGTGCCAACTGAAAAATCAAATATCGCAATTCTAATTTTTCACGGGATTACTGCCTATAGTGGTCCTTATGAGATGATAGGTCCTCAGCTTTCGAAAATAGGTTATAGTGTTTATGGATTAGACTTACGGGGACATGGACTTTCTGATGGGATCAGAGGAGATTACCCAAGTAAAGAAAGACTTGTTTTAGATTTAGGTGAAACCATTCAATTTTTAAAGTCCAAGCATGACTCTTTGATCCTCTTTGGCCATAGTTTAGGAGTAATTACTGCCATCATCGCATTGAATAATTTTCAAGCAGATGTTGATGGAGTAATTCTTTTAAGCGCAGCAAGAGAAGTTAGACCTGGAGTGTATCCAAAAATGTCATTTGCTAAAAAGCTAAAAATATTATTCAGCTCATTGATAAAACCAAGCAAGCCAATAGTTTCATATCAACGAGAAGGGATGCTGGGACTAGACGATCCATTGTTCAATTTTAAGTATACTTTACGTTTTATGAAAATCTTTAGCGCTGATAAGTTAATCTTTCCTTCAGAATTAAAAATTCCAGTCATTTTAGGTGTTGGTGAGAACGATGAGCTATTTTCTGTTGATGCTGCTCGGTCTTTATTTGAGGAAATCCCTAGTAATAATAAAAAATTTATCATTTTACCTGGAGCAAAACATGCCGTGTTTCCAGAGGGGGCATTTAATGAATTGACCGATTGGCTGACTTCTAACTTTAAAGTTAAACAAGAAGGGGAATAACCATCAGGGAACTAAATAATATCTCTGTAATAGGAATTGGAAATTTAGGTAGACAAATTGCGGAATGGTCAGCCATGTATGGGTATAACGTTAACATTTATGACGTGAATCCACAAGGTTTGACAGAGTTCGTAGAAGATATTACAATCAAGCTTAAATCAAAAAAATCTAATGGTCAAATTCATTTACTTAATTCTTTATCGAATGCTGTTGAAAAAGCTGATTTGATTATAGAGGCAGTTCCAGAAAGATTAGAGTTGAAAAAAACTGTATTCAGGGAAATTGATAAAAATGCTTCTCCTCATGCCATTCTTGCTACGAATAGCTCTTCGATTCCAGTCTCAAAATTGGAGGATAGTGTAGAACGCAAGAATAAACTCCTAAATATTCATTTTTACAAGCTTCCTCATTTTCCAATGGCAGACATTGCACGAGGCACTCAAACGGATGATGAAACATTTATTAAAGGAAAAAAATGGCTTGAAAGCATAGATATTACTCCTTTAATTCTCAAGAAGGAATGTCTTGGGTTTGTGTTTAACCGTGTATGGCGTGCCATTAAAAAGGAATGCTTGAAGATTTGGGTAGGAGGATATGCAGATATTGAAGTTGTCGATAAAGCATGGAAGATATTCACGAAAATGAACATGGGACCATTCGAATTTATGGATGTCGTGGGTTTAGATGTAGTTTATGACATTGAAATGATGTATTACAAAGAAAGTGGAGACCCTATAGACAAACCACCGCAAGAGCTCAAGGATAAAATAGATAAGAATGAATTAGGTCAAAAAACTGGTAAGGGCTTTTATAATTGGAAGGATAATGAAGTCATCCATTAAATAAGAGGACTAAAATCCAAATACATATAAAACTAATAACTATAGATAGGTTCGCAATCATGGTTATTAATTTTTTATCATAATTCATCTCAACAGAAAACGGTATTACTGCTAACCCTACTGGTAATATAAGCGATATCAAAATAATTATCCTAAATAAGTTGCTAAAGATTGCAGTTGGTAGAAATAGATAAAATAATATCCCAACCGTGAGACCAAAAACATAACGAATTAAAAGAGCCTTTCCAATCATCCACCATTGGTTCTTTTGAAACCTAAAGTTCAAAAAGATACCTAGTAATAAAAGGGCCAGGGGAGAATTCGCCATGCTTATGATATCTATAAGGTCTCTTATAAAATATGGAAGCATTATACCAGAAAAGTTAAGAAAAAGAGCAACAACATAACTTAACAACGGTGTTGATTTTAATAGATTTTTAGAGATGTGTTTAACATCAATTTTTTTTTGATCATTATTATTTGAAAAAATCCATCCCATTGTATAGCATACGACAAAAATACTAAACGCATTCCCAGCATCTACTAACGCAATTAATTGTAAACCCATATTACCCCAGATTCCTTCAATTAAGGGAAACGAAAAATTCGCTACGTTAAACCCAATGACAGACATCATTAGCAATCCTTTAAAATTCCCCCGATATTTCCGAAATGTTAGTAATCCAACGCAAGCCATTAAAAGACCGTAAGAAATACTAATCAGAGGTAATAGAATTAAATTTGTCTGAAATACTATAGTACTAGTAATTTTTAGAATAACAGCTGGCAATGTTAAATTGAATATTATCTTTGCTATAACTTCACCATTTTCTTCAGTCAATACTCTTGTCTTTTTGAGTAAGTATCCGAGGGCTATGATAATTAAAGAATTTAAAAATACTATGTTCACATCTGTCATAATAAGTGAAATTCCGAATTCAACTGGTAAAATATAGCTACATAAATAAACGAGATAATAAATCCTTTTGGAACTAGGAAAAAAGATATTAATATCAATTTTCAAGGTGGATTTTTAGTTATTCAATAATAAGAAACATTAAAATGTTCAATAAATCAAAAAAATAAATGAGAATCAAATTTTATTTGTGTTGCATCTTTAATCTTCTGGAGCCTTCATTCCCAACATCTCTAAAGCCTCTGTGACCTTAAATCTTACTTCGATTCGGTATCTATAGCCTTTTATTTCATTATAAGCAAGTAATAGCTTTTGCTGGGTCTTTAGCATCTCGTCGAGTTTTCCATCTTTTACATCCCACACCCCAATTACAGACATTCCATCTGTAGTGGCTTTTACAGCATTGGGAATTATTTCTTTTCCACATTGCCTTAACAGCTTTCGAGCTCCCTGAATTTCCTTTATATAAATTTTAGAAATATTTTCAGCTTCATCATTAGGAAAGATATTGTATGTAAACATATATGGCATTTTATCTACCTCTTTTTTAAGTATTGAAATTTTTAAGATTTTTATTAGATTTCATCTTATTTATTTGTACCTTTGTTTTTAAGGTTTTTCCAAAATTGTCAAGTAACTTGTATAAAAAATATATAACTTAGAGTTTAAATTCAGAATATTGGAAAATTAGTGACGAACATGTTATTTTTTGCCCAATTGTTGATTTTTTTGGGGCGATTCCTATTCTGTATTAACATTTATACCTGAAAATGCAATATTCATTCAGACTGTTCCTGGGTCATACGCGATACCATCGATCTGGACTTGTAAGCCCTCAAGGCCACCTTTGTGGGCGAATTCTGTCTGTATAGTCTTTCGGGCGGGATATTGTCCTTCAAAGCGAGTTTTAAAGACTTCTTCCATTATGGGGATATTCCATGCATCTCGTAATAACACGTTGACTTGCACAACGTGTTTTAAACCGAGCCCAACCAACTTAAGGCGGCGTTCCATATCATCCAAAGCTCCCTCTACTTGTTCTTCAACAGATCTTCCTACATTCCCAACACAGAAAGTAAGAAACACGAAGTTGCCTGCTTTTACCACACCAGAATAAGAATATCCTTCGTTAATATCTTTTCTGAGAATTTCTACCATAAAGTCTGCAATATTACTTCCTTTAAATGTATACGTGAACACAAAAAAATATGATATCAATTTACTCTAGCAGAAATTGAATTTATTCCAGATTTGTCGGAATTTAATGCAAAATATAAATAAATTGAAGTGTAATTACAAAATATTACAAAATTAGTGTTTATGATATGAAAACAGATTTTCTTAAAGATGAAAAATTAATTATTACGGCGGCGATTACAGGGGGAATTCACGGAAAATGGGCTAACCCTTCCTTACCAATCTCAGCAGAAGAACAAGCTCAAGCAGCTTTAGAATGTTATAATGCTGGGGCATCTATTGTTCATATCCACGTGAGATCGGAGGATGGGCAAAATACCCCAGATTTGAAATATTACAATGAGACTATAAAACTTATTGGTGAAAAATGTCCAATAATTAGGCAAATTGGAAATGGAATAGGAGCTCGCGTGGTAGAACACCATTTTACCACGAAATCAGGTTTGAAAAGAATGACCACTGAAATAGTCCAACCAACTCTTGAACAAAGATTAAATTTAGTCAATATTAATCCTGCTCCAGAAATGCATACGATAAACGCGGGCTCGTTTGAATTTCGTACGCCTTACGGAAGCTCTCTATTTAAAAATCCAATGGAATTTAATCGCAAGTATATTAAGAGATGTAAAAAGAGAGGATTTGGGATTGAAATTGAAGTTTATGATGTTAGTCATATCTCTAATGTGTTAGAGTTTGTAGAAACAGGTCTTTTAGAAGCTCCACTTCATTTCTCAATTGTGCTTGGAATAAAGGGAGGTGCCCCAGCCACAATGGATAACTTATTACACATGGTAGATCATATTCCAGAGGGCTCCACGTGGCAAGTAGTTACTGTTGGAAAATATAATCTTCGGACTACCGTCGCTGCAATGTGCATGGGTGCTAATGTACGCACAGGTTTGGAAGACACGATATATTATAAAAAAGGAGAATTAGCTCAGAGTAACGCACAATTGGTCAAACGAATAGTGCGTATAGCTAGAGAAATTGGGAGAGAAGTTGCCACTTTGGATGAAACAAGGGAAATTTTAGGTTTAAACTAACTATTTTACCATTTCATATTTTTTGACTCTTTGAATTTGTTGTGAGAAGATTTATAAGGTTAATCTGCCCTTTAGTTCCATAGAGATCATTTATATATAGGAGGGCAGTAAATGAATAAAAATCAACCCACTTGGTTTGGATTTAATTTGACCCAAAAACAAGCAGTATTTGTGTTTGTTTTTGCTTTAATTGGCTTATTAATCTGCATTATGGCATTTATTTCGTTTTTATCTTCGATTTTCATGAATTTCTATTACACGATTGGTGATCCTTATTATGAAACTTACTACAATGATTATTATATCATTTCGATGTTTATTAGCTACATTCCATTGCTGATATTCTTCACAGTTTTACTAGCTATTTGTAGTTATTCTATTTCAAGATGCAGAAAAACAGCAATCTACTATAGGCAATTTAATTACTCTCATGAAACACAATACAATTACCCCAGAGAAAAATATCCTCGTGAAAATTTCGAAAGAAACAAATATAGCCACTCAACACCAATGTTTTGCGCCAATTGTGGTGCTCCACGCAAAGAAAAGTATCAATTCTGTGTTAATTGCGGGTATGAGTTTAAATAAGCATCTTTTATACAATGTAAAAATTTTTTATATTTTTTTACATTTTTTTTTTATAATTAAGAATAAGAATATAACGGATTTTCATGGTTGAAAGCCTTTTAAATGACATGGTACGAGATAAGCCTAAATTATTTCTTAATGTAGCATTATCTTACATGAAAGCACTTAAAGAAGTGCCTGATAAGCCAATTAACATCATACAAGCAATTGGGCTAAAGAATACTTTAGATTCACTACCAATAATTATACGTCCCGATGAGTTAATTGTTGGTACGTTTGATGAAAAGATTCCCGTGGCAATACCACGTCCTGAGGCTACTGGACTTAGAATAATGCGAGAGTTGGAGACACTTCCAAGTCGAGAAGTCAATCCTATTGAAGTCAGTGAAATGAACAAA
>CAZWEM010000085.1:0-7484 GCA_964632315.1 uncultured archaeon
ACCAATCAGTATGTTTTTGATCATACCCATGATAAAAGTTTTCGAAATGAACTTCTACCTGATGGTACCAGTTTCGATGACATAAGCGTTTTTAGTCGAAAACAAAGCATTGAAGATTCAAAAATTCCGATGTTGATTTGGTGCTCTTGGTATGATTCTGGATATTGTGATGCTGCCGTGCATAAATTTCTGAATTTAGAAAATTCAATGATAGTGATTATAGGAGATTGGAATCATGGAGCAAGTTTACCGGCAAATCAATTTCATCTTGAAAGAGTATCCGTAAATCCAACTCCAAGAGAACGGATTCATGCGTGGTTGAATTTTTTCGATAAATGTATCTATGAAAATGGAATAGAGGGTAAAATCTTATACTATTATACAATGGTGGAAGAAACATGGAAAAAAACGACGAAATGGCCACCAAAGGGATTTAAACTTGAGCGAATTTATTTTAATAAAAATTTTGAGTTGACTTTCAGTAAACCAACTGATGAACAAGGGACTGATGAATATAAGGTTAATTTTAGAACGAGTAGTGGTCGAAATAATCGATGGTACGCCCTTTTAGGACTTCCTATATCATATCAAAATCGAGAAAAGGAGGATAAACGGCTCTTATGTTATATGAGTACTCCGTTCAATCAAGATACGGAAATAACTGGACAAGTATTAGTTAATTTACATTTATCATCAACCCATTCCGATGGTGCGATTTTTATTTATCTCGAGGATGTTGATGAAACAGGTAAAGTTACGTATATAACAGATGGAGAATTCCGCTTTATTCATCGAAAAATATCAGACACATCTCCTTATAAAATTCTGATACCCTACCATAGCTATAAAAAGGAAGACGCAATGCCATTGATTCCGGGAGAAATTAGCGAAATAAAATTTGCTCTTCACGTTACCTCGGTGATAATCAAAAAAGGGCATAAATTAAAAGTAGCCATAGCTGGATGTGATAAAGACACCTTTAATCGATATCCAAATGAAGGTAGACCCGTGATTCACATAGAAAGGAATAAAGAGCACGCTTCTTATATAGAAATTCCAATTATAGAGAGGAGGAATGAATAATGGAGGAGATTTTACCTACATTAAGAAAAAAAATACAAGAAAAAATTCACATAATAGAAGATGAAAATAATTTATCATTCGCGATAACGATTTCTGGGAGATTGTTAGGTAAATTGTCGTATCTTGGAGAAATTGAAACGATGTTGATCATGTTCGGTGGCTTGAATAGTAAGGTTCCAATGGATGTTTCATTAAATGAAGGAGAACAAAAAATTAGCATCAAAGTTGAAAACAAATCTGATTATGCAATTGTTCATTCAGCACTTAAAAAGATTTGGGATAATGCCATATTCCTGTTTTCCGAAATCCTAAAAGGAAATTTTGAAGTTATAAAAGATATTCCTGAGTTTGAAGATTAATTTTTTTCATTTTTTTCAAATTCAATTCGATCTAACCAATCATTAACTAAACAATTAAAAATCTTTGGCTGTTCGATTTGCAAGTTATGACCTGCCATATCTAATATCACATATGAAGCACGAGGAAATTTTTCTAT
This sequence comes from uncultured archaeon, assembly GCA_964632315.1. Classification (GTDB taxonomy): domain Archaea; phylum Asgardarchaeota; class Lokiarchaeia; order Sigyniarchaeales; family SOKP01; genus SOKP01. Next base: position 1,580 of record CAZWEM010000085.1, read on the forward strand.
TAAATTCCAAGCATCACGATATCCTGTGGATATATCTTGGCGCCCCATCATAAATAATACTGGTCCATCAAAACTCTTAAATGTGTTATCAACGTCAAAGCTTAAACTATATGCTTGTGAATAAATTTGATCGAGGATAAGTTTGTTTGAATTCTTGAGTGGCAAGAAAATTTCATTCTTGAATCTGTTCCAAACATTTTCGTTTTGAAAAACACAAAGGCGAAATTCAAGAGCTTCTTTTGTTTCAAGGGTTGCCATAAATTCTTCATCTACTTCGAATACCTTAAATTTTGGCATGTTGCGCTTAGATGGTTCAGATATTATTACTGGACATAAAAATAAACACGCTTTTACTCTTTTGATATACTTTGAGATAATTCCTCTCGCTAAATACGATCCATATGATTCACTTGCGATTATGAACGAGCCATCGGGAATAGTTTTATCAATAAATTCTCTAACAACATTTAAAATGTCGTCAGAAGATTGTATCCAGTTATCAGATGAAGACTTACCCATGTGTGGTAAATCGAAATAAATTCTTTTATATCCTTTCCGTTTTAAGAAAATTGGTTCCATGGAAGCTTTCATTACATGATGATCAAGAGGAAACCCATGGAGCATCAAAATAGAAACGCCTTTACCATAAATCTTATAATAAATTGTGGATTTTTCAAGTTCCATGTACATTTTTTTTACCTTATTTTCTCATTTATATGAATTTAATCGAAAATTATGAGTTTCTTAATTTATTAGTCTTACTTCTTTATTTAAACTAATTACGTTGGATTAATTATAATGTTAGTAGATAAAGTAGAAGAAGCTTATAGGAACATTGCGGGTGTAGTGAATAAAACCCCCGTAATGACTTCAAGAACGCTCAATAAACTCACTGATGGTGAAATCTATTTAAAATGTGAAAATTTCCAAAGAATGGGTGCTTTTAAATTTCGTGGGGCTTATAATACTATTAGTAGATTATCAAAAGAGCAGAGAGAGAAAGGTGTGATTACTCATTCGAGTGGGAATCATGCTCAAGCAGTCGCACTTGCCTCTAAGATTCTGAAAATTCAAGCAACTATCGTAATGCCTAAAGATGCTCCACAGGTGAAAATAAATGCAACTAGAGATTATGGAGCAGAAATTGTATTTTGTGATAATAATTTAAAATCTAGAACTGAAACTACTAATAAACTAATTGCCGAAAACGGTTTTACATTAATTCATCCTTATGATAATGATAACATCATATATGGACAAGGAACAGCAGCTTATGAGTTATATAAAGATGTTGGAAAATTAGATATAGTTATGGCTCCGCTTGGAGGTGGAGGATTATTAAGTGGGACGGCTATAGTCACTAAAGGATTACTTCCTAATTCTAAGGTTTATGGAGTGGAGCCTAGCATTGCAGATGATGCCTTAAGATCAGTTAATGCTGGATATATCATTCCAAGTGATTATCCAAGCACTATAGCCGATGGATTAAGAACTTCTATTTGTGAAAAAACTTTTACATATATTAACGAATATGTCGATGGTATTTTTACTGTTACTGAACGAGAGATTCTCAGGGCAATGCAATTCACATGGGAGAGACTGAAAATAATCGTGGAACCCTCTGGGGTGGTTCCAATCGCGGTATTATTAGCTAAAAAAATAATTTCTAAAGACAAACGGATCGGTATAATTTTAAGTGGAGGAAATGTTGATCTACAAGATTTCTTTTTAAGCTTAAGTAAGAAAATCATCATAGATGATTAATTAATTCTTCTTGATTAACTTCATGTTCAATTTAAATTCATATGCAATTATCTATCAAGACCATAGCATTTTCCCATCTACTTTCATACCTTTAATCGGAACTCATGCCACAACAGTAAATTGTATTGCAGGACATGTTTTCTCATTCATAATTGGTTTTGGTCTTTTAGTACCATCTTCAAGAAATAAATCGAGTAAAGGCGAATTTTTGCTGAGAAAATTTTTAACTTTAATTATATCTATAGGGGGCATTTACATTTTGAATCTTTTCCGAATTGTATTCCTCTTATATTTTACTTACAGTGGTATTCCTTTTGACACTATACATGAATCTCTTTTCTGCCTTTCAGCCGTAATAGGAGCTTTATATTTTTTCTTTATTCTTAGAAAATGGCTTCCAGAACTATTTATATCAATCTATTATTTATATCGAATAACGGTTCAAAAATTAACTAGGAAATGAAATGTACGTAGAATTCTTAAAGTCTAAACCTCATGAAGTAGCAGATATTATTAAAACAAATCCAATTGCTTTTGTACCTTTTGGAGCTCTTGAGTGGCATGGTGAGCACAACATTCTTGGAGTCGATAGCATAAAAGCGATTGAGATCTGCAAACGGACTATTGAAATCACGGGTGGTGTTCTATTTCCTTGTATAAATTACGGAGCATTTAATACAATGAATTTTCCGTTTACATTAAAATCCCCTTCAAAACCTTACATTAGAATGACAAGAAAAGTGGTGAAGCAGTTATATGCGATGGGGTTTAAAATCATCATCTTATTAACTGGACATTACCCAACAAAACAAATAAAGCAAGTCCGAAAAGCCGCCAAGAGAATTTCAAAAAAAAATCCAGACTGTTTTGCATTAGGAATACCTGAACAATATCTAATACCAGATCTAGACTATTATGGAGATCACGCTGCTTTTTGGGAAACATCTCTTATGATGGCAATAAATCAAAATTATGTCGATTTAAGAAATATACCGAAAGGGATGAATTTTACAGAGAGATCACGCATTCATGGGATTTTGGGAATAGATCCTACTATTTCAACCATCGAAACAGGTAAAAAAGCGTTAGACTTAATGGTCAAAAGATTAAGTAATGCAATCTTAGAAGTACAAAAAACTCATTCAATCAAGCTTTTTAACGATATATATGAAAATTATGCTAATATTAGAGGTAGTAAGTTCGATTTCACAAAAACACTTCGAATTTATGGGATTAATGATAAAAAAGAAGGTTTAAAATATCTCTCTTGGATGCTATTCAAGAAGGGAAAGCATGATCCTGAATTCCAAGATAAAAATATAAAATTATAATTCACATGTGGTCGTACCGTCGGTCGCAAACCTTTGGAGAGTTTTTTCATCTAATTTTACACCCCATCCTGCTCCTTCAGGTACATCCACTTTACCATCATGATAATTTAATGGATCAATAATTAAATCATCTTGGAGCATCTCTTGTCCGAATAATTCAGTAGGATGATTAATCTCGTGATAATGAGCTGAATGAAAATGAATTTGCATAGCAGAGGCGATTCCTAAAGGTTGATTATGCAAAACCACTTCAAGACCGTTCATTTTAGCATAGTTTAAAGCAATGTTAGCTTTAGTAACTCCACCTGGACGTTCTGAATTTAAACCTACTACTCCTATTGCATTTAATTTTGTTAACATTACTAAATCTTTGAGTGAAAAAAAACCCTCATGAGACATCAATGGGATGGAGACCCTCTTTTGTACATGTGCCATCCCTAAGTAATCGTCTGCAGAGACAGGCTGTTCTGCAAAATCGATATTAAATGGTTCTAGTAGTTTGATTGCGTGAATTGCTTTTGAGGGTGTATAAGCTTGATTATAATCAATTCGTATCCGAATCTTTTCTGCAAATGTTTTCCGAATGGATGAAACGATTTCATAATCTTGCTCGGGGCCTTTTCCAAGTTTAAGGCGAAATGTTCGAAAACCTTTTTTAAAATATGAACGAACTAATCCCTTCATTAGCATGGGATCACCTAAAGGAATCAGAGCAGCTAAGGGAATTTCTTCACTATTTTTTCCTCCCATTAAATAGCAAGCTGGAACATTCGTAATTTTCCCCATGAGGTCATAGCAAGCCATATCCAATAATCCTTTTGCAACTTCACTTCGAGCGATATTTATATCCATCCTATGATTTATTTTCTCGATATTAAAAGGATTTTCCCCTAAAATATAATTAGCTAAACCATTTTTGATTGAATCTATAATTTGATTCGTACTAATACCTGTTTCTGGTAACCAAACAAAGGCTTCCCCTAAACCAATATCACCAGTATTACTAAAAAGCTTGCAAATTACAAAATCCCCTCCAAGCCATTTTTCTTCTGAACCTATTGCCATACCTAATCCACCTTCGGATTCCTCCATTGCCTTAACGACATAAGTCTTGAAGGGAACAAAAATAGGAGTTAGTTCAATTTTCTCAATCTTAGGATAAGTCATTATCATTATTCATAATTCACAATCGAATAAATAATATTTATCAAATTTAAAATAAAAAAGAAAAAAGAAAGAAATACAAATTTCATTTACGGAAATATCTTACTGCTACGAATATAATTCCAACAAATACGATAATCATTGCAACTATCGCTGTTGTGCTTACAACAAGGTTTAGACTGCTTTGCTTTAAGTAGATTCCTAATAGTGCCCAAATTATTACTAAACTATATCCGATATCTTTTCTGGTTAACAGCATTGCCAATGTAATCACAATAGCGACACTTATAACAAAAACCGTGAAAAATTCTGCTAATGGTCCGAAACCAGGTACTCCAAGTGTATCAACTAGGACAGCGGTTACGTTGGCTATAGTAGCTACAGTGATCCATCCTAAATATACCGAAAATGGCAAGTGAACAGCAAATTTTTCCATTTTTGAAACCTTTTCTTTCCCAATTCCCAATCTTAAATAAATAGTAAGAAGGGAATATAAGAGCACTAACATCGCAATTAAAGAATAAGGAACTAATAGGAACTGCCATAGGAAGATCCAAGAAATGTTAGCAATACTACTCAATATAAAAAAGAAACCAATTTTATCCAAGTACGGCATCTCAATTTTTTCCTTTTTGAATATATCCCTCATTTGATATACAGAAAATATTGCTAGTAAGAGATAAATCACGCTCCAAATGGAAAAAGTTAAGCCCGCTGGTACAAATAGGTTAGGGATCGAATCGGAAATTGCTCCAGGGTCGTCCAGTCCTATAGGTATTGTGGTTGAAAGTACATTTATAACAGCAGTTACGATAAAAAATACAAGGTTAAGAACTTGCAAAAGAGCTTTATTCTTCATAACTCATCATATAATATTTTTATATATTTATGATAAAATCAACTCTTAGTGATATATTAAGATTCTTTTTCTAAGTTAAAAATTGAAGAGGCATTATTGTATTAAATATAAGTAAAATAATATCATAATTTATAATTTCAAAAAAAGAAATTTTCTCTAAATATAATTTTCTTTTTTTTGCTTCCTTTTTATGATCATTAGTATATTCTAAATTTTAAAGCTAATTTTGAATATTTTTTTAAAGAATTACGTTAATCTAAGATTATGAAATCTATAAAAAATTTTATAAAAGAAAACTATTCAGATCTGATTATTCTAAGCATCTTGTTCTTGTTTTTTCTCGAGTTGATCTCAAGCTTAGTTGAATCTATCTACATATTAGACTTGTTAAATACCACTTTAGATGAAAAAGTTTTGGGGATTTTGTTTCTTCTTACACCATTAGTTTTGGTACCGTTCAGGAAGGGAATTTCTAAGAAAATAATCGACATTCTTGCTATCATCATTATCGTATTTCGAGTACTAAATCCTTTTATGGACACCACACTTAAAATCATTACTGCTGGAATTGGAGTAGGCATTTTTATGATTTATTTCCCTGCTTATCTATCAAAAATTCACGCGCAAGAAGAAGAACATAAAAGCATTACATTAGGTCTAGGACTTGCCTTCGCAGTAATCTTATTGATAACTTTTAAATCTCTACTATCTACTGTTGATATATCCATCTACAATGGATTCCAAGCAATTGGATGGGGTCTTGCTATTCTTGGTGGAGTTTTAATTA
>CAZWEM010000086.1:0-6466 GCA_964632315.1 uncultured archaeon
GGTCAGTAAGATTATCAATTTGTATGAGAACGCATTTGATATTATGTGAGGAATTTGAAAAATAAACATGTGGGGCGCGGAGTTCCCGAATCCTTTCCTGACGCTGTTTTATGGTAATTTGCCCGTAAAAAACTCTTAATCCGTTCTTTATCCTTATCTGTTAATTTGTGCAGGCGAGAAAAAACAGTTCAATACCTACTGAACTATCGTTAATCGTATTAAAAGAAAAATTAATAATAATATATAGGATTGGCTATTCTACAGTCCTTATAATTCCCCGTCTGGATTATTTATTAAATTCAGACAAAACTTATGAGAAAAATGCGCCCGGCGGGACTTGAACCCGCCCCCATGGCTTGGAAGGCCACGATTCTACCACTATACTACGAGCGCGTCTATACAATCTATGCTAAAGAAAATATAATAATTAAAAGTAAACTTGTCTAATAAATTTAGTCTCCTTAAAACTACGAATAACACTCTTAGGCAACGGATTACCCTTTAACACCAACTGGTCCAATCCGCGAATACTAAGTAAACCGAGACTTATTCAGAAAGTCTAGCTTACTTTTTTTTACTTGTTCGAATCACCTTGAAATTAGGACAGTTCACAAAAGTTGACACATATTTACTTTTCTTTTAAATAATTAGGATTTATTCACAATTAAAATCAAAAGTTCACAATTGTTGACAAATGATAGCAAAAGTAAATAAATGTAGACAAAGGCTAGCAGGTGAATAGATTGCCAAAAGAAAATTCCTTGTTGATCTTGTTAAAGTTTCCTTCTCCAATGCACCTTGAATCATTTTTAGACGATGAAGAGTTTTGCCAAATGGCAGGGAGAATCCAAGTCATTGCCATGAAGCACGAGGGAAAATTCGAAACTAATGCTCAAAAATTATCTTAACTTTTTCTACTTCGTCTTCACCATCAACATTTTGTATCAATTTGGAATTCTTATTTAAATTCCCACTTAAAAGAGGTTATTGTATTAGGGATTTTATTAATTTCCAATGTTTTAGCTTTAGAATTCGGGTCATTATTTCTTCCTATTCTAAAATTTATTGCTTCATTTCCTATAATCATTGTAGAGAGTAATTCTCCATTTTTATATTGTGATAGACCTTCTAGAGGTTCAAAAGCTTGTTTTGACTGGATTTGTTCAGGGGGAATTTTTAATTGAATTAACATTCTATCAACAAAATCGTGAAATGCTTTGAATTGCTCTTCAAATAATTCCAAAGCAACAATTTTTTTATGATATTTTATTTCCTCTAAATCCATATTTTTCTTAATTTCATCCGGTAAATACAAGACATATTCTTCTTTAGGCTTGAATCTATAATATGAATGGTAATATAATTGATATTGATGTTGCTCTAAATTTCTATATTGTCGAATTTTTTCTCCATACTTTTCCCAATATTTGACTAAGAGTTGTTGAATTGGTCTAGGATATAATGCTAAGAGATTATTCTCTTTATTTTTTTTAAAATTGAAATAATAACTGGGTAATTTATCATATTTCTCCTTTACTTTAAGATAGCAACCAAGAAGAATCATTATTCGATCCTGCAAAATAAATAAGGTGTTAAGAAAAGGCATTACAAAATAAATATATTCTCGAGTTATGAATGAGGAATATAATATCTCTTCCTCATCAGAGATATTTAGGTTTGCTTTTAATCCCTCAAATTGTGGTTTTAACGCTTTTTCTTTTAATAGTCTCATTCTTTTTAATATAGAATATGCATAATAAGATCTAAACAAGAATTCATCATGATAAAGGCTGAATAATCTTAGATTTGTTTCAATTCCCTTTATCATTTTTACATCCTTAAATCTCTCAAAATATTGCATATATAATCCATTAAAACGCAGAAATAATTTTTCTTTATTAAATTCGAATCCTGTTTGATGCATAATTTTCACTCTCTTGGTTTGATTTTTATCTTAAATTTTATAAATATGCTATTATTTTAATTTTTTTCAGAGGTAAAATTCGAGACCAATACCCAAGGATTTGCTTAATTTTTTTGTAATAAGTGATAAAATCCTGTTATACATTTTTTTGTCCTAAAATTATTTATAATTTAAAACTACTATTTTGTATAATGAATTTTTGAAAGGCATTTCTATTTTGACAAATCAAGATGTAGTAAATAAGATAAAGGGAATATTACGGGACGTGGAAGCAGTCAATTTTAATGAAATGGAGCCCTATTTATTCAAGAATATATTAGTGAATATTTTTGATCCTCCTGAACTGAACTGTATCTTTACTTCCAGAAGGTTTTGAAATTATTGAAAGATTTCCACCAAACATTGATTTTTATGAAAAATACCTAGACCAGCTATTAAAAAAATTAGATTCATTAAATCTTTAGAATGGTTCGAATTTCTTAAGATTCTATGAGAAGAATTCTTTAAAAGTAAAATCTTACAACCTTGAACTATAATTATTTTGTTTCAGAGTAGCAGGCAAAATCTTAGTGTTTTTTTTATTCGTACTCAAGTAATAAATCTTATCAGAGTTTACTTTCCCATTTGCTAAAAAGTGTATTCCTTCAAGCTTTAATAGAGCTCTCTTCATTTTGATCCCTCCTTGAAATCCACCCAAATGACCATCAGATCTGATCGCTCTATGACAAGGTATAATTATAGGAAAAGGGTTTTTTGCTAAAGCGTTTCCTACAGCTCTAGCTCCATTAGGAATTCCAATTACCGTCGCTATTTTCTTGTAAGTGCTTACCCAACCTCTTGGAATTGCGTGTTCTGCTAATAAAACTTTCTTTTGTAGTTCATAACATTGATTAAAATCAATGTAGTTCAAGCTAAATTTTATATCTTTTCCTTCTTGGAAATTTTGAATTTTTTTCGCTAATTGCTCTATAAAAGGAGAGGATTTCGGTTTAATTTTATGAAAAGCATTTAAAGCTCTCTGATTAGATTTATTTAAAAAGTCACTAAGAAAAATGCGATTTACAACAAGTTGTTCTTGATTTTCTTCCCAAACAATAGTAAAAGTATCAAACATCGAAGGATAATTTGAAAAATATCTCATAAATTCGATATTTATGAAAGAAATAAAATAATTTCTATTATTAGGATCTAATGAATAAACTAATAATTGAAAAAAATATTTGAAGGTATATCATGCCAAATGCAAATGTAAAAGATATCGTTATTGAATATGAAACATTCGGGGAAGAGAATTTAAAACCAATATTATTAATAGCGGGTTTAGGAAGCCAATTACTTGCTTGGTCAGAGAATTTTTGTGAAATTCTTGCAGAAAACGGCTTTTTTGTTATAAGATTCGACAATCGTGATGTAGGATTATCTACCAAATTTGAGGATGCGGGGATTCCAGATATGACGGAGATAAGTGCTGCCTATGTTCGTGGAGAAAAACCTAAGATTCCATATACTTTGGAGGATATGGCTGATGATGCGATTGGATTATTAGATGCCTTAAGAATCAAAGCAGCACATATTTGTGGTGCTTCTATGGGGGGAATGATTGCACAAATAATAGCTTATAAACACCCTTCTCGCATTCTTTCCCTCGCAGTCATTATGAGTACTACTGGTAATCCCGAACTTCCCCCCTCAAAGCCTGAAATTTTGATGCAATTCTTTGCACCAGTTCCATCTGAGCGTGAAGCATACATCAATGAGATGGTCAAACGCGATAGTTTAATTAACGGAACCTTTCCTTACGACGAAAGTCAATCGAGGGAATATAGGACAAAAGAATATGATAGAAGCTATTACCCAGATGGCATTTCTCGCCAATTAGCGGCAATGGCAGTACCTGGTAATATCAAACCGTATATATCCTCAATATCAGTACCCACAGTTGTAATACATGGAAGTGAAGATCCTTTTAATCTTGTAGAAGCTGGTAAAGAAATTGCATCGAGTATACCTGATGCAGAATTGGTTATTATTGAAGGAATGGGCCATAGTTTTCCTCGCGAAGTCATACCACGAATTATAAGCGAAATAGTTGGAAATAGCAAAAAAGGGTTAACTAACCTTTCTCTCGGGCTTTAATCGAGAAGATCGTGAAACGATGATTTCACGAAGAATCTTGTTCATCCAACTAATTATACTGGTTGAGAAGTTGATAAAAGTAAGCTCTAAAAAGAAATTTTAAAGATCCTCGGATTTTTGATTTATTTGTCTCATAATGCACTTTATTAAAAAACATCAAAATTTTTAATAAAAAAACTCTTCAGAGTATTACCGATATTAATAGTTGACTATAACTTTTAACCCAAACACATAAATAAGTAAAGCCACCTATAAAGTATAGGTATATATAAAGCATATATGAAAAAACGCCCTTAAAAAATATTAAAAATATTATTCCATTTTCCGTTTTCGTCACATATAGTAGGTTGTAGGGCGTTTTTTCACCTATTATTTCTCAGTTTTGGATATCATTTAAAGTTTAATCACTTCTTATAATATTAAAGCACTTTTAAATTGTTGATTGATGGGAGAAAAAGTTAGAATCGTTTATAAGGAATTTAAAACAGCCTTAAACAAGTTAAAATATCCCGATTCTTGGTTTTGGGCTCGCTATACTACGAACCCATATTCAGGATGTGCTCATGCTTGTATTTATTGCGATGCAAGAAGCCAGCGTTACTATCTTGATCAAGATTTTGAAAATGAGGTAATTGTTAAAACCCATTTTGCTAAAAAGCTAGATGATACGATAAAAAGGTCTCGAACAATGCTTCCAGATGTTGTAGGTCCAGGGGGAGTGAATGATGCATATCAGCCGATCGAAAAAGAAATTGGAAATACACGAAAACTACTTGAAGTTTTACTGAGACACGAATATCCCGTAAATATCGCTACTAAATCAAGTTTAATAACGCGCGATATTGATATTTTAGATAAAATTGGAAAGGACACCTGGTGTACTATTGGATTTTCCATCACATCCACGAACGAAGATCTGGTAAGTTTTTTAGAACCCTATTCTTCCCCCGCATTGGAAAGACTAAAAGCTCTGAAATATATCAAACAAAATGCCACTAACATTCAAGTCGGTACTTATTTCATGCCCATCATTCCCTATCTAGAAGATGATGATGATAATTTAGAAAGTGTGATTCGAGAATCTAAGAATGCTGGAGCAGATTTCGTATTATTTTCTCCAGGATTGACTTTGAGGGATTCTCAAGCGTTCTTTTTCATCAATAAACTTAAAGAGAGTAAATATAAAGGAATTGTACAACCACTTTTAGAGTTATTCAAGGGAAAATCTTATCCCCCTGCTGATTATGCTCGAAAAATGCATTCAAAACTCTACAAGTTGTGTAGTGATTATGAAATTCCTATTCGAATACAAAGATGGATACCTAAAGATTCTAGGAAATGGAATTATAAAGTTTCTGAATTACTCCTTAACAAGGAATACATCGATTCTGTGATTAATGGAAAATCAAACAATACTTTAAAATGGGCGGGTTTAAAGTTGAATAACTTGAAGGTGTCCATCTTAGATGTTTATAAACGCAATGGATTGAAAAGTCTAGAGAATTTTTCTTCTGAAGTGGTTAAATTAGTTGAACCCTTTATTAAAGATGCTAAAGAATTAACCAAAAAAACAGGTCTCGAACGATTTTTATGATTGAAAAAGTAATCAAAGAAATAAAAGTAGGATTGCTAAGTTTAGCACCTGAATTAACGGATGAAAAGAAATCTCGGATGTATAAAATCATCAACCCTGATATATTTGATTATAAAATTTTAGGCGTCAAAACTGCGGATAACGAAAAATTAGTTAGAGAGATTCAAAAAAGATATAACCCTTCCTATAAAACTGCTCAAGAAATTTTTCGAACCTTAAGTAAATTAAATACAGAAGAATACAAATTTGCGGCATTTTTTTTTCTCAATCATTATAAAAAGTTTTTCAACGAAAGCATTCCCGAATTTTTTCGAACTGAATATTTTTCACATTGCCATACTTGGAGTACTTGCGATAGCTGTTGTATTCGAGTTTTAGGGCCTTTCCTCGCAAAAAATCCCCAAATCGCTCGAAACACAATTGAAAGTTGGTCTAAAGATCAAATTAATTGGATAAAAAGAGCTTCTTTAGTTCTTCACTTAAAAATCATTATGATTAACCATACATTTGATGAAACTTACGTGTTTAAAAAAGTGGAAGAAATGCTGTCGTCTTCAAGCGACCCTTACATTGAAAAAGCCATTGGATGGCTTTTAAAAACCTGTAGCAAGTATGATCCAAACGTGATTATTCAATATTTACGTGAGAATAAGCAGAAGTTCTCACGCTTGATTTTAAGATATGCGAGCGAAAAGTTGACGTCAGAAGAAAAAGAAATTGTTATGAATAAATAAGTGGCAAGAGAGGGATTTGAACCCTCGATACCCAGATCTTCAGTCTGGTGCGTTCGGAGAACTTTAATGTTCAGTTCA
>CAZWEM010000087.1:0-6340 GCA_964632315.1 uncultured archaeon
TTTCTGTACCGACGCTCGGCTATTTTGAGCTCATCTCAAAATTCCCGACCGAGTATATTTTTTGGGAACTGCCGGCACGATAGCTGCAGACCAAAGTCTCGGGAACCCGCGTTGACTGAAGACCGGTCGACGTCTCGCGGTTTCGATACGTAGAAAAGAGGCGTAATCATGCTTTGGACTGTGGCCGTTATCTTTGTTTTACTGTGGGCGATCGGATTGATAACTTCCCACACACTGGGCGGATTCATCCACATTTTGGTCGTCGCAGCGGTTGTGATGCTCTTGTTGCGGATCATTATAGGCTCAAAAAAAAAGGCAAAAAAATAGGGTCAATGAATAGGCCCGGAAAAAGGAAGAAGTCGCTGAAGATTTTTTGAAATAAAAAGAAATGGACCATCATGAGCGCCACGCATACGCGTCGACAGGAGGCAAATTATGTTGTCGCCTGGACCGATCCCATAAACGGCTTTGTCGATGTGCATCTCGAAGGCAGGCTCACCTTTGCCGACGGCGGCTTTCTGTGGTCTAAGCTTGGCCCGGAGCTATTCGCTGCGGCACCGAGCTCGGTCCGATTTGAGCTCTCAAAGCTTCAGTTTATCGACGGCGGGGCCATGGCGCTCCTGGTGCGGGCCAAATGGAACCTGCAGACCGAAGGCGTGCAGTGCGAGTTCGTCGGCGAAACGGAGGCCGTTGCGAAGATTCTCGCGTTGTACGAAGGCGATGCGGCCCCGACCCCTCGTCCCTTGCGGCCGCGCGTCGGCGTTTTTGGGCACGTGGGCAACAGCACCATCGCCGCCCTCAAGGAGGCCCGGCTCTTTTTCGCTTTTACAGGCAGCATGGTGCCGGCCGTCGGCGGAGTCTTGTGCAAACCCCGCACCGGAAATTGGCACGATGTTCCCCCCATTATGACGCGTTCGGGCGCCGACGCGGTGCCGATTGTCATGCTCATCACGTTCCTCATCGGTTTTGTGATGGCTTTTCAGTCCGCGGTACAACTCAAACAGTTCGGCGCCAACATCTACGTGGCGGATTTGGTCGCCCTTTCCATCACGCGCGAGCTGGGCCCGCTCATGACAGCGATCATCGTGTGCGGACGCTCGGGCGCTGCGTTTGCCGCCGAGCTCGGCACGATGCGGGTTTCCGAAGAAATCGACGCCCTGCGCACCATGGGCATCGGACCGCTTCGATTTCTGGTCTTCCCTCGGGTTCTGGCACTCGTCGCGGTCCTGCCGGTGTTGACGTTGATGGGCGATTTAATGGGAATTATCGGCGGTCTGCTCGTTGGGGTTGTCAATCTCAATCTGACGATTACGGCATACACCGTTGAAACGGTGCACGCCCTCGATCTGTGGAGCATTTTTCAAGGTGTTATCAAAGCGGCCGTCTTCGGTCTTGCCATCGGGCTCATTTCTTGCTCGCAGGGATTGGCGACCACCGGCGGCGCTGAAGGCGTGGGACGAAGAACCACCGCCTCGGTGGTCAAATCGCTGTTCGCCCTGATTCTCATCGACGCGATCTTTACCCTCTCCTTTCATGAGCTCGGCCTATGAGCACGCCATTCATTACGGTGAGGGATCTGACAATGGGCTGGGACGACACGGTCCTTCTCGAAAACCAGTCGTTCGAGGTCTCTAGAGGAGAAGTGTTTGCCATTCTCGGCGCGAGTGGATGCGGCAAGTCCACCCTGCTCCGGTATCTGACCGGCCTCGACGAGCCTTTGTCCGGAACGATTCGTATCGACGGCGTAGGCGCCCCCACCCTCGAGGTCGGCCGGCCGGCATATGGTGTCATGTTCCAGTCCGCCGCATTGTTTGGGTCCATGACCGTCGGTGAGAACTTGGCACTGGCGCTTCGCGAGTGGACCCATCTACCCAAAGACGCTGTTTCCGCCATCGTGCGGGCCAAGCTTCGACTCGTGGGACTTCGGGGCACCGAGTACCTCCAACCGTCCGAGCTTTCCGGCGGCATGAAGAAACGCGCCGCCATCGCCCGGGCCATGGCCCTCGAACCGGAGTTGATTTTTCTGGACGAGCCGTCCGCGGGGCTCGATCCGGTAAGCGCGGTAGAGCTCGATGAGCTCATTCTCACGTTGAACGAAGGACTCGGGCTTACGGTCGTTTTGGTGACCCACGAGCTTGCCAGCATCTTTAAAATTGCAACGCGCTGCATTCTATTGGACCGCGCAACGCGGAGCATTCTGGCCGGCGGTGACCCACGGACGCTTCGCGATAGCAGCGACATCCCCGCGGTTCGTCACTTCTTCAATCGGACCGTCCCCGAAAAGACGGAAGAGGACAACTGATGGCAGCCCCTTCGAACCATTGGAAGCTCGGACTTTTTGTCGTTGCCGGCTTGGCCGTCGCCATGGCGGCGTTGATCGTCATCGGCGCTCGCAGCATGCAACAGGACGTGGGGCTCTACGTTTCCTACTTCGACGAATCCGTGCAGGGACTCGAGGTCGGATCGCCCATCAAATTTCGGGGCGTGACCATCGGCACGGTGGGCAAGATTCGGGTGGCCTCGGATCATCGCCGCATCGAAGTGGAGAGCGAGCTCGGCGTGGATGAGCTGACCCGACTCGGCCTGGATATTCCTAAAGAAAGGCCCGCGTTCGGCGAGCCCAGACGGCTGGCGATGACCGCGGATCTGCGGCTGCAGCTGGCATCCGCGGGACTAACGGGCGTAAAATTTCTTCAACTGGACTTTTTCGATACCGCACAATACCCGGCACCGGTTTTGCCGTTTGCCGTTCCGGAGAATTACATTCCGACCGTTCCCTCCATGATGAAGGGTCTCGAAGACTCGATTATTCTCATTGCCGATCGCCTACCGGAAATTGCCGACCAAGTCGCGTCCATTGCCGACGAGGTCGAGTTGATTGTGCGCGACGTAAACGACCAACAGATCCCCGACCGAATCGGAGTCACCTTCGACACGATGAATCATGTGCTGCAAGCCGCGCAAACGGCCATCGAGCAGGTGGGCGTTAAAAAGCTCTCTCGAAACACGAACCAAACCCTCGACAGCGTCACCCGGGCGGCGGACCGCTTCGATGAGGTCCTCGCCCGCATCTCTCAAAAGGACGGCCTACTGACCAGTCTGAACCGGGCGAGCGATTCAGTAGGGGATACGCTGCACAACGCGGACGGCATCGGCGCCCAACTAATCGATACGCTCGAGTCGATTGAAACCCTTTCGCGTTCGTTTCGCAAGCTGACCGAAGCGCTGGAGCAAGACCCCGATATGTTGCTCAAGGGCCGAAGTCCGGAGAAAAAATGATGAAAAGCCGTTTGGGATGTTGTCTCGCCATTTGTTCGTTTGCGGTTTCGTTCATTCCGGGCTGCGCCCTGCTCTCCAAGGGGGATCAAGGGGCCGCACGATATTTCAGCATCGAATATGAACGGAGCCCTACGAAATTGAAACACGAGGATGAAATCGGATCAGAAACGGAAAAAATCACGCTGCGACTGGGTCGTGTCACCGGGGCGCTTTATTTGGAGGAACGTCTCGTGTATCGGAAGGCAACCGACGAGGTCGCTTTCTATCGCGAAAGACGGTGGACCGAGCCGCCGGAGAAATTTTTGCAGCAAATGCTCTCCCGGGCACTCTTCGAAAATCGGGGACTTGTGCAGGTGGTGGGCGGCGCCTCACCCACCCTCGACGTGGAGCTCTCCGCCTTTGAAGAATATTTCGTTCCCGAGCATCGGGTGCGTGCCCAGGTGGGCGCTATCTTGCACGACGAGCATCTCGTGCTTTGGGAGGAAACGTTGACGGCGGAGCGCCCCGTGATGAACAAAACCGGGCAAGATCCGACGCAGGCCGCGGTAGCCGCCCTCGGCTACGCTATGCAGGCGGTAACGGACCAAATTGCAGACCGTGTGGTGCGCGCGCTCACCGTGCGAAAGTCAGTCCCGACAAACGGGGAGGCGGTCTTGACATCGAAAACACGACAGCCCTCCACTGCACCGGACAACCGGTGAAAATGAGCTTTCAATTTTCGATTCTTTCTGCGAGCGGTTTTACTATTTGCTCGACACCCTATCGCTCTCAATTGTCGGCGTTGCTTTTTTCGTTGCGCCCTCGACGCGCCGCTGTCAGTTTTTCCGGACCGAGCAGGACGGCAACCCAACGTGTGTGTTCACTGCGTTCAAATACGAATTTTAGAGTCATTGTCAGCGGAACGCACAGCACCGCGCCGACCGGACCGAGAAGGCTCCCCCACACTATCAACGAAAGGAAAACCACCAATGTGGATAGACCGAGCTTTCGGCCCATCAGTCTTGTTTCAACGGCCAAGCCGAGCGTGATATTGATGACAATATATCCGACCGCCGCAAGCGCGGCCCGCTCGATACCTATCTGAATCAATGCGAGCAATACAGCGGGGACCGCAGCGATAACAGCGCCGATATTGGGGATATAGTTGAGAAGAAATGCCGCAAATCCCCAGAGTGCTGGAAAATCCACACGCAGAATCGACAGCCATATCGCAACGCAAACGCCTGTTGCCAAACTGATGATGGTCTTGATGAGCATATATCGTTTCAGGTCATCAACAAAGCGGATGAAGCGGGGAAAAACCTGAAGAGGGTCTCCGAGCACAGCGCGAAGCTTGGCGGGAAAACTGGTCGCTTCAAACAGAATGAAGGTCACCGTGAACAGTATCAAAACGATGTTTGAAAAAACCGCGCCCATGCTTGAAAAGAGACCGACGGCGAAGTGGATAACCGTTGCGGGATTGATGTATTCGAGCAGCAGATTTTCGGAGGACGTTACATTTCTGTTTACCAGAAAAACGTTGATGGACCGAATTTGATCTTGGAACCGCGTTTGGTACTCCGGCATCGCGGCGTAAAAACCGTTGATGGAAGAGCCCACCGCGACCGCGAGCAGCACGAAGCAACAGATCATACCGGTGACGACGAGGAACACGGATACGACGACGGGCACGCGTTTTCTTTCAAGCCAAAGCACCGGCGGAGCCGCGAGCACCGAAAGAAAAACAGAAACAAGAATGGACACCATCACCGTCTGCGCTCGGCTGATGCCCCACACAATAAAAATGACGGCCGCGGCGACAACGAGGATGTGAGACAACGAGGGCGATTTGTCTGTGTCGGTCACAGGCGGTTGCTTTCTGCTTGGGAAGGATGACTTTCATCCATCGCTCCGAAATTGCAATTTCCGGGCCGCGTAGAAAGCGGCCGCCGACCGTACGCCTGCGTCGCGAATAGCACCCGTAGCGACACGATGGTGTTGAACGGGCTCGCCCTCAAATCGAACGCGTCAACGGCCCGGAAGTTGCAAACCCGGTCTGCCGAGCGATAACGGGCTCGCCCCCGGTGGTCCAGCCGATTTTTATCCTCGTAGAATTGTAACAACAAGGAGTAATGGTCATGACAAAATCACAATTGAATTTTTCAATAACGAGACTATCGGGAGCGCCTCTCCTATTGCCCTTCCTGTTCGCCTTCGCTTGCGGCAACCCCGCCCGTGAGACCTCGACAACGGATGGCATATCAACGGATGACAGTGAGAGCTCAACCGATGAACCCTCGGCGGCGCTTCCCGTGGATCTCGGAGCGGCCGGCAGCTTCGCGATCCTGGCCGAAAGCGGGATCTCCAACGTTCCGAGCTCCGCCGTCTCAGGAGACCTGGGCATCAGCCCCGCGGCCGCGACGTTCATCACGGGTTTCTTTTTGAGCGCCGATGCTTCTAATGAATTTTCGACCGCGTCGCAGGTGACCGGGAAGGTATATGCGGCCGATTACAGTGCACCCACTTCTTCCAACTTGACTGCAGCTATCGACGACATGGTGCTGGCGTATACCGATGCAGCCGGGCGCGCACCGGACGTCACGGAGTTGGGCGAAGGCAACATCGGCGGGATGACCCTCGACCCCGGCGTCTACAAATGGGGCACCGGCCTGTTGATTCCGACAGATGTCACGCTGAACGGCGATGGGACAGCCGTCTGGATCTTCCAAATCGCGGAGAATCTCACCATGGGTGACGCTGTTAAAGTTCTCCTGAAAGGCGGGGCGCTGCCAAAAAACATTTTCTGGCAGGTCCAAGGTCTTGTGGAGCTCGGTACGACAGCTCACTGTGAAGGCGTGGTTCTCACCCACACCTCGGTTACGCTCCGGACCGGCGCGTCGCTCAACGGCAGGCTGCTGGCGCAGACAGCGGTCGACATCGACGGCAGTACCTTGGTCGCGCCCGCCCTTTAAAATGAGAGCACTTTTTCCGTCTGTCTCGGCAAGGGCGATCGAACCCGTGTGGAACTGCTCATTTGCGGCAAGTCTTGTCCGATAGGCCTTGGGTCTCATGGGATGAGATT
>CAZWEM010000088.1:0-6337 GCA_964632315.1 uncultured archaeon
GGATAATCAATCGTGAAAGTTCGGTAACAACCAGCACATGAGAAATATACCATCTCAATGTTCTTAAAAGTCTCAAGATTCTTGTTCATTAACTCTTGTGCAGTATCAACTGCTCCCACTCTAAAAAATGGGCTTCCACAGCATACTTCATCATCAAGTAACGTGAAATTAATACCTAATTGTTCGAAAAGTTTCGCAGTCGCGATTGCAACTTCAACCTGACGATATGAAGCGGTGCAACCGACATAATATGCGATTTTGGCATCTTTATTATCAATAAATTTGCCTAAACCTGCATCTTTTGCCCATTTAAACCGATCTGCAGCCTTTCCACCATAGGGATTATTCAATTCTTTTACGAGTCTATCGACTAATTGATGCTTCTCTATCATTGGAACGCCCGATTCAACTAGTGCAGCTCGCAATGCCTCAATAATATCTACTGTAGGTATTTTATTTTCACATTGAGCTGAACATTGTCCACATGTAATGCAAGGCATCAGTACGTCACGAACTTCATCTGAAAACTCTAAATCTCCACTAAGTATTGAACGTGCTATCCACACCTTTCCAGCGTTCCAAAATGCTTCCCAACCATATTCAATTCCAGCAGGACAAGCGTCAACCATCCCTTCATAAAGAACAGTTTTGCCAGTCTTTCCAGTGTGTTCCCCTATACCTTTTCGGCTTGGTTCACCAGAATATGCAAATCGACATGCTTTACAGTGGATGCATTTGTAAATTTGTGGTTTTAATTCATTTAATCTATCCATTCCTGTTTTTGCCATTTTTTTCAACCTCTTTTATTATTTGACGCTCATGGTAATGCGAGGCGTCCTGGATGCATAATTTGATTAGGATCTACGAGTTTCTTGAATGCGCGTAAATATTTCCAATACATTCCTGCCTGATAATACGCTTGGACATGAATATATGGATCGGGTCGATAATTTAGCCAACCTTGCTTCAATCCATATTCAGTAGTTTCAAGATTTAATGCTTGAACTCGCTCAAAATCCTCCTGTTTCGTACTATCGAAGCAAACTATAGGCATGCAGATTGCTTGGCGGCAACGCTCAATGCTTGCAATCCACATTACGGGTGGAAAACCATATTTCTCCATTGCAGCAGTGTACATTTCTGAAAAATGTGCACATTCATTCCATGGGGTGTACCATGTAATAAACAAGAACCCTGCTTCCCAAAATGAGTAAGGAATCGCAATCTTGTTTGGTTTTTTCAATCTACTTGCTATTTGTTTCGGATGAAGTTCCCACGGTTTCATTGCAGCACCATCTTTAGCCCTATTTTTCTTGAAATCTTCTGCCATTTTGTTAATCCTGTTTGTAACATAATCTAATTCTTCCTGAGTCTGAGCCCAACATTCCCAATTCATCCACCATTCTGGAACACCTATTTCCTTGAAGAACGCATAATCATGAGGGATCTTATCCTTAGGAAATCTTGCCATAACCAGTGGATAATTTCCTCCTTGAACCATCACGGTATTATGTGCTACTCCAAATTCTTGCATTGCAACTTCAAGGGTCAAATCTTGCATGTCCTGAGGATTGCTCATTCCCCAAGCAATAACAGTTTTGTGTTTTGGATGGGGATAAATTTTAACTGCCGCCTTAGTAACCACGCCTAATGCTCCTTGAGATCCCATCAGATAACTCCACATGTCTGGACCTAAACCATATTTATAGAATGGTTTTGCGAACGGTAATGCCCAAGAACCAGTTCGGACGACATCTCCATTTGGAAACACAATTTCGCCACACATGAAATTATCCCCTTGAGGTCCGACGCTTGAAGTGTAAAGTGAGAATCCTCGGTCTATTGCATCCCCCATTACTGTGGCTGCCGGTGGAGCACCATCTGCGATCGGGGGTGCCCAATCAGGATGATATTTTTCCATGTACGCCCAAAGCGATCCATTAGTGACTCCTGGCTCAATAATCGCATATCGATTTTTTTCATCAATTTCGATGATTCGATCCATGCGACTTAAGTCAATTAGCACACCACCAGGCTTGATTGTAGGACACGCAAACCCTCCAGATAACCCTGCAGAAACTGGGCTTACTGCTATCTTTTCTTGAGAGCAGTAAACTAAAATCTTTCGGATTTCTTCCACATATTTTGGTCGTACCACGATATCGGGAATTTGAGACTCTAAACCCATGACAGATTTCGCAAGATAGGAAGCGGTTATCGCCTTGTTGTTGCTCGCATAATCTTTACCGACGATACCGATCATTGCTTCGAGATCTTTTTCTGTTGGTAATTTATAGCTCATTTCATCTAACCTTTATTCATATTTTTTGATTTTTTACAAAAGTGATGTATTGAATTGCTAAATTAATGACTAAATTTTAAATTTACTTTGTCTAAAATTAGTAAATGCATGATTGTCATTTATAAAAATGTTGAAGACAACTGATAAAGGAAATTTTTAATAGGTTGGTTTATAAACTACTTTTTCCCATTGAGCTAACTCTCTTTATTTCTTCATGCAATTGTTGAACATTGAAGGGTTTTGAGATAAAACTAATGGCTCCTATCTCCAATGCCTTTCTTTTTATAGAATTATCCGCACTGGTGAAAATTACTTTACTATCCGATTGAATTTTAAGGATTTCAAGTGTTGTATCAATTCCATTTTTCACGGGCATTCTATGATCCATGAGAATTACATCGGGCTTTTGAGGAAGTGATTGATATATTTCAATTGCTTCACTTCCATTGCTTGCAATACTGCTTACTTCAAAACCAAATGCTTTTAACATCATCTCATACAATCTTTGCAGTGAAAGGTCATCTTCCACAATCATCACTGAGATAATATTCTCTCACCCTTACCCCTAAAAACAAAATAAATTCGTTAATTCTCCATTATTCATCGACTAAAATCACTGAGAATGCAATATTTTGATACCTAAAAAACCTGTACTATTATTGACTTTGATCATAGCTTAAAGCTATATTACTAATTCATATTCTAGGTATCTGTTACCTTAATTTGCATCTATTTAATTTGTCGTATAGATCATCATAATGAATTTATTTAACTATTTACATGAAAATAAATTAGAATAGATAAAAATGTCAATAACATAAGTTACTTTTTTAAGAATTTCTTCGAGGAATATCTTATTCCAATGAATAGAAAGAATAAAGAGAATATTAATGATAATGGTAAATTACCTATAACGATGTATGCGAAATTTGGTTGACTTGAGTAGAAATATAACGTGATGGTCCCGACTAAAAATATTATGGAGTTTACTACAGCAATCTTCCAATTAGGTGATAAATAACCAAGAATCATATTGGGGCCTAAGAACAAGATTATGATATTAATGGTCGAAAGTAAGACTAAAATCGGCATGAAGCGAATGAACAATAACTCTGGAGTTAAGAATCGATTGAGATCATAAATATCGTAAATAAATATCGTCACGGTAATGCTGAGTAGTATTAATAAGGGAGATAATGGTGCTACGAGCAACCAAGATAACACTAATCGTCTGATTGGAGAGCGTAGAATTTGATTTTTCATATTAGAATTTAAGATTTGTTCCATATCTTCTTCAAGTATTTGATCAATATTATAATCAGGAGCATAGCTATCGATAAAATCTTGGATTATATTCTTCAAGATGGCCATTACCAGTTCATTATTATCATTTGAACTCACTATTACAGCTCCTAATAGCCTTTGTTCGGTACTGGGGTATAATATGAGCTTGTTGTTTTTTCCTAAATCTACATTTTTTACAATACTTCCTAAAGCCTCCCTGCTGAAATTAGCAATGGAAGCGAAAAAACCGATTAATATATCTTGCTCATATTGCTCTTCCATAAAATTCTTAGAATAGAGTAATAATCCGTTCTCATCCATAACATATATACTTTTAATCATAATCTTTCACTTGCTTTTTGAATAACATTTAAATACTGAATACATTCTGTTAATGTAGCTTTCTTTTTTTTAAAACTAAACAATCTTGAACCAAACAGTTGAGTTAGATCAACCAATACTTCATTAAACTGCTCTTTAATAAAAATTTTATATTTTTCATTTTTTCTTTCTTCCATAATAATAATGCGATCTTGAAGTCCGAAAAAAGCTTTCATATCTTCTTTTCTTGGATTGTTTAACTCTAGTGTTAAGACATACCCAGAGCTCGGTAAATCATCAACATATTGCTCCATCGTACCAATTTTAGAATCTTCTTGAGTGAGAGTCAGAATTTTATCACAATTAGAGATAACTTCCTCGGGGCCATGCATTATGACAACTAAATGATAGTCTTCCTTTATTTTATTGACATAGGCATTAAATTTATCAACATCGAATTTGCCTAATAGATCTGGAGGAATCGAAAACATGATTATTATAGGAGATTGCAGTAATACTCGAGAAATCGAAAATTGAAAAAATTCTAAGGGAGTTAAATCATTAAACTTCTTATTCTTCTTACTCAATAACCCTGTTGCAGCTAATGAATTATTTATGTATGAATGTTTTCGCGTTAAGCTTAAGTAGGTTCCAGTTAGGAAATCCTTCATCATACTATCTAAATTTACATTAAAATTTTTATTGAATATTTTTACAATATCTTTTCTCTTTCTTTCGAGTTTACCTTTAATAGATATCCCAAAGGTTACAGCTTTCTTAATTTTCATGGTCTGAACTTTTGAATCATAAGCTTCGGGAATAATGAATATCCTGTTTAGTTCTTCCGTAGAAGCTAATTGAACGGGATTACCAAAAATCTCTACTGATCCCGTGAATCGATTATACCTACCTCTAATTGCTTCGAAAAGGTTTAGTAAATCTAATTGATGCGTTTTTGCTTCCTCTTCTTGCCCAGCATAAATGATGCCAATTGATTTACCTTTTAATACTTTCATTGAAACATTTTTTAAACCATTTTCAACTGAAAAATTTGAAAGTTTAAGAAACTGAGAAAATGGGGGAGGTGGGCTTATATTTAACTTTTCAGCCACTAGACTTGATATAAGTTCAACAAGTTCATAAATGTGAGGTGGGTTGATTTCATCCCAATCCTTAAATATCTCCTGTTGATAATATTCTTTTTCTGAAAGCATTTTTGAAAGTAATCCAGAAAATGCTATTGTTGGAATAAGAGGAAATCTTTCAAAATTAATTAATAACTTTATATTAAAATATGGAAAAGAAACTCTAATTTCCTTGTTATAAGGATTTTTTTCAATATTATAATTTTCAAAATGCTCTTCAATTAATCGAGTTTCTTGGTCCAAGATCGCCAAATGTTCTTGAAATTTTCTTCGAATTAATCTTCTCATTCTCATGATGATTTTTC
The DNA here is from genome assembly GCA_964632315.1 of uncultured archaeon. Taxonomy (GTDB): domain Archaea; phylum Asgardarchaeota; class Lokiarchaeia; order Sigyniarchaeales; family SOKP01; genus SOKP01. The sequence continues at coordinate 5,358 of CAZWEM010000088.1, forward strand.
TGGGGCTGACCAATCCATCTGGGTCAAAGTCAGGGTCTATCAAAATTTCTTCAAAGTCAATTTCCTCTTCTAAAGGTGTAAATATTTTAAGTAAAGGAACTCCTTTTTCGATAACATCTGAATTGGGAAAGAACAGCACTTCAAGATAAGATCTCTTGTATATTAAATTTATGATAGAAGCAACTCCAAAAGTTCCTTCTCTAAATGTTATCCAAAACCGTGGGGAATATCTAATAGCATCCACAATTTTAGCTCGTATAGTCTCTAATTCCTTATTTCTAGGGCTCTCCTTGGTTTGTTCAATACTCTTCAATCTTAGGCACCTCCATTGATTTGTATCTAAAAAATTGTTCCATTCGTGCATCTGATTGAATAATCTGTTTAATTTTAGATTCTGTTATGGTATTTTCTATTCTTTTTGTTAGAATCTCCAAGCTTAATCCAGTAAAAAGAGAGTATTCAGTGCCAACTTGATTTTCGAGTACTTCTTCAATTTCTTCTATTTTCTGTAGTTTTTCTACACCCTCAGAAACATTATTTTCGAATATTATCTCAATGGAGCGTCCCTTTCCTGGGAGTTGTTCTAATAGATCTTTCGGTTTTCCATAATCAATCATTCCCCTATTTCTTCCAAAAATTGCAACAAAATTGCAAAATCTTGATTCTTCAGGATAATGGGTTATTACAATCAAGGTAGTATGAAATTGCTCATTGATCTTAGTCAGTGTGAGCCATAAATTCTCCCGAATAATAGGATCAAGCCCAGATGTTGGTTCATCAAGGATTAATAAGGTTGGATTATGAATTAAGCCAATAGCAATACTTACTCTCCTTTTTTGTCCTCCAGACAGATTCCGTACGTATTCATCTTTTTTATCTGCGATTTCCAAACTACGCAGAATTCTTCTCGATCTACTCGAGATTTCTTTTTCTGTAAGACCATATTGATTGCCAAAATAAAAAAGGTTTTCAATTACAGT
>CAZWEM010000089.1:0-6336 GCA_964632315.1 uncultured archaeon
TTTTGAAATAAAAGCACGATTAATTATTTTTTCTCTCACAAATCTCTCAACAAATTTTATATATTTTCTAATAATTTTAAATAAAAAAAAATAATGATATTTAATTTATTCACTTAGTCTCTTCTTCTTCTCCAGAAATAAATACCTAGTACTGCTACTAAAACTCCTACTCCGATACTAACTCCTACGACAATTGCGACTGTGTAATCAGGTATTAGAATTGTCCAGAATGAAAAATGATCCACATCAGCCACTAGATATCCATCCTGAACTGTTGTTGGGACAGAAATCCAAGACTCGCTTGTTTCATCGTAATAAGCCCACGTTCCACCCTGATTCTGATCTGTCGCTTGAATCATCAGTTTTGCTCGAATTTGATTTTGTACAGTTGCATTGGTTTGAATTTGAATGCAAAATCCTTCCTGATATTGTAATCTGTTTCTATTTCTCATTTGATATGTATTTCCAGCCAATAAACCTAATTCCGCTTGCTCTTCAGTGCATGTCATATTCATGTTAAGATCTCCAACAGAAGTTACTTCAATGGCAAAATCTTTCACGCCTATTCTCATGGCTTCACATTGGATATTGACGTCTACATTCACATTTGCCATAACTCTAAGCTGAGTTCGTAATCTAAATCGAAATTGATATTCATTGTTTGCTTGTAATTTCCCTTGATAAGTATCTTGAGAAGGTAATTCTACTGGAACCTGGGATGCAGCTACGGTATTCACGCTGAATAACGAAAAAAGCATCATGAGACTAAAAATTCCTAATAAAATTCTACTCGATTTTTTCATTTTATTTTTCAATTAAATTTGTTCTTAAGAAGATGAAAAAAAGCTACTATAAAAAGGATTGAGGAATAATCTTTCCCATTCAACTATTTTTAATAATTAGATAGTGCATGAAATTTTGATATGATATACATGATGGACGAGAAAATAATCCTACTAGCTTCCTTTTATGTGATAATTTAAAATTATTATCGTAAATTATTTTAAGAGAAAATTAATAGTGAATAGCAAATAATTAATATATTTTGGAATGAAAAAGTGAGTGAAAACATTCAATATGTAAGGGATATCGTAGAAGGAAAATTAGAACGCCCAAATATTGCCAAATTACTAGATTTTAAAATTATTGACTATTGTGAAGGGTGTACAACAGTTGAAATTGAGATTGATGAACGCTTATTCAATCCCATGAACACGGTTCACGGAGGAGTTTTCTGCGATATAGCAGATGCCGCTATGGGACTCTCTTTCTTGACCACTCTTAAAAATAACGAGACCTTTACTTCAATAGATCTAAGAATTACTTTTTTAAGATCGGTTAGAGAGGGTAAATTGACAGCATCAAGTAAAATTGTCAAACGAGGGAAGCGACTAGGTTATATGGAATGCGAGATTTGGAACGAAAAGAAAAAACTTGTTGCAAAAGCAAGTAGTACATGCATGGTTTTACAAAAAGAATGACCTTTGAACAAGTATCCTTTTTTCCCGAATTAAATAAAGCTTTCATGCTCTAACATTAACCATAGGTTTATTGTAACTTCAATGAACTAGCAATAGATGCGAAAATTTTAATCATTATCTTCTTTATAAAATTATAAATATATGCAATATATATTTGTAATAACATTAAACACAATATTGAAAAGGAATTCAAATTATAATCCATTTAATCTGAATTTCATTTCATATTTAATTATATTATTGGAGAAAGACTCATGAGTTTAAAAGAATTCACTAAGGAAGTATTTACTCGCTATGGCTTTACTGAAGAACAAATATTAGTATATCTGTCATACTTGAGAGTACCACGAGCCACAGCTTCAGAAGTTTATCTTGCTTTAGTAGAAGAGCACCAAGATTTACAATTCGAGCAAGTTCTTGAAATAACAAATTGGCTTGTAGATAAAGGCTTTTTGAAACACGTACCAGGAATTGCGGATCGTTATATTCCTTTGGAACCTTTTTTTGAACTTTTCACTTCTGAATCCGGAATTTTTAGAAGTGAAATAGCTAAAATTAAAGATAACATCCTTTCTGATCAGGCAAATCGTTTTGAAAGTCTTGAGGCCATCCAAGATAAAAGCATCAATGAAGTGGTGACCGCCGTTGATAGCCAATTAAAGCTATTTTTTGATGATTCAGATACAAAATCTACTACCAAAGCAGAACGAATCAATAACGCCCGTAATAGGTTTACAAATACATCAAAAACGTTAGAGGAAAATCTCCATTCAATTATAGATACATTGAATTCAAACATAAAAAGCATTTCTGATTCAAGAATTAAGGAAAATGATGTCAGCGTCACGCAAAGTAAACAAGACCTTACAAAATTAATAACTGATTTATTGAGCGACTTCTCAACTAGAGTGGGCAATCTTGAACAAGAATTAAAGAAAGATCTTGATAGTCATGTTGATCGTCATAAAACTATAGCAAATGATTTAAAACCACGCATGGAACAAATATTAGAGAAGTATCTTGAGCGTATGGATAAAATTGTGAGCGATTTAAAACAAAGAATCGCCAATTTGTTGAAAGAACACGAAACCCACGTTAAAGATACCACTCAAACCTTACAAACTAATCTGAAAGCTACCGTCGATGAACGCCATAGGGTTTTGACCGAACAATCAAATGAATTTAAAAGCATGACCCTCACTCTCATTGATAATCTGCTAGAACATGCCAATCGATTCACTGATTTTTCCCAAGATATGGCTAAAAAGGGATTCTTTTGGATGGGAAAGAAGAAGAAATATAAAGCACGTCATGAAACAACAATTCAAAACATTCTAACGTATACTGAACCAATGAAGGAGGAATTTATTAAAAATACAGAAGACTATATCAAAAACACACGAGAAACGACTGATCAAATTAAATCAGAAGTAACAGAGACCATAACCAGAGAAAATGACAACCTGAAAAATGAAACAAGCGATTTGGACCATAAAGCACAAGAAACGATTAATGTGCAATTAGAAACCTTAGCTACCGATATGTCTGGAGAAATTGACACTACACTCCAAAATGGAGTAAAAGATTGCTCAGAAACTACTATTAAATTAAAAGATACTCTTGAAAGCAGTTTAAAACAACATCATCGGCAATATGACGACGCAATTGAAAAACATAGGGATGATGTCTTACGCAATTATACCGAATTCGATTCCAATGTGAAACAAATCAAGGATAACTGGATTCGAGATGTAGATGAAAAATTTATTGCAAGCAAACGAAATGCATCTGATAAAGTTACAGCTGAAATTAACTTATGGGGAGATGAAAGCGCTGATTTAGATCGAAACCTTAGTGAAATGCTAGGGGACCATAAAGCAAAATATGAGGAAAATGCAAAAACACTGCAGAATAGCTTATCTAACACCACCAGAGACACCACGCAAAATATCAAAGATGCCATTGCTGATTTTACGCTTCAATTCATGAACTCAATTGATGATGCGACTGAATTGGCTGAAAATAATGAAGAAAAATTAAAAGACATTTTTAATGCTTCAAGCGCAATTCCCGAAATCTCAGAGATTACCACTTGGCAGGTTGTTGGGAGGAGTGCGTTAGTCGCTGCCATAAAAGACGCGATTTATCGCACCAAATCTTCTATCATTATAGTGACGCCAGTCGTTATACCTGAAGTCTTACAAGTAGTTAGCGAATACGCTTACCAGAAGAAAGCAGCAAGATTTATGCTCACAAGCTTCTGGGATATGAATCAGTATGGCGCTATCATTCAGAAGATGCTCAGTTTAGGGAACATTCAATTCCGACAGCTTAATACTGCTGGCGAGTTCTATGCAGTCACTCGAGATGCTGAAGAAGTTATCATCGGTCCATATACTGACAGAGAATCCGAAATGATAAGCGTTATATCAAATCAAACTGCCTATGCGAAGCTATACAGTCAATTCATCGGTCCTATATTCCAAGCGAATAGCCGACCAATAAAGTAAATCTCTTTATTTATTTCTTATTTTTTATGACTATGGTTAAACTAATTAAAGATACGGCTAATTCAATAAATCTTAAAGAGTTTTTATTTCTAAAGACTATATTCACAGTTTATTGGACCCATATTTAATTCCGATGTAAATATTAATTGTTATTGAAATTAGAGATTTAGGAACTCTTGCTTTATTTTATATAACCATTTTCTCTGAACCAATTAATTGCTTTTTCAATTGTGTTTTTGATCGGGGTTTGCGGTAAACCTAATTCATTGATGGCTTTAGAACAATCAAAATGTTCACCCATATTTCCTAAGCGTACTTGAGACACGGAAACAATGGGAGGTTTCTTTGTAATACGGGATCCTGCTTGAAATAAGTATCCTAAGAATAGTGCAACTCGATATGGAATCTTGCGTTTCGGTGGCTTAACACCCGCTATTTCGGCAATGAGGTTAAAAAATTCTCCTACAAACAAATTTTCATTACCGAAGAGGTATCTTTCACCAATTCGCCCTTTTTGAGCTGCAAGAATTTGTCCACGCGCTACATCTTCAACATCAATGACATTAATCGCACCCTCGATGTAGCCTGGCATATCTCCATTTACTATATCGACGATTAATGCTCCAGAAGGAGTAGGTTTACGATCTCTTACACCAATGACTAATGTTGGATTGACTATTACTAGGGGGAGGCCTAGCTCACACAACTTTTTTGCTTCGATTTCAGCTAAGTATTTTGAGATTGCATAATGGTCTCCTGCTTCATAACCATTAAATTCAGCACTTTCATCGACGTAATTTCCAGCCCCATGAGACCCTATTGTATTCGAAGTGCTAGTATAAACCACTTTCTCTACTCCTTGAGAAAGAGCTTCTTCAAGGAGGGTCTTAGTGCCGTTCACATTAATATCATAGAATAGATCTTTATTTGGCGCCCAATGAGCAAAGAATGCAGCAGTATGAAAAAGAGTATCGCATCCGTTTAGTGCTCTTTTTACCGAGTCCTTATCCCGAATATCACAGTAAACCTTCTCAACATCTAAATCATCAATATTTCTGGTATCGCTATTTTTTCGAATTGTAACCCTTATGTCAGCGCCATCTTTAATTAAGTCTCGCACAACATTTGAACCAATAAATCCGTTTGCTCCGGTTACTAAAACAGTCACGTTAACCACTATAAGAAATATGAATTTTATAATCAAAAAGTTTTATTATATTTAATTGTGATATTATTATTTATCCAATTTATAAGTTAGATCTTAAAATCTTAAATATATTAGATGCTCAATGACAAAAACTTACTCCATTGCAACTATAAGAAAAAAAGTAAGGGAATTAGGGAAAAAAATTGGTGCTCCAACTCATTTACTTTCCATTCGCACGACTAGCGATGGATTTGGTACGCCTTATATTGAAATAAATAAAAGTGGATATAACTACGTGGTGAGTGAGAGGGGTACAGAATTCCAGCGCAAACAAACGCAAGATATTTCTATACTTTTATACTGGATCTTTAAAGATATTGTTTTTAGCATTGCAAGTGACTTTGAATTAGAGCATCGCAAACCCAATGAGGATAGTCGAAGGCAATTATTTGCTAAAATATTAGAGTTGATGGAGAAACTCGATCCAAAATATGCCAAGTGGGAAAAGGAGGATCTCGACAATATTCTTAAGGAAAATCCCTATATGGACGAAAAGTGATAAAAGATATAACTAAACCAAAATTAAACCTAAAAAAGTTGCTGGAATTTCATTAGATAGGCTTATTTCCATACTAAAGTTCCATAATTTAAGTTTCAATATGTTTATATATTAAGGTTGATTAATAATATTTGTTCGAAATCGAACGTTCGAAATCGAACGAAATGTATATAAAGAGGAACCTAAAATGAAAGAGATTATAGCTTATTGTGGAATTAATTGTGCGGAGTGCCCAGCATATATCGCCACCCAAAAAAATGATTATGAAGGGCTCAAAAAGGTAGCGAAAGAATGGTCTTCTGAAACACTATCATTTCAACCAGAAGAGTTGTACTGTGATGGATGTAAAAGTGAAGAGAGGGTCTTTAGATGGTGTACTGAATGTCCAATAAGAATTTGTTCTCGAGAAAAAGGACATGAAAATTGTGCTTATTGTGAAGATTATTTCTGTGAAAACCTCAAAATGACATTTGATAAGACTCCAACAGCAAAGGAAAAGTTAGATGAGATACGAAAGAACCTTTAGGAATTAGATGAAATCTAAAAAGTGGATTGATAAAAATGGAAATAGAAGAGGTAAAAAGGTTAAGTTTAGAATTAATGGGATCATCTAAAGCAGCATACTTGACGACAATCGAC
>CAZWEM010000090.1:0-6079 GCA_964632315.1 uncultured archaeon
TTCGACGACGCGAGGCGGCGGCTGCCTCCAGAGTTGGCGCTCCGAGGGATAGGAAATTTCTTTCGTTCAGGGCCAGCCTGGCGCGGGGTTGAGGCGCCTATTCGGGGCCCAGCTTCGCCTGAGGGCGTGGGCGCCGCGGCCCTCGGCACGGGCCGCACGGGAGGCCGTGCCGGCGCCCGTGCCCCCAACCTCCCCGGTCCCGGCCTTCGCCTTTTGCCGCTTGCCTCGCGACACGTTGCTAACACCCGCCCAACCAACCTTCAGCGACTCCCCGTCGTCAGCGCATGGCCAATCGGCTCACCGTTCCGGCAAGCCGTTGGCCATGAGGCGCTGCTGCCGGCGAGTTCGGAGTACCACCCGTAGTACCGCACCAGGTGCCGCCGCGGCTCCGGGATGTGCATGGTGACACGGGCGTCAAACTCGGCCGGATCGAAGGCCTCGGCAGCGTCGCCGGCCGGCAGGCTGCGGCCGTCGTGGCCTCCTTTCGCCCGATAGTGCACCACACCCTCCCCACCCCACTCGACCCGCTCGAGCCTGATCGGCGGCCGCACGATATAGCGGGCGAGACGCTCCACCGCCCGCTGATCCTCGGGCTCCACCCGAACCCGGTTTTCCCCCAACCCCCGCCCAGACCCGCCGGGACCAGCGGGTGGCCGTAGGGCAGCCTCCCCCCTCTTCGACCCCCATGCCCACGGCCACGGCCGCTGCCTCCGGCGTGGTGTGGACTGCTCCTTGCCAGGGAAGAGTCGAGTGACGACGTCTTCGCCGCGAAGCGGGGATGACAGTCGGCACCGATTCTAAGCGGCAAGGCTTGGCGGAGCGACCGAAGGAGGCGACTCCAAGAAAACCCGGTGTGTGGCCACGACAGCAAGAGCTCGGTCCGCTCGTCTGAGAGCAACCCCTCATCCTGCAGCAGGCAAATCACCTTGTGCCGGTAGAGCAGCTCCGCCGAGTGCTCATCGACGAAGGCGACCGGGATCCACTCACCATGCCGCGTCCAGCCGCCGCGCGACACAATCGCGTGCACATGTGGATGCCACTTGGCCAAGTCGCCCGCGGTCTGGACCACGGCGACCATCCCCGGCCGATCCCTTCGTCGCCGGCCGCCGCACACATCAGCTCCAGCACCGTCTCCCAGGCTGCGCGAGCGAGCCCTCCGAGGAGCGCCCGGTGGTGCAGAAAGTACGGCCGCAACATCTTCGGCATCACGAACACCCACTGAGCATGCCCCACCTCCTCGACGACCCCCTCCGCCAGCAGCACCGCCGTCGCTGCCGACCGCTTCGCCGCGCATGACGGGCACAGCTCCCGGGTCTTGCACGAGAATGCAAGCAGGTACTCTTGGGCGCACTCCGGACAACGGATGCGGGCGAAGCCGTTCTCGAAAAGCCGGTAGAGGGGCGTCGCACGGGGATTCCGGGCCCGGTAGCGGGCCGCGCAGCCGCGAGCCACAGTGACGCTCGACGTCTCCTGCAGCGTGGACGGACCGCCTCAGCGTGACCCGAACGGCCCCTACAGTCAAGGCGGCCGATTTCCTGAGCGTCTCACGCCCTCATCTGGTGAACGGTCCCGCGAGCTGGGAGACGAGAGCATCGTCGCCGAGCTCTGGCGTCTGGGCAGGCTACCCGATTCCGAAATGGTGATGTCCGGTTCGTTTCGGGTGGACAACGGCGCGATCCTCACTCCCCACGCCGAGACCACGACCTCCGCGGGGTTCCCCGCCAACGACTGGACGATCGTCGCCAACGACTCCAGCTCTGGTGGCGCAGACTACCTGGCGATCCAGGACGCCACGACCGGCCGCCAGATCTTCAGGGTCAGCGCAGGCGCGCCGGCCAACTCCTTGTTCGTCCGCAGCGGTGGCCATCTCGGCGTCAGGACGTCGACCCCGGTCCTCGACGTCCACGCCCGTGCGGGGGACACGCCGGGACTGCGCCTCGAGCAGGCAGGTAGCGTCTGGCCGCCGCAGACCTGGGACCTGGCCGGCAACGAGGCCAACTTCTTCATCCGCGACGCCACTCATGGCTCGCTGCTTCCCTTCCGCATCCGCCCGGGCGCACCTACCAGCAGCATCGACATCGCCGCGACCGGGAACGTCGGCATCGGAACACAAAGCCCCGATGCGCCGCTGGAGGTCGAGAGGGACGGCGCCAACGCGGAGCTGAGGCTGACCAGAGTCGATGGTGGCGCATGGTCAATGCAGGCGGGAGCCGACGACAACCATCGGCAAGGCCGGTGGGGCGGCCTTCATCACTCTGAAGGGAACCGGCACCCTCATCCTCGACGCCCCTCTCGCCGGGCCCTCCGACCGCAACCTCAAGCAGGGCTTCGAGCCCTTCGATCGCGAGGCCCTGTTGGGGCGGCTAGCCACCCTCGACATCTCCGAGTGGAGCTTCATCTCCGAAGGGCTGGGGGTGCGCCACATCGGCCCGATGGCCCAGAACTTCAAGACGGCCTTCGGCCTCGGCGCCGACGACACCCACATCACCCCGTCGGACCTCGACGGGGTTGCTCTGGCCGCGATCCAGGAGCTGTACCTTCAGCTCCAACAGAAGGACGCAGAAATCGATCAGCTCCGCAGCCGTTTGAGCGCCCTGGAGGCCGCCGCTCACCAGCGGCCATGATCTTGAGGCCGAGAGGCTTGCGACGGTCCTGGCGCAGCGACAGGATGGCGTTCAACCTCCGTGCGGGTCCCGTGCTAGGCTGCTAGACATGCACAGTGCACCGCATCTCCGGAAGCTCTGCATCGTTGCCATCGGGGCGCTTATCGCGAGCCTTGGCCAGTTGTGCGCCGCTGAGACGGCACAGGTCGCCGATCGGGTCACTTTCGAGATGGCGCTTTCGGCGCTGCGGGACGGCGAGTTGCCGCTGGCGCGCCAGATCCTCGAGGGGTTGATCGAGCAGACTGATGAAGGCCCTGAGAGGAAGGTGTACGAGGCGTTGCTCGCAGGCGCAGAAGGTCGAGCGGACGAGGGGGATGCAAGCCTGCGGAGCATACTCGAAGCTGTGCCGCAGCCGGAGTTCTCCCAAGCGTGGGTGTACGACGAGCTCGTTCGCCGCGTGGCGGCTCTGCGTCTGGCCCACCGCAGGCGGGACGCCGAGAAGCAGCTCGAGGAGGTGCTCGCGAAACACTACGAGGCTCGCGGCGGGCTCGATCGACTGCAGGCCGTCACCGACATCACGGCGACCGGGAGGATGGTTGTCGGGGGGCAGGAGCTACCCTTTCGCCTGGCCCGGAAGTGGCCCCGATTCTATAGGTTGGACGTGACTACTCCGCGCGGCTTGGAGGTCACCGCCACGGATGGCAGGACGGCCTGGTACGTGTCCGCTGGCAGCGAGACGCCTGTCCGCCTGGAAGGGCCTGCCGCGTCAGAGCTGGTCGACCAGTCGTACTTCGACGATGTCCTGGTTCGATTCCATGAGACCGGCGATCGGCTGTTCCTCGCAGGGAAGGAGAAGCGAGGCGGCTCCGAGGTTCTGCGCATCGAGGTGGAGCCAAAGCGTGGCAATCGTCAGGTAGCGCTTCTGGATGCGCATAGCTATCTCGAGGTCGAGCGGTGGGTCTACGCGGCCCCCAGCGATCAACCGGTCCGCATCGCCTACGAGTACACGGAGAGCGGCGAGATGCCGATGATTGCCAGGCAAACCGTTCACTTTCCGGGCGGCCGAGCCGTCGCGTACGTCTTCGACACGTACGTGGTCGACCGCCCGATCGATCCCTCGATCTTCGACATCAAGAGCGTGGAGGGACGACCCTCGCCACAGACCCCCTGGTAAGTCACCAATCCGAACAGATGTCTCGGTCAGTGAGAGATCACCTACCCCCTCGGGAACGGCACCCTGTGGTGCATGCGAGTGTCTCCCTACCTCCAGAGCTCCATGCCACGGGTCTGCGCCCGTGGCCGAGCCCCTCCGGCCGCTCGCCTAGCGCATGCCGACGATGGCCCAGACCAGGCCGGAGTCGCCCGCGGGCAGCGGCTCGAGCGCCCGAGCCACCACGGGAGCGTCCTCCATGTCCATCTGGTTGCCGAGCACCGCGGCACCGCCGAGGGAGGTCACCCGGAGGGCGTCGCCGGCCAGTATCGGGCCGTTCAGGGCGGCCACCTTGACCTGGGCGAGGCCGAGCACCCGCACCACGGCGTAGCCGCCCGGCGGCACCGGACCGTCCACGGCGCGGTGGATAGCAACCTTGTGCTCCTCTTGCTCCTCCTGTGGGGCCGGCACCCAGAGGGAGTCGGGTTCGCCTCCCTCCGAGTCCGGGATTATCTTCTTCACGAACGTCGCCTCCGGGCGCTTCACCATGGTGATCTCGTACGCCGTCTCGACGACCCCGACGAGACCGCCGGTGGCGGTCCAGTCGGCCCTGGTCACCTGGGCCACCGGGAGGTCTGCGCCGGGGGGCGCTGCGGCTATCCCGCTGAGCGCCACCACCTCGCCCGGCTCGAGCGAGGTCGCGCCGATCACGGTGTCGGGCACGTTCTGGACGATGAGGGAAAGGCCGCCCAGGGCATGGTAGTTCAGCGAGTAGATGTTGTCCGTGGTGTACAACCCGTAGTTGTGACTCGTGTTGCCGGTGTCGCCGTAAATGGCATAGCTGGCCACTGAATATCCCCGCAAGCCCCAGCACGCTGAGGTGCCGGTGCAATTCCCGTAGACCGCGTCTCCGGCCTCGTACGAGGCTGCACCATACACACCCTTCGGGCCCGTAAAGAAACCGCCATAGACCGCAGTGGTGGTGTTGCCGAAAGCTTCACCGTACACGCCGTGGGAGTTGACGGAGAACCCTCGGACGCCGTAGCCGGTGTCTACGGCATTTCCATAGCCGTAGACCCCGGGTCCGGTGCCGGAGTTGAATCCGTAGACCCCGGCCTCGGATGGGCTGTTGGTACTTTCCGTCCTCCCATACACCCCGTTATCCGCGGTGCTGGCGCCGATGGAGCTGCCATACACCCCGAATTGGTCGGCGCTGATCCCCACCACCCCGTGGATGCCCGGTGAGTCCGCAGTGATGATCCCGACCTGGGCCAGCACCGGGCCCGCGAGGCAGGCCACGACAGCCGCTGCCAGGACCACGACCCGCGAGAGTTTCACCACGGGTGCCCGCTCTACCATGGGAGACCTCCTTTTCGTTCCTCAACCGTCACGCTTATGACCACCTCACACCCACGTCACCCGTGATAAGTGCAGTGGTGGAAGGCCGTCGAACCCGTATCCTTTGCGGACTGACCAGAATGCTAACACAGCTTCCGCCCCTGCAGTCAACCGCACCTGGGTCACTCAGCAAGAGGGCACGGTGCAGAGGCGTCGTCGTCGGAGCTCCCTGTGGCAGTCCATCGTGGGCGTCACCCATTAGAAGCGTCGTATCAAGCGAGCACCAGCTGTTTGTTCCGATCCGTGTGGGTCAGAGGCAGGAGAACTGGATCGCGGCCATCCGCTACATCAGCATGGACCTACTCAAGGAGCGGAAAACAGGAGGCGCCCAGGAAGCTCGGCTCCGCAGCAACGACGACGATGGAGCCACAGCCCATTTTGCAGAGCTTCGCGCACCCAACGTGGCCCCACGAGCATGCGTTGCCAGCGGGCGGAGACGATGGGATGCGCTGGCTCAGGGACAGCGTGAGTGATGGACATGGGCTGATAGGAGGGAATCAACGCCATCAGCAGCGCCACCACCCCAGCCGCCTCTTCGGTTTGTGCCGCCGCGATGATCCCCCGCAGCCGTCCCTCGAGGTCCTCCGGAGGTGCCGGGCTCTGTGCGACGAAGATCTTGTCGCTGACCTGTTGGGTCCGTTCCTCCTCCTCGGCAAGCAGCTCCTCGTACAGCTTCTCTCCGGGTCGAAGCCCGGTGTACACGATCGGGATGTCCACGTCGGGGACCAGCCCGGACATCGTGATCATGTGGCGCGCAAGATCGATGATCCTGATCTGCTCGCCCATATCCAGCACGCAGAGCTCACTGTAGTCTCCATATGCGGCCCGTAGCACCAGGCCGACCGCCTCGAGGGATAGGAAATTTCCTTCGTTCAGGGCCAGCCTGGCGCGGGGTTGAGGCGCCTATTCGGGACCTGGGATGGGCTCG
>CAZWEM010000091.1:0-5522 GCA_964632315.1 uncultured archaeon
TTCAGAAAACGTATGGTAAGGATAATCAAATTGTTGAAGAACCGGATCTAATTTTGCAACGATCTTTTTGAAGTCCTCTTCTTTACCTACGGGAATAGGTGCCATTCCATCGCCACACATACCAGTAACTGTGGTTGTGACTCCCTGATACAGTGTCGACTCTTGACTTCTATTTACCGGTAAGATGTAATCAGTATGCGAATGAATATCAATGAATCCGGGACAGATTATTAAATTGGATGCATCAAGAATTTTATTTGCATCTTCTCTCAAGTTTAAGCTAATATCGGTAATTTTTCCATCTTTGATGCCGATATTCCCACGATACCATGGATTTCCAGTCCCATCTATAATCTTCCCGCTTTTGATTAAGATATCTAAACTCATTATAAAAAAAGGTAGTTTTTGAAAATTTAAAAAATATTATAGATTATTTTCTAAAAACTGGTTAAAATAAATTTATTTTAAAGGCTCTTTTTTGACAAACATGTATTTACCACATCGGCAACGTGGACATTTAAAATCTTCCTCTAAATCATCGAAACAAACGGGTTGCTCCTCGTCAATATATAAGTAATTACATCTTTTACATCTATGGATTGTCATTTATATTTCTCTTTCTTGAAATTTTTTTTTGGATTACCACAATTTGGGCACTTCCAGTCATCTGGTAAATTCTTGAATAATACCTCCTCCTTTGTTTCATCATAAATCATCCCACAACCATCACATTTATACTTGTAAAGCTCTAATAATTCTAATAATTCTTCTCTAGATACATCTTGTTCCATTTTCTTATTAACGTAGGAGACTGCATGAGTATCTCCAAATAATATTGCTCCCTTTAATTTGTTACCTTTAAGAACGATTTTATCATAACTTTTTTTATCTGCTTTTTTCAATATGTTCCAAGCCGAACTCTCTTCTTTTGCTGGATCAATGATACCAATCGATGTTAAATCCACACCAACAATTTTTAACGTATTCTTGGGCATAGTACCATGGTATTCTTTCTTTTTCAGATTTAAAGCTGATGCCGCTACAATTTTTGATTGCTCCATGCACGCAGGGATTATACCCCAAATTTGTTCGTTATATTCAATACAGTCACCAGCAGCATACACGTCTTTTTCACTTGTTTCTAAAAATTTATTTACTATAATTCCTCGATTTGTTTTAATATTTGCTTGTTTAGCAAGCTCTGTTGTAGGGACTATTCCCGCTTGTATCAACACTATTTCTGCATCAAATTCTTTACCGCTTTTTAATCGTATTCCAGAAACCGATCCATTTCCCAAAATTTCATCAGTAGATGCATTGAGAACTACATTAATCCCACGACTTTCAATTTCATCTTTAAGCATTAAACTACAATCTTCATCGAGTTGTCTTGGTAATAAGCGAGGAAAAAATTCTACTACAGTGGTACTGTGAATAGAATCTTTAATTTGGTTAGCTAACTCTAAACCTAGCAAGCCTCCCCCAATAACTATCGCATTATTGACATTCTTTTCTTTAATGAAATCTCGAATTTCAAAAGCATCTTTTATGCTTCGGAGGGTAAAAACCCCTTTTCCTTTATTTTTCATCTCTAGTGCATTTTTAATAGGTGGAATATTTGGAGTACTTCCAAGAGTCATAATTAATTTATCATATTCAACTTTTTTTTCTTGATTATCAAAGTTGATGATCTTCGATTTTGTATCAATTGAAGTAGCTTGATGTTTTAAAAATAAGTCAATGTTGTTTTTTTTATACCACTTATCTTTAAAAACGATCAAATCTTCAATCTCTTTCTTATTCGAAATCAATTCCGGTAGGTTTATTCTGGAATAATAAGGATAACTTTCTTGGGTAAAGATCTCGATCTCAACTTCTTGATTAATATTCCGAATATTCTGAGCTGTGAAAGTGCCAGCAACATTGTTTCCAATTATGACGATTTTCATAAGTGAAATAGTTTTATGATGTTATTTTAAGCTTTTTATTATAATTCCTAAAATCAATGAACATGTTCGAAATTAAAAATAAAACAAAATTTCCATTTTTTTTTATTATGACTGAAACAAAACAAAATAAGTTAGTTACAAGGAAAATCATAAAGATTGATGAAGATCTTTGTACTGGTTGTGGTAATTGCGTGGTTGATTGTGCAGAAGGAGCATTAAAAGTGATTGATGGAAAGGCTAGGGTTGTAAATGAGGTTTTCTGCGATGGACTTGGCGCATGCATAGGTTCATGTAATGTTGGAGCCCTTAAAATTATTGAAAGAGAAGCTTTAGAATTTGACGAAGAAGAGGTTGAAAAGCATTTAGAAGGAATGAAGAAGAATGAACAAGTGGATACTGGAGAGGTTAAAAGGATTTTTAGCGAGCAATCCCATCAGTGTGGATGCCCTTCTACTCAAACTATGACATTCAGTGCACCAGTAGTACAAGATGAGGTATCTGAAAAAATTCAATCTACTTTAAGGCAATGGCCAATAAAAATGCATTTAATTAATCCTCAAGCACCCTATTATCAAGGAGCAGATGTGTTAATTGCTGCAGATTGTGTTGCTTACTCATATGGCGATTTTCATAGAGATTTCATGAAAGAAAAATCTATTGCGATTGCTTGTCCTAAGTTAGATCTAGGTAGGGAATCATATATAGAGAAAATTCGCAGTTTAATAGACGATGTAAAGATCAATACTTTAACAGTAGTAATGATGGAAGTCCCTTGTTGTGGAGGGTTATTAGGAATGACTCAACAAGCAGTTGATCGGGCTATTCGCAAGGTTCCGATAAAAAGGGTTGTGATCGGGATAAAAGGCGGGATACTAAGCGAAGAATGGATATAATTTTTCAAATTGATTTATTTTTCTGCTACTACTTTTTTCTTAATGATTTTCCTAAGCATCACAGATAAAGCTGACTTAGATTTTCCAAGATGGTTAGCTAAGTCCTCTAAGGAGATTTTTCGAGGAATCTCAAAAAAACCGAGATCTATTGCTTTACTTAAAACATTGGATTCTTCTAAAGAGAGCTGATATTTTTCATCCTCAAGGTTATAGGGTGAATTTCCAATTCTCAATAATTCATAATCAATTTTTCGAACATCAAATATAGTGAGTAATTGGTCAATTCTATCTCTACTTGCAATTAATCTCCAATACGCATTTCCTTGTCTTACATTTACAGGAAAATCAACTAGTACTCCGCATTTAATAAGAGCGTATAATAAGTACGGGTCGTAAGTTTTCACATTAAACTTCACCCGATTATCTTCTTGCTCAAGAAGACTAAACTCCAGAACTGATTCGTGATCACGTATTAAATCGATTACATTCTTCAGATCATAGTGTACTACTTCAATAATTGAATTACCAATAGAATTTTCGAGATCATAAGGTAAAAAATATTGAATCTCCATTCTAACATCTGGAAAGTTTTTAAACAACTCTGAAATCCAAATTTTATCCGGAAATTTTATTTTAATCCTTGCTAAACTTGTCTTCTCCAACTATATCCTAGTTAATAATTTCACAGAGTATAAAACTTTTTCAAAAAAAATAATTAAAGATAAATAACCAAGGGAACTTACATTTTTATTATGGTGGATCCTAATTATCTACTTGGAATCTGTGGAAGTCCAAGGAAACAGGGAACCGAATATGCCGTACAATATGCTCTGAATTATGCAAATAGAAAATTTGGGTTTTCTACTGAATTTTGGACCGTAAGAGCGAAAGAGATAAAATTTTGCATCCATTGTGACTATTGCATCAGAGAAAAGAAAGGTTGTATCCACAAGGATGACATTCAAGATCTCTATCCTAAATTAATCAAAGCAAAATTTTTGTTATTCGGAACTCCAGTTTTTCAAGGTAATGTTTCTGGACAATTAAAAACTGTAATGGATCGTTGTAGAGCGATAATTGCTCAAAATCCAGATGTTTTTAAGAATAAATATGGTACGGCTTTAGCAGTGGGAGGTGACCGAAGTGGAGGTCAAGAAATCGCAATTAGGACTATTTTGGACTTTTATCAACAAAATCATATCATTTCATTAAGTGGAGGAGCATTCGGAGCAAATTTAGGGGCTTCTTTGTGGACAAAAGATGCTGGAAAAGGGGGTATAGAAGAAGATGAAGAAGGATTAAGGAGCATTCGGAAGGTAATAAAAAGATTAGCGGAGTTTAAACGTGGAAGTTAGCTATATCTTTTTCAACGTGTATTTCATTTTTTATATGTTATTATATCTTATAGTTCATTTACCATTTGATATCTCTATGATCTTTAAACGAGGCGGTGCAAATTATCCCTCTCCACCGTTTAAAAATGCACTTCAAGGCATTTGCTTTGTTATTCCATCTATCTTGTTTTGGGGTTATATTACCATAATACCACTGGTATCTATTTTTCTACACGCTGATTTATATTCACTTCCCATATTAAATTTCATTCCTTTAGTAGTAAAGTTAACTTCTCAATTAATTGGCTTAATAATTGCATCTATTGGGTTAATTATTGATGTTCTTGGGAGAATAGGAAGAGGAACATATTTAAAGAACTCGAAACCTGTACTTTCAACTACCTGGGGTCATGCTATAGTACGTCATCCCTCTTATTTTCATTATATCACGGGATTTGTTTCTCTTCCACTAATAACGTTTAATCCAATTCTATTGATACTGCTAATTGGGATCTATGGATATCTCAGTGTTATTAATACTGAAGAACATGCTTTAATTGAGTATTTCGGTGAAGATTATATAAAATATAGGGATAAAGTTGGGAAAATTTTTCCGAAAATAAGAAAAAGTAAAAATTAATACCGAATTGAAATTAAAATATACACTTAATTAGTTTACTCCGAATAGCTTTCTTGCTTCTTTCTTACGTAAACCATCAAATCCCCAGAGTTCTTTAAACCAATACTTCCCCTTGTAAATAACTACGGGGGTGTTAACTATACAGCCTTCAGCGTCACAGAATGTCTTTAAAAAGTTCTCATCATGGAGTAATTGATGGACAAACTCTTCATCATTTATATCCCTTTCAATATAGTTCACATCGTGTTCATGAAGCCATTCTTTCAATTCTTTGCATCTATGACAATCTGTTTTCGAAATTACTATCGGTACTTGCATTTCTGACATTTAATTTCACAACATCTTTCTTTTAAGTAATTAATTTAAAATAATATAGAGTAAAAAATTTTATTTTTCTAAATTATAAATCATTTTTATATCCCTCTGGTCTTTTTCGTTGTAAACTATTTTTATATGAAATAAGCATTTGCTTAAAAATGTCAGGGCTCAAATGTAATTGATATTTAGTTTTCCATAATATCTTATTAGTTTTTTTATCTATTCTTTTTTCATTATTCAAGTGGACCTTATTTGGAATTTCATATAAGTCAGCAACTTCCTCTAAAAATTCTTTCTTTGTATTTATTATTCTCGCTGACATCCCCCCACGATAGTTTCCATCCCCATCATAAAACCCTGTAAGAAAATTTAAAGCTAATCTTCCTTC
>CAZWEM010000092.1:0-5441 GCA_964632315.1 uncultured archaeon
GGAGACACTTCCAAGTCGAGAAGTCAATCCTATTGAAGTCAGTGAAATGAACAAACAATTAATGAAAAATGAAATTGCTCCATTTTATGAAAAACGTCGCGTTCAGACTTATGCCGATGAAATAGCACCAAAAGAGGTGTTTGACATCCTCTATAGGGGATTAGCTTATGTATCCACAGAAGGAGGGGGAATTGCCCACGCGGTAATTGATTATGAACGACTCCTCGAGAAAGGATTAAAATATTACTTGGATGTTTCAAACACAAAAATTGAAGAATATAAGTCCCAAATCGGGTTTGAGATTCGAGCAGACGAAAAAATAGCCTTTTACAAATCAATGAGGATTATTATTAAAAGCTTAATTCAATATGCTAACAGATATAAAGAAAAAGCTCTTGAATTAGCAAAAAGTGAAATGAATTCTTCAAGAAAAAAAGAATTACTAAAGATTGCTGAAACTTGTACTCAAGTACCAGAAAAACCTCCTAGGAATCTCCAAGAAGCGATTCAATTTATTTGGTTCATTCACATGGCATTACATTTAGAAAACTTTGAGCATGGGATTTCTTTTGGAAGATTGGACCAATATTTGTTAAAATATAACTCTGGAGATGAATCAAACACGGTAGATCTTTTTAAAAACCTAATCTTGAAAACAAACGAAATTATCGCTCTATATGATACCATCGCAACCCAATATTTTGGTGGGATGGCTACAACTCAAGGCCTAGTCATAGGAGGAGTCGATGTAAACGGTAATGATGCTACTAATGATTTAACTTATTTGATATTAAAAGCTCATGAATTAGCAGCAGTTCCAAGTCCAAATGTTGTCGTTAGATTTCATAAAAATTCTCCTCAAAAGCTTTATCAAAAAATTTCAGACATTCTCGCTAATGGAAAAAACATAATTGGATTATATAATGACGAAACAGCGATTAAAGCTTTGACTAAATATGAGATTCCGATTGAAGAAGCACGGAATTATGCTATAGTAGGATGTGTAGGACTTTCTACTTCTGGTTTATCGTATGATAACACTGGAGCTATTTTTCTAAACTTACCGAAAGCTTTAGAATTAGCACTAGGTACAGAAGACACTCTTTTAAATAAATATATAAAACAAGATTCTAATTCAGAAACGTTAACTTCAATGGAAAAAATCTTAAGAGAATTTGAAGTAAAATTAAGAAAGATTATGAACATGGCAGTAACCGCAGCTAATGCATACCAACAAGCTCATATAGAACAAAAACCTACTCCATTGATGACATTATGTATCAGGAATTGCTTTGAGAAAGGAATTGATGTGAATAGGGGATCTGCTAAATATAATTTTTCAGGGATTCATTTAACTGGTTTTTCTGATGTAGTTGATTCCTTGGCTGCAATCAATCATGCTGTATTTCGAGAAAAATACGTATCAATGGACAAGTTACTTAAAGCATTACATAATAATTTTAGGGGCTTTAAAGAATTAAGAAGCTATTTACTTAATAAATGTCCTAAATATGGCTCTGATAATGAGAATGTTGATCAATTTGCTGAAAAATTAGGAGATATTATCTTAAATGCCGTGAAAGGATTTAAATGTGCTCGTGGTGGGGAATATAGAGTAGGAATTCATGCGATGACAACAAACGTAGGATTCGGTATTTTCACCGGAGCTCTACCATCTGGGAGAAAGAAAGGCAATCCTTTAACAAAAGATGTTGCTCCAGGAAGTAATAATGGAGAAGGGTTAACTGCAACCATTAAAAGCACAACAAAGCTCGATCACTCCATTTTTTCTAATGGTTTAGCATGTACGTTAAATATCGATCCAGAATTGGCTCAAATTCAAGATGGAGAGGTTTTCTCAGCTTTATTACAAACGTACTTTCAAAGAGGAGGCTTGCACATTCAGTTTAATGCAATATCATCTGACACTCTGATAAATGCGCAAAAAACTCCAGGGCTATATCGCGATTTGATGGTTCGAGTCTCTGGTTATAGCGCTAGATTCATCGATTTACCACCAGCAGTTCAAGATGACATCATTTCGAGATACTGTTATGATAAAGTACAATCTTGTAATTATTAAAGCTATAAATTTAAAAATAAAAAAAAAATTGAATGAATTTAAGCTAACTCAGGATGTTTTTTAAGTTCTTCTCTCATTTTCTCGAGTTTTTCTCCATGTAAGCCGTAAGATTTAAAGAGTAGTATCGATATAATGAGCGATATTGCAGGAAAGATAAACATCAAAGATTTTAAAGCAAACTGAATTAATAACGGATCGGATGGAATAGGTGTATATTCACTCCAACCTGTTCCTGCAAATAAGGGAGCAATAGTAGTAATACCGAGAATCATGGAAAATCGATGGATAAATGCGTTAACCCCATAATATGAAGCTGCTCTTTTTACGCCAAATTTAAGCGCATCTTGGTCAATAACATCGGCATGAATTAAATCTACGAAAAATAGTGCTGCTGACAATCCAAAACCAATAGTTGCAAAAACTACAAACGATAATGTTCTACTCATATCATTGTTAGATAAGAAGACTAATGGAAATAAAGTTACTATCCATATACCCATTCCAAGCATTATTCCTTTACGGGTTCCAATCTTTTTTCGAATTATGGATTGGAGAGGAATAAAAACTGCTGCTGCTAAAAGGGCTACCATCAAAGTTAACCCAATTAAAAATGCGCCTTTTTCTCTCCCAAGCACAAAAACAGAATACAAAGGAAAACTTGTTAATAAGATATTAAAACAGTACCAGATTAACATGTTTCCGAAAGTAAATTTAATAAATGTCTTATTAGAGAATGTGATTCTCAGAGATTCAAAGAATCCTGGTCTTTTCTCAAAATCTCGGGTAGTTTCCTCTTTTTCTTTTACCCCAAAAAAGATAAACAGTATTGCCATTATAATTATAATAATGGCCATAATTATCCCTGCAATAATGTATTGAGATTGAATTAACGCTACTTCCGCTGCATATCCTGGATCTGATTTAGGTAATTCTGGAACTAAAGAAGGAATGACCAAAGTAGGTAGAAGAGATGCAAGTATTATGGCAATGAGAGTAAAAATCTTTACGAATATATTCACATCTCCCCTTTTTTTTTCAGTTGGAAACATTTCAGGAAAAATAGAATTTGTATTCACATCAAACATTGTATAAAAGAACTCGAATGCAAAAATAATAAATAGAAAATACCAGAACTTAAAATTTGCAGGCACGGTAAAAAGAAAAATCATTATTAACGCCAATGGAATGAAGGAAAGAATTAAGTAAAATCTACGCTTTCCTAATTTTCCCTTTTGCTTGGTCTTTTCGCTTAACGCTCCTAAAAGGGGGTCATTAAACATATTCCATACGCCCCAGAGAACGTAGGCAATCCACATTTCAAATGCAGTCAGACCTACAACCGCGAAATAAAAAGTAAAGACATAAATTGTAAATGCTTGATAGGTCATCTGGTCTGGAAAAGCACTTGTAGCAAATAATAATCGCTTCTTTAAAGGTACTTTTTCTTCACTCATAGAATATCCCTATAATTTTTTAAAAATAATATAAAAGATATATTTAAAGGTATAAGATTTTGAAATATTTAAAATTATAGCAACTACTCATAATATATACCGTTATTATCACTCAATTTTGAGAAGAATATAATTGTTAAAACAAGAAGAATTGAGGATCTTTTTGGAATAATTACGATATTGAGTTAATTTAATATTTTTCATTGTAGATATTTTTGGGTTTAACTATTTTTTTAATCATAAGAAATTCATTAAATATATTAGTGTAGAAGCTATATTAAGAATTAGAAATTCCAAATGTAAAGTGTAATCATGAAAGCAGAAGATATAATTTATCAAGAATTACAAAGCCATCTTGATGATATGCCTATTGGCTTCCCTGCAACTGATGATGGTTCTGATATTAAAGTTCTTAAAGCATTTTTTTCAGTTGAAGAAGCAAAATTAGCAATCTGTCTCAATTTTTTTCCAGTTTCACTAAAAAAGATCAAGTCTCAAATTAAAGAGTTTTCTATCAAAGAAATTGAACCCAAATTGGATATAATGGTTAAAAAGGGCCTAATCTATAAAGAGATTAATCCAAATACAGGTGAGGCTGCTTTTGGTAATTTACCTTATGCCATTGGCATTTATGAGAATCATGTAAATCGACTTACTCCCGAAATGGCTCAAGCATCTGAAGAGTACGGAATACCATTTATAAAGGAATTTTTAGGGGAAAAGACTGGTTTACCTCAAATGCGTGTAATTCCCATAAACTCATCAGTTTCACATGAAAATATCGTTATGGATTATGAAAAGGCACGGAACATCTTGGATTCAATAAAAGGTCCTTATGCGGTAGCCCCTTGCGTTTGTGTGCAATCTCGAGAATTATTAGGCCATACTTGCAAGCATGACATGCTTGAAAGATGCATGGTCAATAGCCAAGAATACGTAGATAATGGAAATGCCCGAGAGATTACGAAAGGCGAAGCTCTTGAGATATTAGCCAGAGCGGAAGAAAAAGGATTAGTGATTCAACCTGGAAATTCAAAAGATTCGGGAGGCTTTTGTTTATGTTGTGGTTGTTGCTGTGGTATCCTTACTGATGCCAAAAAGTTAGATCAACCAGCACGATTATTTGCAACTAATTTTTATTCAGAGGTGGAAGATAAAAAATGTACGGCGTGTGAAACGTGTGTTAGTTTCTGCCCAATGGATGCTATAGAGGTAAATGACACTGCAATTATTAATCGGGACCGCTGTATTGGATGTGGAGTTTGTGTACCAAAGTGTCCATCTGGAGCGATTCATCTAAGGAATAAAGAACAACGAATCATTCCTCCAAAAAATAGAGCTGATCTAATAGTTAATCTCTATAAAAAGAAAAAAATGCTGAAAAAATCTCATAAAAAGTCATGAAATTCTCACCTATTTTTCTTTTTGACTTGTACTGTTAAATAAATGTGGTCATTCTCTCTGCAATGAATAAAATTAAAAGCATTTTTAACATCAAATGGGTGTCAAATTAAGGGATAAATATATTAAGATTTCCGTAATACTTAAAATCATTATGAATTCACATGAAAAGTTGAGAGAGTTCTTAAACCAATTTCCTATTGGATTTCGTAAAACTCCATCGGGAGTTGAGCTAAAAATTTTACAACGCTTGTTTACAAGTGAGGAAGCAGAACTAGCAACTTTTCTAACAATTCGACCAGAACGAGCAAGAGCCATCGCAAGAAGGATTGGAAAAGATCTACAAAAAATTGAAGAAAAGCTAGAATCAATGGCAAAAAAAGGACTTATCTTTCGAACCCGAAGAAACGATCAGATTCTTTATAATGCGGCTCCGTTCATGATTGGTTTATATGAATATTCTGTCAAAAAAATTGATAAAGAGATGGCTCAATTATATAAAC
>CAZWEM010000093.1:0-5187 GCA_964632315.1 uncultured archaeon
AAATGTTGATCGATGTTACTCTCGGACTAAATGTCCTTATTGAGGGTTTTTTACCCGATGCGGGTCCTAAACTCACGAAAGCGGGATTTATTATCAAGGAAAAGCACGAACATGCCATCTTGCGGCATCATCTCGATCTTGATGAGGGATATTTCGTGTTAAAAGTTGATGAATCCACGGGAAAACTGAGGTTTAAACTGGTACCATTCGATATCCACGCCCATGATAAAATTCATGATAAAAGTTTAGACGCCAAGCTTGTTTTTATTTCTGAGGTAATTAACGCGCGAATGCTTCATCTATATGAAATTTTTATGAAAAATCCCAAAACCCTCTCTCTAAAAGAGTTTCGGGAGAGATGTGAAATCATTGATGGAAATCGAACTTTATTATGGAAAGAATATTCTGATAAAACATTAATGGAGTGGTTGGTAAGATATCACGAGAAAGAAGATCTCTATAGAGACCATTATTCGTATTTTTATGACAATCTATATCAGGCTATGGTTCAAGATTTCGAACTATACAAAAAACAAGATACTGCTTGTAAACAGCCTGAATTTTGGTACTGGCACTTGAATCATTATGATAAGAAAGAAAAGCTCGGCAAGGTTTTTTAAAATTTCTCGGTTAATGCAAGGTTTTTCACCGAAAACGAAATTTTTAAATCTTTAGCTATATTTCGTTGATCATATATAAAGATGTTTAAATCATAAAAAAAATAAAATTCATAGTAATAATCTAAATGGTGAAATAGTATATGTGTGCACAATTATCAGGGCAGCCCATCCTCATAATGAAGGAGGGCACCGAACGGACGCGTGGTAAAGACGCAATGGAGAATAACATCGCAGCAGCTAAAGTGATTGCTGAAGCCGTGAGAACCTCACTTGGTCCAATGGGCATGGATAAAATGCTCGTGGATCAGTTTGGTGATGTGGTCATCACGAACGATGGTGCGACAATCTTAAAAGAGATTGACGTGCAACATCCTGCTGCCAAAATGATGGTAGAGGTTGCGAAAACTCAAGACTCAGAAGTAGGAGATGGCACCACGACAAGCGTGATTTTAGCTGGAGAACTCTTGAAGAGAGCAGAAAAGCTCTTACAACAAAAGATTCACCCAACAGTCATTACCGAAGGTTTCAGAAAAGCTGCTGACAAAGCCGTCGAAATCCTAAACAACATGTCAATTAAGAGTGGCATTGAGGACACGGAAGGCTTAAAGAACGCAGCCATGACTTGCATGTCAAGTAAGATTGTATCTGAATCCAAGGAAATGTTGGCCCAAATCTGCATTGACGCAATAAAAGCCGTAGCAGAACAGGAAAATGGCAAGTGGGTGGCGGACATTGATAAAGTCCAAATCCAAAAGAAAGAAGGTGAAAGCATTGATGAAACAAGCCTCATCAAGGGCATCATCTTAGATAAGGAAGTGGTCAGTCCTGGAATGCCAAAATCCGTAAAGGATGCCAAAATCCTGCTCTTGCAGAGCGCGGTCGAGATCGAGAAAACGGAATTTGACAGCAAGCTTCAAATCACGAGCCCCGATCAAATTCAACAATTCTTAGACGAAGAAGAAAACATGCTCCGAAAGATGGTTGATAAAATCGTGAACTCGGGTGCGAACGTCTTGATTTGTCAAAAGGGAATTGATGATTTAGCCCAACATTTCTTAACAAAAGCGGGTGTTGCGGCTGTGAGACGCGTGAAGAAGTCCGATATCGAAAAGCTTTCAAAAGCAACTGGTGGAATGATATTCACTAGTCTTGATGACGTGACGCCTGAAAAATTAGGGTATGCCGGCTTAGTCGAGGAACGAAAGATCATGAATGATAGCTGGCTTTTCATTGAAGAGTGTAAGGATCCAAAGTCAGTCGTGATCTTAATCCGAGGTGGAACAGAACTCATCATCGATGAAGTCGATAGAGCCATCCATGATGCTTTATGCGTGGTCCGCGATGTCGTTGAAGATCAAAAAATCGTTGGAGGCGGTGGAGCTCCCGAATTAGAGACCGCAATCCAATTACGAAAGTATGCCTCTACTTTAGGCGGACGTGAACAACTCGCAGTTGAAGTTTTTGCTGATAGCTTGGACATCGTTCCAAAAACTCTTGCTGAGAACGCTGGCATGGATCAGATCGATGTATTGATGAAACTACGTGCTTCTCACCAAAAAGGTAATAAGTTTGCTGGGCAGAACGTAGAAACTGGTGAAGTCATAGATAACATGATGAGCATTGGCATCGTTGAGCCAACAATCGTGAAAATTCAAGCAATTAAGAGCTCAACCGAAGCCGCCTCAATGATCTTGCGTATAGATGACGTCATTGCGGGTGCTAAGTCTGCTGGTCCTCCCGGTGGAATGCCTCCTGGTGGACCTGGTGGAATGGGCGGCATGCCTCCAGGGATGGGTGGTATGGGCGGCTATCCTGGAATGATGTAAAAAAATCTTCATTTTTTTTAACTATTTTTTTGTTTCTATTTTTCTTTTAATTTTTTAGCAATATTTTGAGTTAACTCACATCCAACGATATCAATTCCATTAATAACCCAGTATAATTCTTCCTTGACTTCTTTTTCTTTAACTTGTTCTATGAGAGCAGTTAAATCTACTCTTACCACATTGTGGACATACACCTAAAAATATATCAAGAGCATTTGTTGGAATGCTGAATAAGCATCAAAAGAGGGAAACAAAGATAATTTTTTGCATAAAAAATCTATAGTATCAATTTTTTTAAAAATTATGTTTGTCATATGTGGCATTATTGTCATAAAACAACTTTATACTCGTTATGAGAATTTGCAAAAGTGTCAAATTTTGGAAGTATGAACTTCCTGCTTCAAAATAATTAGGAATCTAATTTCTTTGTTGTTGTCATAAAAATAGTAGATCTACTATACCAAAAGGATTAAAGTATTAATACTATTAAAGTAAAAATACCGAATTTTATATATAGTGCTAATAAAACTTTTTTAGATCCCTATTAAAATAATTAGGTGTTAAGGGAAAAATGATAGAATTAAATTTAAAAATTGATCCTCCTGTACCACTAAAAATCGTCATTACGATTTTGTCGGACAGGATTGAAACATCAAAATCAAATATTATAGGAAAAGTAAGGAAATTGGAGAATTGGATGTAAGCTCATACCACACACTCCAACAACCTTACTAAAATTCCCTCTCACATATTTACACGTGACCAAAACAAGTTCTTGGATTGAAGAAGTAAGAACCATCTTGCAAGCAAGATAAACTCAAATCTCAAGGAAAAGGGACATAGAATCATTGGGAGATAAAGTATAAATGGTTCCTCATGATCTATTTTTATTGACAAGATCTATAAAAAATATTTTTAATCCATCTTAGTGTTTTGAATCGGGAGGTGGTTAAATTTGAGGAACACGTCTAAAAAATTTATTTTTGGTTTTATTGTTTTATTAACATTTTTTGTCTCTGTAACATTAATAGCGAATATTATCATTAATAATAATTTTGTTTGGACTCCTCCTGATTTTTATGCAACTTCAAAAGAAGTGGATATTGATGAGTTCCAAACATTTTTGAAAGAAAATGATATCTCGATCTATTTGCCAACCGGTGTTCCCAATGAGCTAAATTTAACTGCCATTTATCTGAAGGAAAGTCCATTTATTGCGATTGTAGTGTATAGTGCAGAATCTAATAAGGATTATAAAACCGCTGAATTGACTGTTCAAGTATCAATAGCACATCATTTGCCCGATTACGATGAATTAGTATCAAACATTCAAAATCCCGAGACAGAGAAAGCTTTAGAAATTAATAGCTGGCCTTTAGTGGTGCACGAAAAAGCTTCATCAGGCGGAGAAAGTAGTTTTGTGGCAAAATGGGGGGAATTTACTGTTCTAACCGAGTTGTGGATTCAAGACAATGCATATTGTATAAACAGTCCTACTTTTACGTTTTCAGATGTCGTTAGTCTTGTTGAAAATATGCAACCATTAACTTGATTTTTTTTTAAGGTTGAGGACGTGATATTAATTTTTATACCTTATCTTCCTTCAAATTTTTCTTCTTTATTAATACTATCCCATGGATTATTAATCCAATAGCTATAAGAATGAAAAACGCAAAAATGAAATCTAAGTTAAATACACTCATCGGTAATGAGCCTTCTGTTTCCATATTGTCATAATATAGGTGAAAGCTAACAATTCCAAAAAGTGAGAAAATAATGATTAATTCACCAAGAATTATAAAAGTGAATCCAAAAAATACTACATAGTCCCTTTTTTTGAGAGGATAAAAATAAAAGAAGATAATGAGAAGTAATGAGATTAAAATGATTACTGAGTCCACATAAATTGCTGTGCTAAAGAAAGGATAGATGGATTTTGAGAAAGAAAAAGATAGTAAAATGATGCTAATTATTCCAATAGCAGTAAAAATGATTCCCCATAAAAGCCTTCCGCTTTTGTGATTTCCCAAGTTCTCATTTAGACTCATAATGATAGTTATACAAGGTTCAATAATAAGAATTTCGTGATTTAAAGTAATCTGAAATTAGAAAGTATAAAAACAAAAAAATATGGACCTAATTATTCAATCAAAAATTTCGGTCTCTCTTTTAACTTTTAAATTCGCTATTGCATAGTTACACGTGACCAAACCAAGTACTTGGATTGAAGAAGCACGTGTGACCTTGCGAGAATCTGCTCTGAACCGCATCGATTTTAAAGCGGCTCCGTCTACTCTGTTTCAATCGATTCAGCGTTCTTTCATGTACATGGGTATCTTCATCGATGCTGAAAAAGAAGGATTCTTAAAAGAAATTGAAACTCTCGTTAAAAGATTGCAGGACGGTCAAGATGATAAAACAAGAATTATGATCAAAAAAGCAGTTATTGAGTTCTTGAAGGAGAAAATTCGATAATGGCTATCAATTTTCTTTTCTTTAAATAATGATCGTGAGGCTGTAATTTTTTAAAAAATTAGATATTGATGATGAGAAAGCTGAATTTAGAATTAAATCATATAGTCAAAAACCATATATTAATTATATCGCTTGTCCAGATAATTTGATTAAAAATCTTTTAAAACAGAAAATTAAGTAATATAAAAAAATATAGAAAAAAAATTTAAAGCTTTTTCTTTAGCCCTAATTTATCAAGTAGTTTATATAGTCGCACTTTCAAGAAG
>CAZWEM010000094.1:0-5020 GCA_964632315.1 uncultured archaeon
GTAAGGAAGAAAAAGAGATCCTGCAACGTATCATCTCCCAATTACCTAGTATTTTTGAAGAAAATAAGGCCCATTATCTATTATTCGGTCGACATTGGTATCATGCGTTAGATAATGTGAGTAAAGAAGTTTTTGAAAATGAAGCAGAAAATTTCTTTAGCGGTCTTGAAGACGATGGTGGACTCAAAATAATATATCAGGATTTGCCTTGGTGGAGGCCAATATGGACTTTAGATAGTTTAATCTTATTGAAAAAATCAAACATGATTGATTTCTAACTTTTTTTCTGTTAATTTTTTTCACTCTTAAAGAAATATCAAGTTAGTAATGAGAAAACATTAGAGTGAATTTAATCTCATCATATCCGCGTCTGATATTTCAAAATCAAATACTTCAAAATTTTCTCTAATATGGTTTCTATTACTTGATCGAGGAATGCATATAAATCCATTCTGCAAACTCCAACGGAGTAATATCTGTGGTACTGATTTGTCATAATTACTTGCTATTTCCTGAAAGATATCTTTATCTAGTTTATATCCGTGTATTAAAGGACTATACGCTTCAATTTTGATATTTTCTTTTTGACAGTACTCTACCACATCCTTGTTTGCTTTATATTTCAATGGATGCATGAGGATCTGATTGACAGAAGGAACTGTATGATTCGAATTCAGAAGTTCTTTTATATCTTTAACTTGGTAGTTAGAAACGCCGATAGCTTTCACTTTCCCTTCTTTATAGAGCTTCTCCAATGCAGACCAAGTCTCTTCGTTCTTACCTATTGGCCAATGTATCAAGTATAGATCCAAATACTCTAGTCCTAATTTGTTTAAACTAATATCAAACGCTTTTAAAGTATTATCATAACCGTGGTCTGAATTCCAGACCTTAGTTGTAATAAATAGATCTTCTCGGGATAGTTCACTTTCTGCAATTGCTTTACCTACGAATTCTTCATTATTATACGCAGTGGCGGTATCGATTAAACGATATCCTTCCTCTAAAGCCCATTTTACCGGTTTATATGCTAAATTTCCTTCCAATTCCCATGTTCCAAATCCTAACATTGGAATGTGTACATCATTATTCAATTTAATTATATATTCTGAGGATAATTCCATTAATTATTTCACCTTTTTTAAATAAAATTTTAATACATTAGTATAAGAGATATTTGCGATTTAATAGGTGCGGATAATAATTTATTAAGAAATTCCTTATTTGGATTATTGAAATTCATCATTGAAAATTATTAAGATAATCATAAATAATTATTCCCTTGCATCAGCAAGATAAAAAGAAACGAGAAAAAAAAGAGTACTAACTTATTGAAGTTCAAATCCGCAATTCGTACAAAATTGGTAGTTTTCCTTTCGAGGGGCACCACATATTGAACAAAATAAAGGGGTATCATAGTTAGGTGCTGGGTCTAGTTTATAAACCTGCGATCTAATCCGGGGATGATTGCCTCCGTAATCGGGTAGATCAAATTCTCTATAATATTTCGAAGTTTTTCGGCATCTGGACATTGAATAGGTACAAATAATCATTAAAAATGTAAAGAAAATTAGAAGAGGAATGCCACTAATAATCATATAAATCACATAAGCCTGCTCATAAGCGAGATCATAGTAAGGATCCAATGATGCATATCTCATATTATAGTAAAGACTCATAAAAATTGAATTTAAATATATGATACAAATTAAGGCACAAATCAAGAATCCTATTAGGGCAAAAATAAAAATTCTTACAGCTTGCTTTAAGTTCAAATTAAAGCCAAACCAAGTCGGTTGTTTTTTATTCAATCTTAGCCCTCAGAGAATATTTTCTCTATTATGAAGAAAAAGAGTAAAATATCTTTATAAATCTTCACTATTGGAAGAAGACATTTTCATCCTATATATCCTTCTGATATTATTCTGAATTATAATCAGACGAAACCCTTAGTTCATATGACGCGAGGTTATTGGAAATGCGTATATTGTGGTTTTGGGAGGGAAATACATATCAGTATTTTTATTAAGTTATGTCCTCAATGTAAAGGAGAGTATGAATTATTAGGTTACCTTAAGAATTATCATATCTGCCATAAAATGCCCCTTTTCAAACCGAAAGAAGCCCCTTATTCCAAGTGTTTAACAAATGGGTATTTCTTTTTAGCAAGAAGTAACAAGAACCTAATTTTTGAATGTATTAATGAAGGATATTTTCAATTTTTAGAAGACCAATGCCTTGATGACGTTATTATTAGAAAGATTAGTAATTATGGTTTTAAGGGTATAATTAATGATTCCCCTTCCTAAGAAGCAAATAATATAGTGCAAATTAACTTTTTAATGCTATCGATTAAAATATGATATTTATCCATAACCTAATCGATTGTTCTGTACTGAATGAATACAAGAAATAGGCTGATGAATATATCTCCCGGAAAGTTAATTGAACTTGAAGGATTGCTCATGATGATTTCGATGAATGCTTCCACAATTCGAGGACGAAATGAACACTTTTTTTTTTGATTTTTTTTACAACCCACATCCATCACTCCTCTAAAGAATAACGTTAAATAAACTCCCATTCATATATTTATATACAATCGTATGTATTACAACCTATACCTAACTTTATAAAAATTGACAAAAAGGTGAAAAAAGATTTCGGTTGATTGGTCACTTGCGGAAAGTAAACCGGAAAAGAGCCAGAAGGTAGAGGGTAGATTCTTATTGGATCTTCGCTCAAAGATTAATGATATGGAACAGCAGTTAAAGATCAAGGATGGAAAGATAAAGAGTGCCACAAATGAACTGGAGGACACACAAGAAAGGTTAAAAAACATAGAAGAGCAATTAAATGAAAACATTGAAGAAAATGAGTCGCTTAAAAAAGATAAAGGAGAACTCCAAGAGAAAACTAAGAAATTAGATTCAGAGTTAACAACCTTAAAATCTAATAAAACTGATCTTGAAAAAAAGCTTTCTGAAGCTTCTGAAAAACTCAAAACCTTCGAAAGTAAAATTGAGGAAAATGAAAAAGGATTGAGCGAGCTTGAGAAAATGAAAGAGGATCTGGACCAGAAGGAGCGCGAATTAGAAGATGTAAAGAAAGAGCTTCAACAAGCGATTTCAGACAAGTACGTGGAGATAGAAACACTTAAAGATGACATGAACAAATTACGATCAGAAAAAGAAGGAGAAATCGTCGAGTTAAAAAACCAACTTGAGACGAAAGTAAAAGAAGTTGAAGCAAATGAGCTTAAATTAAAATCGCTCGAAGGTTTTATCGAAGAATCAAAAACTTATCCAAAAGTAGTTGAAGAAATAAAAGATCTCATGGTACACAAGGGTTTTGTTTCTGATAAGGAATTAGATGAGATCATGGAAAGAAATTTGAATGAATAACCCTAATTTATTTTATTTTCTATTTTTTGGAATTTGAATTCTATTATGAGTGGTTAAGAAACTAAACATTCTTAATTAGCATTTTTTTCTAAATATGCTTATAATACTCACTATACTGAGTATTAGAATAATTAAGTAATAGTTTCCATATTGTATCCATCTAGACTTGGATTTGGTTTGGACACGGAAATTAATATATGTTCATAGATAACTGTGCCGTTAGTTTACTCACACAAGAATCTAAGTAATTAAACTCAAGTTACGATTTTAGAATTGCCAAAGCCCTATAGTTTGCGTTTTATAATTTTTATTTTGATTTTTATCTTTCTAGATCACAATTTTTTATTTTAGTTTTCATATTTATAAGTATCAATGTTATTTCAAACTCTGGGCATAGAAGATTTTTACATGTTATTTATTAAGATCATTGTTTCGTTCTTTTGTGGATTTTTCATCGGTATCGAACGAACAAGAGTAAGTGCTCAATATGGCGCGAGAGATCATATCTTTTTTTCCATGATTTCAACAGCGTTAATTGCGCTATATGAGAAATTTTTGCCCGCCACACAGGGATTCATGCTTATTATCATATTTTATACCGGTATGATTTTATTCTTATTAATTGGAATCGCATATCGGTTATTTCGGGAGAATGATCCTGGATATACTTCAACCTTGTCCATGCTACTTGCGATGATCGTCGGAAGTTTGACATATTACAATGAATATTTAGCAATATCAATTTCCGTCATATTCTTAATCATATTGTCCTCGAAAAAGCAGTTTAATAGAATTAAAAGCTTAAAAGACATTGAATGGACGGGTACAATTGAATTTATAGCAATCGTCGTATTATTATACATTTTGATTCCAGACGGGTTGCTATTTTATGGGGTTTTGATTAAGCCTATAATTATCATTTTTATAACCATTCTAGTGGTTAAGTACTTCAGTTATTTCTTGTTAAAAGCTTCTTTTGAGAAAAATCTTTATTATATCTCACTTTTAGGAGGTTTCGCTCATAGTGAAGCGACTACAATTGAGTTAGCTGAAGCTGGAGCCTCTTCTTCCTCCGTGTGGCTTGTTGTGCAAACCATGCTCATTCGAATGTTAATTGTATTACTCATAGCTCCAAACCTTATTATTTATGCCCTTTATCCCGTTTTATTAACTTCCCTAGTTGGATTATCTGGTTCTTTTCTAATTTTAAGAAAGAAAGACACGACTTTAAAACTGTCAAAGATTAAAAATCCCTTATCATTAAAAGGAACTCTAGCTTTCACTGGAACTTACTTCCTTGCTGTTATAATCTCAATAATTTCAGATTTTTTAAATTTTAACGTGATAATATTTTATATAATCGTTTTTGGAATGGGTTTATTATCAGGAGGAGCATCTTCTCTGCTTGTCGCGACTTTATTTCAAACTGGTTTGGTAAATGAGGGAAATGGTTTGATAATGTTGTCCATTGGTCTGACTGCGGCGATACTTAACAAGTTATTTTACTCAATTCGCACATTAAACCCGGAAAAAAATAAAAAAACCTATTTCTTACACTTGTTATTCTATTTATTGATTACAATTTTGATCCTCGGCCTTATGACAACTTTGACCAT
>CAZWEM010000095.1:0-4986 GCA_964632315.1 uncultured archaeon
CCGAGAGTGAATCAGAAACCGTAGAAATATTACGAGAAATTTCTTGGTTAGTGGATAAGAATTCCCGAATAAATTTTGAAATCGAATTACTCAAGGAACATTATAAAGATATCAATTATGAACCGCAAACTCAAATTCTCAACGTTGAGATGGAGGGAAAGATGAAATCGCAAGATCTAACATTCCAATTTCAAATTCACCTTCCAAACGAATATCCATCGAAGATACCAGAAATAAAAGTCATGAATGAATTCGAACTGGAATCTCATGAAAGAATTAAGAAAGATCTTCAAACTTCTTTCGAGTCATTTTTTGATGACTGGACGCCATTTAAGTACTTAGTAGACCTTTTCAACGCCATTTCGAAGAAAATCTTTGAAGTATCAGTTGTATCATGCGTGATTTGCCACAAGATAGAATGCCCCACGTGTAGTAAAAAAATAGCTGGTCCAGATGAAGAATCGTGTCACGTGGAATGCCCTTATTGCGAGCGGCCGTATCACGATCATTGCTGGGCTCAAACCATCAGATCCTTTGGTAAGTGTGGCTTTTGTTTAAAAACTCCGCCTATAGACATGATGCCCCATTAATTGGAATGTCTGGAGGAGAAGTTAATATCTATATTTCAGAGGAAAACTCTTGAGAAATTTAGGTATAAATGATTATAATGTATCCTTATCTCTTAATTTGGCTTTAATAATTTTCTCTTGAGTCGTGACCTTTTTAATGCCATCTCCTTTCCATAAATCTAATTTATGTAAATCTCGGATTAATCTACGTAAACCCGAAAATTCGATGCTTGCTGCTTGGTCAGTTCCCCACATTGCCCTATCTAAGGTAATGTGTCTTTCGATTACCCTTGCTCCCATTATAGCGGCCATTAATGAAGCAGAGATTCCTAATTCATGTCCACTATAACCAATAATATGTTTTGGATATTTTTGTTTTAAAATTTTAATATAATTAAGATTTAGATCTTTATCTGGAGCGGGGTAACTTGAATTACAATGCAAGAGAATGAGTTCGTTATTATCAAGCAAGTCGATTGCTCTTTTAATCTCATCTTCAGTACTCATCCCCAAGGATAGTATAATGGGTTTATTCAAAGACTTTACTTTTTCAAGTAACGCTTTATCAGTAAGTTTAGCAGAAGCAATTTTATAGCATGGGATATCAAATTTCTCAAGAAAATCAACACTTGGCAAATCCCAAGGAGAAGCAAACCAAATGAGGTTTTTTAATCGACAGTATCTATCGATTTCTTGGTATTCTTTCTCCCCAAATTCAATTTTCTTTTTGTAATCAAGATATGTAATGTCTCCCCAAGGAGTCTCACGAATCTCATTTCTTTTATTTTCTGGGACACAGATTTCAGGAGTTCTTTTTTGAAATTTTACAGCATCAACTTCACATATACTTGCGAGATCGATTAATTTTTTAGCGTTATCTATAGAGCCATTATGGTTGATTCCTAACTCAGCGATAAAAAAAACGGGAGAATCTTCTGAAATCAGTTTATCTCCTATTCTTATTTCTTTCATTAAACCCAAGTTTTTGATACAATAATATTTAATAAATTCTAAGATATTAGAAAGATTGATGATTATTTATTCTTTGTAATTTAAAACAAGATTACAGACATCTCTGACGAACCCCTTTCCTCCCTTTAAACGAGATTGGTATAATGAGTACTTCTTTATTATTTGCTGAGCATTGGTTGGGCAACAAGAAAAACCCGCTCTTTTAATCAGTTCAATATCTTGAATATCATCACCCAGAAAACATATATTCTCATCTTCTATGTTGTATTTTTTCATTAATTCAAGATAGACTTCTAGTTTATTCATGACACCAATAAAAATTTCATCAATGCCAAGTTTCTCCATTCTATTCCTCACAATTTCAGAGTCTTCTGAAGTGATAACTGCAGTTTTAAAACCTCTTTGCTTAACTAACTCGATACCTTTACCATCTACTCTAGAAAATCTTAATATTTCATTATTTTTTGAATCTAAATAAACAGAGCCATCCGTAAAAACCCCATCAACATCAAAAATCATCAGTTTGAGAGCTTTAATTTTTTCTTCATACTTTTGATATTTAATCATTGTATTATCATAATGATATTTCGTTTTTATTAAGAAATTGGCAAGTTCTAAATCAATTGGTTCATCTATCTCAAGTGACATCCATTTTGGCATGATATATGTGAGGATCTTGCCCCCTAATCTGTTCTCGTAATCGGTGAGGATGGTTTTTTTAGTAATATAAATGGATCCATTCTCTACGTATTCCCATTTCTTATCTTGTCTTCTTGGTCGATTTTTATAATCGTAATTAATTGGAGATCCATCTCTTGACCATAAAAACGAGTCATTTTGATACACACTTAACAATGAATCACCATTTTCTTTTATGATCAGTTCTAATGACTCATAGATATGTTTTGAATATCTTAAAGGAGACGTTGGTTGTAAAAGTATCATATAATCAAAATCTTGATTAAGATATTCACTAGCATGCAATAAGACAGCTTCAGTAGATGCCGTATCTGAAGCCAAACTTTTAGGTCGATCAATTACACTCGCTCCATATTTAAGTGCAATATTTTTTATTTCACTATCTTCAGTAGAGACGTATGTTTCATTAATGAGATCCACTTCTTTGGATTGCAGTATTGAATAAGCTATAAGGGGAAATCCGTTTAAAAGTTGTAAGTTTTTTTTAGGGATTCCTTTACTTCCCCCTCTCGCGGGAATTATTGAGATTATCTTCATTTTCTATCCGTTTTAAATTGTCTATCTATATTTCAAATTTATTTCTAATCCATTAAACTTTATTATATTTGTTACCAAACTATTTAAAAGTAAATTGTCAAGAATTTATTGAATTGGAAATGCTTGATTTATCTTAGAATAGCCAAAAAAGTTTGAGAATCTGAAGTGTAGTTATATATTCTGATGAATTATTATCTAACGGAATATAGAATACGAAAAGAAAGTCTAACTCATTAGAAAGCGGAAAGCGAGGGTTTAGTTAACTTCTGTTTTCAAATGGCATTTTTTTTAGTTTATCAGTTAACTTTGACCATAATCTTGTATTTTTGTTAAGTTAGAGATAAAATTTTTAACCTTAGCTACTTTCTAATAGACATTCACATTATTTACAAGATGAGATTCGTGGAAACACTAGATAAAAACTTAAATTTGCCGAAATTAGAGGAGCGGATTTTGAATTTCTGGGAAAAGGAAAAAATCTATTCTCTTATAAGAAAGAAAGAAACGGGCAAGGATGAATGGAGGTTCATAGATGGCCCTCCTTATACGACAGGCGCAATTCATCTTGGAACCGCATGGAACAAGATCTTGAAAGATTACTTGATAAAGTATAAGCGCATGAAAGGATTCCGAGTGACCGATACGCCTGGTTATGATACCCACGGGCTTCCTATCGAGGTCCAAATGGAGAAAGAGCTCGGTATTTCGAATAAACAGGAAATTAAGCAATATGGCGTGGATAAATTCATCAAGAATTGTAAGGAATTTGCTTCTAAGAATCTAAAAATTATGAACGAGCAATTTAAACGCTTAGGGTGCTATTTTTGGGACTGGGACAATCCCTACATCACGTTCAAAAACTCCTACTTGGAAGGAATTTGGTGGACGTTGAAGAAAGCATGGGAAAATGATCTCTTGTATCAATTTTATCGACCCTTAAATTGCTGTCCAAGATGTGCAACTGCATTAGCCAAACATGAGCACGATTATAAAATGGTGAAAGATACCAGCCTTTTTCTAAAAATAAAGTCTGTTGATATGGAAAATACTTATTTCATCATTTGGACGACAACTCCATGGACATTAGTCGCGAACGAAGCAATTATGGCAAATCCCTACGCGGAATATGTTAAAATTCACGTGGTAGACTTGGATGAATACTGGATTCTTTCAAAAGCTTCAGTAACTTTTCTCGTTTCTGGAGATTTAGGACTCAAGTACAAGATCGTCGATGAATTTTATGGAGAATCTCTTGAAGGGAAGAAATACATCCATCCCTTGTTAGAGGAAGTACCTTACCAAAAAGAACTTGCAAAAAAGAGCGATACAGTTCATACAATCATATTGTCTGAAGAATACGTATCTGCTTCTGAAGGCGTAGGATTAGTTCACTCTGCACCTGGGCACGGACCGGAGGATTTCGAGGTTGGAGTAGCGAATAACATACCCGTGTTTACTCCCGTAAATATAAGAGGGATATATACAGAACAAGCGGGAAAATTTGCAGGCAAATTTATTTTTGACGCAAATCAAGAAATTTTAGACTTGCTCAAGGAAAAAGGCACCTTATTACATACTGCTGAGATTGAACACGAATATGCTCATTGTTGGAGATGTGACTCAAAATTAGTATATAGAGCTACAAATCAATGGTTTTTCAAAACTGAAAGTTTACAAGAGAAATTATTAGAAAAGAATAAAGAAATCTATTGGGTTCCCGATTGGGCAGGAGAACGTTGGTTTAGTAGTTGGTTAAGTACATTGAAAGATTGGTGCATATCGAGACAAAGATTTTGGGGGATTCCACTTTCCGTGTGGATTTGTGATAATAAAGACTGCAAGGATGTTACTGTAATTGGTTCTGCAGCTGAATTAAAAGAAGTTGCGGGAGAATGTCCCGAAGATCTTCACCGACCTTGGATTGACAAGGTAACATGGAAATGTAAAAAATGCAAAAAAGGTACTAAGAAACGCATTCCAGACATATTGGACGTGTGGCTCGATTCTGGATCAGTCATGTGGGCAGCACAAGAAGTCTATGACGGAGAAAGTCATTATGATACGTGGGTTCCGGCAAACTTCATTCTTGAAGGAAAGGACCAAATAAGAGGGTGGTTTAATTCGCTCTTGAGTAGTGCAATGGTCTCTTCTGGGCGGAAAAATTACGAAGCATGCTACATGCACGGATGGACGTTAAAAGATAACATGA
>CAZWEM010000096.1:0-4872 GCA_964632315.1 uncultured archaeon
CGATACTAAGACTTCTAGCTGGGTGAAAACACCTCCTGAAATTAGAAAACTCGGCGGTGCTATCTTTGGTGATCGCCGTTACGACCATGTTTTCATATATCATAACAGTGCTCCCTCTTTCTATAGTGCTAGGGGATTCCGTGGCTCGTTGAGGATTTAAATTTTGACCCAAAGCTTTAATTCTTCTTTCAATTTTGAATTATTTTTACGTACTGTTTTTATTGCTCCACCTACTTTTAAAAAATAACTATTAATAACCAAATTTGTGAAATTTCCCACCATTTAATTTAAATACTTAAGTTAAATCTTACTCTATAACAAATCTGATTTGTAACTAATTTTACTAATTATAACGAGATGGAAAATGGTTAAGATCGTGTATTGGCTTGGAGTTCAAAGATTTTTGGAAGAAAATTACAGCACATTTTTCATCAATATGGAAGCATTAAAAAGATGTTACGCGAAATAGCGTTTTTGTAGCCCTTGAAGGCTACTACGGAAAGATTTAGTCTCTTAGGACTATGATGCTTCAAAGGATATTGCAATCATGAGGATTCATTATTCATTCTCATGTTT
This sequence comes from uncultured archaeon, assembly GCA_964632315.1. Lineage (GTDB taxonomy): Archaea > Asgardarchaeota > Lokiarchaeia > Sigyniarchaeales > SOKP01 > SOKP01. The sequence goes on from CAZWEM010000096.1 coordinate 577, forward strand.
ATGAATAAAAAGTCCATCTTATAAAGATATAAGTTAGAATGCAATAACATCATTAGTTCAATTTAGGATCACAGCAATTATAAAGAGGATAGAAAGACTTAAATAAAGAAAAATACCTAGATCATATAATGCAAGATTTAAAGAAATGGTTTGACAAAGCAAAAGTACCTGTCAAGATAGAAAGGTACCCCATAAATTCCATGGTGATGGTTCGTAATAATCAAGATATTTTCCAAATGTCTATCGATACCCGAGGGAAAAAAAATAGAAGAGAATATTTTAGAATTTATTATGGTCACTCAAACAACGAAGTTAGGGTGATAGATATCGATTCTAAACTCCAACAAGCTATTTTACAAGTAAAAGAACCCAAAAGAACTTACATGGTAAAAACATGGAATCGAGAACGAAAAGAATGGCAATTTCAACCCCAACAAACCCCCGATTTTCTGAGAAATTATTTAATGGGAATGGATGAGAGCCATTTGTTCATAGCAGAATTACCAAATAATTTAGGACCAATAAATAAAATTAAGGATGCTCATAAAGCGTTAAAACCTAAAATTGTTTTAAAAAATAAGAAAAACTTTAATAAGATTAAAAGGCAAGGTGAGTGGTTTTTTATTCCTGCTACTTCAGAAGAGAATGAATTAATTGAAGAAAATCTTCAATTTATAGAAAAGAAAATACCTCTTGGAAATAAAAGTTGGAGAAATCGTAATTCGCATATTGCTGATGAATTAGTTGATATTCAGAATGATGTCTATGTAAAAGGAAAAATCACTCATATTGAACATAAAACACTAAAATTGCACGGTTGGTTTAAAGTCATGAGAAACAACGAAGCTAGGTCATCAGTGGTGTCTGGAACACCCGTTTATGACGGGGTCAAGTATGTAGATTAACAATGACAAGAACTTATGTAAAAGGCAGAATCAGTAAAGATAAACGACGAGGATTTAAGCGTAGCATTACATATAAATGTCATTGTAGCTATTGCCATGATCCTCATAAAAAAGCTCACAGGAAAACTGAAGAAAGGAATTTGATAAAATCATTGATGATAGAATATTCTAAAAAAACCTTTTCGGAAATTCCTAAAATCTCTGCGTGAATTAATAATTTAAATATAAATTTCTTTCTCTCGTCAAATCTTTTTATTTTAACATTGTTTATATTGTATTTATGGATGATAAATATTTCAATAAGAAAAATGCCGTTATCACTGGTGCTGCAAGTGGAATTGGTAAAGAACTCGCAATGCAACTGGGACAGTTAGGAACAAACTTGGTAATTTCTGATATCAATATGGATAGATTAGAGCAACTAAAAAAAGAAATCGAGAAAATGGGGGTTGAGGTCTATGGTTATCATTGCAACGTAACAAAAAGAAATGAAGTGAATTCCTTACTCGAAAATGTCAATAATAACTTCAGCGATATTCATTTCCTATTTAGTAATGCAGGAATAGCAATTGGGGGTCAATTTGAACTATTCTCTCGAGATCAATGGAAATCCATCATTGATGTAAATATATCGGGATGTATCAACATGGTAAGCACTTTTCTACCTAAAATGCTCGAACAAGGCTTTGGACACGTTATTGTTACCAGCTCCATAGCCGGAATTATTGGAGTTGGAGGATTAATTCCGTATTCTACCACGAAATTTGCAAATTACGGTTTTTGTGAAGCCCTTTATGGAGAATTTCACTCAAGGGGAATTGATGTTTCAGTTATTTGCCCTTTCCCCTTGAAAACTAATCTCATAGAAAATGCCCAATTTAGCTTAGATCCCGATATAATGAAAGATTTACCTCAAGAAAAATTACAATCTATAGTAAATATGGGCAAAGAACATTTTTGGGAGGAATTTACCAAGGATTCTTTAGAGATTTCTGAAGCAGTAGAAATATACTTGAAAAAAATTGCAAAAAAGAAATTCTATATTTGCGAAAGGAAAACTCCCCGCTTAATCTATCTTATAAAAGGTATATGGCCAAATCTCGCAAAAAAAATGGTTCAAAAATTCGGAACTGAAAATTGCGAGCTTGTGAATGATTCGTACCAAATTTGTTATGATGCAATTAACAAGGCACTAAATTCGAAAACTTAAATTAGATTTAGGAACTTTAAATAGTCATGAATGAAGATTCACGCTTTCAGTCCTTGCGATTCGAACCTCTTAGCTCACAAAATGTTGAAAAAGTCCATCTCATGTGCGAAAATAGTGTTAAATTTGTTTCACACGCATTAGATATCTTCAAACAAGCAACTATCAATAGGAATTTTTTCATGCCTGAATTCTCAATTGTAGCTCTTAATGGTGAGGATGAACCAGTGGCGTTTTTCATGGTTCAGTTCAAGAAACCATATGTATTTAAAAAACGGGATGTAGCAGTATTAAAGTTTTTTGTGATTCGAAAAGATTGGCAATATAAGGGATTAGGGACCTACATTTTCACAGAACTTCTCTCAAGAATAAAAAGCTCGAAATATAGATGCTTTCGAATGAAGTTTGACGTGATGGTTTCGGCGCCAGATTATTGGTACCCCGGTTTGGATCCACGGCATACGCGAGCTTTCTTTTTCCTTAAGAAGTTAGGTTTTCGAAAGGGAAGTGAGAGAGTTAATTTAAGCGTGGATCTAAATACTATATCGGATGAAAAACCCCCAAATCAGAAAGGAAAATTTACTATTGAAAGAGCCCATAAAGAGGACATTGAACACCTCACATTACTGGAATTTATGGATAGGAAGTACCGCTGGTCATATTGGCCCGAAGAAATTAAGCTTTCTTTCGTGAATTCACCTCTTAGTACTTTTATTGCTCGAGATACCAAAAGCCATAACGCCATTATTGGCTGGGCGACTCATTCAGTGGGCTATCCTGGGTGTTTTGGTCCAACTGGGGTAAGTAAAAAGGTTCGAGGAAAAGGACTCGGAGGACTCCTTCTTAGATGGTGTCTTTGGGATTTAAAAAATCAGGGACTTGAAAAGTGCATTATTAGATGGGTAGGTGAAAATACCACCTACTTCTATTTAAAAAGTGTTGGAGCACGAATTGGTCAAATATATTGGACCATGAGTAAAAGAATATAAAAAGAATGAAATAAAAAATATTATAAGCGATTAATATATCGAGCTCTTTCCCATTCACTCACTACGACGCGATAAGCATCATTTTCCTCTAATTTGGCATAGTAGAAGTTCTTGAATGGTTCTTCTCCAAATATCTCTTTCATTACTTCTGAATTATAAAATTCTCCTAAGGCTTCACTTAAGCTTCCTGGAAGTGAATTGATGCCCTCTTTTAGCATCTCTTTCGTGGTGAGATGATACACGTTTCTGTCAGTAGGAACGGGAATTTCAATGTCATCAGAAAGAATTCCCTCCAATCCTGTTGCTAATAATACCGCAAATTGAAGATATGGATTTCCCGCAGGATCTGGGCATCTGATTTCACATCGAGCCGCTGATGATTTCTTATGAAAATCTGGAACCCTTATTAAAGGAGACCTATTACGGAATCCCCAAGCGATGTAAACGGGGGCTTCAAATCCTGGAACCAATCGCTTATATGAATTTGGCCAACTACTCAATACAGCACACATCGCTTTAGCATGCTTTAATTGACCTGCGATCCATTTTTTCATGACCATGGAAATGTTATCCTTATCATTCTCATCAAAAAACACGTTCTTTCCTTCTTTCCATAGACTTTGATGACAATGCATGCCACTCCCGTTTATTCCATCAAAAGGTTTTGGCATGAACGTTGCAGTCATGTTATTTTGAGCAGCAACAGTCTTAACAATTGCTTTAATCGTAATGGTATTATCCGCAGAATTCACCGCCTCATCATACCGGAAATCTACCTCATGTTGACCATATGCGACTTCATGGTGAAGTGCTTCGATCTTAATCCCCATTGCATCACAGTATTGTGCGATGGTATATCGTATCCTTTCGTTTATGTCAAAAGGATCATAGTCAAAATAGCCCCGCATGTCTGAAGGCTTGAACGCGGACGCCTTATGCTCCTGATCTAATATGAAAAATTCCATTTCGGGGGCACAAAAATACTTGAAACCGTGTTCCTCAGCCTTTTTCACGGCTTTTTGTAAGATATAGCGTGGATCACCTTCGTATCGATCTCCATCAGGTTTATATATATCACATATTACCCGCGCTACTCGATTGCTATTTGTTCTCCACGGTAATAGATAAAACGTGCTTGGATCGGGTAAGGCAACCTTATCAGATTCTTCAATCGCTCCATATCCCGTAATCGAAC
>CAZWEM010000097.1:0-4531 GCA_964632315.1 uncultured archaeon
AAACGTCGCTAAATGGAAATATAAAAACCTTTTAGCTTTTGGATATACTCCTCTCGAGAACATTAGATACGCAGTGATATGTCCCCCAAGAGTTATAAACCATGGACCTATAATAAATAATGGTAACAAGGTTCTAGCACCTGAAAGAATGTTCCAAGTTACGCTCACACCAGTAAAAATTATTGCATGGACGTAAACTGAAATACGAAATCTTACCTTCTTAATAGCAAGAACTCGCAATTGTGCCTCAGAAAAACCACCGTACTTAGGAGTCGTGTCATAGTTGGATGATTCAACTTTTTTAAGTATCGAATTATTATCCATCAATTTGTAAATGATATAATGTGTAAGTACAATGGTCCCCCAGATTAGTAAGGGAATAAATACAAAAAGAAGAAAAAAATTTCACATACAATTTTATTTAAAGTGAATTTAGGAGCAATCGATTTATAAAAAAAGAAAAAAATCATAAGCATTGATTCTCATATTCTTCATAGAACGATAGTTATACAGAGATATTCAAATGCCAGAAAAAAAAATTGAGCTCATCACCAAATTTTTGGACACTTCCAAGATAATAAACGTGAAAAAGTTAAAATTAGAAGATATTGCTAATTTGCCAGCGTCTAATTTTAAGTTTCTGACCGATGCTGATGCGACTTTATTTCAAGAATTATTCAAGATTTCTACAATTCGTCAATTTGCTGATTTAGATCTGGAGGAACCATTCTCAATTTTATATGAAGACGAATCGTCCCAACGAAGAATTGAACATATTCTTCAAACGGACCTTGAAATCGAAGAAAAGCTTCAAAAAGCAGTAACAATCTCTTGTATAATAAAAAGGATACAAGAAGAGGCAGAATCATATGTATCAAAGGAACAAAAAATCGTTGTTATTGGATTATCAAACGCAGGTAAAACCACTATATTGAGAAAGTTTGGTGGTCAGATTGGTATTAAGGATCTGGCTAAGCTAGCCCCCACAAAAGGCGTTCAGCGAAAGGAAATAGTGACTTCTGATATGGCGTTGATTTTGTGGGACTTTGGAGGTCAGGAAGAGTATCGAAACGTGTATTTAAGTAATCCGGAAAAATATTTCTTAAAGGTGGATCTCGTCATCTATGTCATCGACCTACAAGATCCTGACAATTATGAAACAAGTATAGCATATTTTAAGCAAATTCTCGATGTCTTTGAAAAGTTGGAGGAAAATCCTTATATCCTAATTTTTATCCACAAATACGATCCAGACTTGAAGGATGATCCTGAAATCATACTTAATGTTGAATTGGTTAAAGACATGATAAAGGATGTTTTTAGTGAAACAAACGGGCTTGAATATGAAATATATATGAGTTCGATTTACTCGGCAATTGCAAATGAACCAAAATTCTCAAGGTATTTGAAAAATACCATGGCCAAGACAGGTGTATTAACAGAAGGAAAGTTAGAAGGCATGGCAACCGTCTTGGAGAGCACTTTAAATGGAATTATAAGACTATCGGAAAGTGTTATGGCACAATATAATGAATTAGACCGAAGGATACAATCTCTTGAGATGAAAGTACCCGTAGATAAAGCAGAATTAAAACCTCCGCCAAAAACTGAGTTTTTACCTGAGCAAACTCCAAGTCAGCGATTCGAAGAATCAATAAGACAAAGTAGGCACGTCAAGAGTGCAATTCTTGAGGAGCTCAATGCACTTTTTGATAAAAGTAAGAGAAGACAAGGGACATAATAACTAGCCTTATTTTCGAGAAGAGTTTTTTATTTTAAAAGTCCCAATACTCTACGTAAAAAATGAAATTTTGAGAATAATACTCATTATACTCTGATTAGTTTACCCAAAAAAGAGTTGCATTAGTTGGAATATCTTTATAAGGATAAGACTCCATCATTTCACGTCTAAACTAGAGGGTTTAAAATTGTCAGCCTTCGATGAGTACCTTCAAAGAATAGAAAAATGGGACACTAAAACATTTCTTTCAGTGTACAAAAGCGATTTTTCAACCAAGAGTAAAGCTGTTGCGAAATTTTTTAGTTTTTTTGGTTCTTTTTATTTTTGGGGTCTCATCTGGCTGACTTGGTTTATATATGGGTATATAACTAAAGATTATTACCTATTAGTAATATTCACTGGTGGATTTGAGCAATCAATCATCATTCATTCTTTAATTCGCTATAAAGTAATTAAACGTAATCGTCCATACATCACGTTGCAAACTCAAGGAGTCAAGATGCATGATGATTTTATACGGATCCCGTATTTAATGGCAGATTCTGAAAGGAAATCGTTTCCAAGTGGACATGTAGCATTTGTAATTCTATTCGGGATAATTTTTTCAGTCTATTTTAACAATCTATTACTGCTCTTTATTTTTATAGGATTTGATATCGTTATAGCCATATCAAGAATAATTTTGGGAGTGCATTATCCTATGGACGTCATATTCGGGTTCGTTTTTGGGATAGTATATGCTCTGTTATATATTAGTCTCTCATATCAATTTTGGATTGATCTTTATTACTGGATTGGACCGTTCATTTCTGATATAGTTCATTTTAGATTTTTTTGATATTTAGATTTTATTTTCATAACTTTCTGTTAACCTCACCTTCATGAGATGTACTATAAATATATATAATGGAATTAGTGATAGTTCTACGAAAATTGAGATGATAAACGGAAGCCCACGGAATTATAGATCATAAAATTGATCATGGAATTACAATCGAGTGTGAATTTAGCTGCAGTTTCCATCTCAAACTTCCAGTATAGCTATAAGTATAAATATAGGAAATATAAATTTCAATTATTGAGATGGAAAAAATTGACTTAAAATGAAGGAACCGACGTGTCATAAATGTAATGGGATAAAATATTGTGCTGTAGGTCGAGCAAGTAAGATTCTTGAGAATTGCCCCATGAAAATAAATTCTGAAATTGAAAAGAAAGCAAGAGAATTATATGCATCTGATGAATTTATCAAGAAGTCAACGGCTGAAGCATCGATCGTGGAAGCAAAAGGATATATCCATTGGCCACGTTTAAAAGATACAGTAGAATATGCTAAAGGTATGGGATATAAGAGATTAGGATTGGCGTTTTGCGTTGGGATGCTAAAGGAAACGCAAAGAATTGCTGAAATATTAGAAAATTATGGTTTTGAAGTTGTCTCAATTTGTTGTAAAACGGGTGGTGTTAAAAAAACTGAGGTTGGCATCCCAGAAGAGTATACAATGTTTTCAAAAACAGGTTACACTATTGGTTGGATCACTTGTAATCCAGCAGCACAAGCATTACTGTTGAATGAATCAGAAACGGATATGAATATCATCGTGGGGTTATGTGTTGGTCACGATATCACGTTTACGCATCTTTCTAAAGCTCCAGTAACTACTTTAATCGCTAAGGATAGATCTGCACCTCATGATCCTAGTGCAGTTTTATTCTCTCATTACGGTAAAGAATTTTTCTCTAAGGAATTTAAGGAAATGAAAAAATTAGAACTCAACAAAGAGAAAAAAAGCTAATATTTAATAAAATTCTATGAAATCATCTAATGCTATTCTCTCTCTTTCTTTAGCTTTTTGATCTAACATCGGTTGATCGATAACTCCTACCGCAATGAGAGCCATCAATTCATACTTATCTTTGGAGAATTTAAAAATTTCATTCACTTCTTCTTTTTTCTGCAAAATCTCTCCTATCCATGCTCCACCCAACCCTTTAGCATGGACAGCTAAAAGAATGTTCTCAATAAAAGCTCCTATTGCTTGTATATCTTTAACACGATCATATCCTTTTTGGACATCTAAAAAAATAACAAAATTTACATAAGCACTTTCGATAACACCTCCGTACTTGGAAAGCTCCGCCAACATGCGTTTAACAGTGGGATGAGTGACTACACAAACCTTCCAAGGTTGAGTATTATTCCCTGAAGGTGCCCATCGTCCACATTCAAGAATTTGATTTATGGTTGCTTTATCAATTTTTTCATATATAAACGTTCGAATGCTCTTCCTTGATTTTATAAATTCAAGCAACTCATTAGATTTAGGTTCCATACTACTTAAATTAGGTTTAAAGAAATTTAAATTAAACGAAAGTGGAAAAAAAGTTAAAAAAAAGGAAATTCTATTTTTATTTTTTCAAATCTTCGGAGTCATCTTCGATTTTATCGTAGTACTCAATATCCATCAAGCCACCATTCGTTTCCTCTCGCCAATGTGCTTTAATCGGCATTCCTACGTATGTATCTTTCACATTCAACTCAGGACTTAATTCCGCTATATTTACGGTATCTGATCCATCATGATGAACCAAAACCATTGGTCTTTCTTCTACCTCTCCAGTTTCTGGATTTTTAATATAAGATATAGCAAAGGTGGATACACTCGCAGTATCTCTAATATCTACCCATTTATCTGGTTTTACAAGACATTGGCCACATACCAATCGAGGAGGATAAAAAACTCTATTGCAACCAGAACAACGATTAGCTATGAGTTTTTTGTCTTTAAG
>CAZWEM010000098.1:0-4442 GCA_964632315.1 uncultured archaeon
AAATAAGCCTGATCATGTTGACAGCGGGGACACCGAAATCCCTCCGGCCAACGCAAACGAAACAAATGCTTTTGGCAGGCTTTCTCAGTGCCAAACTTTTTCTGAAATTGCATCAGACTGAGTGCTGTTTGTTGCATCGCTTTGCTCCATTTAGTCAGTTAATTAGGCTAATTATACCATATAACTCAGAGCAAAGGCAATAATCGTTTTTCGTTTATTGGGTCCGCAAGGATGTTAATTTTTTTATCGTTGTTTCAAGTGTCCTAAATCAGGCTTGATTTGACAGGGTATTTTGCAAAAACTTTATGACTTTCAGGGGAGCAAAGAATAGAAGATTGCTGCTATTTATGTGCTCATCAAGAAGATTTGGAAGGTTTTCGATATACAGGTCATATCTTCAAATAGTTGATATTTTAGAGAAGTTTAGCTAGTGGCAATTATGGAGCGGTCCCGCCCGCGGCCTCCGCCTCCCGCAGGAGAACCCGGATTTCCAGATACTCGTTTCCCAGAGCCTGGGCATGATAGGCCCGGCAGGTCGCCAGAGACGAATTCCCGGGCCAAACATGCTGGTTGGAAAAGGATAACTGCAAACTCCCATCCCATCCCGGAGAGGTTGCTTGAAAGCCTTTAATGATATTCGTGGGTTCCTAAAATCACCGGGAGGCCGGTTTTCCCCTGGATGAGTTGCGCAATTTCCTCGGGAGTGCTGTAAGGGCACCCCGGCTTGGCCTTGGCCAAACAGGAACTTAAATAAATCGCCTCGGGCTTCATCTCAGCAAGTTTCATGGCCATGCCCACGTTGGAAACCAGGCTGCGTCCGGGGCAATGACACTTCACAAAGGACATGACTTGCACGGGTTCAGTAAATGATCCCTCCCCCACCGTGGCCGCCTTGAGGCAGCGCCATTCCCCCGGACAGCCGTAACCGCTGTCCATGTAAGCTCCACAACCCACCAGCATTACTTTTTTCATGGGAAAATCTCCTTTTTTGACGTTTATTGGCAAGGAAGCCGTTTATGCCGTAATTTTTGCAGCGCCTGCTCGGTGCAAATGGCCATACCAGATTCCGAACTTTTTCCCGGCATTTTTGATAATTTTCCCCCGGCGAAGAGCTAGCCAGTCACCAACCCTTGAGCACTAACCTGAGCACGGCAAAGAATTGATAAAGATGTCCCCAAGCTATTGTTCTCGGTTTATCGATAGTTTTAACCGAGATGGGCACTTCCGTTATTCTGGCTCGCAAACCGTGAGCTTCCAGGACCGAGGTTCCACAGATACATTTTCCTGGGAAGGTTAATTTAAGCGCCAGATCCCTGGTCATAGCTCTAAAACCCGTCCCTGTGTCTGATACCGGAACTTTACATCTGGCTAGCCGGTTAATCAGCCTTTCTGAAGGTCTGGCGATCCGGGGGCGTTTCCCCAAGACCAAATCGGCCTGGCCGTTGACCACAGGACGAATTAAGTTGGGAATCTCCTGCGGATCATGCTCGCCATCGGCATCCAGGGTGACCACAATATCGCCCCTGGCTTGGGCAAAGCCGGTTTTTATGGCCCGGAGATATCCCGAACGGTTCAATCTTATTACCCGGGCGCCGTGTTTTGCCGCGATTGTTCCCGTGTCATCGGTGCTGCCGTCATCCACCACCAGGACTTCATCCGCCTGCAGCAGCGCAGCCTGGACCACCTGACCGAGGCGCGGGGCCTCATTATAGGCCGGTATGATCACCGAAACTTTGGGTGCATCCTCTGAGCCGGTCATCGTCTTGTTACCCAGCGATTGTTCTCCAGAATTCCCCTAATTTCCTCATCTTCCGGGTTAAACTCAGGGAGTTGACACTCAACTTCTGACATGGCCTTAGACCTCGGCAAGATCCGGTTCACCGGCGAAAAGCCCTGCTTCAAGAAAAGTCTCATGTCCCCCGCCCCGGCCTCTCCGTCGACCCGCGCCGCAAGGGCCCTGGCGCCAGCTCCGGCTGCCGCCGCCCAGACCGTGAATCAAAATGAGCGCCTCTCCTGCTCCACCATAGGTATAAGCCAACTCAATACACGGACTGTGCCTTGAGCAGTCAATGGCAATCTTCTGGGCAATTGCCGGTATCATCTCAGCCATAAGTTGTGCCCTTGCTGCTGCCCCCGGGGGAGGCGATCAGAGACTCTTTGATCTCAGTGAGGTCGCGCCCATCTGCTTGCTGCATTTCCACGCCATTGTCTGAAAAGACATAATGAGGCCCTTTATGAGCGAAACTTTTGGGGGTGACGACCTCATCAACCCCCAGGCTGACCAGCCACTCGCTCACTTTGATGCCCTTGCCTTTCTCCACCGTTTGAAAGGGGTTGGACAGCCAGGATTCTTCCAAAAGCCTGCTATCCGCGCTCTTTAAGGTGAGCAGGAGGAAATAGGGCGCCTCCCCGAAATGCTCCGACAGGTGCATCCGGTCCTCCGCCACCGGCAGGGCAATGACCTGGGTCTCCTTTTTCGTCGGTTCATAATGAATCAGGATGTGATCGACATGGGGAACCCTGGATTTGATGCGGTTCTCGATCTGATTGGCCACAAAATGAGCTTTTTCCAGTTCCCTGACCTTGAGGGCCAGGTCTGCTTCGATGAACTTGAATCTGCCGGAATTTCTCCCGGTAAGGGCATTGACTTTGCTCACCTGGGGGTTTTCCAAAATGATCTCCCGGATGTTATTCAGGGTATTGAAGTCCAAAGAGGCGTCCAAGAGCACCCTGATGGCATCCACCGCAATCTTCACGCCCACCCTGACGACCAAAACTACTATTATCAAGGCTGCCACCTTGTCCAGAGGTAATTTGATCTGGAAGTACGTCCCGGCCAGTCCCATTAGAATGATGCCGGAAGAAAACAGGTCAGTGGTCAGGTGCTGGGCATCGGCTTGCAAGCTCGGGGAGTTGAGCTTCCTGGCTCTTTTCAGTTCATACCGCGAAAAGCCCAAGAGGATCAAAGCGACCGCGGCCACTCCGAAAATGGCGTACGGTAGCCGTGCCGCCCTGACCCGCTCGCCGGCCCACAGAACCGTGCGCACAATCTCATAGCCGGCCAGCAGAATAATCGCCGAGGTCATCAAGGCCACCAAATTTTCCACTTTATAGAGACCATAGGGAAACCGTTTGGTTTTGCGGCGCGAGAGCCTGATTCCGGCCCAGATGGAAGCTGACGAGACCACGTCAGCGCCAGAGTGCACGGCGTCGGCCAGGAGGGCCAGACTGCCGGAAAACACTCCCAGGAAATACTTCAGCCCGGTCACCAACAGATTGATTCCCAGTGAAGCTAAGGCCAGGCGTTCAGCGTCATCCATTTTCATTTTTTAAGGTCAAGTTACTCGGGCTCGGTCAGCTTCTCGGCCAGAGTTCTGCCACCACCCCTTAAAACCCCAGGATTTTAAGACACCCCTGACAGGCTGATGCCCAGCGGCCAAAGATGGCGCGAGCCTGCCTCGCCCCTGTAAGTTCAGCCGGTGACTGGTCACCATCTCTTCCCGGCTGTAAGAGCCCGAATATCTCTCTGCCGGACCCTTAAAATAATCGATAAAGTTAAGATAGGCCGGCTGCCGGGAGAGTTGAAAAATGCCCTGTTCTCGAATATTCCCGTAGGAGTAATTGCCGGTCTGATAAGATTGGTTAAAGTGGCAAGCCCGATGAGCTTCCAATGAACCGGCATCCCGGACTGCTCGTCCTGCGACTAGCCGATATCTATCACCCTGCCGGTGCCGCCGCTTACCGCGGTTTCCGGATAACGCGCCATGATTTCCGCCTGGTGTTGGGTGCAATGGCAGGCGCAAATTAACTTTAAGTCTGCCAGGAGTTCATATTCCTGGAACCCGTGAAGGCCGCCAATCAGGGCCGCGACTCGCCCGAACCGGGAGGCGGCCTTCAGGATGGTTCCCACCCCGGGGTGGGAACAACCGCAAATCACCGCGAGACCGTTCGCGGTCTTGACCACCAGGGACTGCTCTGCGCCGGGTAACTCCCCGGTGGAAAAAAAATTCTCAGAAATTTCCAGGGGATCCTGGACGCTGATCACCTCTCGGGCCTCTGGAGGCCTGGAGCAAGACCCGGGGAGATAAACCCGAACCTCCCGGTTAAGGCGCAGCAGATCCTCCAGTCCCCCCATATGGTCCCGGTGGGCGTGCGAGATGAAGATATCCGTGATGGTCTGGGGATCAATGCCGAGACTCTCCATATTGGCCAGCAGCACTGCCCCTTTGGCCCCGGTGTCAAACAACCATCGCCGGCCGTCCGCCTCCAGCAGGCACGAAAACCCCCAATCAGCTTCAAGCCCGGGCTGCCAAGTCACGTTATCATAAACGATGGTGACCTTCATGCATTGCCTTTCAAAAAGCAAGGGCTAGAGCCGCGGGTCAATCTGCCCGGGCCCGCCGCATTCCGGAGTATAGCAGGTGATGTTGAGAAAATCCGCC
>CAZWEM010000099.1:0-4246 GCA_964632315.1 uncultured archaeon
CGTTAATATTTTGCATCCTAGCTTCTTTTTCTTTTGTTTCTTCAGTTCCTTCCTTTAATATCAATATTGGAACGGACATCATTTTCACCTTATTTTATGATGTTATAGCATTATTATTTTTTTATGATAGGTAATTTTCAAGATTTTAAGAATTTTATGATTTGGGGATCTTTAAAAAGTCATAAAAAAATCAAGCGAATTATAAATTATGTATGAGCAGAGAATTTGGGTTTTAGAAAGTCAAAGAACTGAAGATGTTCTTATTATTTATAATCCAAACTAATATTTTGTCTAATTATCTTTTGATATTATGGTCCTAAACCAACAGGCAAGAGATTTTGTATAAATTCAATTTCTTTAGACTTTAAGAAGGAATAAGATTTTCCAAAGTATTATAAGTTTTAATTTTATTCAAACAGCTAAGGAATTTTATTTAACCAATTAAAATCTAGATATTTCTTTCTCATCATCATTTTAGCCTGATTTAATTCTGATTCTGTCAAATTCTGTTCAGTAAGTTTAAGTTGAAATGCATCTTCAATTTGTATAATAATATTTTGAATAATTTGTGTTATGGCAATGTTTTGATTTATGAAAGAAACGTTGGTAACATCAGCTTTTTTACTGGTAATATATCGTATTTCTCTAATTTTTTTTTCCACATTTAGTAACTCTGTTAATTTTTGGAGATTGGTATTTACTAATAATGTTCCATGATGTAGAACACTATTTCCTTTAAATATCTGTGCGCTCCCTGAAATTTTTTTTCCATTGATGGTAATTGAATTAGGGGGTTGAATTAAACAGTCAAGTTTGGATAAGGTTAATGCATTAACTATAATTTGCATTAGTGACTTATTCAAATTTGATACATTGGTTGTGTAAAATATACAATTATTATTTAAATAAAAAGAAAAATTTAGACATCCCAAATCTAAATACACAGCCCCTCCTCCAGTTATTCTCCTTATTATTGGAATTTGATATTTTTGAGAAGCCTTAATATTTACTTCCATTCTTAATGATTGATTTCTTCCGATTATTACAGAGGGTTTTGCTGACCATAATCGAACTATTAAGTCATATTCTCTATTATACACAGAATTTAAGAGAATTTCTTCAAGCGCTTGGTTTAGAAAAGGATCAGTAATTTTTGAAAAGATTAAGCGAGAATTAATCATATTTTTCTATGAATAGAATAGCTTTTACCTATATTTAATAATCTGAATTCTTCAAAAATATATTATTATTGGTTAAAATCATTTTTAGATTTAAATAATATTAAATTGAGCTTAATCATAACTCTAATTCTTCTAGCATAAACCCATACTTTTTTAATTCATTAAATACATAATTTATTACTTTATTGATATCTCCTTCTTTAATCTCACTTAATTTATTTTTATTTTTAAACGTATTCAAGTCATTAAGGTTTATGCGCTCTTTGGGAATAATATCTTGAACCGATATGATTAAATCTGGTTTAATTCCAATGTAATCATAAATCTGACTCATGCAAGCAGTATTACACCCATTTATCATAATTAAATACGAGTTTTCTAAATGGTTCTTGGAAATTTGCACCATTTGATCTTTTCGCAACAAAACATTTTTAAGAAAGATTGTGGAACAAGTCATTGAAGCTATGTTAGAGATTCTGCTCTTTTCAGCTATTTGAATCGCGACCTGACGTGCGAGTTCTCCATGGTACTCAGAGCCAGAACAAGGTATTAAGATAATGTTCTCAAATTTTTCCAATTTATCATTCCTCTTATATTAAACCTTTCTCTTCCAAAATTTCAGGTAATTTCTTCTTTAAAGCAAATGCACTTGTCATAATTTCTTTTCCGTCAATAACTATACTATTTCCATGGAGATTTAATTTACGTGCATCTTCAGAGTCAAGATTTTTCGTTTCAAATTTTATATAGTTCATATATCCTGTTAATACTTGAAAGACTAAATTCATAAATTGTTCCCATTGACAAGAGCATACGTTTAAAGGAACATAGATGTCTACTTGTAATTTATTTTCCATAACTTTTTGTTCAGACTTTGACACTTAAATCTACACCTCTTATAATTTTTCTTGAATTTGTAAAATATTCTTATATTTTTGTTCTCGTTTAATTAACTGATCAAGAACCGCTAGTAATTTGAATATATGTGGATCTCTAATTCTATACATTAGTTTTACTCCTTCTTTTCTGCTTTCAATTATGTCTGCGAGCTCTAACTTTTTCAAGTGCCTTGAAATGGTGGATTGGGATTTATCTATCATTTTTTCAAAATCACAGCCACATAGTTCTCCTCCATGACGTAAGAGTCCAACGATTTCCAGTCTTGTTTCATCTGATAATGCTCTTAGTTTTTCTAAACGTAATTTTTCTAATTTCATAATTTTTATTCAATGCATTTTTACACATATATTCATAAATAATAATATTTTAATTGATATTTAAATGTTAACGTAAATCTTATTAAGAATAATATTTTAATGCGCTTATGCGTATTAATGCATAGATTTAAATAAATTTGATCTTTATTAGATATTGAAAAAATTTAATTTTTTTGTTTTCAGAAAAATAAAAACTTGTGATATTTTTGAGTGAAAAAGAAAAAAAAATTGGGTTCATAATGTGCGTGTGCACAGGAAAATGTCCAGGATTTGCTAAAATGGATGTTTGGGATTTTATAAATCGAGTTCGGATAGAATTACCTGTAGAATATGGATTTATTCACCCCCAATTATGCGAAGAAGATGGGGATCGATTCTTAGATGATTTTCTACATCCTGATCGCAAGTACATAATAGGAGCCTGTGCTCCAAACATGCAATATAAAATGTTTCGTGATGCTTTTAATAAAGTAGGGCTTGATGTAAAAAAGGATCTTATTCCATTAGACATTAGAGAGATGACAACTGATGAAGCTGTAGAACTGGTAGAAAAAACTTTAGAAAACTTAGAGGAGGAAGATCATAAAAATGAGTAATACGTATGATTCAGAGAAAGCGACGTTTATGGGTGTTCCACGAATTAATATCCCGTGGTGGCCTACCATTGATTATGATAAATGTAATTTTTGCATGGAATGCGATAAGTTTTGTCCTCATAATGTTTATGAAAAAATTGAAGATCAAGAAAAGAAACTTACAATTAAAAATCCCTATAACTGCGTGGTCTTTTGCCGCGCATGTGCTAAAGCTTGCGCTCTAGATGCATTAAATTTTCCAGATAAAAGAGAAATTACTAAATTAATAAAAGATTTACGATCTAAATGAGTAGGTGATTAAAGAGTGAGTAATGAGAGTATTTGTATTCTTCCATGTAATGGATTGGATAAATCTATGGGAGTAATAACCCGAGAAGTGGCTTTAAAGATTATAGAGAAAGTGCCTAATTCTAAGTTGATTTGTCCTGTATTATTAAATTCTGGAGACAAAACTTATGAAGAACTATTACCTAAATCCAAAATAATTGCGATAAATGGTTGCATGACGCGATGTCCCATGAAATTGATTGAGGAACGGGAATTAAGACCATTCAAGCAAATAATGATCCCCGATATGGCAAAGAAGTATAGGGTTAAACCTCCTAAGAAATTAGAATTAGATGAAGATAATGTTAAGCTCATCGAGCTCATCACCAATGAAATAGTTAAAGATTTAGAAGAAAAAGAATCCGAAGGAGTAAAAAAAAGTCGAGCTTTCGATCAACAAGAGGTTTTTGATGTTACTATTGATAAATATTATTTTACCGTACCTAAAGAAGGATATTTTTTTAACGAGAACGATTGTTGGATAAAACCTCTTGGAAAAACTGCTTTATTGGGTATTTCTGATTATCTTCAAAATGCAGCAAGCGATATCTTATTTGTAGATTTTCCTGAAATTGGAACGAACGTGATGCAATTTGACGATGTAGGTTCATTTGAATCTACAAAAACAGTATTACAATTGATTTCACCTGGGTCTGGAAAAATTGTTGCAGTAAATAAAGATTTGGAACAGCATCCTGAATACATGAACCAAGATCCTTACAATAAAGGATGGTTTGTTGAACTTGAATTTGATAATTTTGAAGAGGATAGTGAACTCTTAATGAATGGTCCAGAATATTTTAAATATATGAAACAAAAAGCGATTGAAGAAAAAGGACATTTAGATAAAATGAAGAGTGAAAAAAATGTCTGAAAAAAAAGTATATATTATTCCGTGTAGCGGAATTGGAAAAGTTTTTGGAAG
>CAZWEM010000100.1:0-4117 GCA_964632315.1 uncultured archaeon
AGATGGGCTCGATGACTTCTTTGAAATCGGAAATGGGTTGGACCCCTATTTAGCAGATAGCGATTCTGATGGTTTAAACGATTACGAGGAATTTTATGGAACTACTGATCCATTAGATAGCGACACGGATGATGATGGGTTGCTTGATGGCGAAGAGGTTAATGATTATGGTACGGATCCATTAGATGATGATACGGATGATGATGGATTGCTTGATCCAGAAGAAATTAATACTTACAATACAGATCCTACAAATAGCGATACGGATGACGATGGGTTACTTGATGGAGAAGAAATTAATACTTACAATACTGATCCTTTAAATAGCGATACGGATGATGATGGATTAATAGATAGTACTGAAATCCTAGATTATATGACAGATCCTCTTAATAACGATACTGATTCTGACAACCTTAGCGACGGAGATGAGATTAACACGTACGGAACAAATCCGTTGGAAGAGGATTCTGATTTTGATGGTTTAACTGATTATGATGAGACTATGGTATACAATACCAATCCAATATCTGAAGATAGTGATGATGATGACTTGACTGATATGGACGAAATTACTATCTACGGTACGGATCCAATGGATAATGATACAGACGACGACTTAATGTCTGATGGGTATGAAGTGTTGCATGGGTTGAATCCCCTTGTAGATGATAGTACACTCGATCCAGATAATGATTTACTATCCAATTTAGAGGAATTTAATTACCTAACAGATCCCTATCTAAATGATACTGATTCAGACGGCTTATTGGACGGATCGGAAGTCTACACCCATGGGACCTCTCCAACAGATGAAGATTGTGATGATGATGGTCTTTCGGATGGATTGGAAGTGCTAACTCATGGAACTGATCCATTGAAGGCTGATACTGATGCTGACGGCTTAACTGACGGAGACGAGGTTTTGATACATGGTACCAATCCATTAAGTGGGGATTCAGATTCAGATACCATGCCAGACAGATGGGAAGTTTTGAACTCAACAGATCCACTTGCAGATGACAGGGATGCCGATCCTGACGAGGATGAATTATTAAATATTGAAGAATATAATCGTCGCTGTGATCCTCAAGATCCTGATACAGATGATGATGGTTGGCTAGATGGTGAGGAAGTGCATGAGTATTTTACTGATCCTTTAGATCCAGATAGCCATCCGAATCCTATTTCCCCTTCTCCATCAATTCCCAGCTACAATCTGTTTATAGTACTGAGTGTACCTTTACTAATAATCGGGCCTATCATTTTTAGAATTAGAAAATCGAGAACAATTATCTAATTTTTTTATTTTACTTTACTTTTTAGTTTTGTATAGGCAAAATAATAATTTATCAACGTGACAAAAAGAAAAAGAATTTGGGCAGATTTGCCTTTAAAGGCATTTTAATCACCTTTCGATATCTTTCAAGAGAAAGACAGCTAATAAGATGCTAATTGCTGCTATCACGATAAAAATACTTGCCATCCCGAGGTCAACTGCGACACCGGTGAACCACATCGTAATTACCATCCCAATTATAGCTAAAGCCATCGAGCTCAAGAAAATTAGTAAAATGGGAGCAAACAGAAAGCCGTAGTCATTCCCTTTATAGAGGAACACGGCGGTTATTACAAGAGCAGGAAGAAAAATCGCCATATCTAGTACATGAACGGGATTTGTAATCACGCCATTTTCAATGATGCTCTGGGGGATTTCATTGGATATTAATGCGGGTATCACTTCTGATAGCCACACGAAATAAAACAGTCCTGCGATGATGACATTGAAGATAATCACCAATTTGATGCGTTTTTCGCTTTTATACCATTGCTTTATGGGTGTATTGATACTGTTCGTCATCAAGTAGACAAATGCATAAAACGAAAAACCAAGAACTGCGCAGTACACTAAGAATAGAAAATTAAACGGCTGTGCAAAGCAATAGATCACGTAAGAGTAGATGACATAAAGGTCAAGACCCGCCCAGATGAGCATTGCTCTTTTGTTTCCTTTATAAAACAGAATAGAGCTTGCAAGCAAGAGTGGTGCCACGATGAATAAATTTACAATGTCTTGACCGATCCCTTGAGCGGCAAATGATGCCGTGTTTCTCGCATAAGTAGTTGTAATAAAAATTCCAGAATAACTCGCAATTACGAGGAACACCAATAATGGTAGAGATAATGCAAGTATAATTTTTCCAAGCTTGTTGTCAGTTAAATTGTTAATTTCACTCATTTTTTAATCAAGTTCTTTTTCTACAAAGGTTAATTCAAGATTGTATTTAAGCTTTTGACCAATATTCTATAGCTTGAGTCTTATTTTCATCATTCTCAAGATAAGAGGAGATTTCGAAAGGTATTGGAGCAAGATTTCAAGATAAAATTAAACCAAGAGAGTACTCATGCTAAAAAAAGTGAATAAAAAGTAAATAAAATTGAAGTGATATATTACCTAAATAGAGTATTTATACGATACTAAATTTAGATTATTGGAAGGAAAATAGATCCGAGAAATATTTTTTTAATTTTTTTAAATCATGTATATAAAGCTTCAATCATTAGCATTCATGTAAATAATTTTACTTTTTTTTAGTAATATGGAGGAGCTGAGCATGGTATCAAAAATCGTGGAGAAAATTAAAACTATACCCCATCAAGAAGATATACCGACACCAAAATGCGAATTCTGTGGAAAAAGGATTGTTAAGAATAAGTGGAATAAGGAGTACAATTATGTGAACGTGTGCCAAGAACCACCAAAACGATTCTTCTGTTCCCGTCAATGTAAAATCCAGTGGATTCTTGGAATGAACGGTTCTTGATCTTAAGAAGTATGGTTCCAAAATATTTTACCTAAGTAAGCCATTAGTCTAAAAAATGTTAGGTGTTGGAAGATAATTTACTCTCCAATCCTTCCTGAAGCTTTTATAAAACTCATTTGGAAGGTGAGAAAAGTTATTCTTGAGAGAGAGAATGATCAAATTGAAGATGATTTGGTTTTATTCATCAAGAAGGAAGAAGAGCGTTTAGCTAATTTTTTTTAATTTAATTTTTTTTATTTTTTA
Organism: uncultured archaeon; assembly: GCA_964632315.1. Lineage (GTDB taxonomy): Archaea > Asgardarchaeota > Lokiarchaeia > Sigyniarchaeales > SOKP01 > SOKP01. The sequence goes on from CAZWEM010000100.1 coordinate 3,069, forward strand.
TTAATCCTGAAGAAGATCAACCTATTTTTAATTAGACATAAGCCGTAATAGCTGGATCATTGAAAGTAACTGGGTCAAATTTTTATCAAATAAACAGGAAATGAGCTTAAATGAGAGTAAGATTGTGTTTTAAGTGCAAACAGTATGTTCCCATCCTTGAAAATGACTATCTCAATAGGAAGGAATTAGAAGCGTTTGAAAAAGCTCATTCGGATATAGAATATTTTATTCAGCGTCTTTACTAACTCGTTTTCTTACTATTACGTATACACCTAAAACCATTGAAAATGTAAATAGAGACAGAAGTACCGGAGAGAATCCGGGAATGGCAGGCCGAAATGGTCGTATGGTATAGGAAAACCCAGTAAATCTGATTCGAGCATTGCTTAACAGTCCATTTGCATCAATAGATAAATTATAATAGGTTTCTTGTGGGCTGTCAATAGCGTGTAACTCATAGGGGGTACCAAGATCGGGAAAAATAACAAATCCACTTAGCACTAACTCAGCATTAGTCATTATTTGAGAATCGTTTGTATCATCCCAGAGTGCAGATACATCTAAGAGTTCAGTGGTACTTGTCCAATTTGAAGAATATTTGATATCTTCTTCTAAAAAGGTGGTGTTATCATTTGAGCTGGCAACAAAGGAGACGTTAATTGCATTCCCAACAAGATCAATGGCTTGTATTTTTACTTGAAAAACTCCTGTTCCACTTGGACCGACTAATTCGTATTGATATACCTCGCCCACTTTATAGTTAGGTTCGATATCAGCTGCATAAACCGTCGTAGTAGAGAGCATGGCTAGAATGATTCCAAGGAACATGGTAGCTAATTTAATCCTAGATCTCATATTTTTCATGTAGAAGAATTTAATTAAAAAAGTTATCTACTCAAAAAACTAGAGTGAGATTTATTTTGACTTTAACCTTTTTTTGGATGTTGTTCATAAAAAAATTGGTTGTCAGATTTTCTCCTAGAAATATTTATTTATCTTGCACAATATCTAGTAATTAACAAAAAAGCTAGACAAATGAAAGAATTAAA
>CAZWEM010000101.1:0-4107 GCA_964632315.1 uncultured archaeon
TCTTTTTATCTGAATTCCTAACAATTTATTTCGCTTATCCCTTAAGTAATTTTATATCCTTTAGCATTGTTGGAACTATAATTCTCCTATTAGGCTTATTCTACTTGAGGAAATTTATAATAAAGTATCCAAAAGAGGATGGTAAATAAATGCCCGAATTTATTGACTTAAAAGCTCTTGAAAAAAAAGCTTACACGTCTATATTTCAAGATGGTTTGTTAGATATATTTTTTGGTTTAATAATTATAGGATGGATAACTAATTCTTTAGGAGATTTTTTTGATACCGTTATTGTAATTATTATATTATCCTCTTATTATATTCTCGTATGTATACTATTCATTTTAACGAAAAGATTTATCTCAGTCCCTAGAATGGGTCAAGTTAAGTTCGGTCCAATCAGAAAATTAAATGTGAAAAGATTTATTATTTTTTCAGTTATTAATACAACAATCTTGATCATTTTACTAATTTTGCCATACACGGGATTATTCCAAAGTGTAAATTTTGATGGATATATCACTATTTTATTAATATGCACTTTATTTATTTGGCTGCCATTATCTATAATTGCTTTCTTGATTAAATTTAATCGATTATATATATATGCTATTATAGGGGGATTATCTTTTTTTGTTGCAGATCTTTTGCGTGGCTATATTCCTTATTTATTAAGCACGAGTATTGTTTTTGGTGTCTCTGGTGGGATAATTTTTTCCATTGGATTAATTGTATTCTTGAGATTCTTAAAAAAATATCCAAAAGAGGGTGGTACATAAATGACTGAAGAAATTAACTTAAAAGCTCTTGAAAAACGAATTTGGAGATTTACATATCAAGATGGCTTGTGGGATATTTTTTTCGGATTATTGATTTCAGGCTATGCATTTCTCTTTCTAATTAATGAATCTGGCTTAGGAGATACATTTAACATGATGATTTTTTTAATTTGCTGGAACACAATGCCAATTCTAATTCTCTCACTTGGTAAGAAATATTTAATATCCAAAAGAATAGGATCTGTGAAATTCGGTCAAAAGCGACAAAGGACTAAAAAGAGGTTAGTATATTTTTTAGTAGCGAATGTCGTAATCGGGCTAATTTTAATGGTATTAACTCCTTTAGTTTTATCTCACATATTAGTGCTTGAAGGGATATTAGTGCCGTTATTCATTGGTTTAATCTTTATTTCGCTCCCTCTTAGTATTTTAGCAGTGTTTCTTGATTATAGAAGGCTATATATATATGCCATTATCTTTGGATTAGGATTCACTTTTACTGAGGTACTTTTTCCGCTTGTTGGTACTCCAATGGATTTTATCATTAGTTTTGGCTTACCGGGTGCAATTATTTCATTTTTAGGATTCTACTTGTTAATCTCATTTCTTAAAAAGTATCCAAAAGAATAGGTGATTTATAATAACTGAGCACGAAGAGATTGACACCGAAGAAAAAGTATTGCCAATAACAGATATTGATAAACTAATTCATGAACCGGCTCGATTATTAATATTATCACTCCTCTTCGTGGTTGAAAGTGCTGATTTTCTTTTTATTAAACGACAGACAGACCTTACTTTTGGAAACTTATCTGCTCACCTAAGCAAGTTAGAAGAAGCAGGATATGTTAATATGGAAAAAAAATCAAAGGGTAAAAAAACTGAAACCATTTTAAGTCTTACAAAAGCAGGTAGAGACGCGTTTGAAGATTATCGAAAAAAATTAGCAAGCTTACTGGATCGAACGTCAAAATAATTTTGTTTATAGATAAAATGCACTTTTATCGTAAAAACTAAATTTAAATTGGTTCAACATATTTTACATGTAGTTATTAAATAAATAGATGAAAAATGACAGAATATAAGCGATTTAAGTGTTCTAAGTGCGGAGAGGAGAACCCTCGTAAGCTACATGAAGAACCGGACAAAACTCAAGTTCTATATTATTCCATGCAAGGTGCTCCGGTGTATAAAAAGCGAATTAAATGCGGAAATTGTGGATATATTTTCGATAAGAATTAATCATTTACGTAAAATCATCGATTGCTTTTCTTAACTCCTCAATTTTAATTTGTCCGGGTGCCGTGGTTTTTTCTACACTTCCATAAGTAAGGAAAGCTCCTACTTTCAAGCAAAAAATTCTGGAAAAAATACCTAAATCTCCCATACAAAATGAGATTATCTTTTTCTTTTGATTTTTAAAGTATTTACATAATTCTAGTGGAATAAAATTGTCACCAAACGCATTTGCTATGTAGATTATCTTAAAGACAGAATCTTTAAGGATGGCATTCCCAAAGTTTAAATCTTCCAATTTTACTTTAAATAATTTAACCAGATTAATTGATTCTTCAAGATTTTTTACATTTTTAAAATTATGATAAGAAAATATGAGTTTAACATCATTTTCAACAGCTAATTCATTGACTAAACGTAGTAAATTATTCTTTGAATTCATTTCTATATCAATGTACTCGGGCTGCGCTTTAAATAACTCATTCATAACACTTAATTTTTGATCTAAATTAATATCTTGCTTTCCCCCTTCACTCGAGTCTCTAAAAGTGAATATTAAAGGCAGATTACTAAAGGTTAAAGCTTTTAGATTTCTTAAGAACTCACTATTGATATTTTTTATATTCCGAACATAATCAAAACGATATTCAATAAAATTAGAATTGTATTTCAAAGCTTCATGGATGTTTGTCTTAACGTTATCCAGACTTGATACAGGTATTACAGCACATATATTATAGTCCATGATTTATAAAAAAATATTAATTAGAGTTTATATTTCTAAAATTTCCTTGATTTGATCCTCAGTGAGAGCTAAGGTGTTTTCAGCATTGATTCTTTTTAACAACTTTTTCTTCTTATAATATTTAATTATGGGTTTAGCGTTCTTTTCATATGCATCAAGTCTATTTTTTAAAGTTTCTTCGTTATCATCGCTCCGTTGTTCAAATTTGATTTCCGCGCCACATTTATCACAAACACCTTCTTTTTGAGGGGGTAACGTGTATTTATTGTATATCTTCCCACAATTTTTACAGGAATATCTACCTAAAATTCTTTTTGTTATGATATCTCTACTTACTTCTAAAAGAAGGAATAAATCAATGTTGGTTATTTCTGACAAAGCTTTAGCTTGGGGAAGAGTTCTTGGGAAACCATCAAGAATAAAACCCTCATTTTTCGCATCATCTTTATTTAACCTGTCTTTTACCATCTCAATGACTACATCATCAGGCACTAATTCCCCTTTATCCATGTACTGCTTAGCTTTTAATCCTATAGGAGTTTTATTTTTTAGATTTTCTCGAAATATATCTCCAGTGCTAATATGGGCAATGTTTGGAATAACTTTTTTAATTTGGCCTGAAAATGTACCCTTTCCTGCCCCTGGTGGACCAAATAAAATGATATTTTTCATAATTTCTTCATTAATTATAGAGTTTGAACTATTTAATATTATAATTAATCAACATTTTTAAAAAGCTTTAAGAGATTTAGATAAAAATAGAAAAAAAAGAAAATGACTTTCTTATGTCTGGCCTCCGCCATATAGGAAAAAGTCAGGAATTAATTTTGCATTTGGTACTATTGAATATTTCCCCAGATCGGTAATCCCTTCCTCAATTAGTATTTCGTCATCAATGAAGAAATTACCAGTCGTTTCTTTACTCGATTTTGTTAGAATAAAATAAGCAGCATCAGCAACAATTTCAGGTTTTCGCGAATGTTTCATTGCTGAATCGCCCCCTAATAAATTTTTAACCGCTGAAGTTGCGATAGCCGTGCGGGGCCAAAGAGCATTTACAGCAATTCCATCATTTTTGAATTCCTCAGCCATCCCCAGCACACACATACTCATTCCATATTTTGACATGGTATAAGCTACATTATTAGCAAACCATTTTGAATTCATATTTAATGGAGGGGAAAGATTTAGAATGTGAGGATTTTCGGCTTTTTTCAAATAAGGAATGCATAATTTTGAACATAGAAAAGTTCCTCGAACATTTACAGAAAACATCAAATCAAAACGCTTCATTGATGTTTCCAAGGTTGGAGTCAAACTAATCGCACTTGCATCATTTATGAGGAT
>CAZWEM010000102.1:0-3865 GCA_964632315.1 uncultured archaeon
TTAAAATATCTAATAGAATTATTCGAAGCTGGCAAGATTAAACCTATAATAGATAAGTTTTATAATTTAAGTCAAGTCTCTGAAGCTTTAAAATATCTCGAAGACGGTCACAACAAAGGAAAATTAGTAATACAAATAAAGGAATCTTAAAAAGAAATAATTCAACAAAATTACATGAAATCGAATTAAATTAGTGCTAAATTCAATTAAATTTTACTTCAATTAAAATCTGTACATTTGAGAATACTTATTCATAATAAGAATTAATAATAAATAAGATCTCTGACTTATTTCATAGATTTATGGACGAACTTGACTTTTTCTTCATTAAACGGTTATTTAAGAACTCACGCCTCACATACCGAGAAATAGCTGAAATGAGCAATTTATCTGTAAGTGCTGTCCATAAACGTATAAAAAGACTAGAAGATGAGGGGATCATCAAGACGTATGTTGCTCGTCCAAGTTTAATTGCCTTAAAAAGTTTATGGGTTATGATTTTTGGGATTTCTAAAGGGAGATCGATGGATCTCATTAGCAAAGAACTTGGAAACCATGAAAATGTTAATTTTGTTGGTATTGCTGGAGGAAAATCGCTTTCTGTATCTACTTTTTTAAGAGATCTCTCAGAACTCCAAGAGCTGGGAAATTTTGTATCTAAAACGGCTCAACTTAGCGAGCTATTTATAGGCATAAAGAGTTTACCTTATATCCCGACTTCAGAATCACTGACTACAATAGATTATAAAATTCTAAAAACACTCAACAAAGATGCAAGGAAGTCAATAACAGATATTGCTGATGATGTAGGACTTTCTTCAAAAACAGTCAGGAAACGATTAGATCGAATGATTGAGAACGATTTAGCTACATTTACTATTCAATGGAAGCCATTGCATACAACAAGTTTTTTAGTTGTATTTGATATCACATTAAACGGAGGAAATGATTTGAAATCCATAATTCAGCATATTAACCAGAAGTATTCTCAAAATATAGTTAATAGTTATAGTTATACTAATATTCCTAATAGGATTACAATGGAAACTTGGGCAAGCACAGCTCAAGAAGCTCATAGTATTAAGAAAAGTTTACAAACTGAAGGATTTAAGGATATTATGGCTCATATTGGGTTATCTAGTGATTATTATGACTGTTGGATTGATCAACTATTAAGAACTAAGAGTATAAAAATTTTAAATTAAATTCCAAGCTTTCAACTAATTAGTGAAATATTTGGAAAAATTTGTTTCTAATTTTATTCCTTCGAGTATAAATTTATGGAATTTGGCAGAATATTGAAGTAATAAATATTTAGGTTTTAAGATTTTATATCAAAAAATATCAGTCTTTCTAATTCTTAGGCTTTTTATGTACCTTATTGATTTTTTTCCCTTTTTGAGAACTTATAGTTATTAGAGACCCATACTGTATCATAATTAATAAATCTAATGAAAAAAGTGTTAAAAAAAAATGATAAAATCAAAAAATACTGAGTCAACTTACAACGAAATAAAGTTTGGATCTGATAATCCTTTTGCTATTGAAGTCAAGGATTTGAAAAAAACATATACGGGTAAAAAGGTAATTGAAGAGGTAAGGGCTGTTGATGGTGTATCTTTTTCAATAAATCGAGGAGAATTATTTGGTTTGTTAGGACCAAATGGTGCAGGGAAAACCACAACAATAAATATATTATGTGGTTTAATCAATCAAACTGCTGGGGAAGCATTTGTGGGCGGATATAACCTCAGAAAAGATCTAAGCAAGATTAAAGAATTAATTGGTGTATGCCCCCAACAAGCTTCAGTATATCAATACTTAACCGCCAAGGAAAACATCGAACTTTTTGGAAATTTACACCTAGTAGACAAACAATTGATTAAAGAGAGAATGGAACATTTTCTTGAATTGCTAGGGTTATCAAATGCGAGTAATAGAACTGCTAAAAAATATAGCGGGGGAATGTTGAGACAATTAAATCTCATTGTCGCTTTAATAAGCGATCCTCCAATATTATTTCTTGATGAGCCGACTGTCGGAATGGATCCACGAGTTAGGCGTACAACCTGGGATTTTGTTAAATCTTTAAAGGAAACTAATAAAACGATTGTCTTGACGACTCATTATATCGAAGAAGCAGAGGCACTATGCGATAGAGTAGCCATTATAGACTTTGGAAAGCTGGTTGCCGTAGGATCTCCTAAAGAGTTGATAGAAAAACATAACTCTAAAGACTTAGAGGAAGTTTTTCTTAAAATAACAGGAAGAAGAATTTTGGAGGGTGTTTGAAAATGAAAGCACGCAGAATTTCAGCTCTTGTAAAAGTACAATTTATTAGTATAATTAGAGTGCCAACAACTATGTTCATAGTTCTATTGCTCCCAGTAGCACTGATCTTGATATTTGGGGCTGCTTTTGGCTCTGTTGTTGTAGAAAATTATGGATGGACAGCTTATACCGGAACCATTTTTGAATTTCTTGTCCCTGGATTCATTGCGCTCAGTGGGATATTTATAGCAATACCAGTAGCTCTTTCCTTTTCAGAAGATAGAGAACAAGGGATGTTGAAGAGAATTAATACTACGCCAACATCCGCAGCAGAGTTCCTCGGAAGCAACTTGATATCCAATATGATAATGGCTATCATACAATTAGCAATTATTTTCATTCTAACATTTTTTATGGGGGGAATGAGGAAAATTACACTTGTAGGAATTGTTATTGCATTTCTTTTTATGATTGTTTTCTCATTATCTACTGTTGGATTCGGTTTAATAACTGCTACAATTTCTAAGAGTGCCAAAGCTGCTGGAGGGATTGTTTGGATATTTCTTCTTCCGCAGCAAATGCTCGCATCAAATTTGTATCCATTACCTCCTGAAACGAGCACGATCAGCATGTTTATGCCATTATATTATGCATCGGATGCTCTGTCCTTGCTTTTTAATGGAATCGGTTTGAGTAATTTAAGACTTTGGTGGGATTTTCTAATCCTCATAATGTTCAGCCTTGTCCTAGTTATAACAGGAATAATACTATTCAGAAAATATGGTAAATCTTAAAATTATCAATAAAGAGATGATAAATTACATGAAAACTAAATGTTTTGGTTTGGCTATTCTCGGGATTTTGTTGATTGTTCCTTTGCTAAGAATTTCTTACGCACAAAATTCTTATGTGGGAATCCAAAATAGTGATGAATTCGAATGGGCACTTAGTATATATTCTGAAAATTGGGATACATACATGATGGACGATATAGGAACTACGCTAGAAAATCTTATACCCCTTGGAGATTCTAATTTAACAAAGGTATTTAATGATTGGAGTGTTCATCCTGCCACTCCTCAATCTTATTGGCCTCTTACTGACATATCAATAGGAATGGAAAGCACTCAACAATTATTCTCTCCATATGATAATACTACAATTACATCAACACCGGTAAACGCAACATTTGGATGGATCTTCCCACCATTTGATCGTCTCCTTTGGGAGGATACATGGCAAATTGTTAATGATACTCATAGTTTCTTAAGGCAAACTTTGAATCTGAGTCGTTCGTTTAGTCCGTATGCAATGTTCAGTGTTCTTTTCATTCCAATAACTATTGATTGGTCCTTACTTATAAACGATTTCCTTGGGGTCATGGATTCTAAGGGTGGATTTTACAACAATATATCTGCTACTGCTCAATCAAATGGATATTTGATAGAAATACCTGCCCTTGGTTTTGAAAACAATAGTGTAGCTATTAACATAAATGTAAAATATGATTCAAGAGGTGCTCTTTCCTACTATAAATTTTCTTATGGAGACAAAACACTAGTCAGCTTTATACCAGGCAAATACATACCCGAAA
>CAZWEM010000103.1:0-3728 GCA_964632315.1 uncultured archaeon
CGCTGATGACCCGGATGCAACACGGCACCGACTCGGTGCCCGGCAGGATAGCCGCGGCCGTCGCCGGGGCGTTCCTGCTGGCCGGGCTGCAGCTGTTCCACTCGATCCTGGACTCGCTGCTCATCTTCGGCGCGCTCGACACCAAGTCGGCCCCGTTCGGTTATCTCGAGTGGCTGCGCTGGTTCAGCTACACCGTGGTCGCCAACGTAGTGGGCGGCCTCGGTTTTGTGACGCTACTGCGGCTGCTGCGCAACAAGGACCGGCTGCAGGAGGAACGCGCTGAGGTCATGACCTTCTGACGGCCGGGACGACCTCGTTCGCGACCAGCTCGAGGTGGTCCAAGTCGGCCAGGTCGAGCAGCTGGGTGTAGACGCGTCGCACGCCGATCTCGTGCCAGGCGTCCAGGTTCTCGACGATCTCGCCGGGGGTGCCGACCAGCGGGCTGTTCGAGCGCAGCTCGTCGAGGTCGCGGCCGATCGCCGCGGCCCGGCGGGCCACCTCGGCGTCGTCGCGGCCGGCGCACAGCACGAACGCGCAGGAGTAGACCATCGAGTCGGCCGGCCTGCCCGCCGCGGCCACCGCCGCGGCCACCCGCGCGTACTGCGTCCGGACGGTGTCCAGCGGCGCGAACGGCACGTTGAATTCGGCCGCATACCTGGCCGCCAGCTTCGGCGTGCGTTTGACGCCGACCCCGCCGATCACGATCGGCGGGTGAGGGCGCTGCACCGGCTTGGGCAGCGCCGGGGAGTCGGCGAGCGTGTAGTACTCGCCGGCGTGGTCGAACGTCGCCCCGGGCGCCGTCGTCCACAACCCGGTGACGACGGCCAGCTGTTCGGCGAGCCGGTCGAACCGCTCCCGCAACGGCGGGAAGGGGATCCCGTATGCCTGGTGCTCCCTTTCGAACCAGCCGCTGCCCAGGCCGAACTCGACGCGCCCGCCGCTCATCTCGTCGACCTGCGCCACCGCGACGGCCAGCGGCCCCGGGTACCGGAACGTCGCGGAGCTCACCAGGGTGCCCAGCCGGATGCTCGACGTCTCGCGTGCGATGGCGCCCAGCGTCACCCAGGAATCGGTCGGCCCGGGCAGGCCGTCGCCGCTCATCGCCAGGTAGTGGTCGGATCGGAAGAAGGCCGCAAAGCCCAGTTGTTCGGCGGTGCGGGCGACGGCGAGCTGTTCGGAGTAGCCGGCGCCCTGTTGGGGCTCGACGAATACGCGGAATTCCATGGGGACTCTCTGTGTGTGTGGTGGGCCGTGTCCGGATTCTGACTCTGTACCCATCTGTGGCCAAATCGAGATGTGGAAGGTTAGGGCCCCGAGTGCGACTGGGTATGCCACGGTGATGACTCCACGTTCACCAGTGGGCGCCGCCCCCGTGCGGCTGGTCTGCGCCGGCGCCGCGGACGCCGTGACGGCCGCGGAGGTGCGCCACGCGTTACAGCGGTGGCTCAAGGAGGCGGCGCGCGCCTCCTCCGATGTTCGCAACGACATCCTGCTGGGTGTCAACGAGGCGCTGGCCAACTGCGTGGAACACGCCTATCGCGCGTACCCCACCGCGGGCCCCATGCGGCTCGAGGCCCGCCACGACCCGGCCGCACAAGCCATCAGCGTCTGCGTCAGCGACCGCGGGACCTGGCACCGGCCCCGGACGCTCAAACCCGGCGACCCCCGCGCGTCGCGCGGCATCACGCTGATGCACCACGTCGCCGACCACTGCACCATCAGCGCCCGCCCCAGCGGCACCACGGTGCGCCTGGACTACACCACCCAGCTTTGAAGCGAGATGGCGGACGTATCGGGGTAGACCGGTTGGCCGCCGCGTCGTCGGCTCAGGCGCCGACGGCGCGTTCCACATCCTTCAGCGAGGTCTCCAGGTGGCCCAGCAGGCGCTGCAGGTGCGGAACGCTGCGGCGGCACCCGACCAGGCCGAAGTCCAGGTTGTTGGCGTTGTTGGTCACGGTGATGTTCACGGCCTGCCCGTCGAGCGCGATCGACAGCGGGTAGTTGCCGTCCAGTCGCGCGCCACGCCAGTACAGCGGCTCGGTGCCACCGGCCGAGACGTTCGAGATGACGATGTTGAACGGCGGCGAGGCGGTCGACAGGTACCCGGGAATCAGCCCGAAGACCAGCCCGCCGATGTTGAACGCAGAGAGGGCCAGCTGTTGCACCCGCGGCAGCTGCCCGAACACCCCCTTGGTATCCCGGATCGACGTGCTGATGACCTCCAGCCGCCGCGCGGGATCTTCGACGTCGGTGGCCAGATTGCACAGGAAGGTCCCGACCATGTTGCCGCCGCGGTCGTCGTCGTCTTGGCGGAGACTGACCGGCACCATCGCGGTCAACGGAGCGTCCGGCAGCGCGCCCTGCTCCAGGAGGTAGGCGCGCAGGGCCCCCGCGGACATGGCGAGCACCACGTCGTTGACCGTCACCCCGGCGGCGGACTTGACCGCCTTGATGCGCTCCAGCGACCAGGACTGCGCGGCGACCCGGCGGGCGCCGCCGATACGGACGTTGAACATCGTGCGCGGCGCCCGGAACGGCAGGGTGAGCTGCTGTTCGAGCAGCGCGGCCCGCGCGAGCTTGAGCGTGCCCGGTGCCAACGAGAACGCCGAGCCCGCGGTGCGGCCGAGTTGCCCGAGCAGCGACGGTCGGTTGCGGCGTTCGCCGCGCTTGCGCGGGCCCAGGCTCCACGGCACCCGCACGGCGTCATCGGCCGGGTCGGTGGTGAAGGCGCGTTGCTCGAGCCGTAGCGCCGACACCCCGTCCATCAGGGAGTGGTGAAACTTGTTGTACACGGCGTACCGCCCGTCCCGCAGGCCCTCGACCAGGTGCGCCTCCCACAGCGGGCGGTGCCGGTCGAGCAGGCTGCCGTGCAACCGGGACGCCAACTCCAGCAGGTCGCGGACGCGGCCCGGCTCCGGCAGCGCCGAGCGGCGCAGGTGGTAGTCGAGTTCGACGTCCTTGTCCAGCGACCATGCGAGATTGGTCAGGCCGCCGAAGAAGGCCGGATGCTTGCGAAAGGTCGGCTGAATCTCCGTGCAGCCGAGCATGGCCTGATAGGTCTCGCGGACGAACTCGGGTCCGGCGCCCTCGGGCGGTTCGAAGAGTTGCAGCGAACCCACATGCATCGGATGTTCGCGGGACTCGCCGAGGAGGAACATTGCGTCCGTCGGCGATATCGGTTTCATTTCTCGACCCCGTTCCGTTCGGCTGTGCCGCCATCCGACACACGTTCTCTGTCCCTAGTAGCCGCGGCGGGCGCCGGCTACACGCGAATCACTCACGCGGTACCGGGCGGCGCCCTGAAGGCGGCGGTGATGTCGGCGACCCGGGGATCGGCGCGCAACTGCTCGAGGGTTTGCGGCAGATGCAGCGGCAAGTGGGGTACTCGTCGATCGTGCCGGGAAGGTCGGGCTGTCGCGGCTTGCCCTTTGCCCGCGGCCGACTTTCGTTCGGTGGCCCGCTCGCGCGGGCCACCGTCCCCAAACCGGTTCTGTCTCAGGGCTTCCGCCGGCAACGCTAAACGCGGGTGGTCGTCTTGTCGTCGCGGTCGCCGAACCTGACGGTGACGCGCTGAAAGCCTTTGACACGTTCGGCTTTGGCGCGCTTCGTGTAGATCCTGCGGTCGGCCGAGGTCAGCTCCGCGTTGTCGGTGAAGAGGGTGAGCAGCGCCCGCGGGTGCAGACGGTCGACCAGGACGACGTTGATCTCGGCGCAGAGCACCAGCGTCA
>CAZWEM010000104.1:0-1499 GCA_964632315.1 uncultured archaeon
ATTGAATCGCGCGAGTGCAACTTTTCAATTTGCCCTGGTTAATTGTCTGTTTTAATATGTGTTGGCCTATTTAGAATTGTTTTTATGAGTTCCCACATGCATCGTCGCCGAATAGGAAGCTTTGCTTTCCTACAACCCACGATCGAACACAAATGCCTTTTAACGTATAAACCCTTTTTAGGGATGTGATATAGGCATTGCAGGATGCTGGGATTCCATTTTCAAGTCTCGTTCCTGTGTTTGCTTATCTTAATTTTAACATCTGCATGAAATAATCAACTACCCCTTAAAGAAATATTCCGTGCTTGCAGGTTCGGCGTTTAAGGTTGTCAGACATTCATTTAGAATATACAAGTAAAAATGCCCGAAGAAGGACTTATAACCCCGATCAGGGAACCCGGGCTCTTTCATAATATGAAGGTTAAATCCGCAAAACCCATAAAAACAACGGCTTTTCAACCTACCCATAGCCTTCTTCACGCTCCCGAAAAACCGGGAGTGGTTTTTGGGAAAACCTCTTCAGGTTCCGATTCGAACCTGAAGAGGCCTTCCTGCCCTACCTTGAATGGCAAATCTTGTAAACTAATCCACACGGTCCATGGTGACGTCACGAACTATGCGGCGGAGCGCCACACCGGTGCAGACCTTTACAGTTTTAATGGAAATATTGCCATTTTGTCCTACCATTTATTCTTCGCTCCTCCTTCGCTTGTCCTTCGCCCGTCCTATACCCTAAATTGCCCCTGTTTTAAGGTGGTCAATTGTCAGTTTGGCATACTGTGGAGATGAGATATTTTGTCGCCGCAATCATTCTCCCCAAAGGTTCTGAAAATGCAATAATCTTTTTCTGACAGGATTGATGCCTCAGGCATCACTATGTAACAGGATCAACCTGATAATGCTTCTTGCGGCTTCGCCGGAAATTTCCATCCTGTCGAATAATTCTCTGAATAATACCTCAACAGAAATATGGACCGTTCGAAATAAAAACACTAATTTTTCTTGTCGAAATGGATCTATTTATAAAAACGATTTTTATTTTCGGAAAGAATTTGCAGAACTTTAGGAAAAGATTAATTAAATGGGAAAAATTGCGGAAGGTGGGTTTCGTTATAGCGGCCGTGCTTGTAGCTGTCCAGGTTGGCTTCAAAGCGTTGGGTGAGTTTAGCGATTTGGAAGGGACATCCATGGTTTAGCAATTTCTTCTTCTATTAACCAGTTGGTGGTAATGCATTTCTTTAATAACAAAAAGAGGAGAACTTAATGTATTCAACCTTTTGCTTCAAAATCAATACAGCTCCAGGCATGCCAAAGACTCATCATTATAAAATTCATTTATTGCCACGAAATGTTTGCGAAGCAGGCTGGCGATAATATGCGTTGGCTGATTTCCGCAACGTAACCAGATAATTTTAGGAGGTGCGCCATGCAGCAGGCTGAGGTCATAAAAGTCCGAATCCAGGGTTACAATACTAAAGCCATCGTTTTTTGCATGCTGC
>CAZWEM010000104.1:1599-3477 GCA_964632315.1 uncultured archaeon
GGATCGATCTGCGGCATAGGACAGACATGCCTGAATATCATCCGCCGTTAACTCCGGGTAATCTGCTATGATTTGATCTTTGGTCATCCCCGCCGCCAGCCAGCCCAGAACATCTCCTACCGTAATTCGCATTCCGCGGATGCAGGGCTTGCCGCCCCTCTTGCCGGCTTCAATTGTAATAATATCCTGGTAATTTGGCATTTATGCTCCTATGATTATTTTTCAGCTCAAACCAACCAATTTTTCAATTTAAATCTTTTAACCTGGTACTACTCCCTGCTGAGAAAGTCACGCAGGCCGGCGCCCACTTCTTACGTTCTTTCATTACTCTCATCAAGTTACCTTGCTTTAATTTAAGATTTTTTACGAAATAATCAACACACAATCCAAATTATTTAGATTGGCCGGCCGGTTGTGCGGATTTGATATTGATTTTAATTGTAATTCCGAAAACTATTCATTGCAAATGACAGAATACAGCAAAGAGCCTATCATTATGGTCATTTCCGATCTTCCTTGAATATAGTGTCTACGTATTTTAAAAATTCACCACTATAATTTTTGCGATTGCCCTTCCAGGACAGGAAAGGTTTATTTTTCGTTTCGGAGGTAAACCAGGAATTCCAGCTCTCCCAGTTTGTTTTTTCGAGCGTGCCTTCCCGGTGATAGTACCATGCCGATTCCCAGCTATCGAAAAAAATATGCTCAAATGCCAGATACCGCAATTGCTCATTGGGAGTCAATTTCTCCGCATTAACTGATGCTCTCATGATCAATTCAGACAAATCCGCATTTTCGATAATCAGACGATCCATCTCCAGCATCCTGCTGTAAATAATATTTTCAACATCTCTATTGGTTAACGTATTAGATCGCTTGAATTCGTTAACCGCATAAAACAGGGAAATGACAATCGCCAGCGACGATACAATCTCAGCAACGGATACTGTAATATTTAATTTTGAGCCTTTCATTTAATTGTCTCCTCTTTTGGCAATTAAAATTGCGGACCCGGCAAGGCTACCTGTCGCACCTCGAACCCAACCTATTACAGTCTAATCCACGCGATCCATGGTGACTTCCCGAACGGCGCGGTGGAGCGCCTCGCCGGGTTGCACCTTTACGCTGAATCTTAAAAAATCTCTTTTTTGTTTTTGTTCGTTTTCTGAATATCCTCTTTAACGGCATAAAATTCCAGATATCCGCATTTCAGACACCGGAATACTTTTATGGGAATACCTTTGATTCTGTTATCTCCCTCCCAAAAACTCTTTCCATTTTTCTCTTCTCTGGAACCCCTGAGCCATCCACTTGGTACAAAATCTTCCGCCTGAGTAAAGAAATCCACCGGTACAATTCCCTGTTCCATGTCTCCTTTACACTTGGGACAATTCTGTTCGTACGATAATGACATTTTATTTTACCTCCTTTGCCGGATCATCCGGTTCCGGATTTTTAACGACCTGACCTGTGAAAAATCTTCCCCATAAACAGCAGCGTATATCATAGTAGTTTTCCTCCCAATCCTTTTCCACCATTTTTAATACTGTATTAACCCGTTATGCTTTTCTAATTAAAGATTTCATGAATTAAAAATATCAATTTTTATTATTCCGTTCCTTAAAGATCGGCTATTCCCCCCTTTTCTCAAACGCATTTCTTTCTCCAATTTTTTAAGATCATCTTTGTCAAATAGATATTATGAACTTTATCGAGAGCTCCGGTAATTTCCAATTTCATCAGAAACCATGACTTTTTGATTCTCTGCCCGGGGGAAAAATTCTACATCTCTTTTTGATTCGAAAATTTCAGAATTCTGCAGGGATAACTTTTTGTAATCCTCCTTTGCATTCTTCCGTGTAGCAAAATTCATTGCCA
>CAZWEM010000105.1:0-3266 GCA_964632315.1 uncultured archaeon
TCGACCAGATCTTCTTCCAGTGCGGCACGGGGAAATCGGCGAAGGCGGTGATGTCTTTGGTGGTCTCACGCAGCATGGTCCAGTGTCATGGCCGCGCTTGTGCGGCTGCTTATGGTCCCGTTGCCGAGTCGAGGATCTTGGGCGGCGGAGCGCCTTCGTCCGTGTTGGCCTCGACCTTCCAGAACGGTGGGAGCGAACCACTGCCGGCGGGGAACGGCCTGACGTATTGGTCGGCGAACTGTACCCGGTACCACTGGATGCCGAGTGAGGCGGATACCGCGATGTCAGGCGGCGTGTGGGGATCGTCGCGGTTGGTCGTCAGGTTGATGTCGAGTACCCGGACGCAGGCGACGTGCTCCGACATCATGGCCGCGAACGCATTCTCCGACCCGTACCGCGCTTGGACCCTGCTGTCGAGATAGCCCCAGGCCGTGGCGTAGTCCCTGGTGTTGATCGCATTGAAATAGTTGACCAGCACCTCCTCGGCCGGGGTGCGCGGAGTGAGGGACTTCGCTGATGAACCGCACTCCGACCCTGTTGCGGTGGGTGTAGCTGTCGAACCGTTGCTGGTGGCGGTCGAAACGGTGAAGGGATCGGCACCAGTGGATGTCGCCGATTCGAAGAAGAGTTGACCGGATTCGCTGGACGAACGGGCAAGCACAAGAATGGTCCCGACGGCGAGTCCGATGACGGCTACGGTCGCGGAGAGCAGTAGGTTTCGGGCCTTGTGCCGACCGAAGGTGCCGCGAGATTCGAGCGGAGGAACGAAGGCTCCCGTACCCGGAGATGAAGGCGGGGCGGCGGCTGGTTCTGCTGCGGCGGTACCACCAAGCGGGTGTCCGCACTGGGGGCAGGAGCGCGCATCAGGTTCGACCGGTGCACCACACGCGGAGCAGCAACGGTCCGTCACGAAACCTCAACGTACGGATGGCGGTCACAGCTAGACAGGGGCCAAGGTCACCTACGACCATCGGTCTTGTCGAAACGGCTTGAGCATTTTCGCGTACCCTCCGCTGCGGCACCGACCCAGCAGGCCCGACCCTCACACTTGCCGCGGTCGTGGATTTCGACGATGCTCGCGACGCGCCGCCGGGACTTGCTGCTCAACCGCCGCCGGCGTGCGCCGGGGTGAGGAATGTGGACGCGAGGATCGATCCTTTAGGCCAGCCTCGCCCTCAGCGTCATACCGGACAATCCAGGTGTGAACAACTTACGGGAGATCCCCATCGCCTCGGCGATCTGAGACTGCTTCCACCCGTCTTGATGACGCTGCACGATCAGGAGCCGGCCATGAAAACCTGTGCGGGCATTATGGCCTTCGGCAAGTCACACCCCACCCCGGAGGGGTCTCCTCGCGTCAAGCCGACACGCCTGCCACCACCGTCATGGCTGGGTATAGCTAGGAGTGGAACGATCGCGAGAAGCGAGCCGAGCCGCCTCGAACTTGGTCGGGGCCGCGCGCCGCATCGCGAAGCCCGCGGCCGGCGGGGGGAGATGACTGTAGGCGACCGTCCTCCGAACCGGTGATGCAGCGACGACGGGTGAGAGTAGTACCCGCCGCAGTGGGTAGCCGTCGTCTAAGGACGTGTTACTCAGACTGGAGGTTGCGCGATGCCGGTGACGACGAGCCCGGTTCGGGGGGTGACGTCGGATTTGCGCAGGGCGCCCATGGATCCGGGGCGTTTCCGCAGCGGGCGTTGGCTCGTGTTGGTCGAGGGATTGGTGGTGGGCGCGTTCGGCGTCGCCGGGCTGGTCTCGGCGGCCCAGCATCCGGATGCCGGTCCCACCGGCGCCCCGGTTCTCGGCCTGGCGACGACCCCGGCGCACAGCGCGATGCTGCTCGCGTTCGGCTTGGCGGCCGTCGCGGCTGTCGGCAAACGCCGCGCGGCGGTGACCGTTACGGGGCTGAGCGCGGTGGCCTATCTGCTGCTGCTGTTTGCCGGCAGTGTCGCCACGGCGCGCGCAACGCCGACGCCACTGGGGTTTCACGCCGCCGACATCGTGCTGCACGGGGTGCTGGGGGTGATCAACCTCGCGCTGCTGATGTGGCTGGTTCCCGATGAGTTGGGCGACGAGCCCTGGGTGCGGCGCCGGGGCCGCCACCGCGAGCGCCACGACGCCCCGGCCGCCGACAAAGCGGTCACGAACCCGATGACCGAATTTCCGGCGGGCGCCGCTCCGGCGCCGAAACCGGCTCCACCGCCCACCGCGGCGCCAGAGAGCGGCCCCGACCGGAACACGACGGCGGACAGAACCCTTCCCGGGCAGTCGAAAAATCAAGTGCTGAAATCGAATTCGGAGAGCAACGTCGAAAGACCCGCCCGGCCGAAAAGCTTTCCCGCCCGGGTGACCGATGCGGTGCTGTCGGGCGGTGTCGTGCCCGTGGCCGTGGCGGCCTTGGTGGCAGTCGTCGGAATCGTCATCTGGATGCGCCGACGCTGAGACTGCCCTGATCGCTACGGATCGATGTGGTAACGCGGTCCGCCGGCCGCGGTCGCCGACAACGGCTCGGCCGGGTCCACGTCGTAGCAGCGCGACGTCTCGGGCGTCCAGCCCTGGACCTCGGAGTTGGGGCCGTGGATCGGCCCACCGGGGGTGACCTGGCAACGCTGCCAGGTGCCGTCGGACCTGATCGGAGCGTCGCAATACTGCGCGGAGGACCGGGACTCACAACCCGCGGAGGCCGGCACGGTGAAGCCGGCCCCGGTCACGGCCAACGCCGCCGCTGATAGCGCGGTCACTGCCAGTTTCATCGTCCTTGCCTCCGGCGACTCCAATAGCGATCGGGCGCGGTCTCGGACCGGCCTTGCTCTATTACGTAGCCCCCCGCTGCCACCGGGCAAACATTTCACCGCCGGAGTTGCCGGTGGGACTCGCCACACGGGGACCCGATACGGAGCCCCCGCTAGGTCAGACCGACGGCGTCGGCCACGTCCCGGGCCACCGCGAAGGGGAACTGGTTGGCCGCCGCGCCGACCTCGCCCAGACCGTCCCCAATCGCGTTGATGATCGTCGCCGGATCGCCGGTGGGGACGGCCTGCCCGATGTTGTACGCCGCGAACTGCGGCGCCACGACCAGATCGCGCACGTCGACGAAGAGCTTGGTCGGCAGTGACGCCGGCGGGACGGGCACCCCGTCCCAGCTGACCAAAGTCCAGCCGCCCTGCGGGTCGCCCTGGATCACGACCGTGCCGGTGTTGGGCAGGGGGTGAGTGAGCATGAGCAGCGGATCGGGGTTGTTGACATTCATCAGCGTGCCGACCTCG
>CAZWEM010000106.1:0-3213 GCA_964632315.1 uncultured archaeon
TCATGGAAGGTCCCCTGACCGGCCTCGAGGGCGTCTTCACCGGCTACCTGCGGGGCCGCCAGCGGGCCCGGGTGCTCATGGAGTTCCTGCGCAGCCGCCAGGAGGTGGAGCTGGACGCCGCCGCCCTCGCCCCACTCCACGCGTGACAGTCTCGGGTGGGCGCGGGCTCTGCGCCTCCCCGCCTCTGCGTTAATTCCCTTCCTCGGGCGGGCGGGGGCTTTGCGCCTCCGCATCTTTGCGCCTTCGCGTTCTGTCTTCTTCCGCGGTGGGCGGGGGCTCTGCGCCTCTGCGCCTCTGCGTTGACTTCCCCCTCATCCCGATCCCCGCCCACGCCGCCATCGCCCGCCGCCGCCACCACGGCAGCTCCCCAGGCGTCGTCTGCTCCACGTCGCCGGGATGCGGCCACACCCGCCGCAGCACCAGCTTCCACCCCAGGCGCGAGGGCCGCCGCGCCAGCAACCGGGTGAAGGTCAGCCGCTCCAGCGTCATGGCATCGATCCCACGCCGCCTGACCCGCCGCAGGGCCATCCGCTCCGCCAACCTCAGCTGGCTCAACAGAGAGCGCCCCACCTCCTCGCACACCGGGTGGTCCCAGAGCTGTCCCGCGTAGTCCGCCACCAATCCGACCGCGAGCTGCAACCCGTGCTCGCGGGCCGCCGCCACAACACCCTCAGCATTCTCGAGCCGATCGGCGATGAGCTTCAGCTCCCAAAGGTCCAGCATGCGGATCTGGTTGCCGCGTTTCCACGAGTGCACCGCCGACACCACGAAGGCCATCTCCGGCGCCAACCGAAATGCATGCTCACCCAATTCGGGATCCGCCACCGCCGTCTTCCAGCACGCCTCGGTCAACGACTCCGGCACCGAGCCCCACAGCCGATAGTGAAGTTCGAGGTTGCCGCCGTGGGCTGAACGAGGCGACCAGTTGTACCCCTCCTCGCGCTGGTACCTCTCCAGCAGTGGAGTCGCGGGGAAGGTCCAGCCGTCCCCTTCGAGCGCCCGGACCGCATCTCCCAGCATCGCGGAGGGGACCAGCACGTCGATGTCCGACATGGGCCGCAGCTCTGGCCGCGGGAAGAACCGCTCCGCTGTGTCGATTCCCTTGAACGGCATCCAGGAAACACCGGCCCCTTCCAACGCGGCTCCTACACGCGCCAACCCCTCACGGAAAAACAGCCACCGACCCGCCTCGCCCACAAACGCCCCGTGGCAGTGCTCCACGATCTCGCCGGTGAGACCGAGCCTGTGGGCCGCGGCATACAATGCGGGCCCGATGCGGTGCATTGTGATCACATGTAGGGCATCAAGATCAGTCAGCAGCGCCCTGAGAGCTGCAGCATCCCCCCCGACCGCTTTTGCCAGGCACAGGTGGACGGGGTGTGCTGGAGGAGCGAGCCACACGTGGCCGGCGACGCTCACTGTCCCACAATCGCCGGCCGTACGTCTTGGGCCTTCCATGGCTCTGCACCGAGCCTACCATGTGGCACCGACCAGCACGCCGACAAAACGGGTCGCACGCTCACCAGGCTGCGACAAAATACGAGTGGGGGATGGGTGTGGACCTGGCGCGCCCCGATGTGCGCGGCGATGGCCATGGGTTCACCGTTGTGAAGTTCCGCGCAACCTTTTCCTGCGCATGATCGAACGCCGAACGAGGTGCGGCGTACAGCCCTCTAAGCAGGGGAAGTCGTTTCACGGTCTCCGAGCGCGAGCCTTCAGCTCAGCCCTCGCAGGTGTGAGTAACCGGGTTACAGAACCCACTGCAACACTGGAACCCGCTCGAGCAGCCTCCGCCGTTGGGCGTGCAGGTGCCGGCCGCCGCAGGGGTCGGCGCGAGAATGGTCGTGATCACTGGCACCAGAGCAGCGACCAGCGCACCTTTGCCGATGTGACCCAGAGCCTCTCGGCGGCTCACGGCAAGCTCCATGACGACGGCATCTGGGAGCTCCTCGAGCAGAGTGGCCTCGGACAGCTGGGCCAGCGCCAGTTCCACGAGCTCCCGGGTCATGGGCTGGCCCAGCTCGGTGGACGCCGCGGCCGCTATATCGGCGGCACCCCTCTGCCCATCGCACAGCCGCCACACCGCGGCCACACTCGGGTTGAGGGAGTGTGCCTCGTGGGACTCCAGATCGTAGACCACCACCTCACCGTCCACGAGATCACGGACCAAGAGGTCCCTCCGCCGTGCCTGCGGTTGCAGCCTGTGCGCACTCATCGCTGGCCTCCCTCGATCACCATGGCCGGATCCCCGAGCAGTATCCAGCAACGCCGAGTGTCCAGATCACCCACTCCCGCCTTCGCGGCCACTGCAGCCTCACCGATAGTCACTCCGGGTCGCGAGAAGAGCTCCCTATAGAACCCACTGACGAGCAACTCCTGGAGGCTCGAGGCGGTCGTCGCGGAGGAGGCCCAGACGGCGGAGGCGCCGCCATTCGGGTCGCGCACAAGGGCCTCGGCAAGGCCCTCCAACGCCGGTTCATGGAACACCCCGTTAAGGCAGTTCATCATGGTGAAGAACGGCAGCCGTTCGCCGTTGCCAAGAGTCGACACGTCCTCCACCTTCAGAACATCCGCGCGCCAGCGGTCCACCGTGCCGTGGCCCGCGTAGTTGACCAGGTCGATTCCGTCTGCAAGCGCATCCAACACTTGCTGCCGGGCCGCGTCAGGACCGATGTCGTCGATGGCGACGGTGTCGATCGGAAGACCGGCGGGAAAGAAAGTCACCAAATGATCCGTCAGCAACCTGAAGTTGTCGCCCCTCGCAGTGTCAGCCACCATGAGCGTACGCCCCAGCGACTGCGCGCCCGACTCGTGAGCCACGATCTTGCTCACCACTCGTGTCGTTTCCTCGACTGAGCCCACCGGGAGACGGCCCACGGCCATTTCCGGCACCCCGTCGTCATCGAGGTCGGCGAGCCAGTCGTCTGAGGCGGTCTCATAATTGGAGGTGTCAACCAGCTTCGTCGGTACCAGGTCCTCGTCGTAGCCGAGGTAGTTGCGTGGATCGTAGGTCGCGTCACCAACCAGGAGAACGAACCTCGGCACAGTCCGCCACTCGCTGCGGGCCCGCTGGAGAAGCGTGCGGATCGCGCGCGGATCCTTCGACCCGTACGAGAACTCGTCGTAGACGTCCTCGATGTCGAGCACTTCGGTGGTGAGACCACGGGCCTCGTGAAAGGCTCGAAGTGGATCCACCGCATCCCGGAAGGCGCG
>CAZWEM010000107.1:0-3153 GCA_964632315.1 uncultured archaeon
TAAACGGGTAGATAAATGTTAAAACTAAATAATTGGAAAATTGGCAGAATTATAAAGAGATAAAGGGGATGGAACCCATTCGTTGGAATCCCATCATTAAAAACAATTCCTTCACCACTTAGAACGTTGCGAGCTAAAGTGAAATAGTAGTATGCATCATCACTAACATATCGTTTAATATCATATAAAGGATCATTAAACACGAATATCCAAACAATAAGAGAAATAATGAATAATAAATAAGGGTAATATGATTGATATCGCTTTAAGGTTTTAAAATTTAGCATAGTAGAACAAATCAAAAAGTAATTTTAAATCTATTATAAATTAGGAAACAATAAAAAAAAAATTAATTAAAATTTTTCTCTAATTCGTAATCATCAATTTTTATTGTTCTGAATAGAATTTTCAACATCTATAGATTTCTTAATTCACTTTCTAACTCATAATCGTTTGGATTAATTGTTCTAAATATGACGTACGCGATTCCAAGTGTGACTGAACAAAAAGCGGCAATAACAAAAAATATAGGTTCATAAGCTGAAATGAATAAAGCAATAAATGTAAAAAGTCCAGCACCAATTAATGTTCCAATATTTTGCCCTAAATTGACTAAAGAGATGATTAATGCATAATATGTACTCTTCAATTTTGGATAATACTTTTTAGATAGATCTCCTCTAATTGTTTGGTTGACCACCATCATCGCATTTTGAACTCCTCCTAAAACGATCAAGAAAAGGAACCCAAATATCATTGATACCACGTTTCCTAATGGAAATATAAATGGAAGCACTAAGATTAAGCTGAATGGTATAAAAGTTAAGTATACGGTTGAAATTGTCTTTTTTCTCGTTCTGTCTCCTAAAATTCCGGCTACAAATGAACCAATGATGATCCCAATGCCACTTACAAAGTATAAAATATCACTCCAACCTAACAGATTAACTGCAGTTCCATGTGTGATTGATAGAATGGTCTCTTGAACATCAATCACCCCGATCCCAATTAGGATTAAGTAATTAAAGAAAGTACCCAACATTACACCCTGAATTCCAGTAATAAAAGTATAACTAAATACCTTATAATTACGTTTCTTTGTAACTATTGTCAATAGATCTTTTCCCCAATCTTTTAATGACTCTTTCTCTATTGGGGGTTCTTTTATATAATATGGAAAAATAGAAGATAAAATGGCTAAGATTCCCGTGATAATCCATAATACGGGCATTGCATTTAAAGATAAAAATATTAATCCTAAAAGCAGACCTCCGGCACCATATCCCAGAAACATGAAAGTCCAGGTATATCCTTGAACTCTTCCAAGCTTTTCTCTGGGAGTTACATCTAAAATTAATCCATCTAATGCTGTATCGCTGAATGCTGTTCCTAATTGAGTAAAAAAGTAATAAATAGCCATCCAAGTATATATTGAATTATCAGAGGGCATGTAAATAGCCATTATGAACCACCAAACGGCTCCAAAAGTTCCAAAACTTGCTATCCAAGGAAATCTTCGACCATATTTTTTTGATCCCCATCTATCATTAAAAAGACCCACGATCATTTTAATTGCCCATGGTAGATTACCAATTGAATATATAATCAACCATATTGCGATATTATAAGAACCACCTAATTGATGAGCAATAAATGAGGGCCAGACCAGAAAAGGTATTCCCTGAAGAAATCCTTCACATAAGTAATAGAAGACAAAAATAAGAGTATAAGATCTCCTATATTCAATAACACTCATAAGATATCCCAACTTGAAAAATTTAAAATTAAAATAAAAAGTAGCCGAATATTTAAAAACTTGTTAAGTTTTGATCACTAACTGAAACAGAAATTCAATAAAAATGAACATCATAAAACACGTGATTCTTTGTATAATCGACGATGTAAAATCAACACAATTTTTTGATTTAATAAACGAGGGTAAACTCCCTAATTTTAAGAAATTGATGGAAACAGGGGCATTTTGTAAAAATTGTATTACCGATTTTCCTTCTGTAACATTTCCAACGCAGGTTTCAATAATTACTGGAACATTTACCGGAGATTATCGAAATGAACCTTGTCATGGTGTTCCAGCTTATAATTGGTTAGATAGATCAGTTGCCCCTCCAAGATTAAGATCCTATGGATCATATAGTATGGAGGAGAGGATTCAAATATATAAAATGAACGATGATATTGGTGATAACTGTCAAACATTATTAGAGATGGTTGGAAATAGAGAAAATACAGCTAGTATCACTCAATTTATAAATCGAGGTACTAAATATTTTTTTCCTGAAAGTAAAATAAAACTGGCACTATATTATCTTTTATTAAGAAAAACACCACGGCTGGAGCATTATATCCTATTAGCAAATACAATGGTTATTCATAAGCTACTTGACTGCTATAAACATTCAAAAAAGTATTTTGAGGAAAATCAAGCACCTATGGCGAGTTTATTATGGTTTATGAGTTCAGATATTTTAATGCATCTATATGGATCAAATTCTGAGATTTATGAGAAAAATCTGATGCATATTGATAAGGTTATGGGAATTTTACTCAAAGAACTCAATAATTTAGGATTCTTAGAGGAAACTGCTATTGCTATTACCTCAGATCATGGAAATTATGACGCTTTAAAGACAGGAAGTTTGTCTAATTTTATCGATCAATCTGCTTTAACCCATTATCATTACAGAAAAAATCCCTTAGGAAATATTAATATTGCTGAATTTTCTGGTATAGGAATGTTTAACTTTAAATCAAGCACTAATCGAAATCAATACCGCTGGGACCATCCCTCTAATTCTGAATTAAGAAAATATGGACCAAAAGGAATCAATTTATTCAAAAAACTATTTCAACTAGAAGGAGTAAAATTAATGTACTATAGAAATGATGGAAATACTTACAAGAACGGTGATATTCAACTATATAAAAAGAATGAAAGAAATCAGATAGACAAAACCACAATCTTTTTTAAAGGAAATGGGAATGATTACATGACAAAATATGTTCCGGAAAATCCAGAAGAAGATATTTTCAATTATAGTTCAGATGATCGGGCTTCACACTTATTAGATGGTAAGTTTCATTCAATTGATGAATGGTTAGAAGCTACTTATCATCTTGATTATCCATTATATG
>CAZWEM010000108.1:0-2963 GCA_964632315.1 uncultured archaeon
GCCAGGTGCAGAGCCTCCTGGTGGAAGGCGGGGCCGAAACCCTGGGGGCCTTCTTCGACCATAAACTGGTACATCGGTTCAATTTTTTTTATGGCCCCAAAATCCTGGGGGGCCGCAAAGCCCCCGGCGTCGTGGGCGGGCACGGCATTCTGCACCTGGGCGCCGCCCCCATCGTCCGGGACCTCACCATCCGCCGCCTGGGCGGCGACCTGCTGGTGTCGGGATATTTAGCCTGAGGTAACCTGTTTTCCACCCAGGCTCAGCATGGTCGGGAGCAAGTCTGATTAAATTAAGGCAAGCTAGGCCCTGATGCGGGGTTGGCCGACCGGTTCCGCCAGGAGGGTTTTTATCGCCGGGGGTTGCCGATCATCCGATCGGCTCTCTTGCCAGGCCTTCAAGATGTGCTAAAGACAAAGTTAAATATGACAGATATTTACAACTGGTCCGCCAATATTGCCAATAATCTTTCCAACTCATTTTATCCATTAAAATTTCACATAAATATAAAGTACAAATTGCCGGCATTAAACCAAAGGGCTGAATACAGCCATTTTCACTTAATGACCGGCAAACATGATCTGCTCCCCCAATTGGCCTGGCTTCCAGATTCGGATAATGAGGCATCTTACCATTTTTGATAAATTGTATTAATTTACTAATCGTAGTCCTTGGCATGAAATAAAAACAGAATCTGTCGATAATTGATTTAAAATCAGTGTAATAAAGATGATAATATTCAATATCATAAAGTATAAAATCCGTGGCGCTAAGAATTTTAATAATTTCTTGTTCACAACATTTTTGACAGGTGTGACAGAAATGGTGATAGTTAACGAAACATCGCCTTAATTCCTCTTGTCTTTCCTTGTTTTCCGCTAAGAACCTTTCCCAGCTTTTTAATTTACTGAGATTTTTTCCCTTCCCTGGCTTGATCAGCTTTGCAGACCAGAAATCCAAAATCAATAGCCAAAAATTTAAGCATCGATACATTAATCGCCGCAACCCCATGGCCACTTTGGAGCGAGATGGTGAATTATCCATGCGAGATTATGCGGCAGCCCATCGCTGCCAGTCCCCCCTAGATTCTGCAAACCGCTTTTGCCAATCTTAAACTTGGAAACGTTCTCCGGCCCAGAGGCCAGCCTGTCAGGTAAGTATATTATATTTGGACATTTTTGAAAAATCAACCGGCCTTGGCGAGTCCAGGGAGAAGCGACCAGCGGTTGACCGGGCCCATCACTGCTTTACATCCTGGCCTCAACCGGCCCACCACGCCCTACCCCCAGGCCAGCCTGGCGGCTGCACCGGCGCCGGGTCGTCAGCGCCGCCCCGGACCCCAATCCCCGGGGCCGCAACGGCGCCGAATTCCTGGCGGCCCGGGGCCGGGACCCCATCCGCCTCGCCCTGGACAGCCGCCTGCGCCTGCCCTTGACGGCCCGGCTGCTCCATCTCAAATCAGCGGCCCCCACCTGGGTGGCCTGCACCAGCCCGGCCCCCAGCGCGCCGCGCCCTCACGGCGGCCGGCGCCCAGGTCCTGGGGCTGCCCCCGGACGCCGGCCGGGTCTCCTTCCCGGCCCGCCTGGATCTCCTGGGAGCCCGCCAGGTGCAGAGCCTCCTGGTGGAAGGCGGGGCCGAAACCCTGGGGGCCTTCTTTGACCAGAAACTGGTACATCGGTTTAATTTTTTTTATGGCCCCAAAATCCTGGGCGGCCGCCAAGCCCCCGGCGTCGTCGGCGGGCGCGGCATTCTGCCCCTGGGCGCCGCTCCCATGGTCCGGGACCTCACCATCCGCCGCCTGAGCGGCGACCTGCTGGTGTCGGGATATTGTCAAAAGATGTGAACACCCATTCTATCGGTTTGGAAGTTGGCTAGTAACGATGTTTATGATATTAAACAAATCCTCCTAAGATACTCAAACTTAATGCGATAACATTAATACTGCGCCAACCGGCTCCGGCCAGGTTAGCTTGCCGGGTCTTAGAGCCTAACCCCCTTTAAACATAAGTATATCAGAGTTCCTATCGGGCCCCGAGCCACCAGGCCGGGACCGCGCCAGTCACCCTCAGGCCGGCAAATCAACCAATCCCCCTCAAAAAATCAGGGTTTTTCCTGATTGCCGAAACCTTGATATTTTTATAAAAATGACCTTCAGTGGAAATAAAATATTTTTTTATAATAATAGCTTTTGTAATTCTTGCTCTATGTTCTGGCATGAACTTCTTAAATATTATGCAAAAATAAGTTATTTCGGGTATGGCCGGGCCATCCCGATAAGAAAAATTGAAGCCCTAAGGGGACTTACTTAACTTGAGGTTCTGAAAAAAATCCCTTAACTTATTTTGAGTGGATTCCGATAATCTTATTAACTTGCCCAACTCAGTTTCCGGGGCCGGGCCGATAAAAAAAATTAAAACTATATAAAGAAAAGCTTGACTTGACTTTAGCGTGTGTAATACTGTGTTTCACATTGGGGAGAGGTATGCTTTGGCCCCCCCTGGCCCGGCCGGGCCGAACCGGCCAGGGCCTGGACCAGCAGAGCGGGGTATAAAAGCCGGATATATTCAAGGAGAAATCGAGATCCACATAATTTATCTATGACCAGTGGAGGTGATCATAACGGGTAACCAACTTTTGCACTCCAAAAAATAAGCTGCTTCACGGGACGCATGGGCTCGGCGGCGCGCTGGCCACATGAGCGCTAAAGAGCCGGAAGGCTTCCTGGAAGAGATAAAGAAGTTTTTTGCTAGAAAAAGAGGCAAGGCGAAAAGGATTTTTCAAAATATTTTCGCTAGCGTAGAAGAAATTGCTTGCAATTTGCAAAAAAGCATGAAATAAGAGATATTGGGGAATTATAAATTTTATGATTTTATCCAGAGGCTGATGCGAGATCCATTTAAGGTCGCGAACCCTAACTGATGGATAGGTTTAATGATATGCCGAGATTTTTACAACCCAGAATAATC
>CAZWEM010000109.1:0-2867 GCA_964632315.1 uncultured archaeon
GGCACAGGCGGCGACGAGGCGGCCCTGTTCGCCGGCGACCTGTTCCGCATGTATGCCCGCTACGCCGAAATCCGCGGCTGGAAGGTGGTCATGGTTTCGGAGAGCGAGGGCGAGGTCGGCGGCTACAAGGAAGTGATCGCCAACATCACCGGCCACGGCGTCTATGCCCGGCTGAAATACGAATCGGGCGTGCACCGGGTGCAGCGCGTGCCCGAGACCGAAACGCAGGGGCGCATCCACACCTCGGCGGCGACGGTGGCGGTCCTGCCCGAGGTCGAGGACATCGAACTCGACATCCGGCCCGAGGATATCCGCATCGATACCATGCGCGCCTCCGGCGCCGGCGGCCAACACGTCAACAAGACCGATTCGGCCGTGCGGCTGACCCATATGCCTTCCGGCATCGTCATCGTCTCGGCCGAAAAGAGCCAGCACCAGAACCGCGCCATCGTCATGAAGACGCTCAAGGCCAAG
The DNA here is from genome assembly GCA_964632315.1 of uncultured archaeon. GTDB lineage: Archaea > Asgardarchaeota > Lokiarchaeia > Sigyniarchaeales > SOKP01 > SOKP01. The sequence goes on from CAZWEM010000109.1 coordinate 475, forward strand.
CTCTACGAGCTCGAACGCCACAAGCGCGATTCGGCCCGGTCCGAATCGCGGCGCGAACAGGTGGGCTCGGGCGACCGCTCGGGCCGCATCCGCACCTATAATTTCCCGCAGGGCCGCGTCACCGACCACCGCATCAACCTGACCCTTTACAAGCTCGACAAGGTCATCGCCGGCGAAGCGCTCGACGAATTGATCGAGGCGCTGATCACCGACCGCCAGGCGACGCTTCTCGCCGAAATGGACGCGGGCGCGTGAGCCCTACCATCGGCTCGTCCTGGCGTGCGGCCCGCGACCGGTTCGCATTGGCCGGGATCGAAACCGCAAGTCTGGATGCGCGCCTTCTGGCCGAAGCCGCGTTCGGCTGCGATGCCGTCGGGCTGGCGATGCGGGAAAACGATGCGGCCGACGCCGAAGCGCACGCGCATTTCGAAGGATTGGTCGCCCGCCGACTCGCCCGCGAACCGGTGGCGCGCATCCTCGGCGAGAAGGCGTTTTTCGGCCTCGGTTTCCTGCTGTCGGCGGAAACGCTGGTGCCGCGGCCGGAAACCGAACTGGTCGTCGAGCTGGCACTCGCCGCGCTCAGGGACAAGCCGGCCCCCCGCCTGCTCGATCTGGGCACCGGCACGGGCTGCATTGCCGTCGCTCTTGTCGCCAACCTGCCATCGGCATCGGCCGTGGCAACCGATCTCAGCGCCGACGCGCTGGCGACGGCGCGGGTCAATGCTGCCCGGCACGGCGTCGCCGGACGCATCGATTTCCGGTACGGGGACTGGTTCTCCCCGCTCGGCCCGTTCGAGCGGTTCGACGTCATCGTCTCCAACCCGCCCTATGTTCCGCATGCCGAAATCGCCGGGCTCGATCTTGACGTCAGGGCGCACGATCCCCATCTGGCACTCGACGGCGGCCCGGACGGGATCGATCCCTACCGGGTGATGGCGCGCGCGGCGCAGGACCACCTGCAGCCCGGTGGCGCGTTGATTGTCGAACACGGCAGCGGGCAGTCGCAAACGCTCATGGCGCTTCTGGCGCGTCACGGCTTTGTTGCACCTTCCCGGCATGCCGATCTTGCCGGTCACGACCGTGTTGTTGTTGCCACACGGCCGGGCCGAAATGAAAACGGATCGCCCGACAGGGCATCCGGTTAAGGATGTCGGATGACTCGGACAGGAATGCTGGCATTTTTCACTTGGAATAATTCGCCAAAGCAGATAGTTTGCCGGTGCTGCCCATGTCGCCTGTAAAAGGGGCGAAGGGGACACCCACCCGTTCACGGAACCAGAATTGAGAAAGCCCGGCTCGGCTTTCCTCACCGATATGGGTCGAGGTACTTTTCGGCAGCGGCAAAGACGCTCCAATCCGAGTGCGGCCGACAGTTGGACGACCCAGGTCATGCAAGACCGGCATGAACCATTGTCCTGAGCAATGAGAGCTGAACGTAAAAAATGAGATCGAACCAGCAGAACAAGAACCGTTCGCGCGGGCGCAATGGCGGGCGCAAGAACGTCAATCCGCTGTCGCGCAATTTCGAAAGCAACGGACCCGACGTCAAGATCCGCGGCAACGCCGCCCATATCGCCGAGCGCTATGTGCAGCTCGCCCGCGACGCCACCGCGTCGGGTGATCTGGTCATGTCCGAGAACTACATGCAGCACGCCGAGCACTATTTCCGCATCCTCAGCGCCGCGCAGGCGCAGGCGCAGATTCAGCCGCGCAACGAGCCGGTCTTCGACTACGACGAGGACGAAAACGACGCCGTGCAACCCGGTTCCGCTGCTTCAGGCAACGAAACGCCGGCTTCGACCCAGTCCGGCGCCGCATCCGACAGTGATGGCGCCCGCGCCGAAGAGGAAACACCCGAAGCCGGTGCCGCGGCCCAGGGCGAGGACAGGGGCGAACGTCCGCGCACCCGCCGTCCGCGCCGCCGCCGCCAGAATCAGAACGAGGAAAGCGACGATCTTTCCGATTCCGCTCAGCCCGAGGTTGGCGAATTACCCGCCTTTCTGACCGGCGGCCCGGCCAGCGCGGCGGAGTGAGGCCGCGTCAAATCTGCTGATGAGTTCAAGGCCGGGCGATCGCCCGGCCTTTTTTTGACACCGACGTTTTCGCAGAGGCAGACGCTTCTTTCGCCTTTCCCTTTGGAGCATCGTGCGAAAAAGTGGATCCCGGTTTTTCGCCAACCGAGGAGCGATCCGAACGGGCAGATCGTGCCGGCGGCACGATTTGAGGTCCGCACGATGCGACCACAAGGAAAGTGAGCATGCGTTCTGATTCCATCAGAACGGAAGCTCCAGGTTGTTGAGTGGTCGGGTTTTCGAACCGGCGAACCGGTATCCACTTCGCCTGAAAACGCTCCAGGGGCGAGGTTTGGGCGCCGGCCGAACCGGTTCCGCCTG
>CAZWEM010000110.1:0-2822 GCA_964632315.1 uncultured archaeon
CCAAAACTTTTCGCTTCATCAATCGCGGATTGACCCTTGCTAAACCTCGAATATACTCCGACTTTCATTCCAAGAGCAATCGCTCTTTTTGCCAATTCTTTACCGATATTTCCAAAGCCAATTAGCCCCAGTTTCTTTCCATGTAGAGTGTACCCTAAGTAGTCATTCTTATTCCATTCATTCCGATGCATGGTCTCGTCAGCAATGCTAATGTATCTTGCTAAGCTAAACATCATTCCCAGTGCTAATTCTGCCACCGAAACTGAAGGGGCTTCCGGAGTATTTAATACTGTAATGCCTAAATCTTTAGCTTTTTTCAGATCGATGTTATCTAACCCCACTCCAGCCCTTCCGATAACTTTGAGATTTTTTGCTTTCTCCAGAATATTTGCGGTTAATTTTGTTCTAGATCTAACTACGATTGCGTCAAATTTTTCAATCTCCCTTGTCAATTCTTCTTTTGTGAGATTAAAATTCTTAACGACATCAAATCCATTTTCTTTAAAAATCTTTATTCCTTCATCATCAAGTGTATCACTAATCAAAATTTTCATATCGAATCACTTTATTTGTAATTGAAATTATAACATCATTTAATGCACGAATCATTTTAAAATGATACAAAGAAAAAATTGTAAAAAAAAATATTATTTTAGAGACTCGACGATCTCGGTTAACACTTTGAGCATTGTATTTAGGTCTTCAACTGTTACTTCACCCATATGACCTATCCGAAATGTTTTATCCCTTAGAGATCCATAACCATTTACAATTTTATAACCCCTCTCTTGGAGTTTGGATGTCATGTCTCCAATCTTTATTCCGAGAGAATTCTTCATCGTAGATACCGTATTTGAACAGTATTCTTCTTTTATTGGAAACATATCAAACCCAATTTCTTTAGCCCATTTTCTCGTAGTTTTTCCTAATTCTGCATGTCTTTCGAATCTCTTCTCTAAACCTTCTTCATTTAAAATGTAATCAAGCTGTGCTGCTAATGCCCTGATTTGTGGGATTGGCGGAGTTGTAGGGGTTTCATGGGTTTTATTCTTCTTTAATAGTTGGGCAAAATCAAAGTAATGGCCTCGATTTTTGACCTCCGATGTTTTTTCGATAGCTGCTTCAGAAATTGAGCAAACAGCCAATCCAGGAGGAATTGTAAAACATTTTTGTACTGACGCTAAACATACATCAATACCAAGTTTATCAACTTCGATTTTAATTCCTGCCATTGAAGAAGTAGAGTCTACACATGCCAAAACGCCATAATCCTTTATTATCGGTATGAGATCATCTATAGGATTATACACCCCTGTTGAGGTTTCATTTGATTGTACAAATGCTACTGCATATTTATCCTTGCTAAGCACATCCTTGACAATTTCTGGGGTAATTGCATCCCCCCATTCAACAGATTGTTTTACAGAATTTTTACCATTAGATTCACCAATTTCGTACCATCGGTCTCCGAATGCTCCGATAGAGAAAAAAATACCTTTTTCATCATCCTTTAAAAGGTTTCTCACGCAAGCTTCCATAATACCCGTTGCACTCGAAGTAAAAAGCAAACACTCGTTTTTAGTATATAGAACCTCTTTTAATGCATCAATCACCTTTTGATGCATCTCGGAATAAGGCTTAGAGCGATGAGTGTCATTTGGTTTTGCCATTTCTTTTAAAATTCTTTCAGGTACTTGAACTGGTCCTGGTGTGAATAAATGCAATTGAGAACCTTTCTCTTTATTAAAATGAACACCACTCATATTTGTGACCTCAAATAATTGTTGATGTAATAAGTGTATGGGTAAAATAAAACTTTTATTATATTTTTTCTTCTCCATATTCTTGAAGATCTAATACGACAAGATTATCCATAATGAAGAAGACATACTTCATGTTCTTTAAATTTCTTATAGACAGTCCATATTCGCTCAAATATAAGGCTGATCTTGAAATTCCATTCAATATAAGGAGGATAATCAGTGAAATTAAGGACAATAGAAAGTAATAGTCTAAAATGTAAAGGTCAAGTATAGTAATGATTATTGTGATCATTCCGATGAAAATATTAAATTTTCTATAAATAGGAGAGTATACATCCACGGTTGATCCTTTTAAGATTGCTGCAAAACCTATAAAGGATACGGGTATTGCAAGAAAATACACTATGTAATTTAAGGTTATATGTGGATAGGAAAAAATTAATAATAACATTAATGTTGAGAATGTAACATAAATAGCACCTTGAATAAATCTGTATACCTTATTCTTGGTTTTTTCCTCCTTAAAGAAGCTTCTATATACATAATATACCCCAAAAAGGAAACAAGAAAAGAGCGGATAAACCATTAAAGATAAATACAAGAGAAATCGGAAAAATAAGAACAAGACTAGGAAGGATATTAATAACGTTATAGATATTATGTTATCGCACCTTAGTTTGTCTCTATTTACCAAATCTTGGATATTCATGATTATTGTTAGTCTTTAGTTTTTATAATTAGATCTGCCACCTAACTTTAAATATTTTCTTATTCTTTTAAAACGAAGATAAAATTATGGTTCTCTCATTCAATTCGTATTCTTGGATCTAGGAGACCAATTATCAAATCGGCAATAAAGTTAAAAATTATCACAATCAGAGAAAAGAGGAAGATCAGTGCTACAATGACGGGATAATCTGAATTAAGTACTGCAGATCTAAACATAAACCCAATCCCGACGTAATGATATGCAACTTCCACCCCAATCATTCCTCCCATTACTATTGGAAATCCCATTGCCGATATGGTTATCACTGGTGGAATGGCATTTTTTAAGGC
>CAZWEM010000111.1:0-2733 GCA_964632315.1 uncultured archaeon
CCTTTTGGCAAAGGCCACATCTTTGATGCCGCGTTGTTTGGCGGCCTTAAGATTATCCGCGGAAGCAAACCCGCCGTCGGCAGCGGCTTGCCTGGGAGGCCTGCCGTAGATTTCCGTCTGCCGGTCCATAAGCGGCAGAAAAAGGCTTGTGTCGGCCGGGTTGCCCCGCTCGACCACACAGTCCAGGATCAACCCGGAAAGCCCCGTGGTCAGAAACAACTTGTGGCCATAGACCGTCTCCCGGTTGCCTTTGCTGATGATGTCGGTGTGGCACTCAAAGATAGAAAACACTTTTTCTTGCGCCGGGACTGTCTGTTTATCAATCACACGGCGCCGGGTCTGATCCATCACCCGGTCAAAAAGCGCAAGGATCCGCTCCAACTCCTCTGCCACCATCCGAGCCCGAATCCTTTGCACCTCGTCACGATTCTCATAAACCCGGAGCACCTCGATGGCATCTACTGCGTAGCCCCTCACCTGTGCGGCTATCCCCAAAAGGTCCTTGTAGCACTTGGTGCGCACCTCTTCTTTCTTGGTATCGCGGATCTTTTGCAGCCTTTTTTTGACAACTCGCTGATGGTCGGAATACCGTATGCGTCCAGCGAACTGCATCTTTTCATCGTCCTGAAGCAGTGTCATGATCTACTTCGAAACAGAACTGCTGTGTCTTAATGATAAATCAGCGGACGTTGGTAGAAAAAGACGTGATGAAACGAGGACAGTGCCGGTGCGAGCAGACCGACACATTGATTTCTGGTTCTGTAATTATTCAGCGGCGGAAGGTTTTCGTAGAGCAGGAAAGGCCGATTGCCAATAGTCAGGAATCGGCCCTGAACCTGGCCAGTTGCTCGGAGGATACATTTTGCGGGAGCAGCGCCCTGTAGTCCTCCTCGCTGTGGGCCAGGGGAAGCTTTTCGAACAGGAAGCGCAGATACCAGTAGGGCTCTAATCCACAAGCTTTTGCCGTTTCAATAAGGCTGTAAAGGCTCGCAGCAGCATGAGCACCGTTGGGATGTCCCGCGAACAGCCAGTTCTTGCGCCCGATCACAAAGGGTCTGATGGCGTTTTCCCCCAGATTGTTGTCCGGTGTGATGTGGATATCTTCCAGATACCGGATCAACCTGGACCAGTTGGAGAGGGCATAGTGGAATGCTTTGCCAAGAAGCCCTTTGGGGGGAGTGAGGGCCGCCCGCTTATCCATCCAGGCCTTGAACTCTTCGAGAACGGGGGTTGCCTTCTGCGCTCTAACGGCGAGCCTCTGCTCGTCAGAAAGTTCGCTGGCTCTCACCTGTTCTTCGATCAGGTAGAGCTTGCGGATGTGGTTGAGGGCCACCTCAGCGCTGCCCGTCTTCTTTGCCCCCTTCTTGCCGCGGGCATCGATGACTTTAATAAAATACCTGCGGGTGTGGGCAAAGCAGCCCACCAGGAGCATGCCGTATTCCTCCAGGATATTATAGCCCGGGTAGGCATCGGTTTGCACATAGCCGGTGTAGCCCTGCAAGACATCCAGAGCGACCTGGCCGGATCGGGTGGCGGCGTAGCGAAACAGGATGACCGGCCGGTCCGGATCGCCTCCACGGAACACCCACATGTAGGATTCGGTGGTATTCTTCCTGCCGGGTTCCTGCAGGACCTGAACCGGCGTCTCATCGGCATTGACCAGAGGACCCGAGAGCAACTCCCGGCCCAAAAGTTTCAAGAGGGGAGCGCTGGCTTCGGCCACCCGCACCATCCACGCGGCCATGGTGGAGCGGGAAAGCTCCACCCCCAAACGGGCAAAGATCTTCTCCTGCCGGTAGAGTGGCAGGGCATCGCAGTACTTGGCGACGGCGATCTGGGCAAGAAGACCCGGGGTGGCGATCCCTTTGGGGATGATCTGCGGGGCAGGCGGCGCAATGCGCACAGTCGGCGCCTCGCTTTCTACCCCCTGACAGGCTTTGCAGGCGTACTTGGGCCGAATCGTGCGGATCACCTGGATCTTGGCCGGAATGATATCGAGCTTTTCACTGACCTCTTCGCCGATGCGCTCGAGGCAGGCGCCACAACCGCAGATCTTGTCCTTTTCATCGATATCGATGATCCGCTCGATCCGAGGCAGATCTTCCGGCAGAGGCTTTCTTTTGGGTTTTTGCCGGGTATGGGCGGGAACCTCGATGGATGCCTCGTTTTCCTCTGCCGCGGCAAGCTCCGCTTGTTCCTCTGTGGCAAAAACTTCGGCTTCGTTGAAAAGGTGGAGTTGGCGCAGTTCGGATTCGGGCTCAGACTCACGTTTTTCACTCTTTCTGCCAAACAGTTCTTTGGTGAGCAAACGAACCCGTTCTTCCAAAAACTCGATGCGCGCCAGATAGCGCTCCTCCAAATCAATAATGATTGACTTGAGTTCATCTACGTTTTCTGGAAGTTTTTCAGCATCTAGTCTCATGGAAAGAGACTATAGCATAAAAGTATTAAATTACCTATCGTTTTCTTGGATAATCTTTTTAAATATCTCTATATCAAGCTTTCGTAATGAAGCCTCTCATGGGGTTTGAGGGAGCCAATATCGAGTCCCTCCAAAAGAAAGGAAAGCTCTCTGGAACCGATTTCCATCACCTGCTGGGTATTCTGAGGCCACTGGAACCGGTGTTTTTCCAACCTCTTTTGCCAAAGTGCGAAACCGTTGCGGTCCCAGTAAAGCACTTTCAGGGTGGTTTTCTTGCGATTGCAGAACACAAAAAGGTGACCGGCGAAGGG
>CAZWEM010000112.1:0-2724 GCA_964632315.1 uncultured archaeon
CCCTTTGCGTCGCGATGCGAATCGTTAGTTTGCCATAACATTAAGACGGGGCTGTTAGCGACCTTCTTTGCTCGGTTTTTGCTTTGCCGATCTTCGGATGTGGGGTAGCGGACATCGCGAGGCTATTTAACTCGTGTCGAATCGCCGCTCTAAACCAAGAGTTACGGCATAGGCTATGGGACATGCTGATTGACCGTGCCGCGCTGCTGGCGGGCAGTATTCGGTTTGCCTCGGGCTTATCGTTTCTCGTCGACCCACTCGCCGCCAACCGGCTGTGGGGCGATCGCGAGGAGCCGCCGCCGACCGCGCGGCTGCTGCTGCGGTCGATGGGTTACCGCGACGCGTTGATCGGTGGGCTGCTGGCTGCGTCCGCACTACGTGGCAAGGACACCCGCGGCTGGTTCCTGGCTTCCGGCGGCGCCGACGCGGCGGATCTGCTCGGCGGGGCGGCCGTGTTTGGCGAGTTGAAGCCCGCGCAACGGCTGGTCGGGCTGGGCGGCGCGGTGATCGGAATCGGCGTCGGGATCTGGGGCGCAGCGCGCAGGACACCGGAGTCGTTGCCGCAGAGACGTTCTCGCGCGGATGCGGGCGGGTAACGCTCAGGTGCCGCAGAAGGTTCGGTAGGCGCCGAAGTCTTCGGGGGCGGGACTGGCGTAACGCTCGAAGCCGGGTCGCTCCTCGTACGGGGAAGTCACCGCCTCCAAGAGCCGTCGGAGCGGGTCGAGATCTCCCGCGGTCGCCGCGGTCAGGGCCTCCTCGACGAGATGGTTGCGCGGAATGTAGACGGGGTTGGTGGCCTCCATCAGATCCGCGTCCGGGCCCAGGGCGCGCCAGCGCGACGACCACTCGTCGAAGCCGGCCACGTCGTCGAACAGCCCCCGAACGGGTTCGGCGTCGCCCCGCGCCGCCGCAGCGAGGTGGCGGAAGAAGGACGTGAAGTCGACGCGGTTCGCCTTGAGCAGGGGCAGCAACTCGTCGATCAGCGGCGCGGCGTCCACGGTTGCGGGCAGGCCGAGCTTGGCCCGCATACCCGACGACCACACGGCGTCGTAGCGGGAGTGGAACACGCGGAACGATTCCTCGGCGAGCGCGACGGCTTCCTCGGTGCTCTCGGAGATCAGCGGCAGGAGCGTCTCGGCGAAGCGGGCGAGGTTCCATCCGGCGATGACGGGCTGGTTGCCGTAGGCGTAGCGGCCCCAGAAGTCGATCGAGCTGAAGACGGTGTCCGGGTCGTAGGCCTCCATGAAGGCGCACGGCCCGTAGTCGATCGTCTCGCCGGAAATCGTCATGTTGTCGGTGTTCATCACTCCGTGCACGAACCCGATCAGCATCCAGTGGGCGATCAGCGACGCCTGGACGCCCACCACCGCCTCGAACAGCGCCAGGTACGGGCGTTCGGCTTTGGCGGCTTCGGGATGGTGGCGCGCGATCGCGTGGTCGGCCAGGCGCCGCAGCACGCCGATGTCGCCGGTGGAGGCGGCGTACTGGAAGCTGCCCACCCTTAAGTGGCTGCCGGCGACGCGGGTGAGCAGGGCGCCGGGCAGTTCGGTGTCGCGGTGCACCGGGCGGCCCGTGCCCACGACGGCCAGGGCCTGCGTCGTCGGGACGCCCAACGCGTGCATCGCCTCGCTGATCAGGTACTCGCGCAGCATTGGTCCGACCGCCGCCAGGCCATCCCCGCCGCGCGCGAACGGCGTGGGTCCCGACCCTTTGAGATGGATGTCGCGCAGGCGGCCCCGGGCGTCGGCGAGTTCGCCCAGCAGCAGCGCCCGACCATCGCCCAACCGGGGGACGAAGCCGCCGAACTGATGTCCGGCGTAGGCCTGGGCCACCGGGTTGGCCCCGGCGGGGACCAGGTTGCCCGCCAGGAACCGCAGCCCGTCGGCGCTGCGCAGCCAGGCGGGGTCCAGGCCGAGCTCGGTGGCGAGGCGCTCGTTGAGAGCGAGCAGCCGTACGTCGGGAGCCGTTTCGGCTTGCCAGCGGACCGCCAACTCGGGCAATTCACGCAGGAAGCGGTCTTGTAGAGCCACGGTCATGTCCGGTGTCACGCTCACCTCACGAGCCTACGGAAACTCCGGTGTGTCCGCGCCGTCGGAAATGTCGCTACGGTTAATGACGACAACCCCTCGACGGAATGAACATGACGACGGATCAATCAATGTACGACCAGGTCAATAGCCACGTGGTGGATTCCGCCGACGTCGGCTCACGCATCGACCCGGTGCTGGCCCGCAGTTGGCTGCTGGTCAACGGCGCGCACGCCGACCGGTTCCAGTCCGCGGCGCACTCCCGCGCCGACATCGTGGTCCTCGACATCGAAGACGCGGTGGCGCCCAAGGACAAGATCGCCGCCCGGGACAACGTGGTGCGCTGGCTCGACGCCGGCAACTTCGACTGGGTCCGCGTCAACGGCTTCGGCACCCCGTGGTGGGCGGACGACCTCGCCGCGCTGGCCGGCACCGGCGTCGGCGGGGTGATGCTGGCGATGGTCGAATCTGTCGACCACGTCACCGAGACCGCCAAACGGCTGCCCGACGTGCCGATCGTCGCACTGGTCGAAACGGCGCGCGGGCTGGAGCGCATCACCGAGATCGCGGCGGCCAAAGGGACGTTCCGGCTGGCCTTCGGCATCGGCGACTTCCGGCGCGACACCGGCTTAGGCGAGGACGCGAGCACGCTGGCCTACACGCGGTCGCGGTTCACCATCGCCGCCAAGGCGGCCGG
>CAZWEM010000113.1:0-2703 GCA_964632315.1 uncultured archaeon
ACCATGAACGTGGCCGAGCTGACCGAGGCGATCAAGCTGGTGGCGTTGGTGGCGGACCGGGGAGCGCAGGTGCGCATGGAATTCGGCGATGGGATGTTGCGACTGTCGGCCGGCGCCGAGGACGTCGGCCGGGCCGAGGAGGACCTCGCCGTCGACTTCTCCGGGGAACCCCTGACGATCGCGTTCAACCCGACCTATCTGACCGACGGGCTCGGATCGGTACATTCCGACCGGGTGTCGTTCGGCTTCACCACGCCGGGTAAGCCCGCGCTGTTGCGGCCGGCTTCGGGCGACGACAGCCATCCGACCGGTAGCGGGCCGTTCTCGGCATTGCCGACGGATTACGTTTATCTGTTGATGCCAGTTCGGTTGCCCGGATAGGTGTACGTCCGGCATTTGGGACTGCGGGACTTCCGGTCCTGGGCGCACGCCGACCTCGAATTGGAGCCGGGCCGGACGGTGTTCGTCGGTCCCAACGGCTTCGGTAAGACGAATCTTATTGAGGCGCTGTGGTATTCGACCACCCTGGGCTCGCATCGGGTGGGTACTGACGGGCCGTTGATCCGCGTCGGTGCCAACCGTTCGGTGATCTCGACGATCGTGGTCAACGAGGGCAGGGAATGCGCGATCGACCTCGAGATCGCGGTGGGGCGGGCCAACAAAGCGAGGCTGAATCGCTCGCCGGTGCGCAGTACGCGTGAGGTGGTCGGCGTGTTGCGGGCGGTGCTGTTCGCACCGGAGGACTTGGCCCTGGTCCGGGGGGACCCGGCCGAACGGCGTCGCTACCTCGACGACCTGGCGACCGTTCGCCGTCCGACGATCGCGGGGGTGCGTGCCGACTACGACAAAGTGCTGCGTCAGCGCACCGCCCTGTTGAAATCGCTTGCCGGGAGTCGACATCGGGGCGACCGGGGCGCGTTGGACACCCTCGACGTGTGGGACAGCAAGCTGGCCGAGCACGGGGCGCGATTGATGGCCGCCCGCATCGAACTCACCGACGAGCTGGCGCCGGAGGTGGAGAAGGCGTACCAGCTGCTGGCGCCGGGGTCACGGCCGGCGTCGATCACCTACCGGGCCAGCCTGGGCGCCGAAGGCGGTGCCGACGGCGCTGGTGGCGAGCGTGACATCCTGGAAGCCACCCTGCTGTCGGCCCTGTCGGCGCGCCGCGACGCCGAATTGGAGCGGGGGATGTGCCTGGTCGGTCCGCACCGCGACGACCTCGAGCTCAGGCTCGGCGAGCAGCCCGCCAAAGGCTTTGTCAGCCATGGTGAGTCGTGGTCCTTCGCGGTGGCGTTGCGGCTGGCCGCCTATGAGCTGTTGCGGGCCGACGGCGGCGAGCCGGTGTTGTTGCTCGATGATGTGTTCGCCGAACTCGACACCACCCGTCGCCGCGCGCTCGCGGGGGTCGCCGAATCGGCCGAACAGGTGCTGGTGACCGCGGCGGTGCTGGAAGATGTCCCCGCGGGCTGGGATGCTAGGCGGGTGCACATCGACCTGCGCGACGAGGACGCCGGGCGCGTATCGGTGGTACAGGGATGACGACCGGTGACGACGAACGCCCCCACGGCACCGGCGAACCAACCGCCTTATCCGGCATCGACTTGGTGCGCCGCACGCTCGAGGAGGCACGCGCCGCCGCGCGGGCGCAGGGCAAGGAGGCCGGGCGCGGGCGGGCCGTTTCGCCGTCGCCGCGCCGCATTGCCGGCCGGCGGCGCAGCTGGTCGGGGCCCGGTCCCGACACCCGCGACCCGCAACCGCTGGGCCGGCTGGCGCGCGACCTGGCGAAAAAGCGGGGCTGGTCGACTCACGTCGCGGAGGGCACGGTGCTGGGGCACTGGCCGTCGCTGGTGGGTCAGCAGATCGCCGACCATGCCACTGCGGTCGCGCTCAGCGAGGGGGTCCTCAGTGTGACCGCTGAGTCGACCGCCTGGGCCACGCAGCTGCGGATGATCCAGGGGCAGCTGCTGGCGAAGATCGCGGCCGCGGTCGGCCACGGCGTGGTGACCTCGCTGAAAATCACCGGGCCGGCGGCACCGTCGTGGCGCAAGGGGCCGCGCCACATCTCCGGCAGGGGGCCGCGCGACACCTACGGATAGCGCGTCGGGGCGGCCGGCGGGCACCCGCTCAGATCCGCCAGAACGAAGCGGACCCGGGTTATGCACGTCAAGACGGGACCCGAATGAAGAAATCAAGCCGACGGCGCGGTCAGGTAGGCAGAAACGCGCCCAGAAAATCGGTGCTGACGGCCCATCACGGTAGACTGGCGCGGTGCGACCGTTGCGGTGACTGATCCGCTCGCATGAAACCCCGAGGAGAGCATTCCGACCGTGGCTGCCCAGAAGAAGAAGGCAAAAGACGAATACGACGCTGCGCAAATCACCGTCCTCGAAGGGTTGGAAGCGGTCCGCAAGCGTCCCGGCATGTACATCGGGTCCACCGGTGAGCGCGGTCTGCACCACCTCATCTGGGAGGTCGTCGACAACTCGGTGGACGAGGCGATGGCCGGCTATGCCACCCAGGTGGACGTGAAGCTCCTCGACGACGGCAGCGTCGAAGTCACCGACAACGGGCGTGGCATCCCGGTCGCGATGCACTCCACCGGCATGCCCACGGTCGACGTCGTCATGACGCAACTGCACGCCGGTGGGAAGTTCGGCGGCGAGAACAGCGGCTACAACGTCAGCGGCGGCCTGCACGGCGTGG
>CAZWEM010000114.1:0-2684 GCA_964632315.1 uncultured archaeon
GTAACCTTCTCGTAACCGTCCTGCCGGACAACCGATTTGCCGATAATGTTGAATTTCTTTTTAGACATGGAACCTCACATGCTGATCAATAAATCAGGAGTCGAAATATTATTTGATATTTTGTTTGACGAATGTTAGAAGTGAATTTGCTATTGAAATTCCTTTTCTGCAAATTTCATCATTTGATTCATAATCTGGCAACACATTTGTGACTGGGTACTTGGAAGGAAGATATATGGTATCCAAAAAGTCACAATCTTCGTCATCCAAATCTAATCTGAAATTATTCTCCTCAAGGATATTCTTCAGTTCTGCAATACTATGCGTTTTTTTAAATTTAAAAGAATTCTCAATAAGTATCGCTTTTAAAGCTTTTTCAGCACATTGTTGAATATTCTGCAAATATGAATTAAATAAGTGACTTACTCTTAATATTTTTGCTGACTCAAAATTCTCTTCCGCATATTCTATCCACGATTTCGTGTCATCTCTCATATATTACCTCCCCTGCTTCAATCTCGTCCAGAAAAAAGCTGTCCTTTGCACCGGGTTTTACCGGAATAATATCCAACGGTATTTCCTTGGAAATTTTTCTGGCCAATTTTCTGTATTTCATTGCCAGGGTCAAATAATCATCATGGCTATCCTGGAAAATGGCCACATCAAGATCATTGGGATTATCCGAATTGATGAACGAACCGAACACAACGATTTTTGTAATTTCTTTTTCGGCATTTAGACTTTTGACCAACTCTTCAATTAGGGCTTCTTTGCTCTTTTTCATTTTTCGGATGATTCTCCGATTTCATTGATTACCACTTCTAACTCTTTTTTGAATTCCGGAAGATCATTTTGAATAATTTCCCATACGATTTGTTCATCAACTCCGAAGTATTCATGGATAAGGATGTTCCGCAATCCGATTATCTCGCGCCAATGTATTTTTGAATATTTTTGTTTGATTTGGCCGGTTAAACGAGCGGCTGCTTCTCCAATAATCTCAAGCTGTTTTATACAGGCAAACCGCATCATGGAATTTTGCATAAATCCACTAAATGATGCGCCTTGGGTGTAGGATTCGATCTCGGATATGGAATCGAGTATGTGTTGCATTCTTATTTTGTCACTGATCCTGTTTTGCATAAATCAGCATTTTTTCTTTGTCAATTAATGGTTTGATATGTTTTGAAACCGCCTTCTCGGAAAGCAAATCAACTTTCTTATTTAATAACTCCTGAAGATCTAACTGCATTCTGACAAATTCCAAACCGATCGGCCTGGAATAATCCAACTCTACAAGTATGTCAATATCGCTTTCTTTATTCGCTTCATTTCTTGTGTAAGAACCGAATAGATAAACTTTCTTTACCGGTTTGTCCTCAAAAAACCGGATAATCTTTTTTATACTCTTTTCGCTTAGTTTCATGATACAACCTTTGTCATCTATTTCGAAATTAAATCAAAAACCGTCTGATTGCAAAGCTGTTTCTTAAAGCTATAGAGATGGTTTTATTTCAATAAATCACAGGAACGAAATTTTCCATATATGACATTTTCATGGGTGATAACAACGAGTTGCACATTGCGCACCTATGTTTCCGTCAGTAGTGAATATAAAGATATAGTTCGTTTGCAGGGGTAGAACTTAGTGGAATCCCAATCCAACCCGGCGCCTAGTTGTGCGAAATTTTATGAAGATGCATTTGTTATGGCAGCAGGATTAAGCACGAAACCTGCTGCTCTTAATCTGTCTGTTAATTTCGGCACAGTTTCTTTCACATGGTCATTAAATGGAATGTACAAAATCCCGTTTGCATCAGAAGGAATTTCTATATGACCTTTTTTAAGTATTGCTACATTAGCTCTGCCAATGGCCGAAATTAACATGCCCATTTCCAAGATTACGTTTTGTCTTGCACGTGGTTGTGCATTTTCCGGAGAGTCAGTTTTGACATACCCCATATCATCAGGTGTGAGGAGGACGATTCCAAATCTTGCTTGCTGAGAATTAGGACCAATTTCCTGCTCGAGTGCTTCAATTATTGTTAAACCACCTCCACTTGTATTCTGTAAAACAAAAGGGAATAATCCTAATTTATGAAGTACTAATTCAAGTTGTTCTCTCGAAACAGTGTCATGGCCGTGAACAACAAAAACCTTCTTATTCTCGGGATTATAAGTGTTTGGTGCAGTTGGCTCCAGCGTTTCGCTTGTAGAGATAGGTTGTGAGGAGGCAGTCGAATTACCTGTATATGTTTCGATTCCTTCTTGTAGCCTTTTCCTTGGAGCCTCTTTGCCTTGAAATTGAAGTGTGCCAGTGCTTGCAAACCAATTTAAAATCGCACCTTCTTCAGTGCGAATTTGCTTTTGATTTCCTGAATCGTTAATCTCGGTGATATTAAAGCCTACGGCTCCTACAATCGCCTGTAAATCGTCAAACGAGCCAATGTATTTCATTTCATAACTCCGGTTTATGGATTAAATTTTGGAGTAACCAAGTAAATATTCTCATTTCTAGAGCATAACAGTAATCGAATTGAGCACCCATCCTGATGCATTCACACCTTTTTTTTGAATGAGTTCAAACAACCGTTCACCCTGCTGAAATATTTCCCTGGTGCATTGGTCTTCGTCTCCAGCCAAAATCTCGAAATTCTGCATTAAAAAATTGCCATTTTGCAGCA
>CAZWEM010000115.1:0-2682 GCA_964632315.1 uncultured archaeon
GTGTCACATGATTTATTGGCAGATCCACGGACAGAATAAATTGGCGCTACAATCATCTGGCGGGGACGCACTACATGATTCCGGAGGTCATTCTGCTGTGATCGAGGATTCCCGAAAGCGAGGATTGCCGCAGCTCGCAAACCGAGTGCTGACTGGTGATGCTGCCCTCAAAGACAGGCGCCCCCCCCTTCTCCTGCTTCTGAATTTTCATTGACAACCTCGCAGACGCGCTGTAAAATCAGTCCGTAGCTTTCCAAATCTCGCCCATCCGAGTCTCGCCCACTCTGTCGATGTCGGTTTTCTTCAAGAGGCTTTGTACGCGGCCAGTACTCCAATGGCGCCTTCTCTGAGCTTAATCGAAGCTCAGTAATGCGGGGTGGTGTTATGGAGTAAAGCAAATGCAAGGGTACTTGGATCAGCATTGGAAAGCTGTTCGCTTAGGCCGTTAGGGCGCATTTATAGATTATCATCTTAGCTGTGCCCAGCGATCCCCTTCCAATGCCCATGAATTTGTACGCTGAGTACACCCATTCTTGTTGCGTTATTACTTAGAAAGGAGGCAAACGTGCGCATTCCATTCCTCATTCTTGGACATGGCCTTTTTCTCCTTCTTTTATTTTCTCAGTCAATGGCTGCCACTGCTTCAATAATCCATGCAAAACTTCGGTGGCATACTGGTACAGCAGACAGTGATGTTGTCTTTGGAGTTATTCGGGATATTAAGATTGCAGATAATGGCGATGTATGGACGCTCGACCGCCAGCTGTGCCAAGTGCTGCATTTTGATTGTAACGGACAGCTTCTTCACATGTTTGGCAGACCAGGAGAAGGACCCGATGATTTTCGTGAGCCCATGGCTATTGATATAAATGATGATGGTAGGCTTGTAGTTTTCGAGGCGCAACCGGCCATAGCTAAATACTTCACATTCGATGGAGTCCTATCTGAGCAGCGTCGTCTTTCTGATTACCTCCCGCCTAATTCGATGCTGACGCGCGCTGCAATCGGCGATGCCGCCATAATAATGGCCGGATGCACATATAAATATGGCGATGAAAGCTTATCTCGTTGCAGCTGGCTACGCATTGTACCAGATACTGCGGATTCAACCGCCATGCTATATTCGAGCCAGGTTACAACTGATCTCTCAAATATCGTAATCGACGAGCGAGAGCAACGAGACTTTGTTAGCCGATGGGATGTCGGTAATGGAAACGTAATTACCATTGCACCAATGTTTGATCATGCCCAGGTAATGATTATTGGCAATTCACACACGACTATTGAATTGCCGGTAGTCCCGGTGCAACGCAGTCATGAAGAGATTGATAAAGCGCGAAAAGCCTTTCTTCCAAGAGACACTAACAAAGCGCGCCAAATGAGCATACTCGTATCCCAAGTACATGAAGCTGTGCCCGCTGTTTATTCCTGTTCTGGGACGGAGTTTTGGTGCTGGTTGGGCATTGCCGCCGCTGAAGCAGAAGGAGGCAACTGCCTAGGCACATTCGCTGTCGTTAGCGGCGGGGGCTCGGAGGTGCGGCTAGTTACTGTGTTTGCAGTGGGTCTGGGGTGTGGGGAAATGTTTGCGATCGGCAAGGATAGGATGGTTGTTGTCAAAGGACTTGGAGGCGTTAAAGCGGCTGCA
The DNA here is from genome assembly GCA_964632315.1 of uncultured archaeon. GTDB lineage: Archaea > Asgardarchaeota > Lokiarchaeia > Sigyniarchaeales > SOKP01 > SOKP01. Next base: position 1,646 of record CAZWEM010000115.1, read on the forward strand.
GGATATAGGTACAATAGCGAGGGCATAGTGCATGAGAGCAATGAACTTGGGATTGAGTACTACGAGATAGGCAGTCTCCGTTAGGGGGCTAATATGTATGATAATGCGATTCATTTCTTTGCAGATGAGGAAAGGCATCCTGACAAACGGCGGCTTCAATAGAAGTAATAGGATTAGAGATGGATGAGAAGATAAAGATTGTTGATGCATGGATAAGGATTGGTGGTTGATTCAATGGAATATTCAATCTATGAAGTAATGGCGGATGCAGAAAGAAGGCTGAGGACGGCAAAGGAAGAAAAAGACTACAGAGAGGCTTATGATCTTTTTATGTCAGTCGCAGAGAATGAGGCAATAAATCCATATGTTAGGGCTGATGCGTACGGAAGCGCTGGTATCATACACCTGATGGGTTATCGGTTTTGCGCATCTGGCGAAGCATTTGAACTATTTTCCAAGGCATTTGACTTGGCACCAGATAGATTGGATATAACTAATAATCTGCTCGTTAGCTATTCCGATTTGCTAGATGAGAAATGGCAGATTGATATATTTCGACGTGCATATCAAAGCATGTTAAAGCGAGAAAGCGAATTGCCGGAGGGAATGAAGAAGAACATAAGGTCCATTTGGAAGCAATATCATGATGTGCTGGAAGGGGTGGATAGGGAGTAGAGAGAGGTAGTGCCCAGATTTCGGACAGTATGGTAAGGTGGCTCCTGCCTGTATAGTGAGCGTATTCACCTAACACCGGCCCCGGCGTGGGCATTGCTCAAGGCTGCATAATGCGGGTCTCTCTTCGGCCGGGCCATCACGTCGTGCTTGAATCGGCACCGAGCAGCAGAGCTGGGGGCGGGTGAAGGAGCTGTACCGTTGAGGGCCCTGTCTGACCAGGCCTCACGGCCGCATTATTCCCCTACAAGATCTCCGCCACATCCCCCTTCCGCTGTGCTACAATGGTTATAGCACTCTGGCTCGCCCATAGCCCGGATTATTCATGAATCTTAAGTGACGAAAGTCCTCCCATCGGCTAAAGT
>CAZWEM010000116.1:0-2603 GCA_964632315.1 uncultured archaeon
TGATGTTGCATAACAGGATATAGATATTTCTTAAAATATGGTATATTTTCTAACGCCCAAAATCACTTGCCGCCATTCCAAATTGCAGGAATTTTCAAAATTTCATGAGTAGCCCTAGAATTGCAAAAACTATCCGGCTTCTCGCGGTCAAGTGAATTTTGATTGTTAGCCTAAATTATACACCAGTTGCTTTAATACGTAATTTTATAAATAAAAATAGAACCGACATTAACAGCACCGTATTGAGCAAAAATGTCGGCAAAATTAATGCATAATCAAATCCAATAAAATATACAACAGGATCGATAAAATGATTTGCAGACAAGAACTCTTCGGCGGAAATTTTAATATTGTAAGAGCTTAGAAACAGCGCGACAAAACAGATGAATGTAATAAAATAGATTATATTCAGAACTGATCTGAATTTTGAATACTCATTTGAATAGAATTCTATGTAAGAATACCTTATCAATAGAGCGATTACTAATATTAAAATTGGAGTGACAATCCACATTAGCTTTCCGCCTTGAAGGAAATTTTTAACCAAGGATTTTTCCATTAGCAAAAAATTATCAAAATGATTGTTTGTTATTATTCCGTTTCCTTCTCCATAATAATATGTATTCAAATATTCTTTGGTATGTCTTTGGGGGATCATTTCTATCCCTTTTAAAATGCCATTTGGATCAAAGGTGAAATTTAAATTTCCACTACTAATTTCACTGTCTATTCCTTCAACTGGAAATAGATTAGTGGTGTCAAGATTAAATATTTTAACAATGTCCTGCCTTGTAAATTGAAATTCATTTTTCGGAATGTGATTTATTAATTTCTCCAGTTGGTTGTAGGAATCCATAAACTGATAATGAGAGGCTGCAAACTGATCACCATCTTTTTTATTGTAATAGAACAGAATAATTGTGGAGGATGTAAACAATAGAGAAATCAAAACGACAATTAAGATCTGATAATATCTATTCATATGCCCTTCAAGTTATTTTATTGTATGGCTAACTATATAATTAGCTGCAACGTAGAATAAAATTCTTATGCGCACATTTAGACAAAATGCGATAGAAGTAGAAATCTTTTTCGAAATTGTCTATGGTTAGACAATTTAAGGTTTCTACTATCGGTCATTTCTCAAGGTGGCTTCTTCAATTCTTTTTTTCTATTGGTTCTCATTTTTCTCTTCCTCTACCAGTCGGTCTTCCAGCCCCAAATTGACAACGTTCCTGTAAGCGATTTCCCAGGTCTTCTTTTCACGATTCCATTTTCCACCTAAATTGCGCAAAGCTTTGCCAATTTCTACCTCACCGTAGGCAACCCTTATTTGTACAACCTTGTTAGCCGGAATCCGTCTTCTATCTGGTTTCCAATCATTTTCTTCTTCAATCAACTCCACCGTTTTGTATTTTTTCCCCTTTTTCAGGTCATAACGGTATCGCACGCATACCAAACGTTCCCCATATTTCTTCACTAATTTCTTTGTTCCCGGAGCGCCAGGCAACAATTTTCTTTTAATTTTCATTGTTAAACCTAATCTGTTCTCATATCATATCGGCAGGACTTTGAACACCTAATCCGCCTTTTCTCAAAACATGGGTATAAATCATGGTGGTTTTTACATCACTATGGCCCAATAACTCCTGAATCGTCCGTATATCATACCCATCCTCCAGCAAGTGAGTGGCGAAACTATGCTTCACCCCGTGAGATAGTTTTTTACTCTGTTTTTAATAAATCTTTTGCCCCAAGCTGTCTTTAGGTATTTCTCCCTACTCAGGGCATCGTGCATATTCAGGCATCCTTCCCAATAAATCAGAATTAAAGGCATTCTTTTTCTAGTGGAGACAACTCTTCCGGAATTATGTTGTTCTAATCGATTCTTCAAATCCGTTGTATAGCCAACGTAGAAATTATTATCCTTCAATGATTTCAAAACATACACATAATAGAATTTTTTCGTTTCGTCTATCACCATGCGTAATCTTTATCTCACGGGGCAAAGGTATGGCAACCCGCGTGTTTTTGAATCCCGGCTTTTCTGATAGCCGTTTTAACCACCCTTTGCAGTACCGATTCATGAATGTGATGTCGCCGCTCTTTTCCGCTGCGGGGATCCTTTGATATTTGCGTCGCAGGAAATACATACTGCCATTTCCATTCCCGATTTGCATTGGGATACTTCTTTTCCAATGCATACGGTAAGTAAACCTCGCCACATCCGTTCTGCAGGTCTTTATCGTGTATTTTCTTTATGTTGATTAAATGCGCCTTCAAAAGAGGTTCTACGCTTTTTGGCAAAATCGTCACTCTGTCTTTATCTCCTTTGCCATTTCTAACTGTGATTTGGTTATAGCCCAAATCGATATCCTGCACTCGTAGCCTAAGGCACTCCATTAATCGCAAACCGGCGCCATATAAGAGCAGAACCATCAATTTATAATCTCCGTTCAGTTGCTCAATCACCCGCCTGGCTTCATCCCGGGTAAACACAACCGGGATCTTCGATGGTTTCTTCGCCCATACCAATCCTTCAATTTCCCCAATTTCCATTTTTAAAACTTCTTTATATAGAAACAGGATTGCACACAATGCCT
>CAZWEM010000117.1:0-2562 GCA_964632315.1 uncultured archaeon
TCGGAGTGACGGGGCTCTCATCCGGCTTACCACCCCGGTGACTTCCGACGTCCATACCGCCCGGCAACGGTTGAACGCCTTTGCCCGGTTGCTGCTCCCGGTGTTGCCGAAATTTATTCCCAACTAACTGGGAAATAAGTGCTGAACAAGTTGCACCGGATCCATGGTCGAAGACATAGAAAAATTAGTACTCAAAACCAAACCTTAAGACAGCGGTGAGGGTATGGCAGAGCAGAGTTTTTCCACATACTTGCAGGCCTGGAAATTTCGAAAAAAATATTTTTTCTTAACCGCCGTGCCCCTGGCCCTTATTATTACCATTGTGGCCTTGCGCCTGCCGCCGGTGTATGAGTCCAAGTCCACCATTCTCATTGAACAGCAGCAAATCCCCCGGGAATTTGTCCGATCCATTGTTACCGGCTTCGCTGATGAACAAATCCAGCTCCTGACCCAGCAAATCCTTTCCCGCCCGAAGCTTTTGGAAATCATTAACCAGTTCGACCTCTATGCCGGCATGCGCAAGACGACCCCCATGGACAAAGTCCTCGAGCGGATGCGGAAGGATATCAACATAAAAACCATCAGTGCCGAAACGAATGGGCCAAATCAAAACGTGACGATAGCCTTCAGCATAGCCTATCAGGGCGGTAATCCGGATACCGTCCAGAAGGTGGATGGCGCTCTGGCCTCCCTGTATCTCGAGCAAAACCTGAAGTTCCGGGAAGCCCAGGCCCAAACCACCACCAAATTCTTGCAGGCTGAACTCGAGAATCTCCGGGAACACCTGCAAGCCTTGGGGAAGAAGATCGCAGCCTTTAAGGAAGCCCATTCCGGGGCCTTGCCGGAACTCTATCAATTCAACATGTCCCAGGCTGATCGCCTCCAAAACAACATTAAGCAAACAGACAGCGCCATACTCGCCGCCGAAAACCAGAAAATTTATCTGCAAGGGCTGATGGGGATGGTGGATACCCGCTCTCCCAGCACGGGTTCTGGTTCTGGTTCCGGGTATGTGAGTCCCCGGCAACGGTTAAACGCCCTCCAAGAGCATATCGCCGACCTCCGGGCCCAATTCTCTGACGACTATCCCGACCTCCAAAGGGCCCTCCGGGAGAAGGCCCAACTGGAAAAGCTGCTGAAACAGCAGGCTAGCGCCACTCCCCGTAACCGCCAAAAACTCCTCCAGCTCCAGGCGGAACTGGCTCAAAAGCGGGGCATTTACTCGGACCAGCATCCGGAAATCCAAAAGCTTAAAGCCCAAATTGCCCAGCTGCAAGCGGAGTCGGCCAAGGCTGACTCTCTGAAAACCGATGTTGATTTGGCCAATCCGGCTTCGGTCAATCTCGCCACCCAGCTGCAAACCACCCTTAACCAGATAGAGTCCCTAAAGAAGGAGCGTAAAAATCTCCTAGCCCAGGTGAAAATGTACCATCAGCGGTTGGAGGAAACCCCCAAAATCGAACAGACATACCTCGCAATGCAGCGGGATTACCAAAACACGGGGGCCAAATATCAGGAAGTGATGAACAAGCTTTTAGAAGCTCGGATTGGGCTCGGGATGGAGCAGCACCAGAAGGGGCAAAAATTTACCCTGATTGACCCGGCCGATTATCCCCAAACGCCCATTAAGCCCAAAAGGGGACTGATCATTATGGCCGGGGTGATTATGAGTGCGGTCGCCGGCCTCGCAGTCATGATCGCCGCGGAAGTCGTGGACCATTCGGTTAAAACTCCGGATGAACTGGCCTGGCTTACCGAAACCGCTCCCCTGGGGATCATTGCCAACATTGAAACCCCCTTTGACGTAAGGCGGAAGCGCCGCGTACGGCGATTGGTGGTGTTAGCAGGTTGTGGTTCGGTTTTCTTGGCGATCCTGATTATGCACATTTTCTATATGGATGTCTGGGTGGCCGCGGCCAAGTTGTTGCGGCTAAGCCATAAAATATCCTGAGGTAGGCGTCGGGGCGCAGGGATAACGAATATGCTTCAAGGGGTCAGGCAACCCCCAATACCTGATATGGAGCCAGGATAATGGAGTCCATGCAGGAAATGTTAGAGGGATGAGGTCACAGAGATTTATGTACAATGAATATTTCGGGTTCTCCGATTCCCCGTTTGAAAACAACCTCGATCAGAAGTTTCTGTTTTTGAGCGAGGATCATAAAGAGGTGTTGGCGGGGTTGCTGTATTTCATCAAAGCTAAAAAAAGTTTTGCTTTGGTGTGCGGGGATGTCGGCACGGGGAAGACGATGCTCCTCAACGCCTTCCTCCAGCGGTTGCCCGAGACGATTCAACCGGTCATGATTTCAAGCCCATTTGTGAACTCCGAGGATTTGCTCCTCTACCTTGCCGGTGTCCTGAACCTCGAACCGGGAGACAACGGCAGGGTGCTTGGTTTAATGGATCGAGTTAAAACCGCTTTGGTTGAAATCAGCGAGCAACACCGGCAAGTAGTCCTGATTGTTGATGAAGCCCATCTCCTCACCGACCAGGCCCTGGAAGAAATGCGCCTCCTGTCCAACCTCGAAACCCCGGAGCAGAAACTTTTGCAAATCCTGTTGG
>CAZWEM010000118.1:0-425 GCA_964632315.1 uncultured archaeon
ATCAGGCTGACCAGCTGTCCAGCTTTCGAAACCCGGGTTTTGCACCAAATTTTGCGCAAATAGAAACAGCGGGATCAATAAGAGAATTAGTAAAACTTTCCTCATAACAAGCCTCCATTAATTAGATTGTGAATTAGTTATTTAACATCCCGTAACGTGTCCGAAAAGAAATAAAAAACACAAAAACAAAATTGCAGCTTGGAAACAGACAGATATATAAAAGACCGGATAAAGCGACGTTAAAGAATCGATTCTCTAACGCTTGCCTATAATTTAAAAAAAAATAAGAAATAAGCAATACCTGAAATATTTTTGTTGAGAAAATTTCGCACGGGAGGATTGGAATAATGGAGTTGTGGCGTATTGGGCTCTGGTCATTGGCCACTGGTCATTGGTCATTGCTGGAAATTTACTATTTCAGGGCG
>CAZWEM010000118.1:435-2559 GCA_964632315.1 uncultured archaeon
CACCAATTGTGAATAACCCCGGAGAAAAAATAATCGGCAGGACGGAATAATGGGTAGATGCGCATGGGGCACGGGTCATTGGTCATTGGTCATTGCTGGAAATTTTCTATTTCAGGACGAGAAACTCCGGTACATCATCTCACGTTTGCCGTTCACCCTCAAAAACTATTTTTTTCTCTTGCATTTTATTGTTTAAGAAAATAGATTTTTTGTAACAAAAAATGTAATAAATAGCGGCAGGCAATTATATATTTATTTCAAAATTGGAAATCAATCCCATTGGCAAGAACCTTTCACATATTGATATCAGTTGTTTGATATAGATTTTCAGAAACAAAAAAACAGCCGGCAGTCCCGGATTTCCGGGTCGCTCAAGGTGGAGAAGCGAGGGAGAGAACCGGATAATCGCAATTGCGAAAATTACGGTTGTAAGCGACGTGGCGGAGCTGTATCCGGCATGGGGCATAGCGCATGGAGCATGGCGTGGCAGGAGGCATCGCGTGTTACACCGATCTGATAATCGTTCCGAACAGGAACGGGGAAAGGGCAAAGACAATGGCCGGAAGAATTTAATCTGTATTACCCCTCCCTAAAATAATTGCCCATTTCCCCTTATGCCGTTATGCCCATGAATCGGCGAGTAAGTACGGCAAAGATTTTATAAAAAAATATATGAGAGAGATTAATGAACAAAATTACCATTCTATTTGCACTTCTGCTGTTTGGCAGTCATCTTTTTGCGGATGAGCTTTATCTTAAAAATGGCTGTCTTTTCAAAAATATCCAAATTGGAGATACCACCCTCCCCTACGTCAGCTACAAAACCAGCGACGGCCGGGAAAGGAGAGTTTCCAGGAAAGTGATCGAGCGAATCGTTCTTAACAGCTTTAATAAAGATGAAAAGTCCCTGCTGTTAAACTGCGAGAGTCCCAATAATGTCGATGTTGCTCCGATAATACCAGACGGTCCGGAGCCTGCCGGGGTTTATTTACCGGAATATCAGAATCCCGATTATTTCCCCGTATTGCAGGACGGACGTTTGAGGTTCATGGACAGCACAGGCAATATGGTTCCATTCCCCGGTTTAAAGTCCGGCTTTGAGAGAACCAAAATATTTGTCAAATCGGAAAAAAGAGTTCACAATATTCAATACAATTCGGAGATCAAATTTCACGAAGGCCTGCTTGTTATCAACGAAGGCGGATCCTCGGCGCCTTTTACCCACGGGAAACTGTACACCTGTGTAAATCCGGAAGGCAAAATTGAATTTCAAAAATTTTGCGGGTGGATGGGCAGCTTCAGCGAAGGAATGGCGCAAATTAAAATGCCCAGGTATTTTCTGATATTCAGGGTCGGCTATCGTTGGGGATATGTAAATGCCCGTGGAAGTTTTCAAATACCACCGGCATTCGATTATGCGGGTCCGTTCTCCGAAGGACTGGCGAGGGTAAGAAAGCACAATAAATTCGGGTATATCGATGCGAAAGGCGGTTATGTCATTGAGCCGGCCTTTGACCAGGCATCGGAATTCTCGGAAGGCTCTGCCGCGGCATGTTCCGGAGGCAAGTTCGGGTATATCGATAAAACGGGACATTTCGTCATTCCGCCGGAATTTGATGAAGCATGGGATTTCAGGAACGGCATTGCACGGGTGATGTTGGATAAAAAGTATGCCTACATCAATAAAGATGGGGCTTATATATCGGACCGGAAATTCGAATACGCGCTCGACTTTGATGAGAACCTGGCGTGTGTCACATACAACGGGAAAATCGGCTACATCGATACTGCTGGAAATTTTGTGATAAAGCCGCAATTTTCCAACGGCGGCAGTTTTGCGAACGATCTGGCGCCGGTGCTCATCAACGGAGAATGGGGATATATTAACAAAAAGGGCGAAATCGTCATTCCCTGCCAATACCAGTTGGCTTACCCCTTTCAGAACGGATTCGGGATGGTGTGGGAAAATGACTACCCAAAATATATCGACAAGACCGGCGCGACCATAAGGGCTGTTTTCGGGGAAGATTTCATTGACTAATATTCAATTCTTGATGAGAAGACGATTTGGGATCGTGAATCGGAGAATGGGCGAACAGGAGAATCGGAGATTTGTGATTACAG
>CAZWEM010000119.1:0-2526 GCA_964632315.1 uncultured archaeon
ACAGAATCTATAATCATGTTTTCTTCTCTCGCCTCCCACCCCCCTGGAGAAACCCGCCGTGCCCCGGGTAAGCGGGGTCTGTCCATGGTTTTGAAGTGCGCTAGGGGGTAGTATATATACTACCCCCTAGCCAACTTCACATTCTGAGGATCTCAAATATATCTAGTAGTATATATACTACTAGATACCGTATGAATATGCCTGTCTGCGCACGCACGATGCACGCGTGTCTACTCAGACTATGCGGCTATCGCGAGTGTGTGCTAGTGCGTGCGTGAGCTATGTTCGCACACATACTAGATCTTCTCTAACTAGCGGTGATTCTATGAATTTTTCGCTTGCATCCCACTGTGTCATGTAGTATATATACTACATGACACGGACAAAGGAGGGACTCTTGACGTGGCCCAAACTAGGTTAAGCATCGCCAAAGCTGATATCGTGAAGCATTTCGAGAGCCTCCCTATACGAGTTTTCCAGCGATCTCAGATAGACATGATTTTGGCAGAGGAAAGAAGATTTTGGCGACTCAGCGAGTCGCTGACGGTCCATAAATTTATTGAGTTTTTAATAGATAAGACGGAGCTAAGGGAGGCGAGGTTTGAGTTTCCTTCTCGAACCATCATTAGGTATACATGGGGCAAGGTGCCGCTATATGAGGTTGTCTTGTCACTTAAGCCGGAGTCCTATTTCACGCACTATACTGCCGTATATTTGCATGATCTAACGGAGCAGGTTCCTAAAACGATATATTTAAATTTTGAGCAGGTCCCCAAGCGTTACCACGATACAATGAACCTCGTTCAAGATCGAATTGCGGCCGTGTTTAAACGTCCGATGAGGACATCAAACAACATAGCCATATATAAGGATCATAAAATATGCATACTAAATGGTATGTATACTGGACAATTAGGCGTTATCCCTTTCCGGGGACCTGAGGGAGAGGAGATTCGGGTTACTGATTTAGAGAGAACCCTTATAGATATAGTAGTAAGGCCAGGTTATGCGGGAGGGGTGTTTGAGGTCTTAAAGGCCTATAAATTAGCCAAAGACAAGGTTTCTATAAACAGGTTAGCAGCTAAATTAAAAAAACTTGACTATATTTATCCCTATCATCAAGCCATAGGATTTTATCTAGAGAGGGCCGGATATAAAAAATCATCAATAGAGCTAATGCAAAAATTCGAGATTAAATATGATTTTTATCTAACTCACCAAATGATAGATCCGGACTATTCTTCAAAATGGCGGTTATTTTTCCCAAAGGATCTTTAGCGGTCGGCATATTTCTAAAACATAGTCGAAGTAAAAATCGAAATCCTTTAAATCTGTACCGGCCCTAACTGTAGCCTGCACAGCTGTGAAATCCGGACGGTGATATTCTCTGTACTCCGCTATTTTTCCAATCAAAGCTATTGGGACCCTTTTAGCATTAAAGATATTTTTTATTAATTCAATATTTTGGGCGGTTGTTAGGTCTATCTTGAAATGCTCTGCTATCATATAGATGTCAAAAAAATCTCGGGCTCTCGCCGAACGCGATGGCGACTTGACCATCTCAGCATATTCCGGCATCTGTTGACAAATAGCCCGAATCTTTTCAATGACGATCATCTCTGGCGTGTAAACATAAATAGTGTAATCATCCAGCTCAAAGCTCTGTTTGGGAGCGCAATATTCATATTTGCTAATATCGATTTTAAAAGCCTTTTTCGTACTAGAAGGCAGATTTACTTCAACTGCACGTACTCGTAAGTCTCTTAGACTACCAGAAAATTGCTCATACTTTTCTGATTCTATTATCTTAAACTCGACTCCGTAGCCGCCCCAAAAGGCCGCCAGATCTTGACTAAGTATGTGTTCTGGCGGCTTTATGGTAAAAGTTATGTCAAACACCTCATAACCTTCAGCTCTAAAGGTGATTTGTAAAGCTTTTTCGATTCTCTCTTTAACAACATCGAGATCTTCTTCAAATTCACTCTCCAAGGAGAAGTCAAGGTCAACTGAACCCCGACATGGAGCTCTATGAACCAAATCTATGGCATTGCCTCCTTTCAGGGCTAATCTCTCCATCAAATAATCATCGGAGAACATCGCAATAATTCCCAGCCTCTTGATCTGCTCAAGCTTGACTAGTGGATCAATTGGTTCGGCCGCCTTCTTTGACGCCCCTTTTTTCGCCAATTTTCAGACCCTCCTTGTTGGAGAAAATTTTGCTTCTGGAAAAATTTATTTGTATCTTATATCGGTTAGGTGCCCAACCTGTCAAATCCCCAGGGGCAAGGGTCGAATAATTGCCTCATGTAAAGAGTAAACAAAATATATAATTATGTTTCCTTTTGTTGCTTTACTATTTGAAAATATTAGTAATTTTGTAACCTAAAAAAGCATCCTGTTAGTTTTGGAAACAGATAAACCTTTTGTTTCCTTTTCGCGGCTCACTGCTATATATGCGCGATTTAAATAAAAATAATAAATATTTCTCTATGGTTAAGTTATGTGCACCTGGCGGACCCAGCGCTT